>CALEDJ010000018.1 GCA_937951485.1 uncultured bacterium
CGCCGCCGCCGGCTCACGGCAGGCCGTGTAAAAGTCCGCCGACCCGTCCGGCGTGAAATAGAGCGTCCGATAATCCACGTCATTGTCGGCGGCGTCGAACAGTTCCGTGAAGTAGTCCGGCTGCGCCAGGGTCGTGAAACCGTAACACGCGCCTGAATTGTTGTCGGTTGCTGCGTTGCCCAACGCATCCGCCGTTTCTATGGAAAAGAAATACGGTGTGTCTTTGAACAATCCCGTCAACGCGATACTGTGGCTGGTATGCAACCCGCTCCCGGATGCGCTCTGCGACAGGGCGCCGCACGCCAGACCGTAGTGCACCACGGCCGCAGCAGGCTCATCGGTGGAAAAGGAGACTGTTGCCTGGCTGGAACCGATCTCCAGCACCGCCACATCCGAGACGACCGGCGGCGCGCAGTCCACCGCCGCTGTCGCAATCACCGGCACATTGATGCCCCCCTCGCCGTCATCGGCGTCAATATACGTGGCCGTCACCGTGTCCCCATGCGCCACGAGCAGCACTCCCGGCGCGTTGACCGTGCTCAGGGCGATGCCGCCGCTGAAGATGGCCGTATCCGGACCGGTTTCCGTCAGCAACACGGATTCGCCGGCGGGTTCGGAGCCGGAGGCTGCCGTCACCATCACGGTCTGCAATGTTCCGGGATTGGTGTTCAGGTCCGTATCCGAAAGCGTGATGAACACCGTGTCCGAACAAGCGTACTGCGCCGCATTCAGCCAAAGTAGGCCCGCTGAACCGGCGGTGACAGGAAGCGTAACCTGGTAGGGACGGTAATTCTGCCGCGTTACCGTCAGCAATGCGTTGCCGGAAAAAAGCGGCGGGTCCAATGGAATCGCCGCGCTGCCCCCGGAGATGACGCCCACGCCGTGAATGACGCCGCCCTGGGTGAGCGCGGCCACAGCGCCATCCGGCGCGCCGAAGACGTTGAAGGCAGGCGCGCCCGCCGGCACGGCGGGCAGATGCGTCACCGCCGGCAGGTCTTGAACAAATGCTGTGAACAGATCCACCGTCGGGTCGCCCATAAGGTTGTACATCTCGAAATACCGCCGCACCGTGCTGGTGCCGCCGTAATAGGCATACACACCTTGCTGCGCGTATTCGAGCATCGCACCGATCCACATCAGGCCGTGGCTCCAGAATCCCTGAAACAGCGCCTTCTCAAGCACATCGTCCTCGTTCCAATACGAGTTGACGGACGATCCCCAATAGGCCAGGCCGCCGGCGGAATGGCGCAGCCACGTTTCCCCGAAACACTCGGTCAGCGGGTAATATCCGGTCACGCAGGCGAAACCGAAGACCATGGGAAAGACATCGTTGTACAGGTTGTTTACATCGGTTTGGGTGAAACTCGGTCCGTCGGCCCAGGAGGTCTCGCTTCCGTGGCCCGAGTAGACCAACATGGACCTGCCCTGGTTCGCGGCGTCGCGCACCTGCTGCGTGGTGCCGCTGTAGGTGACCTGGTAAATCTTTTGCGAGGTGAATCCGGCGGGATTGAAATAATTGGAAATGACGTAATTGTGCGTGCCTTCGGTGATGGTGTAGTTGTCGGTGCCGGCCATGAACGAGGCGTGCTTTTCCCAGGTGTGCGCGGTGGACCAGATGCGCTTTTCGTAGTTGATCGTTTTCTGCAGGGCGTTGGCCAGTTGCGTCGTGTTGCGCACCGAGATGCGGCCGTACCAGATATCCGGCGTGTTCCATTCCGTACCCTCCACCAGGGCATAATTCAGGTCGGTGGGCGGCGTGCCGGCGCCCCCGCCGGTCCAGTAGGGAATGGTGTCCGTATCGCCTACGAGGATCAAGAACGATGGGGGGATGTCCCAGGTATCATATGCGTTTTTGATGTATGCCTGGATGGCTGCCGCCGTGGACCCCGTCGTCGCGGTTGAAACCAGCGTGGTGTGCAGGCCGCGCTGGGTTTTCCAGGTTACAAAATTGGCGAGGTTGGCGTCGGAAAAAAATGCGGGCGCGGCTATCACGAGCAGACCCGCGGGGTGGCCGATAAATCCGCCCTTTTCCCGCTTGGTCGGGTTAATCAGCCATAACTCCAGCGCCTCATCCAGCACCGGCGAAACATACCGATCGTCGCGCCATTGGGGCGCGGCCCCGCCGCAATCCCAAAGCACCTCGAAAGACAGGGCAGTCCGGACATTCAGGGCGTTCGATGCGGGGGCGTATTCAAACGGATACACTGTAACCATATACAGGCTGCGGCCCCGCTGGATGCCGAAATACGTCAATTCCACCGGCATGGCTCCTGTTTTCCCGGACTTGGCGTAGAAAGCCTGGTCCCAAACCAGCGGTGCGGGCAATGCGCCGGGAATTTTCTCCACCGGCGGCTGCACAGGGTAAATTGGCAGGTCCGTGCCTTCAATGTCTTTGGGGGCAGGGGCCTTGGCGGTGGCGATCACTTTTGCCTGAACGTTCATGGCGTTGGCGGGAACCTCGACGAGACGCCGCCATGCCGGTAGTTCTGGTCGGCCCAGTTCTCCCGACACCCCAAGTCCCGGAACCGCCAATCGCCGGAATGCATACCCGTCTATCTTAACGATCTCGGTCTTCATCGTCTCCAGCACGCAGTCCACCTGGACGCCGGTATCGGAAACGGCGGCGGCCCAGGAAAAGCCGTCGCCCCCGTCAGCGCCACCCGGTTGCGCCCAGGCCAATGGCGTCGCCAGCAACAACGCGACGGCAATCATGGCGTTGGAAAAGAAAACGTATCGGTCCTTGGCATTGCATCTCATGGCTTGGTCCCTCAAGGCGTGGTGTGCATCTCCCCGCATACAACGTCACTCCCCCGGAAAATCGTCTTTGTTCACCCTGTTCTCCCGGCGTTCTTGCATCCTACGCCAAGTTTCGTGAGTTTTCAAGCAAAAAATGCGGCGGGATGCGCCTGGCGGGACTATCGGTGCGCAAATTCATCGCCGCGCAGTTGGGCGCGGTCCTGCGTGGATTCAATAAAAGCGGATGCCGGAACAATCAGGATGATCGTCATTTATTCGAGGAGCCGGATTCCTGTGAGAACGGGTTGTTATCATGATCGCCTGCTTTACCGGCGGGCCATCCGGCAGGAGGAACCTTCTGTGGAATATGCGCCGGTTCTCCTCTCGGCACAGTGATACACCTTCCTTACGTATTCGGTTTATGCCGCTTCTTGCAGCGTTTCAAGCACATTTTTCTTGCGCGGTGGGGGGGTGGGTGCTATACTTCGCGATTGATATGGCCGGGGTCGGCGGGGCGGAACGGCATGGGCCGGGATTCGCGGACGGCCGGACCGGCGGCAGCGGGTTGCTTATCACACGGCGAAATGTCGGAGGATGATTCAGACCATGCGGAAATATGGAATCAGGTTATTGTTGGCGGTTTTTATGGCGGGGTATGCGGGGGCGGTGATGGCCCAGGCGGGCGGCCGCGCGGCGCAGGGGACGGCGGAGCAGAGCGCCGCGCCGCAGTACAAGATTGGAGTGGTGGACATGCAGTTCGTGTTGGCGGAGTATGACAAGCGCAAGCAGCGCTACCAGGAATTGCAGGCCGAGGTGGACCGGCTTCAGAAAGAGATAGACCGGATGTCGGAGGAAATCGAAAGGGCGAAGCAGGATTTCGAGGCGCGCCGGGCCACGATGACCCCGGAGGAACGGCTGGAACTCAAAAACAAGATTGACGCCGATTATGTGGTGTACCAGAGCGAATTGGCGCGCCGCCAGCGCCTGATTGACAACCAGGAAGAGCAGGTGCTGATCGAGGTGCTCAAGGACGTGGAGGGCGTCCTGACCCAATTGGCGGCGGAGGAACATTACCACCTGATCCTGAACGGCAGGGCGGGGCCGCGCGGCGCGGTCTTGTATCACAGCCCCACCATTGACATCACATCGAAGGTGCTTGCGCTGTTGAACAAGCGTGCGCAGTGACCCATCGCGCGCCGCATGTCGCGGCGACATATGGGTGAAATCGGGAGATGCCACGGTGTATTTGCCTGTATTACATTCCCCGGCGCTTCGCGTCACCCCCGTCCAGGGGGGACATTCCCCGGCGCTTCGCGCCACCCCCGTCCAGGGGGGACATCCCCCGGCGCTTCGCGCCGCCGCGTACTGGGCGGAAAACGCTCCAGGGGATGGTTTTTTTCTACCTCCCCCGGCGCTTTGCGCCACGCCCGTCCAAGGGGGACATCCCCCGGCGCTTCGCGGTGGGCGGGACAGCGAAAGGCCACAGACAGCATGGAAATGACAGTCGGCGAGATTGCGGCATTGGTGGGCGGGGAGGTGGTGGGGGACCCGGGGGTCCGGATTCGCGGGGTGAACGGCATCAAGGAGGCGAAACCGGGGGACCTGACCTTTGTGCGGGCTGCGCGATATATGCCGTATCTGAAGACCACCCTGGCCTCGGCGGTGCTGCTGGCGGAGCAGGCGGAGGGCTGCGCCATCCCCATGATCATCGTTGGTCACCCGGATTTGGCCTTCGCCCAAGTGTTGCAGCGTTGGGAGAAGGTGCAACTCATCCATCCCACGGGCATCCACCCGACGGCGGTCATCGCGCCGGAGGCGCAGCTGGGCGCGGAGGTGGCCGTGGACGCCCACGTCCGCATCGCCGAGGATGCGGTCATCGGCGACCGCGTGGTGCTCTATGCCGGATGCTACGTGGGCCGGCGCGCCCGCATCGGCGCTGACACCGTGGTCTATCCCAATGTCGTGCTGCGCGAGGACACGGAAATCGGCGCGCGCTGCATCATCCATGGCGGGGCCGTCATCGGCGGCGACGGCTTCGGTTTCGCCCCGCTGGGGGGGCAGTGGATGAAGATTCCGCAGGTGGGCCGGGTGGTGATCGAGGACGATGTCGAGATTGGGAGCAATACCACGATAGACCGGGCGACCTTTGGGGAGACGCGGGTGCGCCGAGGTACGAAAATTGACAATTTGGTCCAGATTGGACATAATACCGTCATTGGCGAGCACTGCGCCCTGGCCGGAATGGCCGGGGTCTCCGGCAGTGTTATTATAGGAGATGGCGTGCGCATCGGCGCCGCCGCAGGCATCGCCGGGCACCTTGACATCGGCGCGGGTGCGACAGTCGGCGCGCGTTCCGGGGTGCACAAATCGGTCGGGGCGGGTAAGGTGGTTACCGGCTATCCCGCGATAGACCACGAACTGTTCCTCCGCGTGAGCGCGGCGCATAAACAGTTGCCGGAACTGATCCGGCGCATGCGATCCCTGGAGCGTCAGGTCCAGGCATTGGAAAAAAAACTCCATGAACGACAAACAGAAGACGATTGCTAAAGAGGCGTCTTTTTCGGGCGTGGGGCTGCATACGGGCAGCCTGACCACCGTGACCTTCAAACCGGCCCCGCCGGACACGGGCATTGTGTTCTACCGGGTGGATTTGCCGGAAAAGCCGGCTATTCCGGCGGACATTGACCACGTGGTTGACGTATCCCGCGGGACCACCGTCGGCGTCGGCGACGCCCGGGTGCATACCGTGGAGCACTGCATGGCCGCGTTGAACGGCCTGGGCATTGACAACCTTATCATCGAACTGGACGCCGACGAGATGCCCAATGGCGACGGGAGCGCGCTGCCGGTCATGAGCACACTGCTGCGGGCGGGGCTGACCGAACAGGACGCCGAAAGGCAGTACATCGTCGTGGACCGGCCCGTCTATTACCGGCAGGATGACGTCACTCTGAACGTGTTGCCGTCGGACGAATTGCGCGTCACGATGACCATCGCCTACGATCATGTGGCGATCGGCACCCAGTACGCCTCCTTCACCATCACGGAAGAGACCTTTCGCAACCAGATCGCGCCGGCGCGCACCTTTTGTTTTCTGCGCGAAGTGAAGATGCTCCAGGATGCCGGGCTGATCCAGGGCGGCAGCCTGGAAAGCGCCGTGGTCATCGGCGATGAGGCTATCCTCAACGACGAATTGCGCTTCCCGGATGAGATGGTCCGCCACAAAATCCTTGACCTTATCGGCGACACCTACTTGCTGGGCCGCCGTCTCAAGGGCCACATCATCGGCGTCAAGTGCGGCCACGAGAAGAACGTCATGTTCTCCAAGCAGATCAAGAAATTCTACGGCAACGGCGCGGAAGCGGCCATCATCCGCGACTACAAGGTTTCCTCGCTGCGCCAGAAGCCTGTGCTCGATGTCAACCAGATCATGAAGATGCTCCCGCACCGCTACCCCTTTTTGCTGGTGGACCGGATTCTGGCCTTCGAACGGCTCAAACGCGCCACGGGTATCAAGAACGTCACCGTCAACGAGCCGTATTTCCAGGGGCACTGGCCGGACATCCCCGTCATGCCCGGCGTGCTCATCATCGAGGCCATGGCCCAGGTAAGCGCCGTGCTCGTCTTCGGCGACAACGGAGAACCGAACGGCCAGGTGGCCTTTTTCATGGGGGTGGAAAAGGCGCGTTTCCGCCGCACCGTCGTGCCCGGCGACCAACTGGTCATCGAAACCGAAATGGTGCACTGGCGTCACAACGCCTACAAGGCCAAGGCGGTGGCCCTCGTGGACGGCACGGTCGCCGCTGAAGCCGTCATGACCTTCTCGCTCCTCGAAAACCCGGTCTGATCGGCATCATCACATCGTCTCTGGCGGTGATTCCGAGTATACGGTGATTCCGAGTATAACGATGCGCAACACACGAACCCTGTCCTTTGCCGCCCTGTTCACGGCCACCTGCGGGTGGTCGTTATCGCCGGTATTCATCCGCTTCCTGAGCGGGGCCTATGACCCGTTCACGCAGGCGTTCATCCGCTATACGGGCGCGGCGCTGCCGCTCGCGGCGTATTCGCTCTATGCGCACCGCGCGGACCTCCTGCGCGCGCTGCGCAGGCCCCGCCCCACCATCGGCCTTGCGCTGGTGAACGCCACCATGCAGACCGCGTGGACCGTCGCGATTTACCACACCACCGCGACCACCGCCCAGTTGATGAGCAAATTGCAGATTCCCTTCATCATCATCTTCAGTTACCTGCTGTTCAAGGAAGAACGCGCGGTGATTCGGAGTCGGTTGTTCCTCATCGGGGCCTTCCTGGGTCTGATCGGCGTGGCGGGCGTGCTGATGGACGACCCGTCCGCCCCGCTGATTCCCCAAGTCAACTTCGCAGCGGCGCTGCTGTTCTATGTGGCCGTGTCGTGGTCGGTCTATGCCGTGTGGGGCAAACACGCCGTGGCCGACATTCACCCCGTCCCGATCTTCACCGTGGTGGCGGTCTATACGACCCTCTATTTCGCGGCGCTGTCGGCCATCGCCGGCAACCCCGGCACCCTGATCACCGCCGGACACGGAACCGACGCCCTCGCGCTCCTCTCCGGCACCGTGCCCATCGCGGCGGCCCACTGCACCTTCCTCTACGCGCAAAAACACCTCGGCGCGGCCTTCTGCGCCAGCATCATCATGCTCAACCCCCTGCTCACCCACCTCATGGCCCTCTTCCTCTGGCCCGACGAACACATGATCTGGGTCCAATGGATGGGCGCCGCCCTCCTCATCGGCGGCAGTTTCATGGTCATTCACGCCGAACGCCGCACCGCCGCCGCAGCCCTCGCCGCCGGCGTTGACGGCCCCGCGCGTTGATCAGCGCCAAGGCCGCCTTGTTATCGCCAGTCGCCTGCGTGTCCGCCTTAGCCTCCGCCGCAGGCGAAACCACGCAACGCATGGCGACCGCACGGATCCAAACGTAGGCGCGGCATCTTGCCGCGTTGGTTTCCCCGTTGTGCTTGCCATCCCGACCGCGACCCCGTGGTCCTCGCCGGCATCACGGGAAACGAACAAGACGAGCAACCCATTGCCTGGAGGCTATCCTGAGAATCTTATACATCCTGTCCGAAAAGAAAAAATGGCCGAGAGAACAGATTGAACCACGGAGGTTACGGAGCACACGGAAGGGAAAACAATTCCGTGCATTCCGGGTGTTCCGTGGTTCCAAGGTTCCCATCGGGAGATTTCATCTTTGCGATCAGAGGAACGGCGCGCAACACCCACCAAGGGGCTCCATTGTGTGCGGACCCAGAACAGGGAGGAAATCTGCGGTCGTATGCGTGGCACACCCGCGGGAGCCTGGTCGCAACGATTGTGCGGCGCGGGAGCGCCACGGTGGTGCGTGAAAGCATAAGGAGGAAGACGGGGCGCAACGAATCATGGACCGGCGAGTCGGTCGGGGCCGGGGGCGAGGTCGTCGTAGGGGCCGGCGGCATAGGAGAGGAGGTCGCGGAAGTTGGGGACGGCGGGGTTGGTGCGCTGGATGCGCCAGACGCCGTCTTTGTCGGTGAAGGTGATCCAGGCTTCAGCGCTTTCGGTGCGGGGGATGGTGATGATCTGGTCGGCGATGCGGCCGGCGGGGTCGCTCCAGGCGATGCCGGTGAGGGCGCAGTAGAGGAGGAGGTTGACTTCGCGGGTGGCGGCGTAGGGGTCGAAGTTCCAGCGGCGAATCTGGCGATGCATGCGGGGGGTGCGGCAGCGTTCGAAGAACCACTGGTAGGCGCGGCGGACGTATTGGAAGCCCCAGCCTTGGGCGTCTTCGTAGTCGGTGGCGTAGAGGTCCATGACGCCGTCGAGGTCGGCGGCCTGGAAGGCGCGTTCCCACAGTTCGATGCGCTCGACGATGGCGCGCGCGGCGGCCTGCTGGGTATCGTCGAGGCCGTCGTAGTCGGGCCACCATGGCCTGGCTTCTTCCGGGGGCGCGGGGGATTCAGGGATGGGCGCGCTCTGCACGGCGGGCAGGAGCGGGCTGAGGATGGCTTCCTCGGCGATGCGGCTCTCCACCACGCTCAAGAGGAGATGTTCGCCGTAGTGAAGCATGCCCTCGAAGGGTTCGGTTTCATTGGTGAGCGCGGTGACGGCGTAGGCGAGCGTCTGGTCGGGGGGCGGGGCGGGGTCCACATAGCGCCGCTCGAGCAGGCCCACGGCAATCGGAATGTATTGCGGATTGGGGGGAATGCGTCGCAGTACGGTGTAGGATACATCGCCCTCGCGGAAGGGCCATGTCAACTCGACGTTTTCGCCTTCGCGGCGGGCGGTGAAACGGCGCACGGGGGCGGGCGCGGCGTTCAGGGCGAAGCGTTGGGCGGCCAGCGTGTTCTCGCGGGTGTGCATGACGAAGATGCCGCGCCCGACAACGCTGATGAAGGCGTCGCCCCCGCCGTCGGGGCTGCGGTAGGGATCGAGGAGCCGCGCCCAGCCTTGGACCGAGTCCGCCGCGCCGGGCTGCACCAGCAGGGCGAATCCGCCCAGGGTATCCTGCGGCGCATAGGGCGAAAGGATGGGAATCCGGTATAAATCGCCGCGATTGAGCACCAGTTCGGTGATGTGCCCGGGCCGTTCCACGCCATAGGCCGCCTGCATCAGCAGTCCTTCGTCCAGCGTGGCGTCGAGGTCGCGGAGATTCCGGTGAAAATCCCTGGGATTGGCGGCAGCCCCAAGTTGATAGGCGACCTGTGCCTTCTTCTCCACAAAATCCTTGCGCGCGATCAGTCCGCCCGCGATCAGTTCCGTCATGGTGGGCAGGATTGCGGCGTCCCAATGCCGGCGCTGCGTACCAAACCAGAGGTCGTCGTCCGGCGAGAAGGCATAGACCGCCGCGCCGGCCATCGCGCCGTTCAGGATCATGGCGCGGTAGAGTGCGCTGGGGATTTTGGCGGGATTGGCGGGCGCGCCGAAAAGGTTGGGGGCGATGAACCGGGCGTCAGCGTACCAGCGCGAATCCGCCGCAATCCCCCATTGCGCGGCGCAGCCCTCCAGCCACAGGCCCATCACGGCGGCGGTCTGCGCCGCCGTGCCGGGACCGCGATGGAGGCAGGAAGGGATGACGTAGAACTGGCACTCGCGCATCTTGGCGAGCACCGGCGCGTAGTCCGGGTTCGCCATGAGCCGCAGCCAGGCCACGTCGCCCAGGGGCAGGTGCAGGAAGCGGCCGTAACGTGCGGCAGTCTCCAAAGCGCCGACGAGCCACCGCGCCAGCAGCGACACGCCCTCCTCGTCCACTGCCAGCGGGTCATAGACGTTCAGCGGCAGGTCGGTCGCCTCGACGCCCTTGACCGTGGTGAAGGCGCGCAGCAGCGCCTCCACCTGCGACACGGCGCAGCGACGGCGCGGATCGTCGCCCGCAATCCGCAGCACCACCGGCACGTTTGCCTCCTGTAAGGGGGGCAGCATTGCCTGGTAATAGGCGTGACGGTCGCCGCGCGGCGCATCGGCCTGCATCACGGCGTAGGGGCGCACGGCATCGGGCATGGCGCGCCATGCTGCCATAATACGATCGGCGTGCTGTTCAGGCAGCGCGGCGGGTTCCGCCGCGCAATGAAAGATGAGGAGGGGGTGTTCCGCGCTGATTTCGATGGCGATCGGCGGATATTGCGCCGAAACGGCGACACCCGGCAGGAACGCCGCCAGAAAAAAGATCATCCCCCACAGGGCATTTTCCCGGAATGGCCAGTTATTCATCTCGGCAGGATTGTATGTCACTGGAATCGCCAGGCACAAATGGAATGCGGAATGTGGAACGCGGAGTGCGGAATCGGTGATGGGAAACTGAAGTTGTGTTCATGAGGTGGGGAGATCGGTGGCAAAACGTGGCCGCGACCGGCGATGTGAGCAGCGGCGGGAACGTTGTGTTCATGAGGTGGGGAGATCGGTGGCAAGACCCGCCGGGATCGGGGAAAACGCGGGAACAGCACTGGCTGGGCGTTGGCGTTTCCAAAAAGTTTACTGGAGCAGTCGGACGGGTCGGACCAGTTGGACTTTTGGAACTTGCCGGACCAATCGGATTTGAAGAACTCAAAGGACTTTCCAGACGCATCGTGCTGGTTGGAGGCGGAAGCAGCCCAGGCATTCCGCATTCCGCACTCCGCATTCCGCATTTCACTTATTCTTCATCCGTAAAATGGCGGATCGCGCCGGTCTCGTCGGTCTTGATGACATACATGTCGCGACCGCCCGCGCCGAACGATTCGGTGTATCCGGCGAAAAGAAGTGCGCCTGTGGCGTTTCGCGCCACGGCGTTGGCAACGTCGGCGCGCGCGCCGCCGTGTGCGATGCCCCAATGCGGGGCGCCTTCGGCGTCCTCGCCGGTCCACACGGGCATGCCGAGCGCATCCAGGCGCAGCAGGTACATGTCCAACAGCCCTGCGCCATAGGATGCGGTGCTCCCCGCCACGACGAATCCGCCGTCTTCGATCGCCACAGCGGCGTTTGCGCGGTCATCCAGAGGGCCGCCGTAGCGCTGTTCCCACAATAGGTCGCCGTTGGCTGCCACACGCACCAGATAGACGTCTGCGGGAGCGCCATCGGCGGACCAGCCGGCGAGCAGGAAGCCGCCGTCGTCGCCCTGCGCCAGGGCGCGCGCCGCGTCGTCGCCCCAACCGCCGTAGGTGCGGGTCCATTGCACGATGCCGCTGCGGTTTGTCTTTGCCAACAGCATGTCCCAGCCGCGCTCGCTCACTGCGGCGTCCACCGCCCCGGCGAGCGCCAGCCCGTCGGCGGTTTCCACCATGGCATTCACGCGCATGGATGCATCGCCGCCGATGGACCGGGACCAGAGCAATCCGCCGTCCGCATCGAACTTATACAGGATAATCGTTGAGAGATTCAGGGGGTCCACCGCGGTTACGGCAACCGCCAGTCCGCCGTCCGCCGTGGCGACCACGGCATTCGCGACGTTCTCGGCTTCGCGCCCGAAGGTGCGGCTCCACAGGCGCTGGCCGTCGGCATCGGTCCGCACGAGATGCGCATCCACGCCGGTTTCGGTGCCGATGGCGCCGGCGACTGCAAAGCCGCCGTCGCTGGTTTGCGCGAGCGCGTTGGCGTAGTCGTCGCCTGCGCCGCCGAAAGTGCGCAGCCACGCGAGTTCGCCGTCGGGCCTGATCCTTGCCAGCGCCATGTCGCGCCCGCCCGCGCCCTGGGACTGCGTGAAACCGGCGAGCGCCATGCCGCCGGCTGGCAGCGCCACAATGGCGTTGGCCGCATCGGCGGCTGCGCCGCCTACGGTCACCTTGTCGCGCAGCGCGTGAATCAGATCCGCTTTGGTGACAGCGTCCGAACCGAATTCGCCGCTCACAGTAAGCGTCACGCTGAAAAGTCCGGGGCGCGTATAGGTGTGCGTAGGACTGTGATCCTGGCTTGTGCCGCCGTCGCCGAAATCCCAATGCCAGGTCAGGTCCGGCGCGTTGCCGGGGTCCGATTGGTCCGTGAACGTGACCCGCAACGGCACAAGGCCGTCGGTGGGTGCAGCGGAAAAACGGGCTACCGGCGGGATTTTGGCAAGGATTTCGACCAGGCCTGTTTTGACCAGCGTGTTGTCGCCGTGCTTGCTTTTCACGCGCAACGAGACGGAATAAATGCCGGGGGTCGTGTAGGTGTGACACGGATTGCGCCGCGTGCTGATGATACCGTCGCCGAAGTTCCATTCCCAGTATGTGATCGGCGCGGTGCCGGGCGCGGACAGGTCCAGAAACTTCACCGTGAATTTCGGATAATCGCGCAGGATTTCATCGTCTTCCGTATCCGCTTCGGTCGCCGTCAGCATTTTTTCTGTCGGCGTTTCCGGCGCGGCGCTTTCGTTATCGCCGTTGCTTTCTCCCTCGCCTTCCTCTTCGCCTTCGCCTTCGCCTTCTCCTTCGCCGACGGGGTCATCGGGTTCATCAACGCAGTCCGCTTCCGTGGCCGCTCCGGCGGTGAAATCGGCCACAGGCGCCACTTTCTCCATCACGGTGATATAGGCTTTTTTTTCCGCCCTTCCTGAACCGTGGGCGCTGATTACCTCCAGGCTGACCGTGTAAATGCCGGGTTGACTGTAAACATGAATGGGGTGTTGTGTTTGGAGGATTGTCCCATCGCCTGCGCGCCAAATCCACGCGGCGACCGGAGCGCTGCCCGGCGCAGAAGCATCCGCGAATCGCACGGTCAACGGCGCGTAGCCGTTCAGGGGATAAGCGCTGAAATCGGCCTCGGGGGCGATACGCGGGGGCGGCGGCGTTGGGGGACATCCGGTCAGCATCACAAGCGCCATCGAGGTGAAAAGCGCCGCACCGGCGCCCGCGAATGACTTTATCATGCGTTTCTCCTTTAACATTTCCAAGGTGTGCCGGCCTGGCGGCACCGAAGCACCGCCGCGAGACGGCGGACCCGCACACAATATTCCTCCATCATCTTTTTATTATCCCAAAAAGCGCCCATGGGTTGCCTCTTTGTTGAAATTGTGCAGGGTGTAGCGCCTTGAGGACCTCCCTCTGATGTGATTTTCAGCGCCGACGTGGTGTATAAGGCTTCCCTCAAACGAAGCCGTTGCAAGGATAGACCATGGGAAAACACACTGTCCGTTTTTGTTGTCATCACTGCCTGCATTGCTGCACCGATGTGATTTGCCTGCCGACGCCCTATGATGTCATCCGCATTGTGCGGGAAACCGGCGAGAATCCGTACCGCTTTCTGGAGTTCCTGCAACCCGATGAGATCACGGGGGTGGAGAAGAGTGACCCCACATGGCTCCGCGTCGGCAAGGAACGCTATATGATGGCCCTGCGCCGCGACACGAAATGCGTCTTTCTCGACATGCGCACCCGCCGGTGCCGCATCTACGAGGCCAGGCCCATCCTCTGCCGCCTTTATCCGTTCAAGTTGCGGGAAACACGTGACGGCGCGTTCAAAGCATTCACCCTCCACAGCGACGTGGACTGCCCACGCCACCGCGACGGCGTGGCGCACACCCAACCCCTGTACGATCTCTATCTCGAAGACAGCCGTCATCAGCAGGATTACTGCGATCTCGTCGCGGTCTTCAACCGACGCGCGTATCCGGGGAAAAAACCGGAGGATTTCATCGGAATGTTTGTAGAGAACAGTAAAGATATTTAAGTATAATCATAAAATAACATTTTTGTATATGGACGCTTTTCGCGCCAACGGCGAATAAACGGCTGTGTTCCGGTGTTTATCTTCCTGGAAAGGCGGGCGATACCATGAGAGGCATTCAAAGGCGACAGATGACAGAGAATGGTGCTGCACAGGGCGGCGCGACGTATGGCAGGGCAAATTGTGCAGAGCCCCACATGTTGTGGGGCGGCAAAAAAATTTGCCAAATAATGCGGTCAAAAGGGTTGACTGGGCATCAGTCATTTGCTATACTTCCCCAAGATGGTTGAGGAACGCCCACAAGTGATGGGGAGAGTTCCGCGAGGAAAAATTCGCATTTGGAAGAACTGGGGAGTAAAATCCCATGTAAGTGGGCCTGCGAATCCGGAAGCGAGAGGAGGGATGCAAGGCACTGCCAAGGCGACCTTCCGGGCACAGACCAGGGAATATTTTGAGCGGAGTTGAGAAACGGAACGGAAGTCACGTGCGAAGCGATGGGATGCTTCGCAGGGAGAGGTCGCCCCGAAAGGGGAGGCGGCGAATAAGTGACTGAAGTTTGAAACCAAAAAGGAGAATGCGCACGATGCGTATAGTCAAGGTGATGATGATCACGGCCCTGATTGCGGCCATGGGAACGGTGGCGTACGCTGAACTGCAATCGGTGCAGGTGGGCGGCCAAATCCGTATCCGCGGGAACTACTATGTCGGCGACGACACGAAGCGAAATGACATTTCGTTCGTGGAGCAGCGGACGCGGTTGAACGTGAAGGCTGATTTTACGGATGACGTCACGGCGTTCATCGAACTCGACAGTTACGACATCTGGGGCGAGGATTTCAGGTCGAACTACGTGACCGGCGTGGATGCGCGCGCGGCCAGCGTGGACGACGTGGAAATCTACCAGGCCTATGTCGAGGCGAAAAACATGTGGGGCACCGGTCTGGAACTGAAGGTCGGTCGCCAGGAAATCGCGTTGGGCAGCCAGTGGCTGGTGGGTGTCAATGACAAGTCACAACTGTTCCGCGGCCTGTCTTTCGACGCCATTAAGATCGGCTACGTGATGGAAGATTACTTCCGCGCCCATGTGTTCTGGGCGAAACTGGCCGAGAGTTTCGGCGACATACTTCACAGTGACATTGACCTGTACGGTGTCTATGCCACGCTGACCATGATCGAAAACGTCGAGATTGACGCCTATTATCTGTATCTCCGCAACGACCTCAATTATCCCGGCAAAGCGGACAATGTCCACACCATTGGCGTGCGCGCCGGCGGTGAAGTGATCGGGATTGACTTCGAGGCGGAAGCGGCGTTTCAGTTCGGCGACGACAAGTCCCGCTTGAGCACCAACTTCGGCTCGAACGTGGAAGTGGGCTACACAGTGGACCTGGACCCGATGTCGCTGCGTCCGTTTGCGGGCTTTGCCTGCTTCATTGACTGCGGCAAGGATTTCTTCGGACGTCCCGACGCGGGCTTCAACCGCCTGTTCTCGAACTGGGAATACAGCGAGTTCATTGACCACACCACGTTGAGCAATGCCTACATCCCGCGGCTTGGTGTTGATTTTTCGCCTCATGAGAGCATTGACCTGAGGCTGGTCGGCACCTACATCCGTGCAGAGCAGCCGCTGCGCCGTGACAAGACGGCGGCTTGGGAAATGGGCATTCACGGCGAATACCGCTACACCGAAGACTTGGCCTTCCGCGCCGGCTTCGCCAAAATGTGGGTGCAGGACGGCATTCAGCGCGGCTATCCGCTTGTGCTGAACGGTCAGGCCGCCTTCAATCCGCGCGGCAGCGAGCACCTGTATTATTCCTATCTCGAAACCGAGATCAAGTTCTAAGCGCGCCCTGCGGCGCATTATTTGGTCATCGCGCGCGCCCCTGGGGATGAAGCATCCAAGGGGCGTGCTTTCTTTTGATCATGTCAATTGGGTGCGACAAATACTTGATGGCGCCCACTGTCGCCGGGATTTCGGCCGCGGGAAGCCCGCATGGCTCTGACAGGCTAAGGCCTGTACTCCAGAACGATCCGTCAGGACAGGCTGAAGCCTGTACTCCTGAACGCAAGGGGACTGTCGCGGCGTCCTGAAAGAAGCGACATCGCGGTGATCTTTCTGACCAGGAAACTACGGCATGGTAGGCCTTTAATCCTGCCGATGAAAGCCAGATTGCGATCAATGATGGCCACCCGAATGGTTTCCGCCATTCATTTACAGGTTGTTGCATAAGACATAACCTCCTGCCTCACAATTGCTTGCATGGATTTCCAACAAATTTCCTTCATGACGAATCCGGCTTGAATGCCCAGGTCTGGTTATTTTTGGCACAAAGGTTGCTCATTCCTGTTGGTTTGAAAAAGAAGGCAGAGATGGTGTGGAATGATTCTTTGTGGATCTTGTCTGTCCCGCAAAACGTTTTCACTGGGAGGATGTTTTGCAGTATGTGGAGAGCAACGTCAGGAGGGCCGGAAAGATGCGTTTAATGTGGGTGTGCGCAGGAGCGATGCTGCTGGCGGGCTTGGGTGTTGTCGCCCATGCGGAATTGCAGTCCGTGCAGGTGGGTGGTTCAATCCGGATTCGCGGCAACTGGTATGACGGGAACAGGGGCGAAGCCCTTGACGCCGCGTTTGTGGAGCAAAGGACCCGATTGCATGTGAAGGCGGATTTCACGGAGAGCGTGACGGCGTTCCTCGAACTCGACAGTTATGACAACTGGGGCGAGGATTTCAGATCGGATTATTTCACGGGCCTCGATGCGCGGGCAGCCAGTGTTGACGACGTGGAAATCTACCAGGCATTTGTGGAAGCGACAAACATGTGGGGCACGGGCCTGCAACTGAAGGTGGGGCGTCAGGAACTTGCCTTCGGCAGCCAGTGGCTGCTGGGCGTGAACGACGCATCAAGCATCTTCACCGGCCTGTCGTTCGATGCAGTGAAACTCGGTTACGTGATGGAAGACTATTTCCGCGTGCATGCCTTCTGGGCCAAACTGGCGGAGACTTTTCAGGATTTCGGCGACGGGGACGTGGATCTCTACGGCATCTATGCCACGCTGACCATGATTGAGAATGTCGAGTTGGATGCTTACTGGCTCTACTTGCGTGAGGATGGCACCAGCCTGGTTCCGGGACCGGTGATCGGCGCGTACCTGTTGAACGGCCTCCAGTTCAAGCGCGCCGATATCCACACCATCGGCCTGCGCGGCGCGGGCGCATTCGGCGGTTTTGATTTCGACGCGGAAGCGGCGTTCCAGTTCGGCAGCGCCAAGTATGTGTTGAGCGGCGACGAGGATTACAGCACCAATTTCGGGGCAAACGTCACGCTGGGTTATACCTTTGAATGGGAACCTGTTGCGCTTCGTCCGTTCGTTGGCTTTGCCTGCTTCATCAATACGGGCAAGGATTTCCTGGGGCGTCCCGACCTGGCCTTCAATCGCCTGTTCTCGAACTGGGAGTACAGTGAATTTCTGGAAAACACGGAACTGAGCAACGCTTACATCTATCGGGCCGGGCTGGACCTGTCTCCGCATGAAAGCATAGACCTGCAACTGGTCGGCGCGTGCTTCCAGCCGGACCGCACGCCGACAAAACGCCGGGGCGTTGGCGCATGGGAGTTGGGCCTTTATGGCGAATACCGATACACCGAGGACCTGGCGTTCCGCGCCGGCTTCGCCAAACTATGGGTGCGCGACCCCATTAACATGGGCGCTCCCATCGCGCTCAACGGATTGGAAGCCTTTGATCCGGCCGGCAGCAAACATGTCTACTACGTTTTCCTTGAGACGGAACTTCAGTTCTGAGTGGAACCCGACACAAACATAAGTTTATGTAACACGTTAAATATTACTGATCGTATTGGATTCCGCGGTGCGGACCTTCGGGATTCGGGAGGCATCATGTGGCCACACCTCCTCCGGCGACGTCCTCGCCGTCCGCTTCGTAAAGATAGATGACAATGCCGAAGAACGGCCATTCACCTTTTCGCGCATAACGGGCGTCCAGCCATCGGCGTTTGTCGAATACGTGCGGGGAAATGTCGAACGGCTCCCACCAGGATTCCACATACCAGACGCGCCGCGCGCCGCCGATGCCCTCTTCCGCCATCGTGGGCAGAAAATCATAATGTTTCCATAAAGCCAGATTTGGATAAGCATTGATAGCGCCCGTCACCTCACCGGCGTCCACGCACATGAAGAAATCGCGCACCGCGCGGTCGCGCTGGTAATGGCGGAACGGAAACAGGGTGAAATGACTTGCATGCGCGACCACATCGCCCGGCTCCAGATGCGCGGAGAGAAAGGCGGCGGCGGCGCGGTTGTCCACCTTGTAGCGCACGCCCATGCGGTGCGACTCCAGCGGGTGCAGGTGTTGCCGGTAATAGTCCGGCAGCATGGCGGCCATCAGTGCGACCAGCGCAATGCCCGCCGCCCAGGCAATCCGCCGGGGCAGGCTCATGACGCCCAGCCCCACGGCGCCATAGGCGATGCCGGAAGAGAAAATGAACAGCCGGTGCTCATATATGGGGAAATGGCGTGTGCGCCATATGATGATATTCGCCAGAATGGGGATGATGACGAAGAGGACAGGAACGAAAAGATGTCGCGGATTTCGGGCGCTTCGCGCCACTTCCCAGAGGAACAATGCCGCCGCCAGCGCAAACAGCGGACGATAGATCAGCGCGTGCGCGCCGTATCCGGCAAAGAACGTCTTGAACGAAAGCAGGCCGTGCAGGAAGGTGGGACGGCTTGTGTACACGGTCGTAATGTTCTCGTAGATCCGACTGACTTGAAACGCCATGTAGATGATGGGCAGACACAATGCGAAAGCGACGCTCTGGCAGAGAAACCACCGCGCAAGCACGGGGCGTTCGCGCCAATATGCGACGAACACGTACACATTGCACAGGGCGATGGTCCAAACGCCGGTGAAATGGCTGTAGAACGCCAGGGGCAGCAGGACGGTCACGCCGACCCAATGCCGCATTCTTCCCTCTTGTAGCGCGCGGAGTGTGCAGTACAGCCCGGCCATGGACAGGAAAAACAGGAGCGAATATGGTTTCAGTTCCTGCGCGTAATAGACCTGAAACGGGCTGATCGCGCAGAGCAGCGCCGCCAACAGGGCGACATCATCGCCGGCGAAGAGCAGGCGGCACACGGCGTACACAAGGCCAACGCCGACCACGGACCAGAAAAACGGCAGCAGGCGCAGCCAGAAATCAAAGGATTTCGCGCCGTGGCGCAGCCAGGGAAGCGCATCCGCGATCTTCTCCCAGCCCGCCAGCAATACGGCGGGCAGGGGGGCGTCGCTGGTGACATCCTTGCTGAAAAAGGCGAACGAGCAGTCCACCGTTTGCGCGTACAGCAGCGTGAAACCCTCGTCGTACCATATGCTCTGGTCGGCAAGTCCATACAGACGCAGCACCGCGGCCAGCGCGATTATCCCCGGCAGCGCCATCCGGCGCGTCCGCGCCCGGTTTGACACGGAGGTGATCGGCGGCGCATCTTCGGCATTTGGGCGGCCCCACTTGTCGTTCTTCTCGGCGATATCAGATGACATATTCACTTTCCCGTCGGCCACCTTAACAAAACAGGCGGTACCGCGCAAACCCGGCCGGGACCGTGTCTGCCGTTATCGGCGGACCCTTTGCATCCCGCGTCGGCGGCAAGTATGCTCTTGGCCATGTCGTCTGTCCGCCGAAAGAGACTTCTTGACGGGTTAAGCGTCATTGTCCTCTGGCTGCTCCTCGGATTCAGCCTGGGGTGGTATTACACCTTTACATACTACTGGCGATCCGGATGGCCAATGCCGACCGTGGAATGCTGCGGCACGCTGATCATGTATTATTTCTCCGTGGTCACCGCGGCCACGCCGGTCCAAGCCGTGCATTGGATGGCGGTGTTTCCGCCGGCCGGAGTCATATGGGCGGCTTTGCTGACGTTGACGGCGCCGCGATTCGGCGGCCAGAACGATCGTTGGTCTGGTCGCGTTCGGATGCCATGTCCACGTCTATCGTGGCGCGTTCGGCAGGCGGGGCAGGAACGCCTGGTTGCATTTCTTAATCACGGCAGTGTTGTATGTCTTGATGATAGTGGGGTTGGCGACATTGGCAGCGATCCCCTTGCGGCATTATCCGGAATGACGGTAACGAAGCAATATCGAAAACAAGCAGGGAAACACCATGCCTGTTCGGGCGATCACCTTTGATTTCTGGGGCACTTTGTTCCGCGACGCGCGGTCCGAGGAACGGCAGCGGATCCGCCTCGAGGCGGTGATGCGCGCCGCCGGCGCGAGTGAAGAGGCTGCAAGGGCGGCCCTCCAGGAAACTTTCCGGGAATTCTATCGTTCGCATCTGGAGGATCAGCGCACGCTCCGGCCTGAAGACGGGGTACGCATGACTTTTGAACGGCTGTGCGCGCCGCTGCATCCTGAGGTCGCCGACGAATTGACGCATCTCTTCGCCACCGCCATTCTGGACTATCCCCCGGAACCGATTGATTATGCGCTCGATGCGGTGCGCGCCGCAGCGCAACGCTATCCCGTCGGCCTTATCTCCGATACGGGCATCAGCCCGGGCGCGTCTTTGCGCGTACTCATGGACCGCCACCAGTTCACGGAACATTTTGTGGCGCTCACCTTTTCCGACGAGGTTGGCGTGGCCAAGCCCCAGCCCCCGATGTTCGCGGAGACCGCCAGGGCGCTGGGCGTGGCCCCGGAGGAATTGTTCCACATCGGCGACCTCGAACCCACCGACATCGTCGGTGCGCGTAATGTGGGCGCGAAAGCCGCCCTTTTCGCAGGGGTCAACGACCGTTTCCTCGGCAGCACACAGGCCGACCACACCTTCACGGATTGGCGGGAGTTTATTGCGTTGTTGCCGGAAATTGAGTGAGGGGATGCGACAGAAAAAAGCATTCAAGGCACGGCAAGGACCAAAAGGACAAAAAGGACCGAAGGGACAGCACGACATCGCGTCCATTCAATTTGGCCATGTGGCTGCAAGGTTACGCAAGGCGTATCGTGTGGACGACAAATTTTCCCATGAATACATTGCCTGACCACAGGCCAAAGAGTTGTTCCCTGTCAATCGCGCCGTCTTGCGGGTGGTTTAGCGTGTTTGTCGTCTGGACTGCTTGACGGCTTGCAGGATGTCATGCGTTGTCGCTTTGGTTCTTATGCAGGGGACGTCGAAGGGCGACTTGGGGGCGGTCCTCCGGGTCACCCGGAACGCCTCGCCGCCGCGCCTCGTAATAATCACATCTTCCTTTCTCGCCGTATCGAGAACTTCCGAAAGCCGATGCCGCGCCTGCGAATACGTATATCGCTTCATTTTTCCCACGCCAAGACGGGAATGCCAAGTTGCCGGGCTACGCGCTTCATCTGTTTGTCGAGCGTTAGAATCGGGACCCGCAACCCCAAAGCGCATTCCAGAAAACAGGCGTCATAGGCATGGATGCCGAAGCGCGCCGCCAACCGTAGCGCCGCCCGTCGTATATCTACAGGTCGCAGATCAACAAGAATCGCCTGGACGGCATCCCAACCGGCCAGACCCTCGTTCTGGCCCAGCACGCCTTTTCTTTTCATGTTGGATCACAGATTGTCCAGGCATCTTGTGACAGTAAGGGGGCCGGAAATATTCCCGTGCGTCGGGTTGGCCGTCGCGTCGCCAGCGATTCGTGTCTTTTCAGTCGAGAATGGCGCCGGTGTGGGCGCTGGTGACCATGCGCTGGTAGCGTTTGAGCCAGCCGGTGAGTTTGCGGTCGGGGGGCGGCGGCAGTTCGCGGCGGCGCGCTTCGAGTTCGGCATCGCTGAGGCGGACGTTGAGGGTGCGCGCGGGGATGTCAATCTCGATGATGTCGCCGGGGCGCAGCAGCGCGATGGGGCCACCCTGGGCGGCTTCGGGGCTGACGTGGCCGATGCATGCGCCGCGGGTCCCGCCGGAAAAACGCCCGTCGGTGATGAGGCTGACGCTGGATCCCAGGCCGCGCCCCATGACGGCGGAGGTGGGCGCAAGCATCTCGCGCATGCCGGGGCCGCCCTTGGGACCTTCGTAGCGCAGGACCACGACGTCGCCCGCCTTCACTTTGCCGGTGAGGATGCCCTTCATGGCCTCCTCTTCGCTCTCGAAAATGACCGCCGGGCCGGTGTGACGCAGGATGTCCTTTTCGACGCCCGCTTCCTTTACCACCGCGCCGAGCGGCGCGATGTTGCCGAAGAGAATAGCGAGGCCGCCAGTCGGACTGTACGGGTTTTCGATGGTCTTGATGACTTCATGGTCTTTCGACCGCGCGCCCGCGATATTCTCCCCGATGCTCTTGAGGGTGACGGTCGGGCAATCGAGATGCAGGATGCCGGGGCGCTGCGCGAGTTCGCCGAGGATGGCGCTGATGCCCCCCGCGCGGTGCACGTCCTCCATGTGCCAGTTGGAAGAAGGCGACACCTTGCAGATGTTCGGCACACGCGCGGACACTTCGTTGAGCCGTTCCAGGGGATAGTCCACTTCCGCTTCATGCGCGATGGCGATCGTGTGCAGGACGGTGTTGGTGGATCCGCCCATCGCCATGTCGAGTGCGAACGCGTTGTCAATGGACTTCGGTGTGACGATGTCGCGCGGTTTGAGGTCCGCTTCGATCAACTTGAGGAGTTGGCGCGCGGCGGCCTTGACCAGTTCGCGGCGTTCCGGCGTCTTGGCGAGCACGGTGCCGTTGCCGGGCAACGCCATGCCCAGCGCCTCGCACAGGCAGTTCATCGAGTTGGCCGTAAACATGCCTGAGCAGGAACCGCAGCCCGGACAGGCGTTACGCTCCAGGTCCTGTAGTTCTTCCTCGGTCATCTTGCCTTCTTTGTATGCGCCGACACCCTCGAAGACGGTGATCAGGTCGGTGGCCTTGCCGTTCACCACCTTGCCCGCGGCCATCGGCCCGCCGGACACGAAAATCGTGGGAATGTTGCAGCGCATCGCGCCCATGAGCATGCCCGGCACGATCTTATCGCAATTCGGGATGCAGATCATCCCGTCGAAGGGGTGCGCCTTCACCATCGTCTCCACGCTGTCCGCGATCAGTTCGCGCGAGGGCAGGCTGTACTTCATGCCCGCGTGGCCCATCGCGATGCCGTCGTCCACGCCGATGGTGTTGAACTCGAAGGGGATGCCGCCCGCCTCGATGATCGCCTCCTTGGCCAGTTCCCCCAGTTCATTCAGGTGCACATGGCCGGGGATGATCTCCACAAAACTGTTGCACACGCCGATGAACGGCTTGTTGAAATCCTCCTGCGAACGGATGCGGCCCGTTGCCCACAACAGCGACCGGTGCGGCGCACGCTCGAACCCCTTCTTGAACACATCACTACGCATGGTTTCCATCTCCTCTTCGTCGGAAAAACGCTACCGGCGTGCCTGGGCGCGCCGCAACTCCGGGGAGCACATACTATAGCAAATAGATGCATACCAAGAATAACCACCCGCCACGGCGGATGAATTCCTGGCTGATTGTCATCGCCCGTAAGGCCGCACGACAAAACATCTGCGGACCGGCATTATTTGGGCTGATTTCGCGGGGTTGACAGACGAACTGTTTTCGGTTCCATATTCAGTCATCGTCAATTCACCGGAATCAGACCATGAAACTCAGCAGACAGATCAAGCCCATCAGTTATCTGAAGGCGCATGCCCCCGAGATCGTGCGGCGCTTGGGGGAGCAGGGCGAACCGCTGATCATTACATAAAACGGCCATGCCAAGGCGGTCATTCAGGACATTGCATCATACGAGCGGGACCAGGAGACGATGGCGCTCCTGAGAATACCGGCGCTCGGCAACAGGCAAATCGAGGATGGCAAGGCAACGCCCGCGGGCGATGTGCTTGAACGCCTGCGCCAGCGCGGGGACACTCCCTGATGCCCCTTGCAGTGCTGCTGACGGATGACGCGGCGCGCGATCTGGAAAAAATCCATGACTACGTGGCGCAAAATGACGCACCGGAAAAAGCCGATCAACTGCTGGACCACATGGGAAAAGCCTTTGCCGGTCTTTCGGAACTACCGGAGCGCGGATCCTTCCCGAAAAAATTGCTGGGGTGGGGTGTTCGGGAGTACCGACAGGTCTATTACAAACCCTGCCGCATCATCTACAGGGTCGGCGTCGGGGCGGTTTTCGTCCTGCTGATCGCCGAATGGCAAATCAGTGCTGTCCGAAACAGATTATCAAGGAGATGAAAGACCATGCCCAAACCCTTGGAAAATCCTGTTGAATCAAGATAATGTGGCGGGCTTATCCTGTACGCGAATCTCTCCGTGGGATTCCTGAGGCATCGTTGACGCGGGTACCAAGGTGTTCTGTTTTGTTCCCCCTCACCCCACCCCTCTCCCGGAGGACAGCGCACAGTCGGCTGTGAAAACGGGTGGTTTTGTTCCCCCTCACCCCACCCCTCTCCCAGAGGGAGAGGGAGAAACAACATTCCTCTGGTTGCGCGGCAAACGCCCTCTCCCTCTGGGAGAGGGGTGGGGTGAGGGGGAAGGCCAATATGATCGAAGGCTGTTTCAACGCTAAGAATATTTTGGACGGCACTGATGGCGGATGTATTCTGTTTGTCTTTTCCGCGGGCGATGCCTATGGTATAGGGAACGTTGGAAACCGGGCTGGCGGATTCAGTGTTGTGCCGCCGTCGTTCCACCATGGCAGGGGCCGGGCTGCCGGAAGCACGGAGGTGCTTTCCTATACCTACGTCGTTCCACAGTGGCAGGGGCGAGGCCCTGAAAACCCGTGGCGAGGAGGACCAGGAAATGCGAAGAATGATCGTAATTATGGCGCAGGGCGCGTTGTGTTGCGCGGTCTTGGCTTACGGCGCGACGTCGGGCGCGGATGAAGAGCCCGCCTCACCACGGCAAGGGTTTCAACTCGCCTATGCCGATGATTTTGAACGCGGACTTGACCACTGGGAAATGACAGACCCCAAGGCATGGGCCATTGTCGAGGAGGAAGGAAAACCGGCGCTGGCGCTGAAGCAAAACAGCAAACACCGTCCGCCGGTGCGCTCGCCTTACAGCATCGCGCGCCCCAAAGGGGTTGAAGTGCAGGACTTCGTGTTGGAGGTGCGCATGAAATCCACCACGCGCGAATACGGTCACCGGGACTTGTGCGTCTTTTTCGGCTATCAGGACCCTGCGCATTTCTACTATGTTCACCTTGCCTCCGCCGCCGACCCTCATGCGCATTCGGTGTTTCTTGTCAACGGGGCGGACCGCGTCTCCATCGCGAAAGAGCGCACCGGAGGCGTGCGCTGGACGGATGATTACCATACGGTCCGGATCGCGCGCGATACGGACACCGGCCGCATTGAGGTCTTTTTCGACGATATGGAAAAGCCTGTCATTACAGCGGAAGACAAGACCCTGATCAAAGGCGGGATTGGCCTGGGTTCATTTGACGACACCGGGATATTCGCCAATCTCCGTGTCTGGACCAAGACGCCGGAAGAAACTGCGAAAAAATAACCGGCGGGCAAACTACCGCACAGGTTCTGGAGTACAGGTTTTAGCCTGTCTTGTTCTGGAGCACATGGAAAGGTTGCGCATGTTGCGGGAATCCGTACAGAATCCGCCGCAAAACGCGCTGTTCGTGGATTTTGTCGCGCTGTTGCGGGACTATGGCGTGCCGGCGGGGGTACGCGAGGTGCTGGAGTTGAATGAGGGTCTCGCGAAGGGACTGGCGCATTCGCTGGACGAACTCTTCGTGTTCATGCGGCTGGTCTTCGTGCGCCGCGCGGAACACATGGACGCCTTCGAGCGGGCGTTTGCGCTGTACTTCTTCGGGGTGGACATTCCAGCCGTGGCGGAAGGCGACCCGGCGCTTTTCGATACACGCCAGTTCCGGGAATGGCTCGAACAGCAAATCGCGGAGGGGCATATCGCGCGACGCGCCTTGTGGCAGTATGATCCGGAGGAGTTGATGCGACGCTTCTGGGACACGTTGCGCGAGCAGATGGAGGCGCACCACGGGGGCAGCAGATGGATCGGCACGGGGGGGAATTCGCCCTTCGGGCACTCCGGCAACGCGTCGCGCGGCGTGCGCGTGCTGGGCGACTCGCGGAACCGGTCCGCGCTCAAGGTCATCGGCGAACGCCGCTACATCGCCTATGCCGAAGGCAATCAACTCCGCGCCGAGAATCTGCGCCAGGCTCTGGATTCCATGAAGCACATGAAGAACGAAGGGCCGCGCGACGTGCTGAATCTCGACGAGACGATCCGGCGCACCGCCCGAAACGGCGGCGAAATAGACCTTGTGTTTGAACGGGACCTCCGGGACAAGATCAGCGTTGTGCTGCTCATTGACAACGGCGGCTCTTCCATGCGTCCGTACATCGAGATCACGCGCCTGCTCTTCACCAAACTTCACGAACGTTTTGAGGACCTCCGCACCTTCTATTTCCACAACACGATCTACGAGACCATCTGGAGCGACTACCGCCGAACCCATCCCTATCCCACCGAGCAACTCCTGCTGCGCCGCCCCGACACCCGCCTCGTCATCCTGGGCGACGCCTCGATGGCGCCGGAGGAACTGGAGTATCCCGGCGGGGCGATCCACCGCTACGACGGGCGCGAACTGCCGCCAAGCACTTACTGGCTGAAACGACTCGCCGAGCGCTTCCCCCATGCCTGCTGGCTCAATCCCATCCCCTGCGACCAGTGGGAAACCGCCTACGGCGACTACACCATCCGCCGCATCCGCGAGTTTTTCCATATGGAAGACCTCACCCTCGGCGGCATCAAGGGGATGGTCGAGCACCTCAGTGAGAAATGATCCGCATTTTCTTCGGTGCTATACTCCCGCAGAAAAAAGAACGCAGGGGAAATACGACATGACAAAAGGCAAGGTTCTGGCGATTGCGGCTCATCCCGATGACATCGAATTCATGATGGCGGGCGCGCTGCTCCTGCTGCGGGAAGCAGGGTATGAACTGCATGTGATGAACATCGCAAACGGATCCTGCGGCACGGCGACGGAAGACCACGACGCCATCGTGGCGCGGCGATGGCTGGAAGCCCAGGACGCGGCGGCGGCTATCGGCGCGCAACTGCACCCGCCCATCGTCAATGATCTGGAAATTTTCTATACCCTCGACCAATTGCGCAAAGTCGCGGGGGTGGTGCGGTCGGTGCAGCCCGCGATAGTGCTGGTCCAGTCGCCCGAGGATTACATGGAAGACCACATGAACGCCTGCCGCCTGGCAGTAAGCGCCGCCTTCTTCCGGGGTATGCGCAACTTCGTCACCGATCCGCCGCTGCCGCCCGTCGCGGGCAATGTCACCGTCTATCATGCACTGCCCTACGGTCTGCGCGACGGCCTTCGCCGCGTTGTCCGGCCCGGCCTTTACGTGGATATCACGTCAGTCATTGATCGCAAGCGCGCCGCGCTTGCCTGTCACCGCAGCCAGAAAGAATGGCTCGATCACAGCCAGGGTCTCGACAGTTATCTTCATGCGATGGAAGGCATGGCTGCGGAGGTGGGCGCGTGGTCAAGGCGTTTTGTCTACGCCGAAGGCTGGCGGCGGCACGCGCATCTGGGCTTCTGTGGTCCCAACGACGATCCCCTCGCAGCCGCGCTCGGCGACCACGTCCTGATCAACGAGGCCTATGAACGGGACCTCGAAGCGCCGGCTTTCTGAGCGGTCAGGCGATGCAGCGAGGGCGGGATTCCCTTCCACGTTGTCACGCACTGCGCATGATGCCATGCGGACTGATGAAAGCCGTAACCGCTCTTGTTTTCGATTGGGAATCAAGCGTATCGCCGGATAAAGAAAAAGTTGCGCGGCAGCGCAATCCAGACGACACGTATCCAGATTGTCCTGGAAACTCCGGCCACTTCAAGGCATTTTTGAATCGAACAGAAATCTTACAAAATATAGTATCTGTTTTTCAAAATACAAGCATAATATACAATATATTGTATTCCGTATGGATGCCCATAGTTCAAAAGAGGAACTTCTCAGTATCTTATGCGAATCAACCAAATGCTTTGGTCAAAAAAATAATATGAAAAATATTAATAACAAGACAGTGAGTCCGTTTTTCGAGAAGGATCCCACAATGAGGGGCTCGCAACGATTTCCTGTCTCTACAAGTGCTTTCGTGCCTTGAGTTCGTTTTCCCCATGATTTATATGGAGTTTTGCGTAAACACAATATATGGTATAATCTCAATTGCAACTATACTATATTTTGAATCATTGATTTGTGCTTGTGTATGTAAAAACTGCGAATTCGGTGGCCAAAAACTTGGAAAACTGCCCTCTTTACAATTCGCTAATAGGTGCATATAATCCAGCCTTGCTCCGGGTGAATATCAGGGGGACTGAAAATGACAGTTTAAGCAGTTTATGGATTTTGGCCGGTATATATACATGGCGGGAATCTATCAACACTATAGATGGATGGTATATCGGCGGCGCATGCTGGAATCATAGAGGACATTGCGGTGAAATTGGTGCGTCCGAAAGTGTTTTTGGTGGGTGAGACGCGGGTGGACGAGGGGGGGCTGCGCGCGTATTTTGATCACCTTGGCGTGCCACAGTGGCAGACCGACGCGCCCAGTGATGCGGAGCGGATAGTAGAGGTGATGGGGCGTCTGTGTTACCGATCCTTCGAGGCGGGTTTGAATCCAAACGTGACCAAGGTGCGCAAGGGGAACAAGGCCTATCTGGACAATATCATCCAGGTGGGACACGGCAGCGTGCTGGAGCACGCGGTGCTGAATTTCATTTTTGCGGATGTGAGCCGGGTGGTGACGCATGAGTTGGTGCGGCACCGTGCAGGCACGGCGATATCGCAGGAGTCGCTGCGCTTTGTCCGTCTGGATACGCTGTCGGCCTATGCGCCGATGCACATTCAGGAAAACGAGGAGGGCATGACGATATTCACGCGTACGCTGGAACAATTGGAGGCGGTGCAGCGTGAATTGGCGCGGGTCTATGCCATTGACGATGAGCCCGGATTTTCCGTGAAAAAGCAATTGACGTCGGCGTTTCGACGGGTGGCGCCGATGGGCGTGGCGACGACAATCGGCTGGTCGTGCAATTTGCGGACCTTGCGCCATGTGATCGAACATCGGACCGATCCCCACGCCGAGGAAGAGATTCGGTATCTGTTCGGGGAGGTGTTCCGGTTGGTGCGGGAACGCTATCCCAATGTTTTCAGCGATTACGAAATGGAAATGGTTGATGGCTTGCCGTGGGTGAAGACGGCGCATGGCAAGATTTGAATCAAATGATGTGTTGTTGTGGTTCTGGGGTATATAGCCCGTAATGGGAACGGGCGGCCAAGACGTGTAGGGAGGCGTTGCCATGTTTACAGTGCGCGAACGGTTTCATTTGTCGGAAAGTTTTTTGGCGGAATACCGGGGCAAACAACCGGACTGGGGCCCGTTAGGCTACATCACGTTCAAGCGCACCTATGCGCGGGTGGTGTCGGAAGACGAACCCCGCACCGAGGAGTACTGGGAGACGGTTAAGCGCGTGGTCGAGGGATGCTACACCATCCAGCAAAACCACTGCATGAGCCTGAAACTGCCCTGGAATCCCCACAAGGCGCAGCGTTCCGCCCAGGAGATGTTCCGGCTGATGTGGAATTTCAAGTTCCTGCCGCCGGGTCGCGGTCTGTGGATGATGGGCACGGACTACATCTACAAGCGTGGGTCGGCGGCGCTGAACAACTGCGCCTTTGTTTCCACAGAGGAGATAGACACGGATTTCGCGGAGCCGTTCTGTTTCTTGATGGACCTCTCGATGCTCGGCGTCGGCGTGGCCTTCGACACCAAGGGCGCGGGCAAGATCACCATTCAGGAACCGCAGATCGGGGAATACACCCATGTGGTCGAGGATTCCAAGGAGGGCTGGTGCGATCTGGTCCGGGTGATTCTCAACGCCTTTGTGGGTCGGGGCAAGCGTCCCGCGCATATTGACTACGGAAAAATCCGGCCGATGGGCGCACCGATCAAGACCTTCGGCGGCATCGCGCCAGGACCCCAGCCGCTCATCGAGTGCGTCGAAAACATCATCAAAATCCTCACCCCGCGCGCGGGCAACCAGATTTCCTCGACGGATATCACCGATCTCATGAACGTCATCGGCAAGTGCGTGGTGTCGGGCGGGGTGCGGCGCACCGCGGAACTGGCGCTGGGGTGCCCGGACGACACCGAGTATCTGCAGTTGAAAGACCCGAAACTGTACGGCGAAAAACTGATGGCATGGCGCTGGGCGTCCAACAACAGCGTCAACGCCTACGAAGGCATGGATTATCGGGCGGTGGGCGCCCAGACCGCCAAGAACGGCGAACCGGGCTATTTCTGGCTGGAGAATGCGCGGGCCTATGGCCGCCTGAAGGACGGGCCGACGTGGGAAGACGCGAAAGTGGCGGGCACCAATCCCTGCGCCGAGCAGAGCCTGGAATCCTACGAGATCTGCAATCTGGTCGAGACCTTCCCCTCGCGCCATGAATCCATCGAGGAATACAAGCGCACCCTGAAATTCGCCTATCTCTACGCGAAGACCGTAACCCTGATCCCCACGCACAATGAACGGACCAACGCGATCATGCTGCGCAACCGCCGCATCGGCCTGTCGCAGTCGGGCATCGTCGAGAGTTTCCGGAAACACGGCCGCCGCGAACATTTCCGTTGGTGCGACGAAGGGTATCAGTACGTCTGCAAACTGGACAAAATCTACTCGCAGTGGCTGTGCGTTCCCGAAAGCATCAAGAAAACCAGCGTGAAGCCCAGCGGCACGGTCTCGCTGTTGCCGGGCGTCACGCCCGGCATCCATTATGCCCACGCCGAGTACTACTTCCGCACCATCAGGATAGACAAGACCAGCCCGCTCATCGAGCCGATCCGCCGCGCGGGCTACCGCATTGAGGAATCGGTCTACGGCGACAACACGTGGATCGTTTATTTCCCCGTGCATGAGCAGTTCTTTGACCGCTCCAAAAGCGAAGTCTCCGTGTGGGAGCAGGTGGAGAACGTCGCCCAGATGCAATACTACTGGGCCGACAACCAGGTCAGCGCCACCATCACCTTTCGACCGGAAGAAGCCAAGGACATTCCGTTCATCCTGGAACTCTACGAGACCAGGCTGAAATCCATCAGTTTCCTGCCGATCAAGGACCACAACTATCCCCAGGCGCCCTACCAGCAAATCACCAAAGAGGCGTTCGAACTCGCGGTGAGTAAACTGAAACCCCTGGACTTTTCCAAGATCATGACCGATGAAGCCCAGGATCTTTTCTGCGACGGCGACAAGTGTGAAGTCAACGTGCAGCCGAAACTGCCCGAACAACAGGAAGTGGAATTCGAGGAAGTCCCGGCGGAAGTGTCTGAGGAAAAGACGCAGGAAATCGGCGCAACTCTCTGATCGAGAGGCACGGGAAAAGCGCCAAGGACGGCAGGGACACCAAGGACAACAAGGACAGCGAGGATGGAACCGATGGCACATAGAAAAGCATGATGGTTTGGAAGAGAGGAAATCTTTTGGAAAAGGACATTATCGGGGAAAGAAAAAAGATCATTTGAGGGGGGGACGTCGGTGTTCTTGTTGTCTTTGTTGTTCTCGCTATCGGTGTCTTCCTTGCTGTCCTTGATGTCCTTTCCCGCGAAGCCGTGGCTCCTTGGCTTCGGCGAACGCGCTGTGAAAACCACGTAACCCAATCGGAGTGAACGCCCGATGATTCTTGCGACAGTGGCCTGGTGCGCGATGGCGGGTGCGATGGACGCTCCACGCGTGGAACTGGTGGATTTCGGCGCGGAAACGCTACCGGGCTTCATCATCCTGAACAACACGCGCCTGGAGCGCGTGCAGTTTGAGGGGGGCCACGCAGCCCAGGTTTGGTTTGAAAAGGCAGACTGGCCGAACGTCTTCTTCAAAGCGCCGGACGGCGCGTGGGACTGGAGCGGCTATGCCGGGCTTGCAGTTTCGCTTTACAACCCCACCGCTGTTTCCGTGCCGGTGGCCATGCGCGTGGACAATGAAGGAGCGGATGGCATAAACCACTGCAACACCGCCAGCGGCGGCGTGCCGCCGCACGGCCGTTTCGTGATGCGCTTGCGTTTCAACATCGGCGCGCCGGAGCAATTCTGGGGAATGCGCGGTGTGCCGGGGTATGGACCCCTCGGCCAAGGGCCGGTGATTGACCCCTCGGAAATTGTGGCGTTCCAGGTTTTTCTACCGCGCCCGCAGCAGGAACACACGCTGATTTTCGAAAAGGCGTGGCTCTTCGGCAAGTCCGGCGCGGCATCTGGCGACATTCCGATGCCGTTCGTTGACAGATTCGGACAATACAAGCACGCGGACTGGCCGGGCAAACTGCATGACGCAGCGGAGTTCGGGGTGCGTCGCGAAGCGGAGGAAAAGGCGCTCGCCGCAGCACCTGTGTTGCCGGGCCGCGACCGCTTCGGGGGTTGGGCGGACGGACCGAAGCGGGAAGCGACGGGCTGGTTCCGCACGGAAATGATTGACGACAAATGGTGGCTGATCACGCCGGCGGGCACGCTTTTCTTTTCGCTGGGCATGGACTGTGTGGGCACATGGGAATTGACCTTTGTGGAAAAGCGCGAAACCTGGTTTGAATGGCTGCCCGAACCGGACGCCCAACCATTTGCAGGATTGTACGCCGAGGTTTCCGGAGCGCACAGCGGCGCGGAAATTATCGGCGGCAAGGGCCGCGCCTTCAGTTTCTACCGCGCGAATCTTATCCGAAAATACGGGGAATCCTGGCCGGAACAGTGGCGAAACACCGCCTATCGCCGCCTGCCGGCATGGGGATTCAACACCATCGGCAATTGGGCGCAGGCCGATGTGCTGGAGCGCAGTCCCATGCCCTACGTCGTGTCTTCGCATATCGGCGGTGTGCCGCCGATTGTCGGCGCGACGGGATACTGGGCGAAGATGATGGATGTCTATGATCCTGCGTTCCCGGAGGCTGTGGACCGTGCACTGGCCTGGCTGAAGGATCGGCATGCCAATAACCCGCTGTGCATCGGTTATTTCGTGGACAATGAACTGGCGTGGGAAGGGGTGTCGCTTGGCGCGTTGAACAGTCCGGCGGAACAGCCCGCCCGGCGTGAATTGTTGCGCCGCCTGCGGGAGAAATACGACAGCATCGCGGCATTGAACGCAGCCTGGGCGACCGATGCGGCGGACTGGGAATCCCTGCGCGCTCCAGCGTCGCTGAATGACGCCGCGACAGCGGACCTGGATGCGTTTCTCTACGCCTTTGCCCACCGCTATTTCCAGACCATCCTGGACAGCGGGCGGAAATACGCGCCCAACCTGCTGTATATGGGATGCCGCTTCTCCAGCGATCCCGCGCCCGCGGTGCGCGCATGCGCCGATGTCGCCGATGTCGTCAGTTTCAACCTCTATCATACGCGCATTCCGTCGGACAAATGGGTCGGTGACCAGGATTTGGGCAAGCCGATCGTCATCGGCGAGTTTCACTTTGGCGCGCTGGACCGGGGGATGTTCCACACGGGTCTGGTGGCGACGGCGGACCAGGATGACCGCGCCGCGCATTACGTTGACTACGTCCGCAGCGTGGCGGATCATCCCGCCTTCGTCGGCTGTCACTGGTTTCAATACATTGACGAGCCGATCACCGGCCGCTGGTTCGATGGCGAAAACTACAATATCGGCTTTGTGGACGTGACCGACACGCCATACCCGGAACTGGCTGCCGCCGCGCGCCGTGTGCATGCGGAGGTCTATGAACGCCGCCATGGAGGAAAGCCATGACCCATAGCGCCTCCGGCCTGCCGCCGGAAACGGCGCTATACGCGCCGATCCGGGATTTCCTGGAGGCGCAGGGCTACGCGGTGCGCGGCGAGGTGATGGACTGCGATATTGCCGCCACGCGCGGCGATGACCTTATCCTGGTTGAACTGAAGCGCCGTTTCTCGCTGGAGTTGCTGATCCAGGCGGCGCGGCGGCAGCGGGTGGGCGATTCGGTCTATGTGGCCGTGCCCGGCCCCGTGCCTATGCCTTGGAAGCGCTGGCGCGATTGCCAGCATCTTCTGCGTCGCCTGGAACTGGGGTTGATTGTGGTGGATTTTTCCGCAGAACCGCCCGAAGTTGAGGTCCTTTTTCATCCGGTTCCTTTCGCCCGCAGGCGAACAGCCGCACGCCGCCGCGCGGTATTGCGGGAACTGAAAGGCCGTAGCGGGGATTTCAATACCGGCGGGAGCACGCGCGCCAAGGTGATGACGGCCTACCGGGAATCGGCCGTGCATATCGCGTTTCTGTTGGACCTGCTGGGACCGCAAACGGCCAGGGCGCTCCGCGCCCATGGCACCGGCCCCAAGACCCACGCCATCCTTTACTACAATGTGTACGGCTGGTTCGAGCGCATAGACCGGGGCGTGTATACGCTGGCGGCGGCGGGACGCGACGCGCTTGCCGAGTACGCCGCCGTGGTGGAGGGCTTCGCGGCGGAATGGACAGCGCCGAAGGCCGGGTGATAGGATGCACGGTGGGAATTTCGGCGGCAGGTATAGCGCCACAGGGGCGGCTGAGGAGTCAAATCATGCAGCGGCGGAGAATCATTCAAGTCGGATTGGGCGCCATGGGGCGGGGCTGGGCGCGCCTTGTGGCGGAATCGCGGCGCTGGGCTGCTGCGGCGTATGTTGATATCAACGAATCCAACCTGATGGCCGCCGCCGCCGCCCACGGTATGCCGAAAGACCGCTGCTTTACGGATTTCAACGAAGCCATCGGTGCGGTCGAGGCGGAGGCGGTGCTGGATGTCACCCCGCCGCAGGCGCGGATGGCGGTGTGTCTGGAGGCGTTTCGGAACGGCCTGCACGTGATCTGCGAAAAGCCGCTTGCGGACACCGTGGCCGAGGCGACCGCCCTTGTTGACGCAGCCGCCCGCGCGAACCGCACCTTCATGGTGGCGCAGAACTACCGCTATCAGCCCGTCATGCAGACCATGCGCCGCGCCATCGCCCGGGAACGCCTGGGGATTATCGGCTATGTCAACATTACCTTCTTCAAGGGGCCGCATTTTGGCGGTTTCCGCGAGCAAATGCCGTATCCGCTGGTTCTTGATATGTGTATTCACCACTTCGACCTGCTGCGCTTCCTGTTGGGGGATGACATCGAGACTGTTCAGGCCGCAAGCATTAATGCCCCTTGGAACTGGAACCGGGGCGACGCCACCATTATGACGCAATTGGAGATGAGCGGCGGCGCGGTCGCCAATTACTGCGGGAGTTGGGTCAGCACGGGCTGGGAAACCGGCTGGAACGCCGACTGGCGCATCGAAGGTTCAAAGGGTGTGCTGCTGCTGGAGCAGGACACGGTATATTTTTCAAACAAGCCCGGCAGCCGCAAGAAAATACCCCTTGCCAAGTGTCCGCGCACGCATCAGACCCATCTGCTGCATGCATTCGCGCAGGCGCTGGATTCGGGCGAAGAACCGGAAACCAGCGGACGGAACAATCTCAACAGTTTCGCGGCCACCCATGCCGTGGTGTGCGCGGCGGAGGAGCGGCGGCGCGTGCTGGTGCGGGAGTTGATTGACGCAGCGTGGTGACGCCGCCGACAAACCGATACGCCTTCTTCCCCTTCTTTGTGCTGGGGGCGTTGTTCATTGTGCTTGCGCCGGTCTTCTGGCTGCACGTGGAAGCGCCCGCCGACAAGCCCGGGCTGCGCACCACCGAACACGCCGACCTGCACCAGCGCATCCTGCCGTCGTTCCAATATGGTTTCTCCGAATTGCGCCGGGGGCGGCTGCCCCTGTGGAACCCGCGCCAACTGTGCGGCGCGCCGTTTCTGGCCGACCCGGCTACGGGCGTCTTTCAGCCGCTGAACGCGGTTTTTCTATTGTTGCCTGTGGAACGCGCTATGGCGGCCCAGGCCTTTCTGGCGCTGTTTCTGATGGCGTTGTTCTTCGTGTTGTTTGCGCGGGCGCTGGACGCGGCGTATGTCCCCGCGATGATCGGCGGCATTGTGTATGCCTTCAATGGGGCGACGGCGGCGGCCATGTCGCATCCGGAACTGGCCGCAACGCTGGCGTGGACGCCCCTGCTCTTCTGGGCGCTGCGCGAATACCCGAGGGAATGGCGGTTGGGCGTGGCGGGCGCGGGCGGTCTCGCGGCCGCCATGCTTGCGGTGGCCGGGTCCCCCGCACTGTTTGCGGCGGTGCTCGCGCTGGCGTTGCCTTACGGGGCATTGCGCGGGACGCAGGGTATCCGCGAGGGGGAAAAGGGCGCGCTATGGCGCGGATTGGGCGGATACGCGCTGATGCCGGTGATTGCGGCGGGCGTTGCGGCGGCGCAATGGATTCCCACGGCGTTCTGGCTGGCCGATCTGGAGAATCCCTGGGCGACCCTGTGGCGTCTGGAGTTTGCCGGACAGGTTCCCGCGCGCCTGCGCGATGTGCTTGCGCATATGCTTGCCGCCCAGCCCGATGTGTTGCCGCGCATGGCCTATTGCGGTGTCGCGGCGCTGGCGGTGTTGCCGGCGGCTTTCTTTCAGCGCAGCGCGCGACTGGAAGTCGTCTTCTTTGCAATCGCGGCTGCGGGGTTGTTCTATGCAGCGACCGCCGGCGCGGCGGCACTGGGCGACTTTCCGCGGGAAGCGTTCATTTTTCCCGCGATCTTCGGCGTGACGACGATCGCGACAGTCGGATTCGACCGGGTGCTGGCCACGGGCCGCGACCCGAGGTCCCCGCTGATTTGGGGTCCGGCGCTGGCGATGCTGGTGGCGGCAGGCGCCATCTTTTTCCTCGCCTCCGCGCCCGCGCGCGGGCGCATCCTGCCGCTGGTACTGGTATTGTTGCCGTTCCTGGTCTTCCGGTTCAGGTGGGTGGGCGGATGCTGCGGCGCAGCGGTTGCCTTGTTGATCTTTGTTGACCTGTACGGAACAGGAGTGAATCAACGCCTCCATCCCTATGCGTCTCCATCGGGATTTGTGGCAGCCCATCGGAATTTCCTGATCGCGGCGGAAGAGGCGGCGCTGGACGGTCGCGCCGTGCTCATCGCGCAAACCGCACGGAAGACGACGCCGTTGAATCTGGGTATGTTGGGCGCGTTGCGCATGGCGGACGGCGCATTGCTGCCGCTCAGCCGGGACCAGGCGGGGTGGTGGGAGGCGCTTACCGGAAATGAGCGCAGCCTGTTGTCAGAAGACCCTGCCGCGTTGACGCGAAAAACTGCGTACCCTGGCTTGCTCAACTGGATGGCGGTGCGGGTCGTACTGGCTTCCGTGGACAGCGGCATTACGCTGGATGCCTGGCGGCAGGCGGGGTTGCGGCTGCGGTCCGTCCGGCTGGACAATGGGATACAATGCTTCGTGAATGACGCCGCCCTGCCGCGCGCGTACTGGGTGCCGGCGTGGCGGCCGGTGAACGGCGTGGACGAGGCGGTTGAGACACTACTGAAGACAACAGACGGCGACCCGCGGCAATGGTGTGTGGTCGAAGCGTTCGGAGAAGGTTACACCCGTCTCGCCGCGCTGCTGCCGCCCGCGCCGTCCGACGCCGCGCCGATGCCGGTGGCCTGGGCTGGGGTGTGGTGCCGCATTGTGGAGGAAGACGCAGGGCTGGTGCGTCTCCGGGTGGAATCGCCGCAGCCCGGCGTACTGGTCTTGGCGGACACCTTTGCCCCCGGCTGGCGCGCCGAAGTCAACGGCGCGAAGGCGCCAATCCTCCAGGTGAACGGGATATTCCGGGGGCTGGGGCTGCCAGGGGGCGCGCATGAGATTGTCTTCCGCTATCGGCCCATTCCCTTTTGGGCGGGATTGGCGACGAGTCTGGCGACGTTGGGGCTGTTGGCGATGGCGGGTCTGGTTCGGATCGCGCGGCGACCGTAGCGCGATCAGGAATGCAACGCCAGATACGACAGAAAGGCCTCGTGGAAATGGACCTCTTCCATGTCCAGGTACAACGCCCGCCGGAGCAGGTAGATTCGCCCGATCATACGCTCATCAGCATAGATGCATTCATTGCGAATCACGTAACCGGCCGGTCGGGGCTGCATGCATTGAATCACCATAACCGACGCGTTGAAACTGAAACGGCGGTCAATGCGTGCGATTTCCTGGCTGTCACGGAAAACGTGCACGTGCGCGGGCAGGCCGCTCTCCAGGGAAAAACTGGTGAAGAGCCGGTGGATGGCCAGCCGACAGACCGCCTTGCCCTCGGTGTCGGTAATACCCCGCTCATGCTTGTCTGAAGCGGACACGATCCGGTAGCGCCATATTGTCTGTCCCCCCTCGCAGGCAAAAATCCTGTCCGGCGTATCGAGGGGGCGTTGCAGCAGGATATGCTTCTCAAAGGGATCGGGCACATCCGCTTCCGCGGCGGCGGCATCGGGCATTCCCTGTGCGTCGGCAAGCACCTTGCGCTCGCGCACTTCATTCACAACGGCGCGACCGATAAAGACCACCGCGCCCAGTGCCACCATGGCGAACAAGCCCCACAGGCCCGCTTTGGTCCATGTGGGATTGTCCAGGCTCAGGCCGATAATCAGCGCGACAACCGCCTCCAGAATCAGCACGGCATAGATGACAATCAGCCCGTTTGTGAGCGGCGAAATCACTTTGGGCAGGGTGTAATAACAAATCGCGCGCTCGTAGTCTGTGGGGGAATTCCCTGATGTCGCCGCGTGCGTCATTGTTTATCGGCTCCCGTGATGCCGTGTCCAAGAACCGCCCTTGCCCGCAACGGCGGCTGTGCCGCCCATTGTAACGCAGGCCGGAGAAAAAGCGAAATGATTTGATCCGCTTGCATGTCAGGCGGCTGGAAGGATTTGACCGAAGGGCCGGTCATTCATCGCGAAGTGACCGAACAATTCGTGGTTGAAGACGAAAGCGGCGTCAGGAGGACCTTTCATTCCCGCTTTTTCTTCCCCGCCGGGAACATGGCGGGCATTATTGCCGCCTTCTTCCTCGATGTGCTACGATCCCATACGGAATCGGGGCGTAGCGCAGCCCGGTTAGCGCGCTTGGTTTGGGACCAAGAGGTCGCGGGTTCGAATCCCGCCGCCCCGACCAGTTTTTTATGCCAAAATCCCTTGAAAAACCGTCTTTTTCTTGGGATTTTTTGTTTTTTGGCCGGTATCAACAAATGACAAAAATGACAACCCCGGGCTTTTGTTCGTTGTCCTGGGGATTCTGTATGAGAATCTTTCGGCCCCTGGGCCGACACATTGACAAGACATGGAACATATGCTGTTTCGGTTTCCACTGCCGGGCGACGGACACAACAGGATCCATGTTGCGGTTTGTGGGATTCCATGCGATACTTAAGGTTGGGAGCGACGCGTGATGATTTCGCGCGGAGGGATATGGCATGGCGTGTCGCCGTGAAGACGAGGGGTCGGGAGCCGATTTGCGGAGAATCCAGTCACAGCGTGGGCATGGGGAGCCGCCGCTTTTTCACAAGCAACTCGTGGGGAAACGCCTGTATATCAATGCGCAAGTGCGTTTTCTTGTGACGGCGGGGATCGTGCTGGGTGCGCTGGGAGGCAAGTATGTGCTGGGGGTGGAGAATCTTGATATTCCCAGTCTGATTCTGCTCGCGGCATTGTTGGCTGGATTCAACATCGGGGTGTTTGTTTTTGCACGCCGTCACCGGAATTTGGAGCGGCGGCTTCCCGCGTACCGGTTGGTGATGGGGCTGACCCATGTGACCATTGGTGTGGATTTCGTCTTTCTCACGGTCGCCCTGTGGCTTGTAGGGGGAGCCAAATCGCCGTTCCAGGCTTTCTATCTGCTGCATGTTGTGCTGGCGGCCATCCTGTTGTCGTCCAGGGCGGCCTATGCCCACGCGGCCTTCGGCTACACGCTCTTCGCATTGCTGGTGCTGGGTGAGTGGACGGGGTTCCTGCCGATGCGTTTTCCAGTAGGGGTCGTAAACAGCGCCATGCCGCTGGATGGCCGCTTCGTAATCACAGTTCTGGTGGTGCAGGCGATGCTGATGGCGCTCGCGGTGTATCTGGTGACGGGGCTTACGGACCTGCTTCGCCGGGGCGAACTACAGTTACGGGAGACCAATACGGAGTTGGAGCGCTTGTCGCAAATCCAGCGGGATTTCCTGCATATTGCGCTGCACGATTTGAAATCGCCCATCAACGCGGCCACGATGCTGCTGCAAAGCATGAAGATCGCGGCGGAGCCGCCGTTGTCGCTGCAGCAAATTGGCTGGCTGGATCGGATTCATGTGCGCCTGAGCGATGCCTCGTCGTTCCTGCATGATTTCAGCATATTGGCTGCGCTGGACGCGGCGGATATGGAGCGCCAGGCGGAGGTTCTGGATATTGGGTCGCTGGTGGATGCCGCTATCGAGGAGAACCAGGATATGATCCGCGCGCACGGGCACAGGCTCGAGGTGGAGATCGTGGACAACCTGCCGCCGACGCGGGGCATCAAGCGATTGGTTCATGAGGCGGTCAACAACCTGATCACAAACGCAGACAAATATACGCCGGCCAAGGGTCGTATTGCCGTGCGGGTGCGGCAAAACGGAAATATGATCCGGATCGAAGTGGAAGACAATGGAATCGGCATTGCGCCGGAGGATCAGGCGCGTCTTTTTCAGGCGTTTGTGCGCATCAAACGCAAAGAAGGCGCAGCCTCAGAGGTCAGCGGGAGCGGACTGGGTCTGTCTATCGTGCGCCGCGTCGCAGAATTGCATGGCGGGAGCGTCGGGGTCAAGAGCGAACTGAACAAGGGCAGCACATTCTCGCTTGAATTGCCGATATGCTCCGAACACAGCACACCGGATGGCACATCCCTTTGACACGGTGACGGTTCGGATTACTTGCGCAAGGTCTGAAGCAGGCGGCGTTCCCTATCAAATATTTTCACTTCGAGCGGCGTCTTACCGAGCGCGTGCGTGGCGCAGGCATGGCAGGGATCGTAGGCGCGGAAGGCCATTTCGACCATGTTTAACAGGCCATCGTTGACATTGCCGTTCCGGATCATGCCTTTTGCCGCCTTGTCCACGGACATGGCGATGGGCGCGGCGTTGTGATTGGTGGCGACGATCAGGTTGACGCGGGTGAGGATGCCGTCCTGATCCGTCCAGTAGTGGTGGATGAGGGTGCCGCGCGGCGCTTCAACGATGCCGACGCCTTCCCCGGGAATCTCCACAGGCACGGTGCGAATTTGCGGGCTTGTGATTTCCGGGTCTTCCAGGAGTTCCTTCATGCGTTCGGCGGCGTAGAGCGCCTCGATGAGGCGCGCCCAATGGGTGGCCAGCGTGCAGTGGGCTGGTTTGCCGCCGAGCACTTCATACATGCGTTCGTAGGCTTCCTGGGCGAGCGGGGTGGCCATGCCGGCGGCGGCGTTCAGGCGGGCGAGCGGCGCGACGCGGTAGATGCCGCTGGCGGAACCATCGGTGAACCCTTTCCAGCCCACGTTTTTCAGAAAAGGAAAGGTGATGTAGGTCCACGGTTCAACGTGTTCCGCGATATGCCGGGGATAATCTCTGGGGGCGAATCTGGCGAATTCGACGCCGTCAGGGTCCACGACGCGGACCATGCCGTCGTAGAAATTGACCCTGTTCTTCTCATCCACCAGGCCCATATAGTAGGTCTTGTGGGCGTATGCGTCGTTGAGAATGAGGTCTACGTAATCCCGGTTTGCCAGCACGACATCATTGAAGAGTTGCAGGGTGAACTGGGCAAAGTCCACGGCGAAGCCCGCGGTCTCCAGAAATTTGCGCCGTTCTTCGTCGGTGATGCCTTTGGATACGCCGCCGGGCAGGCCGAACACCGGATGGATTGCCTTGCCCATCATCGTTTCGAGAATTTGCCGGCACTCGCGCCGCACCCGGATGACCTGCCCCGCAATGTTCAGCCCGACTTTCCCAATGACGCCGAGGATGTTGCGCTCTGCAGCGGGGGCCGTAGGCCCGACCACGAAATCCGGCCCCGCAAGGAAGAAGAAGTGGATATAGTGGTCCTCGACCATGAAAGTGCTGTATGCCAGTTCACGGAGTTTTTTTGCGGCCGAGGGCGGTTCGACGCGCCACAGGTCGTCCAGACATTTGGTTGCGGCCATGTGATGCGCGGTGGGGCAAACGCCGCAGATGCGCGGCGTAATGCGGGGCATTTCCTCGGCGGGGCGGCCCAGGCAGAAGGTTTCGAAGCCCCGCAACTCCGGCACCTGGAAAAAGGTGCGCTCGACGTTGCCGGCATCATCGAGGAATATCTCAATCTTGCCGTGGCCTTCCAGGCGCGTGATCGGATTGATGGTGATTCTTTTGCTCATAACGCCTCTTCTTTCTCAATGCAGCGCCGTTTCAAGAGGGATGCCGGAAGGCTGAAACGATACAGCGTGCCAATCGGGTCCGCCAGGGTGCCGGCGAGCGCCATTGCCGTTCCATCGGAATCCGCTTCGCCCAGCGTCCCCAACGCACCGAGCATCTTCGTTCCCATGTCCAACGCCCCGGGGGTCGGGCCAAAACATCCGCGACAGGGCATATTGCCGTGGATGCACCGCTCGCCGCAGCCGGACCGCGTGGCAGGTCCCATGCACACATAGCCTTGGGCGAGATAGCACCTGTCGGGTTCGGGCGTGCTCGTGGCCACGCGTTTGAACTCTTTGATGGCCAGGGTTTCTGGTTTAGTTTCGTTGAGGGGGCAGGACTCACAGAGGGATTTTTCAGGGGCGAGCACGGATCCTTTCGGCGGCAGCGCGCCCTTCAGAATGGCATCCACGGCCTGTGCAACAAGCGCGGTCGGCGGGGGACATCCGGGAAGATAGTAGTCCACGTCAATGACAGCATCGAGCGGCTTGACGTCTTTCCAGAAAAGCGGAAGTTCCAATTCATAACCGTTGACCGTGCAGGCGGTGCGCGGTTCGACGCGGTTGGGGTTATCCACCGTGAGGCTTCGGTGGTACTTGTTGGCGAGGATTTCCTCGCGGGTGGTATCGTTGGCCAGCCCCGGAATGCCGCCGAGATGCGCACAGGAACCAAACGCGATCACCAGGGGGCACTTTTCGCGAAGCAACCGGACCCATTCGTGTTGCTCGGACAACCGGACCGCACCGTTGATGAACGCCACCGCGACTTCACCGGGTTGCCAGGTTTCGACATCCTTGAGTTTGAAGTCCAGCGCCACGGGCCACAGCGCGATGTCCACGGCTTCGACCACCTTGAGAATATCTTCTGCGAGATCCACCACCGTTTCTTCGCACCCCCCGCAAGAGGCGCACCAATAAAATGCTACTTTCGGCTTGGCCATGGCATGTCCTGACCTCTATGCGCTTTCACTGAGCGCCGCCACCCGTTCCTCCCAGCGGAGCGGGCCGAGCGCGCGCACCTGTTCCGTAAATTCCTTCACCAAGGCGGCGAACTGTTCGCCTTCCGACGCAGACACCCATTCCAGACGGAGCCGCGCCGGTTCAATACCGAACTGAGAGAGCAGATTTTTGAGCATCGGGACCCGGCGCATGGCTTTGTAGTTGCCCTCAAGATAGTGGCAGTCGCCGGGGTGACACCCCGCGATGAGGACGCCGTCGGCCCCGTCCGCAAAGGCCTTTACCACGAAGGTGGGATCCACGCGACCGGAGCACATCACGCGGACGGCGACCACATTGGAAGGATACTGGACGCGACTCGTTCCCGCGAGGTCCGCTCCCGTATAAGAACACCAGCGACACAGAAATCCCACGATTTTCGGTTCAAAAGACGCCTCTTCCACGGCATTTACTCCCTCAAAACCGGTTCAGTCTCCGGGTGCAAAATACCCTCTATCTCGGCGTAAATCTGAACATCCTCGAAGTTCCGTTGTCGGGCCGCCCCGGAAGGACACGCGGCGACGCAGGTGCCGCAGCCCTTGCACAATTCTTCGATGACCCGGGAGATTTTCTTTTCTTCATCGAATTCGATGGCGACATAGGGGCAACTGGCGATGCAGATTTTGCAGCCCGCACAGAGTTTCTCATCTATCTCGCTGGTGATTGGTTCGAGCACCACTTTGCCGCCGTCGATCAGCGCCAATGCGCCCGCAGCGGCGGCGGCTCCCTGCGCCACGGCATCGGGGATGTCTTTGGGACCCTGACAGGCTCCGGCGAGGAATATCCCGTCGGAAGCGGTGTCCACCGGCGCGAGTTTCGGATGTTTTTCGAGATAGAACTGTCCCTGGGTGCAACTGAGCGAAAGCAGGCGGGCGAGTTCCTCCGCGCCTTGCGCCGGTTTGATTCCCGTCGAGAGGATCACCATGTCTACGGGAATGCGGCGCGTCAGACCGAGCAGCGTATCTTCCCCGATGACGATGAGTTTGCCCTTTTCCTCGGGCGATTCCGCCGCATCGGTCACCTCGGCGGCCTTGCCCCGGATGAAATAGACGCCTTCGGCGAGCAGCCGCTTGTAGAATTCCTCATAACCTTTTCCGAATGCGCGCATGTCAATGTAGAAGTTGTAGACATCAGCGTGCGTTTTCTCCCGGATGAGGTGTGCGAATTTGAGGGAATACATGCAGCATACACGTGAACAATATTTCTGATAGTTTTCGTCGCGGCTGCCGATGCAATGCAGAATGGCCACGGATTGGGGCGGCGTGCCGTCTTTCTTCAGAACTTTACCGCCGGTCGGCCCGCTGGCGTGGCTGATCCGCTCAAATTCCAGCGCGCTCAGCACGTTATCGAAGCGTCCATAGCCGTATCGGACCAGTTGGCGGGCGTCGAAAAGTTGAAAGCCTGTGGCCACGACAATGGCGCCCACGTCCAATTCAACCATCTCGTCCTCCTGCGCATGCCGAATGGCCTTGGCCTCGCAATTGTCTTCGCAGACCTTGCAGCCGTTGGTCTTGAAATGCATGCAGGTGTGCTTGTCAATGACAGGCACGCGCGGCACCGCCTGGGCGAATGGAATGTAAATTGGTTTGCGGTGTGTAAGACCTTCTTCAAATTCAAAGGGGATGCGTTGCGGCACATGTTCCCAAATCCGGTGATGCTCGATGGCGCCGGTGGGACAGATCGAACTGCACGCACCGCAGGTCATGCAGACATCCGAAGGTTCGCCGAAGGGCGTGGTGACGCGCCGCCCGCCGCCGCGTCCCTCGAAACTGAGTGCGCCAATCTTCAGCACGTCATCGCAGAGGCGCACGCACATGCCGCAGAGGATACAGCCCTCCTCACCCACGATGCTGCTCGGCTCGCCGACCGGTTTGCGGAAGCGGCTCTTTGTGACGTTGAATTGGGCGGCCAATTCCCGGATGACTTTCGAGTCCGGACATCGGGCCAGGAACAATTCCGCCAGCATTCTGCGGATGCGCATGACTTTTTCAGACTTGGTGTTGACTTCCATGCCCTCCGCCACCGGCAACGTGCACGATGAGACCAGCCTGGTCCTGCCTCGCTGCGTGACCTCAACGAGACAGATGCGGCATGACCCATAAGGCGGCAGCGATTCATGGTGGCATAGCGTTGGGATCTCGATGGCGGCGCCGCGCGCCGCGTTGAGGACCGTTGTGCCTGATTCCGTCCTCACGGTCTTGCCGTCAATCGTCAGTGTGATCATGAATACCTCTCCTCAACGCTAATTACGCAATACGGCGTTATATCTGCACATGTCATAGCAGACGCCGCACTTGGTGCACTTGGCCGGATCAATCGTGTGCGGCTGTTTCTGTTCGCCATGGATCGCCTCCGCGGCGCAGTTGCGTGCGCACAGCATGCACCCAGTACACTTCTCGGGGTCAATCGAATACGTCACAAGCGCCCTGCACACCCCTGCGGCGCACTTCCGATCGCGCACATGCGCTTCGTACTCTTCGGGGAAATAACGCAAGGTGGTCAACACGGGATTGGGCGCGGTGATGCCCAACTGACACAGCGACGCCTCGCTCACGACTTCCGCCACCTCCTCCAAAAGGGGGATGTCCTCCGGTTTTCCCTTGCCTTCGCAGATATCGGTCAAAATCATTCCCATTTGCACAATGCCTTCCCGACACGGGGTGCACTTGCCGCAGGATTCGTTTTCCAGGAATCGGGTGAAAAAGCGCGCAAAATCCACCATGCAGTTGTCTTCATCCATGACAATCATGCCGCCGGATCCCATCATGGTGCCCGCTTCCACCAACTGATCGTAGTCAATCGGCAGGTCAAGATGGCGTTCGGCCAAAACGCCGCCGGAGGGGCCGCCCGTCTGCACGCCCTTGAGTTTCTTGCCGCCCTTCACGCCGCCGCCAATGTCGAATACGACCTGCCGCAGTGTTGCGCCCATCGGGACTTCGACCAGACCGGTATTGTTGACCTTGCCGACGAGCGAGAATATCTTCGTCCCCTTGCTGCCGCCCCATGGGCTTTTCGTCACATCCCCCGTGCCGATACGGGTGAACCAGTCCGCGCCTTTGTTGATGATCAAGGGGATGTTCGCCCATGTTTCGACATTGTTGAGATTGGACGGTCGGTCCCACAGCCCGCTTTCCACGGTGTGGATATGTTTTGCGCGCGGCTCGCCGACGCGTCCTTCAATTGAAGCCATCAATGCGGTGGATTCGCCGCAGACGAAGGCCCCGCCGCCGCGGACGATGCTGATGTCAAAGCGCAGCCCCGTGCCGAGAATGTTTTCGCCAAGCAATCCCATCGCTCGCGCGTCGTTGACCGCCTGCGCCATAAGGTCAACAGCGAGCGGGTATTCAGTGCGCACATACACATAGCCCTCCAACGCGCCGATGGCATATGCGCCGATAATCATGCCTTCGACAACGCTGTGCGGGTTGCCCTCCAGGAGACTGCGGTTCGCATAAGCGCCCGGATCACCCTCGTCGGCGTTGCATATCACGTATTTGTGATTCCCCGGGGCTTTGCGGCACGAGGCCCATTTCACCCCTGCGGGAAAGCCCGCCCCGCCGCGCCCGCGCAGGCCGGACCGCGTGACTTCCTCGATGATTTGCTCAGGGGTCATGCGCGTCAGCGCTTTTACGAGAGCGCTGTACCCGCCGATGCGGAGGTAGTCGTCAATGCTGCGGGGATCGAGTTCAAGATTCGCACCGAAAATCAGCCGGGTCTGCCGCTTATAAAAGGGGATGTCATCCTGTTTCTCGAAGATGCGCCCGCTCGCGTCCTTGTAGAACAGCCGTTCAATGCGTTCGCCGTTCAGGACCGTCTTCTCTACGATTTCTTCGGCGTCGTCGGGCGTCACCGACACATACAAGAGCCTTTCCGGCAACAGCACCACCAGGGGGCCCTGCTCGCAGAAGCCATGGCAACCGGTAATCCGAAGCCCTACCTTATGGTCCAGTTCGTGTTTTGCCAGAACTTCGCGAAACGCGGCTATCACTTCGCCCGCCGCGTTGGCCAGACACCCCGTACCCCCGCAAATGAGGATACAGGGGCGCTGGGGATCGTACATGCCGATGAGGCGTTCCCGGTAGGCGGCGACTTGTTCAGGAGTTTTCAATGTGGCTGGCATGGTGGTGTTATTCCTGTGTGTATCGCTTCAAGACTTTCTCAAGTTTGCTGCGATTCAGGTTTCCATGATATTTCCCGTCTATGACGATTACCGGAGAAAGGGCGCAGGCTCCGAGACAATTCACAGTCTCCAGCGTGAATTTGAGGTCTTTGGTCGTCTCTCCCGCTTTAATTTCCAGGCGCTCCCCCAGGGCGTCCAGCAGGCGCTGCGCGCCGCGAATATGGCAGGACGTGCCGACACAGACCTTGACGGCATGCTCGCCGCGCGGCGTCAGGCTGAATGCGGTGTAGAAGGTGGCAACGTGATATACACGCGAAAGCGGCAGCCCAAGCCGCCGGCTGATGTACTTGAGCGCTTCGGGGGGCAGGTACCGGAATTCGAGATTGATGTCTTGCAGGACGGAGATCAACGGCGCGCGTTCGTGGCGGTGGAGGTCCAAGGCTTTGTCAACGGCCACCTTCAATTCCGGGCGGATTTCCACCGGGACACGGCGGCGTGCATCGCCGTTTGTGGGCCGGTATTGCACGGGACATCGCGTCATGCATTGGCCGCACCCCGTGCATTTCTTCTCGTCCACGTAGCGCGCCTTGCGTCGCACCTTGACCTTAAAGTTGCCGACATAGCCCGCGACATGCTCAATTTCGGAGTAGGTCATCAGTTCGATGTTCTTGTGCTGTCCGACGGCGACCATTTTCGGGGTGAGGATGCAGGCGGCGCAATCGAGCGTAGGGAAGGTCTTGTCGAATTTCGCCATGTGGCCTCCGATGGAGGGTTCGCGCTCCACCAGATACACCTTCTTACCCGCGTCGGCCATTTTCAGGGCCGCTTCAATGCCGGCGATCCCCGCGCCCACCACCATGGCCTTCGGCTGTACGGCGACCTCCCGTTCTTCCATCGGCCTGTGGTGCTTTACGCGCCGAACAGCGGCAGCCACCAGGCGCTTGGCTTTCTCCGTGGCTTTTTCGTGGTCCATGTGTACCCAGGAGCATTGCTCCCGGATGTTGGACATCTGGAAGAGAAAGCGATTCAATCCGGCGTCCTCGCAGACATTGCGGAAGGTGATCTCGTGCATCAAGGGGGAACAGGAAGAAACCACGACGCGGGTGAGTTGATGGTCCGCGATGTCTTTTTTGATCAATTCCTGGCCGGGACTGGAGCACATGTATTTGTACTCCTTGGTCACCACGACGCCGGGCAGGGTGCGGGCAAAGTCGGCGACCGCCGCCACGTCCACGGTTTGGGCGATGTTTGTGCCGCAATGGCAGATATAGACCCCGATACGTTCGTCGTTGTTCATGGGCATGCCACCTTTTCCGTCAGCAGCGCTTCCACGGGCGTGAGCGAATCCCGGAGCGCCAATGCGTCTTCTTCCAGTCCAAACGCATATCCCATCAACTGCGTGAAATACAGCACCGGGATGGCGCAGTCGCGCCCCATCACCGCGCTGACCTGGTGCTGATAGGCTTCCAGGTTCATCTGGCACAGCGGGCAACACGTCACTACACAGTCCGCCCCGGACTCCCTCGCCAGTTGCAGAATCTTCCCCGTGAGCGTCCGCCCCACCTCCGGTTGCGTTGTCATCATCAGTCCGCCGCAACACTTCGCCCGCAACGAGAACGGCACGGGGTCCGCACCCAGCCATTGCACCAATTGATCCAGGGACTGCGGATTTTCTTCGTCATCAATTTCTCCGAAAGGGCGACTGATCTGACATCCGTAGTAGCACGCCACGCGCAATCCGGCAAGGGACCGGGTCGCGCGTCCGCGAATGGCGTCTTCGCCCGCATCATTCACGACAACATCCAGGAAATGGCGGACCCGGACGCTCCCCCGATAGGCCATGCCGCCCTTGGCAAGGGCCTGGCCAATCTCGGACCGCAGCCGCTCATTCTCCGCCATATACTTGTTCGCCTTGCGCAGCACCACGTAGCAACCGCTGCATGGCGTAACCAAGTCGCGTTCCGAGCGCTCGGCAAGCGCCAGATTGCGCGCAGACAATACAAACGCCTGCTTTTCCCGAATGGCGACATAGGCCGTCGCCCCGCAGCAGTTCCAATCCTCCAACTCGTTCAGTTCCAATCCCAGGGCATGCGCGACGCCCCGCGTCGAGATGTCGTAGGCTTTGTTGGTCGCCATTTGCGAGCAACCCGGATAGTACGTGTAGGTGTGTGCCGTCGCCGTGTTCATGGGGATGCGTTCTCCTCAATGGCCGCCATCATCTTGCGAAGTTCCTCCCGGCCCTTAATCCTGTGCGGCCGTAATCGCATCCGGCCCCGCGACAAGAGCCGAAGCCCCAGGATGACCTGGCTCAGAAATCGCAGTGGATTGGTGCGCAGGTAGTAATTCCGAATCAATTCCGGCTCGTGATTGCGCCCATAGCGGTCCACGGACGCCACAAACGCCTGCGCCATCACTGCATTCGTGGTCCCCTTCGGATACAACCCGTATTTCACCCCCAGACGCTTGAGTTCATACATTACGTCGGTAAACGGGATACCCGCCGGGCAGCGCACTGTGCAGGAGTAACAGGACGAACACAGCCACACCGTGTTGGACTTCAGCACCCGCTCCAGCATCCGCGCGCGCAACGCCGCGATTACCTCCCGAGGACTGTATTCCATTGCCGTCGCCGTCGGACACGACGCTGAACAGGTCCCGCATTGCAGACACTCATTGATCTTCGATCCATTCGGAATTGCGCAAATCTTCCGCAGGAACACGTCGCAAAGATCTTTAGACGCCGCCGCTTCCATGTCAGGCCTCCATTGCCGCACGCGCATTCTGCGCCATTGCAACCCAGGCGATTGACAGGTCTTGTCACAAGCCCTTCATCACCAAGACGGCATTTTGTCGGCGCACCTGTGGAATGCTGGCGACTGCGACACCCCGAGACGGCAGGACGCCGCTTCGCTATCAGGAGGAAAGATGGTGGGAAGAACTCGGAACGGTCTTGTGTCCGTTCCTTTGCTTTCATGAGCGCGGTAACCGGCCCGCACCCCCCCGGTCACGAAAACCGTATTGTCCCCGTGTACGGCACTTCGCGGCACGACACTTCTCCTTTGCACCCGCAGGTACTGCTGATACTGCCGAAGAAACTGCTCGCGCCATAGTTCCGGTGTAAACCACCCGCCGTAACTTCTGGCCAATAATGAAATAATCTTATCATAGTCCAAAGCAAAACGCAAGGGTCCGCTTCCGGGTATTCGCCTTCGCACCAGGTGCGCTCCGTATCCGATGGTCACTTGAACTTCTGAACCTGAAACGGGCGCAAAGCGCATCGCCGTCCGGACCGTGATGCATTGAATGCCCGGTCCACATGCCATGCAAGCCCCTTGGGCATTGTTTTTGGGCTTCGATGCACCGTTCCGGTGAAATGACCGCTTCAAGGGCGCTTCCGAGGAGGATTCAAGTCATGCGGCAAGCCCGGCGGCACGCCGCATTTGCGGCCTAATCTGACAGCAAGACCACCGGTTTGCGCGCGGTCAAGGCGATACAAATGCATATCCCGGCAGTCTGACACGCTTTCCAAGGAATGTGAATTCCACGTCAGGAAGCCCTATTCTGATAGGAAGGCCGTATCGTAATCCGTGCGCACAAACGGAAAGAGAGGAACCAGGCGTAATGACACCTGCCTTTGGATGCCATCCGAATCTAACCCGCAGAACCTTTCTCCAAGCGCTGACGGCGTCGGGACTGCCGGCCATGTTAGCGCCATTCCGCCGCGCGACCGCGCAGCGAGCGCCGCTTCCAAATATTGTCATCATGTATGCGGACGACATGGGCTACGGCGACCTGGCCGCGCAAAATCCGGATTCGAAGATTCCTACGCCCCATCTGGACAGGCTTGCGCAGGAAGGCATTCGGTTCACGGATGCGCACAGTTCTTCGGGAATCTGCACGCCGAGCCGCTTTGCTTTATTAACCGGCATATATCATTGGCGGAAGTTTCACGGTATTGTGAACAGTTTTGAAGGACCGGTGTTCGGGGATGAAATGACGCTTCCGACCATGCTGCGGCAACGGGGCTATGGCACCGCATGCATTGGCAAGTGGCATCTGGGCTGGGATTGGGATGCGATCCGGATTGGTGACCGGTCTCCGGCGCAAGAAATACCGCGTCCCGATGATTTTGACTGGCTGCGGCCTGTGCCGGGCGGACCACTCTCCCGTGGCTTTGACTATTATTTCGGCGATGATGTGCCGAATTTTCCGCCGTATGCGTGGATCGAAAATGACCGCTTGGTGACGGTTCCCACTGAAATGTACACGCCCGACCCCGTGCCGGAGGAAGGGCATCATGAAGGGCGGCCTGGCCCGATGACGCCCGGCTGGAAACTTGACGCGGTGATGCCACACCTCACGGAACGCGCGGTTTCCTGGATCGCCGCACAAAAAGGTTCTGCGCGACCTTTCTTTCTTTACTTCCCTTGGACTTCGCCCCATACTCCCATTGTTCCCGCGCCTGAGTTCAAAGGGCGCACCGGGGCCGGCCCGTATGGCGATTTCGTACACCAGGGCGACTGGTCGGCGGGACAGGTCCTGCAAGCGCTTGATGCGCATGGTTTCCGTGAAAACACCCTCGTCATTTTCAGCAGCGATAACGGTCCGGAACATTACGCCTATGAACGCGTCCGCACGCACGGTCACCGGAGCATGGGGCCGTTGCGGGGACTCAAACGGGATATCTACGAAGGCGGACATCGTGTGCCGTTGCTGATGCGTTGGCCAGGAGTCATTTCGCCGGGCAGCGTGAGCGACGCGCTCATAAGCCAGGTGGATCTGATGGCCACCATTGCCGCGTTGACGGGCTGTGCGCTTCCAAGCGGCGCTGCCTTGGACAGTTACGACATGTCGCCATTATTGCGCGGCGAGCCACCCGATTCGCCCATCCGAACGGTTCATGTGCATAACACTTTTGAGAATCATTACGCTTTGCGGCAAGGGGACTGGGTGTATTTGGATGTGAAAAGCGGCGCCCATTCGAAGGTGCCCGAATGGTATGACGAAGAACACGGCTATGTTGCCAATCCGCACGAAAAGGCGCTCTACAATCTCCGCGATGACATCAGTCAGCGCGTGAATCTTATAGGTCAATATCCGGAACGCGCAGCGGCAATGAAAGAAGCGCTTGAACAAGTGATGAAACAAGGACACAGGGTATAATATCTTTCGCAGGGATCATGCGCGCCAACATCTGCGATGTCCGCTTGTCGAGGTTCTTTTCATGCTCTTGCGTCTTCATCAGGCATTCCGTGCGGATCGGAAGGCGCGCAACGTCCGTTCGTAAAGCCGTGTGTTGTTGCCGCTTGTGGCGCAACTCGCGCACCCCCTCGTGCTCAACAATGTGTGCGACAGCGCCGCGGGAGCGTCGAAGCCATACTCCAAACAGATCAAGCAGACCCTCCAACTCGCCAATTTCCTCGGCCACAACGAAAACGCGATCCAATGACAAATCCGGACGGCGCTTCCGGTCCATATCCTGCTGCGTTATCTTGCCTGGTGCAGGCAATGGCCCCATTGTGTCACCCGCCAGCGTGTCTTGCTCTGGGACGGACGCGATATTCTATCTGTACCCAAAAACGGTTGGACAGCAGGCGGCATGCCGCAACTGCTGTGGATGCCGACGCAGACATATTCGCCGGGATTAACATGGGTCCGTCCATCTCACTTCGCAATGCTGTGGGACAGCATGTGGCCGCTTTCGGCATAGCCCCCATGAAAATTCGAAATAACGCTGCACACTTGCTATTCTAAAGACGCTGTTCATGCACTGAAAACATAGAACCTGCAAAGAAAGATCAATCCCTGCTGGATGACTGCGATTTAATGTCCTTGCACGACCATCCGATCTTATCGCCGACGGAGGGGCCTTGCGTCCGGAAAATCCGCACCACGGCAGGCGACTTGGAACAGGAAGCCAAGTCGCGTCGCTATAATTTTCTCGAAGCCGTGGGCATGATGACGTTCATCCTGGTGCTGCTCTGGCCGGTGGCGTATCTGTTCGGCGTGTATGGCGGCATCCAGGCGGTGAACACCGGGGTAAATCTGTTGATGGTCGCGGGGGCGTGCTGCCTGCTGTTTGTGTCGCCGTTCGTACACCGGGACACGGCGGAATCCTGGGGACTGGGGAATCCGCGTGCGTTGTGGCGCATGCTGCGCGACGCATCGCCGACGCGGCGCGCGGCGCTGGCAGCGATTCTCGCCGCGCTGTTTGTGGCGTTGAATTACGCGAACTACAGCCAGTGGCATGAGGTGGAGGGGTTTTTCAAATTCGATAGGGTGGCGGCCTTTTTCGGCATGCCCGACGCCAATATCCGCGCTTACAACACCCATTTTCCCGGGCGCATCGTCGTGCTGGCCTTCGGATCGGTATTGTCCGGGCTGATCGTGACATGTTGCATTCGCTATGACAATTTCACGTCCGCGTTCAAAACCGCGATGTGCTTTTCGCTGCCGTTGCTCGCGCTGATTTTTATCGGTGCATTCCTGCAACGAGGGCCGGCGGCGTTCGCGCATTTCAGTTTCCGGATGTGGGCCATCGGCGTGCTCGGTTACATCTGCTGGGGATTTGTGCAGCAGTTGCTTTTCAGTTCCTATTTCGGCACACGCTTCCGCAAGGCGTTTGCGCCTTCCACTGACCCGGCCAACCGCGTGCCTGCCGGATACCGGCTGCCGTTTGTGTCGCGTTTTGCGGCGGGGGCCGCGTTGGGCGCTGTCGCCCTGAGTTATATGGGCATCCGTTATGCCCATGGTCCCGGCCATGCGACGCCGGCCGTGCTGCTCGGCGTTGGCATCGCGGCGGCGTTCACCGGCGCATTCTATGGCTGGGCCTATTGCCTGGACAAGAAGCGGTTGCTCGTCGCCACGGCCTGCGCCAGTTGCTTCGGGCTGATTCACATCGCCTCCTATGGGCTGGTCGCGGTAACCTGGTTGCTCGGCATTTTTCTGGTGTACGTTTTCATGGAAGACAAGAACCGGAACCTTATCGCGCTGGGCTTCATCCACGGCCTTTTGGGCAGCACCTTCGGCCAGTTGTTTTCCAAGGGCGCCGCGGGCGCGCTGGAAGTGGACTACCGCGTCGGCCCCTGGAACATCCGCGAACCGTCGCTTGCCTCGCTCGTGTTTCCCATGGTCTGCATCGCGGCCTATGTGGCGTTTATGGTCTGGGGGATGCGCACTATCCGCGAGGAGGGGTGAGCGACGAAGCCGAAGCCCCTTCCGGGGAGCGCAGGCGTCCCGCCTGCAAGGTTCTGGCAATCCTGTGGTGGGTCGGACATGCCGGACCAGTCGGACGAGTCGGACGGTTTTGCGGGAGGAAGTTCTGGAGTGCAGGCTTCAGCCTGTGGAGGATACAGGCGGGGACGCCTGCGCTCCCGGAATGCCTGTTTGACTTCACGAATCCGCGACGCCAAGAATACGCCACACGCCAAATACGCGCCGGAAGGAGGCACAGGCATGCCCGCGAAGCCGTTTGTAATCCATGTCATCTCGAACACGCACTGGGATCGGGAGTGGCTCTACAATTTCCAGGAAACCCGGATGCTCCTGGTGGCGTTTTTCGACGGTCTCCTGGAGATCCTCGACCGGCGCCCGGAATACCGCGCTTATGTGCTCGATTCCCAGACCGTGCCCGTCGAAGATTATCTGGAAGTCCGTCCGGAACAGCGCGACCGCATTGTCCGCCATGTGCGCGATGGCCGCCTTCTGATCGGCCCGTGGTACACTTGCCCGGAGGGCTTCGAGGTCAACGGCGAGTCGCTGGTGCGCAACCTCCTTTACGGCCATCGCGTGGCGCGGGCCTTCGGCGGGGTGATGAAGGTCGGGCACACACCCTTCTCCTACGGCCAGAATTCTCAGATGCCGCAGATTTACGCGGGCTTCGGCATTGACACCATCCTCTTTTACCACGGCGTGAGCCATGATGAGGTGAAAAACGAATGGATTCTTGAGGGGGCGGACGGCACGCGGCTGCTTGCCAGCCAGATGAGCAGCGGTGCGCGGTACAACTTTTATCATGGCGTGTATCGGCCGGTACGCTGGGGAAAGGAGGCCGCGGAGCGCGAGTACGGCTGGAACGAATGCGGCATGCAGTTCCACCCCGGCGGGCCGGACTTCGCCATGGACCATCATCTGATTCTCGATCCGCAGCCGGGTCTCGACCTGGCGAAACTCACGGACCGTGTGCGCGCACTGCGCGAAAATGAAATCCGCGTTGCCACGACGCGCCATCTCGCCTTCATGATGGGGCATGACAGCAGCATCGCCGACGAAGCGGAGATCGCCATGATCGAAGCGGCGCGCGCCGCGTTGCCCGACGACGAGGTCCGCCATGCCTCGTACCCGGAGATGATGGCCGCCATCAAGGCGGAGGTGGATTGGGACAAACTATCCGTGCTGCGCGGGGAGCGCCGCACGCCGAAACCCATGCCGATCGCGCTGCACCTGTACAGCGATGTGCTGTCCAGCCGCGCGCGGATGAAACGGCGCAACGCGATCGCGGAGATGTGGCTGCAACGCCGCGCGGAGCCGTTCGCCGCCGCCGCCGCGATGCTGGGCTGCGAGTATCCCGCCGGGCTGCTCGACATCGCGTGGAAGACGCTGCTCAAATGCCACGCGCACGACAGCATCTCCGGCAGCGGCGTGGATGACATCGAGGAAGACATGATGGACCGCCTGCGCCAGGTCATCAACCTGTCCAAGGGCATCCTGAAGCAGGCGCTCGGCCGCATCCAACTGCGCATTGACAATGGCGCGCACGGGCGCGACGCCGTCCTGATCACGGTCTTCAATCCCACGCCGCAGCGGCGCACGGCAGTGGTGACCACGGTGGTGGACCTGCCGGATGCAGGGCCGCGCGGCGAGTTCCGGCTGGTGGATGTCGAAACGGGCGAAGCGACCGTTGTGCAGGACGCGGGCCGTCGTCCGTATTGGGCCGTGGTGAAACACTTGGGCGATGCCGCCGCAATGGTCAAAAGCCGCCGTTTTTGCATCCACTTCGAGGCGCGCAATGTCCCGGGCCTGGGGTATGCCGTGTACAAGGTGGACCGGAGCGGCATGTTCGACCGCGGCAGCCTGGTGATGGCGGCGAACACGCTGGAAAACGCGCATCTGCGGGCAAAGGTCGAAAACGACGGGACGATTACGCTGCTGCACAAGGCGACCGGCGTCACGTACCGCGATCTGGGTTATGTATTGGACAACGGCGAGGCGGGCCATGCCTGGATGCACCACAACCCCGCGCATGACGCCGTGATTGACAGCCGGGGATTTCCCGCGAGCATCGAAATGGAAGAGGACGGCCCGCTGCTTGCGCGCCTGCGCGTGCACCACGTGATGCGAGTGCCGGCGCGGCTGGAGGAAAACGGCGGCGATGCCTGGCAGCGGCTCGACGGCGTCGGCAACAATGCGCGTCGTTCCGAGGAGACGCGCCCGATGCCGGTCTCGGTGTACGTCACACTGCGGCGGGACGCGCCCGGCCTGGAACTGCGGGTCTGCTTCCACAACAGCGCCGAGGACCACCGGATCAGGATGGTCTTTCCCACGCGGCGCGCAGGAACGCTGTGCCACGCGGAAAGCGCCTTCGACGTGGTGGCGCGGGAGACCGTGTTCGGCCCGGAGAGTCCCTGGCACGGCGCGCGCGGCGTGACGTTTCCCATGCAGCGCTTTGTGGACGTAAGCGACGGCGCCGCCGGGCTGGCGATCATCAACGACGGCCTGCGCGAATATGAGGTGACGCAGGATCAGGACCGCGCAATCGCCGTCACGCTGATGCGCGCCTATCAGGTGAGCCTCACAACCGTCAGCCACCGCTGGGAGGAGCGCCCGGAGATGAAACTCGCCCAGTGCCCCGGCGCCCACGAATTCCGCCTGCTGGTCTATCCGCATGCCGGCGACTATGCGACGGGCGGCGTCCTCGCGGCGGCGGAACGCTTCGCCGCACCGATGGAACCCGCCCAGGCGGGCGCGCATGGCGGCGACCTGCCGCCCCGGCACGGCTTCCTCCACATTGAACCCGACGCGATCGCCCTCAGCGCCTTCAAACGCGCAGAGAATGGCGACGGCTACATCGTGCGCCTGTGGAATCCGACCGAAGAAACCGTGGAGGGAACCCTGCGATTCGGGCGACCGCTCCAATCCGCCGAATGCGTCTCGCTTGAAGAAATTTCCCTCGAACCGGCGTCCACCCGTGGCAATGTCGTTGCGCTGCGGATCGGTCCCAAAAAGATTATGACGGTGCGTGTGCGATTCGAGCAGCCACAGGGCTGACTATAGGGGGCGCGGAACGCGCCGTGATTGAGGGGGGGCGGGGCCGGTGGTCGAAATGGACGATAGGGACGGCTGATGTGGACGCGGCATCCAGCCGCGACTGAGTCGGAGACCTTCGGTCGGGAGGGCGGCGGGGTCGAGAGATCGGCCACAACAACAGGTATTATTGTAATATAAGTTATATTTTTATATGCACATATTGAATCAAAACCAAAAAAGCAACTTTCATGCCCAAAACAGCGCGATTTTTGGGGGTTCATGCAGATTTTTTTCTTGGCAAATTGCGGCGTTCGTGTTATAATTGGGGCGTGAGTTGAGGCAAGACCGCGGCGGTGGCCACGAAGAAAAACCACCGGGGTGGGGCCCGGCATGGATGGATGGCGCCGTCGGGCCGGTCGCTCAACCCGAGAGGCGAGGCTGTCGTTCGCGCGCGAACGTTGGTGTGTGGCCGCGCGTGAAAATGACGACGGCTCGCACGGTATAGAGCGGGCGACGCCAACCGTCAGGCGCATGTCCCATGATGGGACGACAGTGGCCATGTGGAGCGCCCAGACAATGCAGCGTCGTGTCACGGCTGGGCGACCCGCTCAGAGACGCGCGGAAGTTGCGTAGCGAGAGGTTTGACGAGGCCGTGGACAGATTCTTCCGGGGCCGCGTGGGCGGCACGGCGATGGCCCGCAAAATCTTCCCCACGCAACTTCCGCGATTTTTTTGTCAGTGCGCCTGGGCGCATTCCACGAGGACGTGGTGCACAGCCCAATAGGCGGGCTTTTTCCAGAGCAATTCCACGGTGTCGGGGGTATCGGGGTTGTCGCCAAAGAGGAGGGGCATGTGCACATGGGGATTCCTGCAAACAGGCAGCAGGTCGGACCTGTCCGTCTTCGCGAAGAAGGGTCCGAGCCAGGAATCGCGGTCGCGCACGCCCCAAAAAGTGACGCCGGAAACCCCCCGCACGGCCAGGCATGCGCCAAGCACATCGCGGATGATCTGCGCCTGAAGCGCGAGCGCTTCAGGGGTGGCGACGGGGCGGACGTCCGGCGTGTCGCAGTATTCGCGATACAGGTCCATGAGGCTGACATCCATCTCGGTGATTTCCACCATAACGCCGCGGTTTGTGAGGCGCTCCGCGAAGTGGCGCAGCCGCCGCGTGAAGCAGGCGGGATCGCGCCGGTAATGGTCCACGGCGTGGAGGTGCATCTGAACGCCGACGCCGTCAATGAGAGGGCGGCCGCCTTCCTCCAGCGCGCGCAAATGATCGATCAGCAATTCTGCGCGCCGGAGTTTCCAGCAGATCATGGCATCGAAGACGCCTGGAATCTCCGGACAGGGCGGGTCGCAGGGGGCACGCGGCAAATCCGATTCGTGAAAATAGTCGTTGTAGAACAGCAGGGCGTCGGGGTCGGCGCGGCGCGCCGCGCGGAAGGCCGCCTCGATAAAGGCAATGCCGCTCTCCCGCTTCCAGGTGCTTTCCACCAGGCTTTCGGGGCCGAGCGTATGCAGGTTCTCACCCGGCAAGGGCGGCGCATCGGTCAATATCTCATTGATAACGTCCCACTGGTGGATGCGACCCCGGTAGCGCTGCACAACGTGGGTGATATGGTCCTCCATGCGGTCCAGTAATTCCCGGCCTTGCAGTGCGTCCACCCAAGGCAGGGTCTCCCGCTGAACCAGCACATGCCCGCGAACCCGCTGGCCGTGCCGCTCCGCGAAGTCCGCCACGCAGTCCGCCCATTCCCAGCGGAAGCGGCCCGGTTCCGGCTGGATGTGGACCCATTTGAAGGCGTTTTCCTCGGTGATGGAATTGAATTCCGTCGCCGTGACGCGCTGATATTCCGGGTCCCCTTTCTCCGGCCACAGCGCCCCTGGCGGTCGCTCCTGGTCCAACCGGTATAAAGCCCGGCTTGCGCCGCAAGCGCGCGCAACGGCATTGCATCGGATGGGTTCTGCGCCAGGGGGGTGGATTCTCCACACGCGGCCAGGATCAGGCATGCGGGCAGGATTAGACTGCAACGGAACGCATCAGTAAACAGGATTCTTATCATGCTTGCGGCGTCATGTTGTGGGGGCACACTGCTGACGCAGCACGTGCTCCATACAGAGGATATATTCGGCCGCCCTGGCGCGGCGGCTGTAAGCGGCGACCGCGGCGGCGCGGCCGCGTTCACCGTATTCCCGCCGCAGTGCCGGGTCTTCCGCCAGCCGCACAATCGCATCGGCGAAGGCGCGCGCATTTTCCGGTTCCACGACAATGCCCGCGCCGGTTGCTTCGAGCACCGCCTGTGCCTGTCCCCGCGCCCCCAGGATGATTGGTCGGGAGCAGGCCATGATCTCAAACATCTTCGACGGTATATTGAAGCGGAACACTTCCAGGTCGCGCAGCGGCACCAGGCAGATGTCGGCCGTGGCGTAGCATTCCGGCATGCGCTCCCTCGGCTGCATGGGGAGAAATATAACATTGTCCAGTCCCATTTGTTTCGCCCGCGCGATGAGCGCTTCACGTTCCGCGCCGCTGCCGGCAAAGACGAAAAGAATCCGGTCGTGGCCCCGCAGCCGTTCCGCCGCTTCGAGAATGGTCACCAATCCCTGCGACATGCCGTGCGTGCCGACATACATGACGATGACCCGATCATGCCACCCGTGCTCCACGCGCAGGGGCGTCATGGGGTCCCGGGGGGCAAAAAACGTCTCATCAATGCCGTTGGTGATGACATGAATCTTCTCTGGGGGGATACCGCGCGCCGCGATGTGATCGCGCGTGGCGGGCGCCACCGTCACCACGGCCCGCGCCCTCCGGTACATGAACCGCTCCAGCCATGAAAGCAGGGCTATCGCCGCCGGGTTGCGGATGGCGCCCAAATCAATGATTTGTTTCGGCCAGAGGTCGCGCACCTCCAGCACAAACGGCCGCCGCTTGAGCAACGATACCACGTAGCCCGCAATGCCGCACAGCATCTGCGGCGAGGTGGCGACGACCACATCGCATTGGCCCGAAAAAAAAGCCCCGGTGATGATCGCGGAAATCATGAAGGTGATGAAGCACAGGCTGCGCCGGAACACCCCCTGGTTCGGCGCGGCATAGAGCCAGCAACGCAGCACCTCGATGCCGTCCAGGCACTCGCGATACAGCAGCCTTCCCCGGTATTCCGGCGGCACCTCGCCTGTTGGGTGGTTCGGCAGCCCGCACACCACCGTCACCGCGTGCCCGGCCTGCACCCAATGGCGCGCATGCTCATGGGTCCGCGCCGCCGGCGCGTTCGACTCCGGTGGGAAGTATTGACACAGAAATAGAATCCGCACGTGATTATGCACTCTTCCTGCAATGACCGTCCGCCGTGTCGGCGGCGATTTCCAGGATACTATCCCCCCAATCGCCTCGAATCAACCTGAAGATCGTTCACAAAGACGAGACAGGGATTCGCGATGGTTTCCGCAGGGGCCTTACAATGTACCACATCGGGAGAGAGAAGGTCATGAAAGAAAGCACACGACGGGAATTCATGCGGCGCGCCGCGGCGTCGGCGGGCGGTGATCCGGCGGCATACCCGTTGGACGGCGGTGATTTGATGTCCGTACTCACACAGTCTTGTCCAAAACAGGTTATAGAGGATGGTGAGAGACCATGCCCAGAACCCTTGGAAAATCCTGTTGAATAAAAATGATGTGGGGGGACTTATCCTATACGCAAACCTCTCCGTGGGAATTTCTGAGGCATCATTGGCCCGTGTACCAAGGTGTCTTGTTTTTGTTTCCCCTCACCCCACCCCTCTCCCGGAGGGAGAGGGGGTACATGGCGAAACCGGAGGCATGCTGTCGCTCCCTCTCCCGGAGGGAGAGGGGGTACATGGGGAAACCGGAGGCATGCTGTCGCTCCCTCTCCCGGAGGGAGAGGGGGTACATGGCGAAACCGGAGGCATGCTGTCGCTCCCTCTCCCGGAGGAAGAGGGGGTACATGGCGAAACCGGAGGCATGCTGTCGCTCCCTCTCCCGGTGGGAGAGGGGTGGGGTGAGGGGAAAGATTAATATGACAAAAGACTTTTCTCAGAAGTCAGAATATTTTGGACACCACTGGTGCTCACAGAAGACGCCATATCGCCACATGACGCGATTTTCTGGGAAATGAACGACCCGACGGCGGTGCGCCGCGGCCAATGGAAACTGGTCATCAACGGGCAACTGGTGGAAGGCGTGCCGCCGGAGGATGCGGTGCATCTCGCCGACCTGGGTAGCGCCGAGGGTGAGTGGCGCAATCTTCGCGATGCGCACCCCGATATCGTCCGCGAATTGCAGGCAATGGCCGAGGCGTGGCGCGCGGCCATCGAAACGCGCTTGAAAGAAGAATGGCAACCGCGTATCCGGGAACTGGCGTAGAGAGAACGCGGAATGCGGAATGGGGGAAAGCATAAAGGGTGATAGCGGCGGGGGATGTGAAAGACAAAACAGTGCGCCACGACAATCCATGTCACTCCGCTGAAGCATTACTGAATTATCGCCTTTTTGGCGTACGCAAGCCGTGCTTGTGCTTCCTCTTTCGCAGCACCGCAATCTTCAGGTTAACAGATAACCTTAACGCGCGCGCTGCCTGGAACCCAATCTGCGTCATTGCGAGTGAAACGAAGCATTTCAAAACAACGGCGGCCTCATGATGTCCGAGATTGTTTCGTTGCGCTCGAAAGGACAATGCCGTACCCGGAATGACTCTGTGTAATCAGTTGAGATGCAGGTATTTCCGGGTGTGCGAACTGCAGAGTGTTTTTTCGATGCTCCGGGTTGTGGGCGAAGGCCATGTTGGGGTATTGTTGGGAATCACCATGTGGGCGTGAACGCATGATCGCTATCTATGTGCACATTCCTTTCTGCCGCACGCGATGCCCCTACTGTGATTTCGTGAGCGAGGCCGTCTCGGGCGATCCGCCGCGGAACTATGTTGACGCGATTATCCGAGAGATAAATGAATTCTCCGTTATCGCCCGCGGCCGAATAACAAACACGCAATCCGACCAAGCGCCCAGCGCTTCTCATTCCCGCCCCTCTTCCCGCCATTCCCGCGCAAATGGGAATCCATATCCCTGTTCCTCCCGTCGCTTCCGCTCCCATGCCCGTTGCGGCCGGCCCCCCGACCGCCCTGGGGCGCCGACCGAAGGTCTCCAATTTTCCCGGCAGCGAAGGGGTGCAGAACCCGGCACGCTGAAGCGTGAACAACATACTTGGTGCGGGAATGAGGGGATTGTCGCAGGCGCGGGTGGGGTTCGCAGTGTCTTCTTTGGCGGCGGCACGCCGTCGCTGTTGGCGCCATCGGCGCTGCAACGCATTCTCGATGCCATCCGCAATCACATTGGCCTGAGGCCGGGCGCCGAAATTACGCTGGAGGCCAACCCCGACGATGTGACGCCGGGCCTGGCGGATGCCTGGCGGGACATGGGCATCAACCGCGTAAGCCTGGGCGTGCAGCATTTTGATGATCGCGTGCTGCGCTATCTGGGCCGTCGTCACGATGGGGACACGGCGCGGCGCGCCTGCGCCATCATCGCCGAACGATTCGTCAACTGGAATTTGGACCTTATCTTTGGCGTGCCGCCGCTCGAGGCCTGGGACGAAACCCTCGCCGCGTGCGCGGCCATCGCGCCGCCGCATATCGCCGCCTACGGGCTGACCTACGAGCCGGGCACGCCCTTTGAGCGCCGTGCGGGCGATGCCGTCGGTGAAGAAACGTGGCTTGATCTCTATCAGCGGGCGGAGGCCGCGTTCGCCGGCTACGATCATTACGAAATTTCCAACTATGCCCGGCCGGGTTTCCAATGCGCGCACAATCTGGTCTATTGGCGCAACGAGGAGTACGTCGGATTCGGCACGGGCGCATACTCATTTCTCGATGGGGTCCGCGCCCGCAATCATCCCGAAACGGCGCAATATCTGGCGCGACCAGGGGAAAAAGCGGAATCGCTGCGTCTGAGTGAACGCGAAATCCGCATCGAGACGCTGATTCAACACTTCCGCCTGCGGGCGGGGGTGTCCAAGACGTACTACCGGAGTCGCTTTGGCTGCGATGTGCGGGGGGATTTCGGCCCTCAATGCGATGCCCTGATTCGTCGTGGATTGTTGGAGGAAGATGCCGAATCCATTCGCCCCACCGCGATGGGGTTCCCGCTCAACAATGAAATCGGCCTTGCCCTTGTGGAGTGAAACATAATCGGACCGATCAGCCGGATCAGACCGATCGGTCCGCTGCCATTGCGCCGCAGGATGAATTGCTCAGCAGAACTGTTCCAGGTACCATGCGCCGCGCATGAAGCCTTCCTCGCGGGTCTGCGTGCTGTCTTCGTGTTCGATACTCAGCACGCCGTCGTAGCCGTTGGCGCGCAGATGGCTCACGTATTCACCCCAGTTGATGTTGCCGAATCCGGGGATGACATAGCGCCACCAGCCATTCGCGTAAATGCCCATGCGGGCGCGCCTGGCCTTGTCCACCAGCGTGTCCTTCGCGTGCGTGTGGAAGATGCGGTCCTTGAACATCGAGACCGGCAGCAGGTGGTCGCATTCCTGGTGGTAGAGGTGCGAGGGGTCGTAGTTCAACCCGAAATTGGCGTCTGGTATTGCCTCGAAGAGCGCCTCGAAGGTGTCAATCCCCTGCAGGCAGGTCTGGAACCAGTTCTCCAGGGCGATGTTGATTTTGTGCTTGCGGGCGTGCGCGAGGATCGGCTTGAACGCCTTGGGCAGCACCTTGCGGATGGTGTCCATCTTGCTCATGCCTTCGGCGGGGAATCCGCTGAGCATGCACACAACGGGCACGCCGAGTTTGACCGCCGCGTCAATGGTCTTTTTCGCCTGCGCCTGCACCTTGCCGACCAGTTTGGGGTTGGTGATGTCGCAGGTGTAGTAGGCCAGCGAACTGAATTCCAGCATGCGCTCGTCGAGCGCATCCAGAATGGTCTTCACGCGCTTGGGGGTGAGTTTGTCCGGGTCAATGTGCTTGCCGCCCGGCTGGGTGACGACTTCCAGGCAGGGGATGGACGCCGACTCGGCGAAATCCAGAACGACTTCCAGGTTTTCCGTGGCGAATGGCGCCGTTAACATGCCGACTTTCATGATGGTGCTCCTTCCGTGGGCGCGTTCCCGCGCGCCAGGTGTTTCCGCGAAAAAGAACGCCGCCGCGTCGGCGGCGTGACGGCATCATATGCGATCCGGCGGCATTTTCCCAAATACGTGGCGCGCCGCCGGCGATGGGCCGCCGACGGCGCTTCAACAAGGGAATTGAGAAAGAGACTATGCGCCCTGTGCCATGCGGTATTCCGAGGTGGTCACGTCTTCCGGATAGGCTTCAATGCCCATTTCGCTCATGTCGAGGCCCAGGTATTCCTCTTCGGCGGTGACACGCAGGCCGAAGATCGCCTTGGTGATCAGCCACAGGACGAGCGATACGACAACGGTGAATGCACCCACCGCCGCAACGCCGATGGCCTGCACGATCAGTTGTGTGATGCCGCCGCCGTAGAACACGCCCGTCTCCAGATTGAACAGCCCCACGGCCAAGGTGCCCCAGATGCCGTTGACCAGATGCACCGACAGTGCACCCACCGGGTCGTCAATGTGAATCCTGTCGAAACACAGCACCGCCTCCACTACCAGCACGCCCGCGATCAGGCCTATGATCACGCTGCCGAAGACGCTCACGCCATCGCATGGCGCGGTGATCGCCACCAGTCCCGCCAGACACCCGTTGATCATCATGCTGAGGTCCGGCGTACCTACGCGCAACCACGCATACAAACATGCCGCCATCAGGCCCGCCGCCGCCGCCATGGCCGTGGTCACTGCGATATGCGCAATCGCGACAGGGTCCGCCGCCATCGTGCTGCCGGGGTTGAACCCGAACCATCCCAGCCAGAGAATCAACCCGCCCAGCGTCGCCATCGCCATGTTATGGCCGGGAATCGGGCTGACGCCGCCATCCTGCTTGTATTTGCCCAGGCGCGGTCCAAGCAGAACCGCTCCCACCAACCCGGCCCAGCCGCCTACGCTATGCACCACCGTGGACCCGGCAAAGTCGCCGAAACTCGTGCCCATGATGTCGCTCAGCCAGCCGCCGCCCCAAATCCAGTGCCCGGTGATGGGATACATGATCGCCACCAGCAACGCGGAGAAGAGAATATACGCCTGGAACTTGATCCGTTCCGCCACAACGCCGGACACAATGGTCGCGGCCGTCGCTGCAAACACCAACTGGAAAAAGAACTTCGCCTCAAGCGGCACTCCGGCCCAGGAGATCGCCGAATACACACCCCGATACGCATCCTCGATCGCGGGGCTGTTGTCCGCACCTGCCAGGAAGAAGCCCTTCAACCCCATCAGCGCGAAACCGTCGCCAAACATCAGCGCGAAACCCGTCGCCCAGAAGGTGAGGCACGATATCGCGAAGACAATAAAGTTCTTCGCCAGGATGTTTACAGCGTTTTTGGATCGGCAGAAACCCGATTCGACGAAGGCGAAGCCCGCGTTCATCCAGAAGACCAGGAATCCCGCGATCATCACCCATACGGTATCCATTATCACTTGGTTCGTGATTATCTCTTCGTCCGCATCCGATGCCATTGCCGCGCCCGCAGGCGTCAACAACACCAATATCATGGCTGCCACAGCCATGGCGGTTTTACCTTTTGTGACAAGCAATAATTTTCTCATGCTGCGCTGCGCTCCTTCGTTTCTCGCGTATGGATCTTCCGCCTTGTCCGGACCCGAGACAGTCCTTCAGGTAGGGCGCAATGATTGTGCCAAAAGAGTCCCAATCCTTTGGGAATGACAAAACAGTGCGCCGGAAATTCGCGTAAGATGCTTTTTCACAAAGAGATAGAAAGAGAATGCAATTTTTGATTACAAGGGCAAAACACATGCGAGGCAGCCCCAAACAGGGGGTTCAATCTCGATTGGGAAAATCAAAGCATACGATTCTGTATGATTTTGAACGTCAAGACCACGCAGCCGTAGTTTTTCCCGGAGGTGCGGCTGATCACAGGGGGGCTAAACAGATATGACGCCCACCGACGGCAGGATGTGGGTCGGGCGGTAGGGGAAGGCGTCCACCATCTCGCGGCTGGTGACGCCGGTGAGCACGAGGATGGTTTCCAGGCCGGACTCGACGCCGGCGATGATGTCCGTGTCCATGCGGTCGCCGACCATGACGGTGTTTTCGGAGTGAACGCCGAGGTATTTCAGGGCGCTGCGCATCATGAAGGGATTGGGTTTGCCGATGAAGAACGGCGCTCGGCCCGTGGCCTTTTCGATCAACGCGGCCATCGCGCCGCAGGCAGGCACGATCCCGTCCTCTGTCGGCCCGGCGGGGTCGGGATTCGTGGCCACGAAACGCGCTCCGTCGGCCACGAGCCGGATGGCGCGGGTCACCGCCTCGAAACTGTAGGAATGGGTTTCCCCCAGCACGACATAGTCCGGGCGCTGATCCGTAATGACGTAGCCCGCCTGGTGGATGGCGCTGGTCAGGCCGCTTTCTCCGATGACATACGCGGAACCGCCGGGTTTCTGCGTCTGGAGAAACATGGCGGTCGCCATCGCCGACGAGAAAATGTGATCCGGCGTGATGTCCAGGCCGATCAGGCGCAAGCGGTGTGATAAGTCGCCGGGAGTGAACAGCGGATTATTGGTCAGGACGAGGAAACGCGCATCCTTCTCCCGCAATTGCCGCAGAAACCCCGGCGCTTCGGGGATCACCGTGCGCCCCCGCACCAGCACGCCGTCCATGTCAATCAGGTAGTTCTTTGTACTCATGTCGTTCCATTCATTTGCTGCCGCGCTCGCTTTGCGCATCACAACTGCGCCGCGCCGCGCGCCTTCAATTCCGCAACGATGCGCCGCACTTCCTGTGCGCGTTCCTTGGGGATGACCAGCACGGCGTCGCGCGTCGCCACGACCACCATGCCGCGCAGTCCCACCGCGCCCACGGCCATCTCCGCATCACCTGCATCGTTGAACACCACGCAATCATCGCAGTCCAGCAGGACAGGATTGCCGCGCGCGACATTGCCCCGCGCATCCTTCGGCAGCACCGTGTCCAGCGCGGGCCACGCGCCGACGTCGTCCCAGGGAAAATCCCCGCGCACCATCCAGACATTTCGCGCACGTTCCATGAGTGCGTAGTCAATGGAGATGTCTTCCAACTCGGCGAAGATTGATTCTGCACGCGCAACCGCCCCCGTGCTCAATGCCGTCGCCATGTTTCGGACCGCCTCTGAAAGCGGGGGGCGGACGGCATCCAATTCCCGGAGGAAGACGTCGAGTTTCCAGAAGAACATCCCGCTGTTCCAGAAATAATCCCCGGACGCCACAAACGCCTGCGCCTTCTTCAAGTCGGGTTTTTCATGAAAGGCGCGCACTGGACGCACCATGTCGGCGGCATCGCCGGGCGCTGCCTGGATGTAGCCGAAGCCTGTTTCAGGATATCGGGGCGGAATGCCACAGACCACCAGCGCATCGCGCGACTCCGCCGTGTCCAGCGCGGCGCGCAGCGCCGCGCAGAAGGCGTCCACATCGCCGATGCGGTGGTCTGCCGTGGTCACCGCAAGTGACAGGCGGGCCGGGTCCGCATCTGGAATTGTCGCCAGAAGGTGCGCGACGATATAGGCCAGCGCGCCCGACGTGTTGCGCTTGCATGGCTCCGCCACCACATTTGCGTCCGGCACGCCCACGCCCGCTGCGCGGATGGGCGCGACGAGCGCCCGGCCCGTGATCACATAGATATGTTCCGGCGGCATCAGCCGCGCCACACGTTCCACCGCCTCGCCCAGCATGGACTTGTCCGGCGCGGTCAACGGCAATAACTGTTTCGGCCGCGCCTGCCGCGACAGCGGCCAGAACCGCTCCCCCGACCCTCCGGCCATAATCACACCTATCCGCTGATATGTCATCTTCTTCCAGACTCCCTGTCAACGCCATCACGCAACCAGGTTCTACATCCCCGGCGACCCGGGCGACCTCAAATCATTGGTCACCCTGCGCATATTCGCAGAAAGAGGGCTTCCCATGCAACGCCGTCCCGCGCCGGTGTGGATTGTTACGGTTCGGTGGCGGCGATTGGGCGGGTTGGATCGGTGGCGGGGTTTTTCTGCGCGGGGCGAGGCGCTTGTGATACCATAGGCGGCCATGGCGGACAGAAGCGGCGACAGCATTATTGTGGTGGAAAGCCTGACCAAGGTGTATGCAATGGGCGAAACCGAAGTGCATGCACTACGGGGGGTTTCGTTGGAGATTGCGGCGGGATCATTTGTCGCCATCATGGGACCGTCGGGTTCGGGGAAGACCACGTTTCTCGATATTCTTGGGTGCCTGTCCCGGCCCACATCGGGCCACTATTGGCTCAAGGGTCAGAAGGTGAGCGATTTGCCTGAAACCCGATTGGCCGAATTGCGCAATCATGAAATAGGATTTGTTTTTCAGAATTTCAATCTGCTGAGCCGGGCGGATGCGCTTGCCAACGTGGAATTGCCGTTGCTGTATGACGGGATTGGGCGGAGAGAGCGCCGGCGCCGGGCGCGGGAGGCGCTGGAGGCGGTGGGGCTGGGTGATCGCCTGGACCATCGCCCCAATGAGTTGTCCGGCGGCCAGCGACAGCGGGTTGCGATCGCACGGGCGCTGGTGAATCAGCCTTCAATCCTTTTTGCCGACGAGCCGACCGGAAATCTGGATACGCAGAGCGGCCAAAGCATAATGACGTTGTTCAGGGAGTTGCATCGGAAGGGAAACACGATTGTCATGGTGACCCACGAGGCCGAGGTGGCGGCCTATGCGGAACGGGAAATCAGTTTCCGCGACGGTCTGCCGGTGAAGGACATATGCCGAGAAAAAACAACCGATCAATAGTGTGGCGCGCGACCGCCTGGCTGGTCGCGCTGGGCGTGGCGACCGCGGCGGGTGGCTACTTCCTCCTCAGAGAAACACCACTGGATGTCACGGTGGAACCGGTGCGCCGGGGGGTGGTGGAGCAGACGGTTGCCGCGATTACTTCGGGCACGGTGATGCCGCCCCGCCGCGCGATGGTGGCGGCCGCAACGATGGGCGTGATCTCCCGCGTGTATGTGCAGGAAGGCGACCGCGTCGCTGCGGGCGATCTTCTGGTGGAACTGGAGCATGCCGAGTTGGACGCGCAAGTGGCGCTGGCCGAAGCGAACCTGAAAGTCGGGCGTTCGCGCCTGGAACAGGTCCGTATCGCGGCCCAGATATACCGGGAAATCGCGGCGGCGCAACTGGCGCAAAGCGCCGCGCAACTGGACCAGGCGGAAGCGGATTTTGAACGCGTGCGCGCATTGGCGGCCCGGAATGCGGTGTCCCAGAGTGATTATGACAAGGCGTCGCTGGCCCTGCGGGTGTCGCGCGAAACCAAAATAGCCGCAGAGGCACGCCAGAAGGAGAACCTGGTTCGAGAGGAGGAGCTGCGTTCGGCGGAGGCGGCGATCGAGCAGTTGGAAGCGGCGCTGCGGCTTGCGGAGGCCGCGCGGGACCGGGCGTTTGTGCGTGCCCCGTTTGACGGTGTGGTAGCGGCGGTCAATCTGAAAGAAGGGGAGGGGGTCGCGATGGGGCTGCCGCTGCTGCAGTTGGTACAGGACACAGACTGCTATATCGAAGCGCCTTTTGACGAGGCAAACGCGGCCCAGATTCATCTTGGCCAGTCGGTGCGGATTGAAGTGGACGCATACCCTGACAGGGATTTCCAGGGGGAGGTGTCTTATATTGCGCCGGTTGTGGCCATCAATATGGACCTCACACGCACCTTGAACATCAAAGTCGCGGTAAAGGAAGAGCCGGAGTTGTTCTTGCCCGGAATGTCGGCGGATGTGACCATCATCACCGAGCGGAAGGAGGATACCCTGTACGTGCCGAGCGAATCCCTGATCCGGGATCAGTTCGCCTACCTGATTGATCAGGGTCGGGTGGTCCGGCGCGATGTGGAAACGGGCATCGGTAACTGGGAATCGCGGGAGATTCTGAGCGGGCTTGAAGAAGGGGAAATGGTCATCACATCTGTGGCGTTGCGAGGACTGCGGCCGGGTTCGAGAGTGCGGGTTGTGGAAGATTTGGCGGATTTCTGATGAGCGGCCTGGAACATGTTTTGACGGCGTTGCGCAGCATCGCCCAGAACAAAGTGCGCGCCTTCTTGACCACCTTGGGCGTGATCATCGGCGTGATGTCGGTGATCCTGCTGATTGCGCTGGGAGAGTCCGCCCAGGCATATGTGGAGCGGGAATTCGCCATTATGGGCAGCAATGTGCTCATCGTGACCCCCGGCCGACAGGAAACCGCCGGCATGTTTCCCATCTCTGCGGGCAGTCACCGCAAGTTGACCTACGACATCGCCAAGGCCATCAAGCGTAAGGGGGTCGGGATCACCGGCGTCGCATCCAACGTCCTCGGCCTGGCGAATATCCGCTACCGCAATCGTCAGCGCAATGTGTTGCTGATCGGCACCACGCCCGATTTCGAGCATGTGCGGCAGTTGTATACCCAAATCGGACGCTTCATCACCGAGGAAGACATTGCCCGCAACAACAAGGTCTGCATCATCGGCACCACCCTCAAGCGCGAGTTATTCGGCGACCAGCGCGCCCTCTATGAAAAAATTTCTATCAACAGTTCCAAACATATGGTTGTGGGCATATTGGAGGACCGGGGCATGGCTTTGGGCATTGATCTCGGGGACATCGCCATCATCCCGTTGCCGAGCGCCCAGCAGATGTTCGGCCAGACCGAGATCATGGAAATCCTGGTCGGCGCGCGCAGCCAGGAAGACATCCCCCTCGCCCAGGAATCCATCCGGCGCATCGTGATGGCGGCGCATGACAACAACGAAGACTTCACCATCACCGACCAGGATGGCATGCTGCGGACCTTTTCCCGCATTTTCGACATGCTGCGGATGATGCTCGTCGGCATCGCATCCATCTCGTTGCTGGTCGGCGGCATCGGGATTATGAACATCATGCTGGTCTCCGTGCGCGAGCGCACCCGCGAGGTGGGCATCCGCATGGCGGTCGGGGCGACCCGCTCCGACATCGCGTTGCAGTTCCTTATCGAATCGGTCACCCTGAGCGTGTTGGGCGGCTGCGTGGGCGTGTCGCTGGGGGGGATTGGCACCGTTGTTATTCATGCGTTGTATCCCAGTTTGCCCATCGGCGTGTCGCTGTGGGCGGCGCTTACGGCGTTCTTTTTCAGCCTGGGCGTGGGTGTTTTCTTTGGTGTCTATCCGGCGGTGAAGGCCGCCGGCGTGGACCCGGTGGAAGCGTTGCGGTATGAATAGCGCCTTGTCGGGGCGAAGGCCCGGCAGGCCGAATGCGCGTGGCAAGACGCACGGAAAGGAGGGGTTGCATGGTTCTCTGCGCTGCAATCGTCGTCATCTGCATTGTCATAATGCTGGTGTGTCAGGATATCGGCCTGCCCCTGATAGCCGGCATTTTGAAGATGACGGCGTCCACCGCGTTTCTCGCGCTGGCGCTGCTCGCAGGCGCGTTTCACAGCGCCTACGGTGTGCTGGTGTTCATCGCCCTGTTCTTTTCCTGGTGGGGTGATTTACTGTTGATATTCCGGCATCGGGCGCTGTTCCTCACGGGATTGGTCGCCTTCTTCCTCGCGCATCTCGGCTATGCGGCGGCGTTCGTGGTGGAAGGGCCGGACCTGTTCCGGAGCGCCGGCGCGCTTGTCCTGTTGGCGCTTCCCGCAGCGGGTGTGGCGTGGTGGTTGCGTGGACGCCTGGGCGAGATGCGCATACCGGTCTATGCGTATATCGGCGTCATCTCAATCATGGTGGCCCTGTCCGCGGGATTGGCCGCGGCCCTGTCGCTTCCCCTGTTGTTCATCGGCGCGGCGGCTTTCTACGTCTCCGACGTATTCGTCGCGCGCGACCGCTTTGTCTGCGCGGACCATTGGAACCGCTGGCTGGGACTGCCCTTGTATTATGGCGCGCAAATGATCCTGGCCTACAGCATTGCGCCGGTTTCGGCCATGTAATGCGCCAACGCCCCGTCGGCGCAGGCGCCCCTGGAAAAGCGGGCGGGCATTTGCGGAATGGGCTGTTTGCGCGCCTGGAGGCGAAATATTCGGGATTTTTGATAGAGATGAAGTCCGGAGCGCCCATTCTGCAAATGCTTTGAGGCGGCAAAAGGTGGCGAAATTCCGGTCTGTTCGGTAAAATAGCCCATGATTCTGTGGATGGTGACATTGCATCACGCGTCTATGAGGAGCACATACGGCAATGTTTTCAGGCATGTTGGCGTTGATGCTGTCGGTGGTGGCGGCGGAGACGGGGAATGTGAATGTCGTGGAACCCCCTGCGACTGAAACCGTAGGCGGTCCCGCGTCCGAAGCGCCGGCCGGTGCGCAGGCAACAAGCCCAGCGCCGGCCATGCCAATGCCGCCGCTGCAAATGCCCGTGACAGGCGCACCCGCAACCATGCGTTCAGCGCAGCATCGTGTCATCACCAATTATTGGCGTCATCTCAACGATATTCTGTCGGCCGAAGCGGCCAAGCCGCAGCGGGATGATCGCCGCATGAATGTGCGCCATCCGCCGCCGCGCAGTTTCCCCTTTGAAGCGTTGCAGCATCTCACATGCCGCGATTTGCTTCGGGCGGCCCATGAAGGCATCCGTGAAGCGCGTCGTGCGAGCGCAGGAAAGCCGTCTGCGGAAACGGACCACCAGGTGGAGATAAACGTTGCCACGGCTCTGGAATACTACCCTCTTCTGGCCGCAAATGAAGAGGACTTCACGCCCCTGCTGCACCACATTGAGAATATCGCCACCGACCCCGTGATGCGCGTGTTCCTGATTCGCCGCTGTGTGCCGGGCCTGGTTCCACAGTCTCAACTTGCCATATATCTCCAGGAGGGCGTTCAGCGCAATCGCCAGGAAGTCCAGCGTCTTCTTCTGAAACTGGCGACGGATCCGACGGAGTATGCTGCAGTTCAGATGGCCGCCATGGAAGTCTGTTACCTGTTTCTCTATGAGGAATACCGCGGGGTATTGGCCAAGGATGTGGCGGTAATCGAATGGGCCGCGGCCCGCAATGTGCCGGTAACGCCACGAATGCTGAAAGCGGAAGATGCGCCGGAACCGGCGTCAGTAACGCAAGTCGGACTGGACCGTATTGGGTCGTACATGCAGGATTTTGCGGCGGCACTGGTGCGACTTCTTGAACCCGGTGCCAACCGCCCACCTGAGGTGCATGAGGCCGTGCGCACACTGGCGCGTCGGATGGAACAGGAATTCCCTCTGAAGGACCCCTCGGTGCTTCAGACTGCGTTGGCGGTCGCCGATGCCAATTCATAGGAGATGATGCCCCGGTGCTGACGGGGTAAAGCCCTCCATAACACAAGATTCAGCGCCTGGGGATCGCCGATAGACATCCACCCATCGGCGCGGCAAGAGGATACACCGAATGCGTTCACGTCGTCATGTGGTATTGCTGAGTGCGGCAGCCCTTTTTCTTTTCGGGTTGAATATCTGGGGTTATGATCTGTGGCCGCCCGATGAACCGCGATTCGCCGAGGTCACGCGGGAGATGATGGCGAGCGGCGACTATCTGACGCCCCGCGTCAACGGCATGCCCTATGACGAGAAGCCGCCGCTTCTCTTCTGGCTGATTGCCCTGGTTTCCGCGCCGGTCGGTGAAGTAAACGAATGGACCGCGCGGATTCCGTCTGTGCTGAGCGGCCTCGCGGTCGTCCTGTTTACCTATGCGTTGGCGCACAGCCTTTTCGGGGCGCGCGTCGCCTTCTGGTCGGCGATCGTGCTGATGACCAGTTTCAATTTCTGGTGGCATGCGCGCACGGCGCGCATTGACATGCTGCTGGCCGCCTGCATGGCGGCGGCCATCTACGGTTTCTGGCGTTGGGAGGAGGAGCGCCGGAGGCGCTGGCGCGTTTTCCTGTTTCTGGCTGTTGTGGCGGCAACGTATGCCAAAGGCCCGATGGGGGTGCTGTTTTCGCTGCTTTTCGTGTTCGCGTTTTACTGGGGCAATCCGATGGCGCGGCGGCAACTCCATTGGTTCGCTGGTTCCGTCGCGGTGGTTGCGGCGGTGGCGGCGTGGTATGTGCCGGCGCGGTACATGGCCGCCCCTGCCGAAGGGGCGAGCGCGGAAAGCGCCATGGTCGCCAACGTGGTTCGCAATACCCTCGGCCGTTTTGTCGGGGTCAGCAAGGCGCAGGGGCCGTGGTATTACTTCTACACCGTGCCCAAGGACATGCTGCCATGGAGCCTGATGCTGCCGTGGATCGTCGTTTGGGTCTGGCGGCGACGCGGCGACAATAAAATGATGCGCTTTCTGCTGTGCTGGACCCTGCCCGCCTTTGTTTTCATGTCCATCGCGCTCGGCAAGCAGGCGCAGTACCTGCTGCCGCTCTTTCCCGCCTTTGCCATCCTGACGGCGGCGGCAATGCTCGATTTTCTCGATAGTCCCAACCTGCGGGCACGGCGTATCCTCGCAGGCATCTGGGGCGCCCTGTTGTGCGTGGCCGGTATTGCCGGGATCGCTGCGGCATTTGTTGCGGCGCATATCGCCCCGGAACTGGTGCGCCCAGACTGGTCGGGATGGCGGGTGGCGTTGTTGACACCTGATGGTACGGACATGCTGCCGCGCGTGGTCTTGTTTGCAATCGCCGCGATGTTGCTGGGCGTGTGCGCCCTGCTGCATTTGCGCAAATCCGATGTCCCCCGCCTGCATGTCCTGTTCGCATGGCAGAGCGCTGTCGTTTATGTTCTGGTGGCGATGCTCGCATTTCCGGTGGTGAACGACTATAAATCAGCGAAAATGATCTGCGAACCCGTGCGGCAACTCGCCGAGTCCGGGGCGGATTTCGATCTCTATTCCGTGGGTTTCTCGCGGGAGGAATACGTGTTCTATTCGCGGCATTTCCATGAACCGGTTCTGATGAACATTATCGGCGCGCACCGCATTGCGCCTGCAGATTTCCGTCGCATATCCGATAAACAGCGGCGCGCCCGCAAATTGATTGCCCAGGCCGTGCAACAGGTGCCCGTGGCGGACATGGAACGCATCACCCCGGAGGAAAATGCCGCACTGCTTCGCGCCGTTGACGAGGCGATAGAAGCGACCGGGGAGCAGGCGGCAGCCCTCAAAGCCTTTGAGGTTGAACTTCAGGATGAAATAGACGTTTTCGCGCGGCGCTTCGCCGCATCACGCCCGGCCATGATGTTCGTTCAGGATGAGGACTGGCGGTGGATTTATCCTCTGCACCGCGACCCGCCGGAATACCATGTCGTCCGCCACCGCACCGTCGGGAGCCGCCACGTATTGCTCCTTGCCAACCAGGCCGCGTGGGAATTACTGCGCCGGACACAGTAACCCCCGCGACCACATCTCTTCCTTCCTCCCCTCCGACGGGTCCGACCTGATCGACCAATCTTTCCCGCACCGTCCGCCCTGCGCCCCGCTCAGAGCAGCGATTCCATCTCCCCCAGGTAAATGTCGGCGATTGCAGGATCATGGATGATGATCACGTTTTCGTCGTTCTGCGTATCGGCGTTTTTACTGAAGTTGTAACTGCCGGTGATCACCGTTTTCCGGTCAAGGATCATCACCTTGTGATGCATGTTATAGGGATTCTTGTCCAGGTGGATTTCCGCGCCGTGCTGTTCGAGGAAACGGTGCTGGGAATGCCTGGAGCCGGCGTTACGGGCTTCAACCAGGCCGCGCACCTTGACCCCCGCAGCCATGCGCGCCGCCAGCGCCTGGGCGATATCGCGACAGGTGAAGGCAAAGGCCATGAAATCAATGCGCTGCTTTGCGGCCTCAATCTCTGAAATGATTTCGCGGCGCACCCCGTCTTCCGGGGCAAAATAGTTTTCAATCACGATGCCTTCCACCATGAGGATGGGATGCGGCGTGTTGCGCGGGGAACGCAGCCCGAATTTCCGATCCACAAACATCTCCTTGAATTCCGTGGTGAAGTTCGCCGCGAGTTCCGGCGACACCACCCAGATGGCGTTGTTGTTGTTGCGGTACATGCAGTTTTCGGTGATATTGGTGGAACCACTCCACACATGCACGCCGTCCACCACGCAGAATTTGTTGTGCATGAAGGCGCTGCGCTGGTCAAAGACCACGGGGATGCCCGCGCGAATGCATGCCTGCACGGCCGGACGGGACTCATAATGGCTGTCGGATACAACGCGAACATTTACGCCCGCCCTGTGTCGCTCGATCAATGCTTCGGATACCGCCGCCAGTTGGAGTTCGTAGAATGCGCAGTCAATGCTGTGCTGCGCGTCTCTGATAAGTTGGACAATCTTCTTGTCAATACCCCAGGGGTCCAGAGAAGCCGCCGGCGCGAAAAAGACCTGGATGGGGGCGTCCGCGCGGAAGTTGTCAGGCGTCTGCGGCATTGGCGAAGCGGACTGATCGCCGGCCAGAAAACTGCGGGCCTGTTCCCAGCCATGTTGCGCAGCGAGATAGAGCGACGGAGTCCGGTTTGCGGGACAGAACTGGTATCCAACAACAACCGTTGCCAGCATCGCCAATGCGATGATGAACGGTGTCATGCGCCGCTGCGATTTCTTTGCCTTGCGTTTCATGATCACATATTACGACATGATCACGTTTTCGGCGCAATATCTGTTGGCATCATCCCATCCGCATCGGGTACGATCTCATGGCGGATGCAGGTGGAAAACCTGCACCAACGTTCTGGAGTAAACGTTCTGGAGTCCAGGCTTCAGCCTGTCAATGCGGGCGGGACGCCCGCGCTCCCGGTTCTGGAGTCCAGGCTTCAGCCTGTTTGTCTTGTCCGCCAAATCGAGGATTCGGCAGTGAGCATACGCGCGCAACTGGAGATCCAACTCAACGATTTCGATCCGGCCAGGCGTCAGGCGGCGTTCGAAACGCTGCTGCAGATGGTCGAAGACGGCGACCTGAGCGCGCCGGAACCGGGCCGTTTTTTCAACCTGCATTGTCACAGTTTCTTTTCCTACAACGGATACGGCTATTCTCCGATTGCTTTGGCGTGGAAAGGCCGCTGTGAGGGCCTGTGGGCGATGGGCCTGGTGGATTTCGATGTTCTGGACGGCGTGGATGAGTTTCTGACAGCGTGCCAGGCAGTCGGGTTGCGGGCCTGCGCGGGGATTGAAACACGCATCTTCGTGCCGGAATTCGCCACACGGGTGATCAATTCCCCAGGCGAACCGGGCATCAGTTATCACATGGGCGTGGGATTCGTCACCGGCGCCGCCCGCGAAGCGGACCTTCTCAGGGAATTCAAGGCGGTGGCCCAGGCGCGCAACCGCAGCATGGTGGCGCGGATCAATCCCCATATGGCCCCCGTCACGCTGGATTACGATGCGGATGTATTGCCGCTGACACCGAAGGGCAATCCCACCGAACGGCACGTCTGCATGGCCTATGACGCCAAGGCCAAGGCGTTGTTTCCCGACCCGGAGGCGCGGGCGGCGTTCTGGGCGGAGAAACTCGGCGTTGCATTGCCCGTCGTGCGCGAATGCCTGGAAAATCCCGCCGCATTCCAAGGATTAATCCGCGCCAGAACCATGAAATCCGGCGGTGTGGGCTATGTGCAGCCGGATGGCGCGGATTTTCCCCGATTGGATCAACTGAATCAGTTTTCCCTGGCCAATGGGGCCATCCCCACCATGGCGTGGTTGGACGGTACCACGCCCGCTGAGGAAGCCTTGGACGAATTGCTGGACGTCATGATCCGGTCCGGGGTCGCCGCCGTGAACATCATTCCGGACCGTAACTGGAACATCAAGAATCCGGAAGAACGCAAGCGCAAGGTGCAGGCGCTGCATGATTTTGTGCGTGTGGCGGACGCGCGATGTCTTCCGATTTTTGTCGGCACGGAGATGAACGCTCCCGGTCAGCGATTTGTGGATGATTTTGATGCGCCGGAACTCGCGCCCCTTTATCCCGCCTTCCTGAAAGGGGCCTGTATCGCCCATGCCCATACCCTGCTTCAGGCCCACGCCGGCATGGGGTATCTGAGCGAATGGGCAGCCACGAATTTCGGCTCCGTGGGTCAGAAAAATGAATTCTATGCTGCGGTGGGCCGTCGGTATATCCACGCGCAATCAGGCGCTTTTCTGACCGTCAACCCTGCGCGCACGCGCGCGGAAGTTGAACGTTCGTTGGGTTTGTCTTAATACAGGAGAAAAACATATGTGCCTGATCAGGCGAAGACTTGTCCTGTCAATAGGGTTTCTGATCCTTCTGGCGGCGGGTTGCGAAGCCCCCAAGCCCCCTGAAACCACCGAAGCGCCAGGCCCCAAGACCAAGGAGGACGTGCTGGCCATCATCCGGCCGATTCTCCAGCCCATCCGCGACACTGTCCGCCCGCCCGCAGGGGTCGCCCCGCCGGGTGTCAGCGACGAGCAGCGTGAGCAGATCATCGCCGCCCTGCGCGATGCCATCCTGCATTACGGCGACACAGAGCACGGACGCGAAGCCCTGCGGGCTTTGGGCCGCGAAATCGAGGATCTCGCAAAGGAAGCCCGCGACCTGGAGCGCTGGCGTCTGGTCAGTATTTGTGTGGACGCATATGACATGCTCAAGATGGAAAGCGCCGCCATCAAACGCCTCGATGAACGCGCCCGCATGATGCTTGCCCAGCCCAAGATAGAAGTCAAGGGATTCATGGAAGACAAGGAGAAAAATGACTATTACGTGTTCATGCATGTGACCGATCGCGCCACCGGCAGCCGCAGAACCGTCACCATGCGCGAAGGCGAAGAGGTGGACGATCTGCGCCTGGTCCGGATCATCGGCCGCAACAAGGGGGTGCGTCTGGAGTATCTGAAAATTGAGGGGTTGTTCTTCGACATTGAATTCTAGGCGATCCGGGGCATTGTTGACGAAAGTATTCCGAAGGCATAGAATAAACACCGGGCCTGAAGTGTATTGATACAGAGGTGCGATTGTGCGCCAGAAGTCATCAGGAGTCCATCCAATGTCCGGTGGCGCGTTTTTGAGAATCGGAGTTGTTGCGGTTTTGCTGACCGCATGCGCGGCAGGCGTTGTGGCGCAGTCCTCCGGTCCGTTCGTCGTAATCTGCCCACTGGACTGGATGGTGGATGACGCCATGACGGTGGTGGTGGAGCGGGCGGTTCGCACCGCAAAAGGGGCCGAGGCGTTGATATTCGTGGTGGATACCCCCGGCGGGCGGGTGGATTCGGCCATTGACATCTCCAATGCCATCCTTGGGGCGACATGCCCCACCATCGCCTATATCGAAGGGATGGGCGCCATATCGGCGGGCGCGCTGATCAGTTACTCCTGCAAGCAGATATACATGGCGCCGGGCACCAATATCGGCGCGTCGGCGCCGATTATTGTGGGGCTGGACGGCGGCGCAGGGGAGATTGATGAAAAAACAAAATCATTTCTGCGATCGCGCTATCGGGCGCTCGGCCAGGAAAACGGGCATGACCCGCTGCTGGGCGAGGCCATGGTGGACCAGCGGGTGGAACTGCGCGGATATCGCGGCCCGGATGGAAAATACGTCTTCAAGCGAAGCATCCGGGAGGACGTCCCCACGACGCCCCCCGCTCCCCGGTCGCCGACTGCGCCCGGCGTGCCGCCGCCGACCATCGAGGACTTGGGCCGGGAACTCGCCGAAAGGGCGCAGCAGGCGGTGCGGGAAATGGTGCGGGGCCAGACCCCGGACGTGACCGATTCCGACGAGCCGGCGCCGGAAAGCCCGCCCACGCCGGATATCCTCCCCGAAGAAATGGAACTGGTGTCTCCGGCGGGGGAATTACTCACCCTCACTACGGATGAAGCGCTCCGTTACGGTCTGATCGAGGCCAAGGTGGAATCGCTCGAGGAATTGATCGCCTTGAAAGGCCTGGAAAACGTGCGCCAGGAGTGGATTACGCCGAACTGGTCGGAGCGGCTCTTCAGTTGGTTGACCAGTCCGTTGATTTCCGGATTGTTGCTGATGATCGGTCTGGCGGCGCTTTACCTGGAGATTCGCACACCCGGCTTCGGCGCGGCGGGGATTGTCGGCATCATCTGTCTGGCCATCTTCCTGGGGTCTTATCTGATCATCGGCATCGCCAATTGGGCCGATGTGCTCCTGGTATTGGTCGGCATCGCGTTGTTAATGATCGAAGTGTTTCTGTTGCCCGGCTTCGGTTTTGTGGGCGTCATCGGCGGCGTATGCATCATACTCGGCCTCTATCTTTCGCTGACCCGCGTGCCCATCCCGCAATACAGTTGGGATTTCGATCGCTTGGGGGATGCCGCCCAGACCATCGCCACGGCCTCAGGGCTGTTTCTGGTCTTCTGTGTGGCCACCTGGAAGATTTTCCCCAGAACCCCGGTGTACCGGCAATTGGTGCTTTTGCATGCGCAGCAGCCGCAGGCGGGATATGTCGTGCAAACCGAGGACGACGCCAGACGCGCCGTCGGCCTGCGCGGCGTCTCGGAAACCATGCTGCGGCCCGCGGGCCGCGCGCGCATTGAAGGCAAATTGTATGATGTGGTGACGCGCGGAGAGTTCATTGAAGCGGGCCGCCCTGTCCAGATTATCGAAGTGTTGGGCAATCGCTACGTGGTGACGGAACTCAAGGAGAGTCGGGCCTGATATGGATTCACGAAAGACCATGGTGCATATGTTGCGCCAGTTGCTGAAGGAGATGGAGATCGTCTCTTCGCAGGGGGCGGGCTATTACACCTGTGTTCCCTTTGCGCATCGTTTCAATCGCCTGCTGGAACAATGCCGCCGGCTTTTTCCGGAGACATCCGGCATCCTGGAAACCTTCGATCCCATTGAAGAACTCGATCCCAAGGACCCTGCTGACAAAAGCAAGGCGCTACTGGGCATCCGCATCGAGACGAGTCAGTTGATCTCGCTGCTGGAATCCATCGGGGAGGATCCAGTGCGATGATCTGGTGGGCAGTGCTGCTCTTTGTCGGGGGCATGGTGCTGATCCTGGCGGAGTTTTTCCTGCCGGGAGGGGTGATCGGCACGCTGGGGGTGATTTTTTTGGTGATCAGCGGCGCTATCGGAGTGTATTATTACCCCGACTATGCGTTTTTCATTATTCTTGGCGAAGCCGCCGGCGCGGTCGCGTGCATCATTGCCGGACTGCTCATTCTGGCGAAGACCAGTGCGGGCAAGCGCCTGCGACTGGAAACGGAACAACGCCCGGAAGACGGTTATATTCATATGGCCAGCGACATGTCGCTGGTGGGCGCGGAAGGCGTCGCTATGACCATGCTGCGCCCCGCCGGCACCATCGAACTGAACGGACGCCGTATTGACGCCGTAGCGAACGGCACCTTTATTGACCAGGGCCAGCGGGTCCGGGTAGTGGAAGTGCACGGCAACCGGGTGGTTGTGGAAGCGGTGAATGCGGACTGAGTTCCATGTATGAACGGGTTGCACCGCGTGCTGCGCTTTGCGGCGCGGCGGTGTTGGAAAACAACACGAAAAGGAGGCGAACATGGCGGCTTTTGCAATGGTAGTGCTGATTGTCTGCGGAATCATCGGGTTGATTTTCTTCATCATCCTGGTGAATTTCTTCTCACTCTGGTTGCGGGCATGGCTTTCCGGCGCCAGTGTCAGCCTGTTGAGCCTTGTCGGCATGCGCCTGCGGCGTGTCAATCCCATGGTGATTGTGGACAGTCGCATCATGGCTGTGAAGGCCGGCTTGCGCATCAGCACGGAAGAACTGGAAGCCCACTATCTCGCGGGCGGCAACGTGACCAAGGTCGTCCAGGCGCTCATCGCCGCCAGCAAGGCCAATATCCCTTTGGATTTCCAGCGCGCCACCGCCATTGACCTCGCGGGGCGCGACGTGCTTGACGCAGTCCAGACCTCCGTGCGCCCCAAGGTGATTGATTGCCCCGACCCCACCAAAGGCGCATCCACCGTGGCCGCCGTGGCCATGGATGGCATCCAGTTGAAGGCAAAGGCGCGCGTCACCGTGCGCACCAACATCCAGCGGCTGGTCGGCGGCGCGACGGAAGAGACCATTATCGCGCGCGTCGGCGAAGGCATTGTGACGACCATCGGTTCCTCCCCCACCCACAAGAAAGTGCTTGAGAACCCGGACTCCATTTCCAAGGTGGTGTTGTCGCGCGGCCTGGATTCCGGCACCGCGTTCGAGATTCTTTCCATTGACATCGCCGATGTGGATGTTGGCGAAAACATCGGCGCATACCTGCAAATCAAGCAGGCGGAGGCCGACAAACAGATAGCGCAGGCCCGCGCCGAAGAACGCCGCGCCATGGCGCGCGCGCGCGAAGCGGAAATGCAGGCGCAGGTGGTGGAAATGCGCTCGCGCGTGGTCGAGGCCGAAGCCGAGGTGCCCAAGGCGATTTCGGAAGCGCTTCGCAGCGGCAATTTGGGCGTGCTCGATTACTACCGACTCAAGAATGTGATCGCCGACACTGAAATGCGCGACGCCATCGCCAAGGTGGGAAAGCCTGAGAACACCGGCGAACAGCGCTAACCCTATGCGGAGAAATTGACGTGGACAGTTTTTTCGGGTTCCTCGTTTTTGTGGTCATCATGACCGTGGTCAGTCTTGTCCGGAAAATCCAGGAAGCCAAACAGGAAGCCGCGCGAAAAGAAGACGCATCGCTGCGACGCGAGAAACTTCCGGAAGCCACGCGGCGACGCCTTTACGGCGAAGGGCCGGGCGCGGATACGGATATCCCCGTGGCCCGACCGCGCACGCAGGCGCCTGCCGCAAGACCCGTGGCCCAGGGACCTGAAAGCGTGTACGACCGGCTGCCGGCGTGGGAACTTGAAACGCGCGATGAGCATGCGCTTGCGGGATGGGAGAAAGCCGCCCAGGAGGATCGCCGCGTGCCGTGGGAGGAGGCGGAGGAACGGCCCGTTCCCGCGGCGTCGCAGCGGCGCGCGCCGATACCCGTGCAGCAGCGACCCCGTCCCCAGCAGCCTGCGCCGCCGAGCGAAGAAGACCCGCTGCGCCAGGCCCGGGAACTTATGGAGCAGATTCTTGGGCGCTCTGCGCCGCCACAGGAACCCGCCCGGCCCTTGCGACCGCAGCGGGAGCGTCGGCGGCCTGCGGCGCGGAAACCTCAACCGCCTCCGGCCGCGCCAAAGCCCGCCCAAACACAGGCCGCGCAGGCGCGGCCTGAAGCGCCGGACGCCCCCCGCGCGGCGCGCGCAAAAAGCCATAAATTCTACGACCTGATTTCCGATATGGACAGCGTCCGGCGCGGCATAATACTTCTCGAAGTGCTCGGGCCGCCGAAAGCCCTTCAGGACCCCTGATTCGGAAATCGGGGAGCGAGTCGCGCGTGCGTCATCTTGTCGCCGACCAGATTGCGACGGCGCCGCGGGTGCGGCCAAGCCCGTCGAAGCGTCCGTGGATATAACCTCGGCCGCCATTGAATGCGGGAACGGGGTCGTATTCTCCGCGGAGCGCCGCCTCGAGCGTCAACAGCGCCAACGGCGCCATCGCGTCGAATCTGCCCACGTTCTTCTTCGTTTTCAGGTCCACGAACTGATGCCCGCCCCAGTACAGGAGGCCGTACTCGCTCCGATGATGCGCGAACATGTGCGCAATCGCCGCTTTGGCCGCGTCCTTGTATTTCGGTTCGCCCCTCAGGTTCGTAAGCCCCGTCAGCGTGCGGAAAAGGTTCTGCTGGTTCGCCATGTTCGAGATGATCCAGACGTCGCCGTCAAAGCGCCACGTGACCGGCGCGCCCGTGTCCACGTTGATGCCGTCCACAAACAGCGGCGTCGGCGTGTCGTCGTAAACATCGCGACCCTTCTCCAGGATATTTTGAGCAAAGGTCACGACCGCCCGCAGCCGCGCGTCGTCCTGCGCGGTGCGCTCAACAGCGGCCGGGCCTTTGAGATTTTTCACGTCCGCTTCGGCAAGGGCGCGATCGAACGCAAGCAACATGCCTGCCACAATCGGCAACACAACAAGAACGGAAACACACGTTCTGCTGATGACAATGAAACCTTTTTCTGTGCCGCAGGAAAAACCCGATATGCGGCTTTTCTCTTCATCAGATGAGACATTTGCGAAATGGGCGTTTCGGACCCCCGTTCCATCAAAAATCCCGGATATTTCGTGTTCTTAAACGCAAAAACGGTCCATTTCGCAACTGTCGCTACATGCTTCAAGGCGATGTTCCCATGATGCGCAAGGGGATGTCAAGGCTTTCCGGGAGAATCGTGTTCGCCGGGGATTGCACCGGCGGTTGGATTCATCCATAATCGCCGCAGTTGACATGCAGGGATGCTGAGGCCATGTGCGAATCAGTGGAAAAAAGGATGCCGTGGGCGTTTCATGTAATGGCAAAACCCATCGGGCCGATCTGCAATCTGCAATGCGCCCACTGCTTCTACCTTGAAAAGGTCAAACTGTATCCGGAGGACAAGGCGTGGGCGATGTCGCCCGAAGTGCTCGAGCGGTATGTGCGGGATTATATCGCGGCGCAGCAGGCGCCGGAGGTGGTTTTCGCATGGCAGGGCGGCGAGCCTACGTTGTTGGGCCTGGATTTCTTTCGCCGGGCGGTGGCGTTGCAGCGGCAGTACGCGGACGGCAAGGTCATCCACAATGCGCTCCAGACGAACGGCATGCTTCTGGACGATGAATGGGCAGCCTTTCTCGCGGAGCATCGGTTTCTGGTCGGCGTGTCGCTCGATGGGCCGAAGGCGTTGCACGACCGCTTTCGCCGCGACAAGTCGGGGCGGGGTTCCTTCGACCGCGTCATGGCGGGGATCGGATGCCTCAAGCGCCACAAAGTCGAGTTTAATACGCTGACCTGCGTGCAGCGCGAAAATGCGAAGCGGCCGCTCGACGTGTACCGCTTTCTGCGCGAATCGGGCGTCGAATTCATACAGTTCATTCCGATTGTCGAGCGCATCAACGACACCCGTGAGGACGGCCTGCAACTCGTGGGGCCGGATGCGCCCGAGGCCGACATCGCGCCGTGGTCGGTGGACGGCCCCGCCTTCGGCGACTTCATGATCGCCATCTTCGACGAATGGGTCCGCCGCGACGTCGGCACGATCTTTGTGCAGATGTTTGATGTGGCGCTGGAAGCGTGGGTGGGACGCAATCCCAGCCTGTGCGTGTTCAGTGCGACCTGCGGCCAGGCGATGGCGCTGGAGCACAACGGCGACCTTTACTCCTGCGACCATTACGTCTATCCCGAGTACCATCTCGGCAACATCATGGAAACGCCGATAGAGGAAATGGTTTCCAGCCCGTTCCAGCGGCGCTTCGGCGAACTCAAACATGACGCGCTCCCGGCGGTCTGCCGCGAGTGCCCGGTGCGTTTCGCTTGCAATGGGGGCTGTCCGAAACACCGCTTCTGCACGACGCCCGAAGGCGAGGCCGGCTGGAACTACCTTTGCGCGGGGTATCTGCGGTTCTTCCAGCACATTGACCCCTACATGCGCGCGATGGCGCGGGAACTCCGCGTGGGACGTCCCCCCGCCAACGTGATGCGCATGCTTCGCGCGGAGGAACACCCGGAAAAACCCGAAGCGCCGCGCGCCAACGACCCCTGTCCCTGCGGCAGTGGCCGGAAATTCAAGAAATGCTGCGGCAGGGTCGTGTGACATGAATTCCAGGGAGACTGTTCTCAGGACGCTGGCGTATGAATCGCCCGAACGCGTGGCGCGTTCGTTCTGTGATGGCGATTTCGCATGGGCCTCTTATGATGTCGCAACACCCGCAACGGACTGGGTGGAAGTGGGCGGGGGGCGCTGGGAACGCATGGATGAGTGGGGCAATGTCTGGGCGCGGCTGGACCGGTCCTCAAAGGGGGAGGTGGTCAAGGGCGTTCTGGATTCGCTGGACGATGCGGACGCGCTGACGTTTCCCAACTTTTCCAACCCCGCCGACTATGCGCCGGTGCGCGCCGCGCGCGCCGCGCATCCCGACAAGTATCTGATCGGCGGCATGCCGGGCTTTGCGTTCAATATCGCGCGGAAGTTGCGGCGGATCGACCATTATCTGCTGGACCTGCTGGAAAACCGGCCTGCGATACACGCCCTCCACGATCGGATTGACACGCTGCTGGAGACCATGATCGTGCAGTACGCCGCCAGCGGGGTGGACGCCGTCATGTTTCCGGAAGACTGGGGCACGCAAAACGGCCTGATGATCGCCCCGGAACTCTGGCGCGAGGAATTCTTTCCGCGATTTCTGCGCCTTTGCGCGCTCGCCAGGGCTTCCAGCGTTGCCGTGTGGATGCACTCCTGCGGGCAAATCGGCGCTATCGTGCCCGACCTGATGCGGGCGGGCATCGCCGTGCTGCAATTTGATCAGCCCGAGTTGCATGGGCTGGAAACGCTCGCCGCACATCAGGCGCGCGGAAAAATCACGTTCTGGTGCCCGGTGGATATCCAGAAAATTCTGCCCCGGCGCAATCCCGACCTGATTCGCGCCCGCGCCCGCGCCATGCTTGATCTCCTCTGGAAAGGCCGCGGCGGATTCATCGCCGGGTACTATGACGACAACGAATCCCTGGGGCTGGAATCGGAATGGCAGGGATACGCCTGCAAAGAGTTTTTGCAGCGTGGGCTTCAAGAGGTTTACCAATAGCCTTCTTGTTCCATAATCCCGTTGTCCACAGGTTTTCGGTGGACCGGGGAGGTGTTGACCACATGCAGGGGGGTGTGCTATTGCATGGATGCCGGGGAAGGCCAGACATGCGGCATGAAAAGAGAGGGAAACCCACATGAACGGGGTCAATTCAACACGGCGCATCATCAATGCGACCGCCCCCATCCGCATTTGTGATCTGGGCGGGTGGACGGATACGTGGTTTGCGGAACGGGGCGCGGTGTTCAACATCGGCGTCTATCCGTATGCGGAGGTGCAGGTCACGGTGACTGAAACGCCACCGGGCGAGGATCGCAAGATCATCATCCACGCGGAAAATTTCGGCGACCGCTACCTGCTCGACGCCGGCCCGATTGAATATGACAAGCATCCGTTGCTGGAAGCCTCCATTGACATCATGGAAATCCCGGAGAACCTGTCGTTTGAGGTGAATCTCTTCTCGAATGCGCCCGCAGGCTGTTCGACCGGCACCTCGGCGGCGGTCAGCGTGGCGCTGTTGGCGGCGCTGGATGCGCTGACGCCGGGGCGTCTGACCCCACACGAAATCGCGAGTCTCGCGCACCGGGTGGAGACGGAAAAACTGGGGCTGCAATGCGGCATTCAGGACCAACTCTGCTCGGCATACGGCGGCATCTGCTACATTGAAATGTACGCCTATCCCCATGCCTCGGTGTCGCAGATCGTCGTGTCGAACAGCGTGTGGTGGGAGTTGGAGCGGCGCATGGTCCTGGTTTATCTCGGCCGTACGCACTCCTCCAGCGAAGTGCATGGGCAGGTCATCCGGCGGCTGGAAGCCGAAGGCGCGGACAAATCGGCGCTCGAACCGCTGCGCCAGGCCGCGCGCGACGGCAAGAACGCCGTATACCGGGGCGATTTCGACGCGCTGGGCCGCGCCATGATCGCCAACACCGAGGCGCAGGAAGCGCTGCACCCGGCGCTGGTGTCGGACGCTGCAAAAACGGTGATTGCGCTGGCGCGGGAGCACGGCTGCATCGGCTGGAAGGTGAACGGCGCGGGCGGCGAAGGCGGTTCGCTCAGCATCCTGTGCGGTCCCGAAAACGCGCGCAAGCGCGCCTTCATTCAGGCGCTTCCTTCCGTGAATCCCGGGTTCCGCGTGATTTCCACCTACCTCTCGCGCATGGGTATCCGCCGCTGGGAAGTCGCAGAATAGCGCCTCGCGGAACGGCAGTCGCCCTACACCCCGCGCCGGTCCGGCGGCCAGATGTATTTGTGCAATTGCAGTTGGAGGCGGGCCGGCAGGCCGTCGGCCAGCATCCACGCCGCGAGTTCCTTCGGATCGAGTCTTCCATGCACCGGGGAAAACAGGACCGCCCGGCAGCGTTCGTGAAGGGCGTGGTCACGGAGCACCTCACGGCCCCATTCATAATCCCGCCGACTGGCGCAGACGAGTTTCACCTCGTCGCGGTCCGGATGCAGCAATTCCAGGTTCGGCCAGTGGTTCTTGTCGCACATGCCGCTGTCGGGGCATTTCAGGTCCATGATCTTGATGGCCTGTTCCGGCAGACGGTCAATCGGGAGCGACCCGCCCGTCTCCACCAGAACGGTGTATCCCGCATCCAGCAGCAGCGCCGCAAGGTCGCCGCAGGCCCGCTGCGCCAGCGGCTCGCCGCCGGTAATCTCGACCAGCGGACAGCCCGCCCGCTTCACGGCGTCCAGAATCGCCGCGAGCGACATGTGCTTGCCTTCATCGAAACTATACGCTGTGTCGCACCAGACACAGCGCAGATTGCAGCCCGTCAGCCGGATGAAAAAGCATGGCAGCCCCGCCCAGGTGGATTCCCCCTGGATGCTGTGAAACATTTCGCAGACCCGCAGCGTTTTCGCCGGCCGATTCTTTGCGTCGCCGCCCATGAATGGCATGTCCTCCGCTGCGCATTATATGCCATGACATTGGACCGGGACGAAATCATGGAATCTCGAAAAGGGCAACATGCACGCGGCATTCCGAACGTGCTATCCTTGCGCCCCCATTCACTTTTCAGGCCGATGGCATCACAATAACGGCCCGGGCACGAAGGCGATATGTACTCATGAAGGCGTGTGTGTTGCATGGTGTGGGCGATATGCGCACCGAGCAGGTTCCGGACCCGTTTCCGGGGCCGGGCGAAGTGCTGCTGCGCGTGCGCGCCTGCGGCGTGTGCGGCTCGGACATTCCCCGTATCTTCGAGAAGGGAACGTACCGGTTTCCTCTGATCCCCGGCCACGAATTTGCGGGCCTCGTCGAAGCGGTCGGGGCGGGCGTGGATTCGGCTTGGACAGGTGCGCGTGCCGTGGTCTATCCCCTGGTCCCATGTCGCCGCTGCGCGGTGTGCGAGACGGGCGCCTATGCCCAGTGCGCGGACTACGATTACTTGGGATCTCGGCGCAATGGCGCATTCGCGGAGTTTGTCACCGTGCCGACGTGGAATCTGATTCGCATCCCGGAGGCGTTGGGTTTTGAAGAGGCCGCCATGACGGAACCTGCGGCGGTGGCCCTCCATGCGCTGCGTCGCGCCGGCGTGGACACCGGCGATCGCGTGCTCATCTTCGGCGCGGGGCCAATCGGCCTGTTGATCGGCAAGTGGGCGGAACTCATGGGGGTGGGGGAGACGTTGATGGTGGATGTGGACCTTGCCAGACTGCGCTTTGCACAGTCCATCGGCTTTCGGCATCTGCTCGACGGACGTCAGGCCGATCCCGCCGAATGGGCGCAAAAGAAAACCGGTCGCGGCGCGGATATCGTGATTGAGGCGTCGGGCAGCGCGGCGGCATTTGAACACAGCATGGGCGCGGCGCGGACGGGCGGCGCGGTGGTGTTGCTGGGGAATCCCGCCGGGCCGATGTCGCTCTCGCAGGACGCCTATTGGGCGATACTGCGCAAGGAATTGCGGGTGCTGGGATCGTGGAATTCCGCGCGTGTGGCCATGCCCAAGGACGAGTGGCGGCTGGCGCTGGACGCCATGAGTTCCGGGCGTCTGCAGGTTGACCGGATGATCACGCACCGGGTGGGGTTGGACGATCTCTGGGACAGATTGCAAATGATGCGCGACCACTCCGAATTCCATTGCAAGGTGATGGCGGTGAATCCCCAGGGGATGGCGAAAAACAACGAGGACGGCGAGGACAACAGGGACGGCAAGCACGGAATTGACAGCAGCCATTTATGAATGAAGAAACCTGACACAATGGACTTTGATCGTCTTTGATCCCGTTTATGTCCTTTATGTCGCTTATGTCCTTTTCAATCTGCTCTGCCAGTCACGATACAGGAGACCATTGATGAAAGCGGCATTGCTGGAAGACCTGGACCGGCTCGTGGTGCAGGATATCCCCAAGCCGGAGGTGGACGCGGACAGCGTACTGGTCGCGGTGAAGGCTTGCGCGGTGTGCGGTTCGGACATCCGCATGCTGCATCACGGGAACAAACGCCTCAAGCCGCCCGCGGTGATGGGGCATGAGTCTGCGGGGGTGGTCGTGGCCTGCGGCGAGAACGTCACCCGCTTCAAGCCGGGCGACCGCGTCGCGATGGGCGGCGATGTGCCGTGCGGAGAGTGCGTCTTCTGCGAGGCGGGCATGGGCAACAACTGCCAGACCAACTACGCGCTCGGCTATCAATTTCCCGGCAGTTTCGCGGAATATGTGTTGCTGAACCGCATGGTGGTGAATCATGGGCCGGTGCATCGCATTCCGGACCATGTGAGTTTCGAGGAAGCGGCGCTCGCCGAGCCGGTGGGCTGCTGTCTTAATGCGCTGGAATTGTGCCGGGTGCGGTTGGGCGACACGATGGTGGTCATCGGCGCCGGGCCGATTGGCTGCATGCTGATGGAACTGGGCCGGATCATGGGCTGCGCGCGGGTAATCGCCGTGAACCGTTCCCGACCGCGTCTGGAAACGGCGCGGTGTTTCGGGGCGGATGTCTGCATCTGTTCCTCCGAAGAGAATGCCGTGGATCGGGTGCTGGAGGAAACCGGCGGTCTGGGCGCGGAGGTCATCCTCACGGCATGTCCGTCGCCCCAGGCGCAGGCGGACGCGATCAAGATGGCGAAGAACCGCGGGCGCGTTAATTTCTTTGGCGGATTGCCCCGGGATCAGGGCATCGTTCCCATTGATACAAACACCATTCATTATCGGGAATTGTTTGTCATGGGTTCACATGGCTGCGTGCCGCGCCATCACCGGCAGGCGGTGGACCTCATTGCATCGGGTAAACTGAATATGAAACGCTATATTTCGCATCGCTTTCCACTGGACAAAACGCCGGAGGCTTTTCGCGCGGCGGAAAGCCGCGAAGGGATGCGCGTAGTGGTACTGCCATAATGGGTTGGGAGGAAGGAACGCATGACACGAAACAAGCCGACGAACGCGCCGGCTCCGGTGCGCATCGTGATAGTCATATGCGGCCTGCTGGTCATTGGAAGCATTGCATCCGCCCAGTCTGACATGCAACTGCTGCTGAACGAGGAGGCCAGCCAGTTCCGGTTCATGCTGGAACACGACACCTTCGTTTTCGAAAATGCGGGGGACAAAGACGGCGGTCCGTTCAACCTGCTGGAAAATGCCATCCGGCTACGTTTCCCGATATGGATGAAGGAGCGGCATGAAGTCTTCGCGGGCGCGGACCTGCTCTGGCTCGATCTGAACACCGATGCCCGGCTTTCCGGCGTGCGGCGCTCGTTGCCCGAAGACCTCTACAATGTTGGGGCGGTCGTGGGCTACCGTGCGCGTTTCAAGGACGGGTGGATTGCGGGCGGGATGGCCAATTTCGGGTCTGCCTCGGACCGTCCTTTCCACAGCATCCATGAAATGAGGCTGCAATCCACCGCATTCCTGCGCATGCCGCACCTGAAAAACACCGCCTGGCTTTTCTTTCTGCATACCGACACCAACAGCCCGGTCTTTCCGGTTGTTCCAGGATTCGGTTACCAGTTTCGGCTTGGCCCACAGTTCTATGGCATCGCCGGATTCCCCATCCTGATGCTGGGGTCCCAACCGCACGAGCAGGTGCGGCTTGGACTGAGTTACCTGCCGCTCAACAACATCAACGCCCATGTCGCGTATAGTCCCATTGAACGTCTGACCCTCACTGCGGCCTATGACTGGCGGTCCCGATTTTTCAATCGGGCGGGCCGCGACGACCATGACGACCGCCTCGAATTCCGCGAGATGCGCGCCACACTCAGCGCGGCGTATGATGTGGCGAAATTCGCCCGGCTGGAATTGAAAGGCGGATATGCATTTGAACGCAGTTTCCGGGAGGGGCAGGACCTGAAGGAACGCCGCCGGCGGGAGGCGGAAATGGGCGATGGCTGGTTTGGCGGGTTGAGCGGGCAAATCCGATTCTGAGTCCTGGAAATGAAACGTGCTTCCCGTTGGTTTCGTAGACAGTGGAACCCGGGGAGAAAGGAAACCTCTCATGACGGAGACATCTGATGATCCGGTGTGGGACGCCATCCGTGCCGAGGCGATGGAGGCCATTGAGAAAGAGCCGACGCTGTCGAGTTTTCTTTACGCGGTCATCCTGAACCATGCGACACTCGAAGACGCCCTGAGTTTTCAACTGGCCGCCAAACTGGAAAGCGTCACCCTGCCCGCGCTTACGCTGCGCGAATTGGTGGACGAGGCTTTCAGAAACCAGCCTTTCATCGGCGAGGACATCCGCGAAGATATCCGCGCCGTGCGCCAGCGCGATCCCGCATGTCGCATGTTCTGCATGCCGCTGCTGTATTTCAAGGGGTTTCAAGCCCTGCAAGCGCATCGGGTCGCGCATTATTATTGGTGCCAAGGCCGGATGCACCTCGCCCTGTTCCTCCAAAGCCGCATGTCCGAGGTCTTCGCCGTGGACATCCATCCCGCCGCGCGCATCGGCAAAGGCATCATGATTGACCACGCCACCGGTGTCGTGATCGGCGAAACCGCCATTGTCGGCGACAATGTGTCCCTGCTCCATGCCGTCACCCTCGGCGGCACCGGCAAGGAATGGGGAGACCGGCATCCAAAGATTCACGACGGTGTAATGATCGCCGCCGGCGCCAAGATTCTCGGCAATGTGACCATTGGCAAAGGGTGCAAAATCGCCGCCGGCGCCGTGGTGCTCCAGGACATGCCCCCCCATACCACCGTGGCCGGCGTGCCCGGCAAGCCTGTGGGAAGCGCCCGCGAGGAAGTACCCGCATTTGAAATGAATCAAACCATTTCCGAGAACGGCAAGAGTATTTGAACCGTAATGCTCAATTCCGGTCATTCAGGGCAGGGAAGACGGTGAAACAGGATGGTTACGCCGGATGTCGCACGGAGGGAGATGCCTGGGTCTGGGAGCGGGTTGCTCCGGCCGGACGAAACGATGCAGTGGCGCTTCTATCGGGTCAGGGAAAGCATCGCCACCAGAGGGACGCCCCGTCCCCGTGTCTTGGCATGGGCGTATCGCCCTCCCCATTTAGCGGCATGGCACAGGTCCCCGCCATCTGCCCCCGTATCGCGGTCTGTCCCTGAATGGTCGAAGTATCCTGGATCATCAATCAGAAAATCGTTGAATTCGCTTTCAAAAAGTCCATGATTTCGTCCACGAAGGCAAAACACAGGCCTGTACAGGTGTCCGCCGCGCCGTAGTAAATGGCGAGGCGGCCGGTGGGGGCGTCGCAGATGGCGGCGCACGGAAAGCAGACATTCGGCACGAACCCCGTGGTTTCATAAGGTGCCGTGGGAAACAGCAGATACTTGTTCGTGCGGAACAGGACGCGGGAGGGGTTCTCCAGTTCCAGCAATGCCGCGCCCATGCTGTACACAAAGCCGTTGCAGGTGTTGCAGACCCCGTGATAGAAGAGGAGCCAGCCTTCGCGGGTTTCGATGGGGACAGGGCCTGCACCCACCTTTGTGCCCTGCCACCACTGCCCGCCGGCGCCCATCACAAAGCGGTGGCGCCCCCAGTGAATCATGTCGGGGCTTTCGCTCACATAGATGTCGCCGAAGGGCGTGTGGCCGTTGTCACTCGGACGGCTCAGCATCATGTACATCCCGTTGATGCGCCGGGGGAAAAGAACACCGTTGCGATTGAACGGAAGGAAAGCGTTTTCGAGTTGTTCGAAGGTGACGAAGTCCCGTGTGCGGGCGACGCCGATGGTCGGGCCGTGGTAGTCCGTACACCACGTTACATGGTAGATATCCTCCCGGGAATCCCCTGATGTTTCATCCGTTTCCCGGAACCTGCACACACGCGGGTCGTAGGTGTAGGCGGGGCGGGCGATTTCGGGGTCGCCGCCCGTCAGGCGAATCTTCTCCGCTTCAATGGTCCAGTGGATGCCGTCCCGGCTATGCGCGGCATGCAGCCGGGGCATGCTGTCCTTGTGCTCGACGCGCATCACCCCGGCGAAGCCGTCGCCGAAAGGAACGGCGGCGCTGTTATAGACGCCTTGCGCGCAGGGAATGGGGTTGCGCGGAATGATGGGGTTGCCGCTGTAGCGCCACACCACGTCCGTACAACTCCGGGGCCGGTCTTCCCAAGGCAGATTGCCGACCGGCGCACCAACAACCATCGGCTGCGAAGACATGGCTCTCTCCTTTCCTCAAGGCGCGTCACGCGCAGATGCTGGTCGAAAGCCACGGGAGCAAGATCATCCGTTCCCCGTCTTTTCCGATGCCCGCGCCGACAAGTCCTTGAAAAGTTGCTCCAGTGTCGAGGAGGCATTGCCCAGGAGCAGAACGACATTATCCTGATTGTAGAGAGGATTCTCTATGCCGGAGTAGCCGGGTCTGGTGTCCGCATTGCAGATGATGATGCGCCTGGCCTCGTGGGCGCGCAGGATGGGCATGCCGTAGATGGGTGTGCCCACGGCGGTGTTCGCCGCCGGGTTTACCACGTCGCACGCGCCGACGATGATGGCCACATCGGTCCGGGGGAATTCCGGGTTGATGTGTTCGATTTGGACCATTTTGTCGTAGGGGATGTCCACATCCGCGAGCAGTACAGTCATGTGGCCGGGCATGCGGCCCGCCACGGGGTGAATGGCGAATTTCACATCCGCGCCCCGGCTTTCCAGCAGTTCGTAGATGTCCCGGACTTGCCCCTCCGCCTCGCCCAGCGCCATCCCGTATCCGGGGATGATGACGACGGATTTGGCTTCGATCAGGGCTTCCACGGGGTCGAATGGGGCACGGTCGGCGGCTTCCTTCCCCGCCACCGATTCCGGCCCCGGCGGCGCTGGAGATGTCGCAGTTTCCGTTTCCACCGGCTTTTGGCCGGCATACGCAGCATCCGGGACAGTGCCGGCGGCAGTGGCGCCCGTCAGCACCTGTGCCAGCGACCGGTTCATGGCGCCGCACATGATGCGGGTCAGGATGAAGCCCGATGCGCCGACGATGGCGCCCGCCGCCACGAGAAATGCATTGTCCACCACAAAGCCGCAGATACTCGCCGCAATGCCGGACAGCGAGTTTAAAAGGGATATTGTGATGGGCATGTCCGCGCCGCCCACCGGCAGGGCCAGCACCACGCCGGCCATCAGGGCGCACGCGCCCAAGGCCGGCATCCATGCGGTCAATTCGACACCTGATGCCTGGCTCCGCATCAGCGGGGCCAGGAACAACAGCGCGAGGAACCCGGCCACGACAAGGCGATACGCCAAACGAATCCGAACAGGTTGCTGCGACAGAATCCGGTGGAGTTTGCCCGCCGCGACGAGGCTTCCGCTGAGGGTAACGCCGCCGACCGCGACGGCGAGCCCGCCCGTAACCTGGTCGGCGAACGCTGCCGCGTCGCTCCTGTCGCCGAGCGCCACAATGGCCGTAAACATGGAGGCCGCGCCGCCCAGTCCGTTCAGCAGGGCCACCATCTGCGGCATTTGGAGCATGGTCACGCGCAACGCGAGGACGAGGCCCAACACAGCACCGGCGGCGAGCGACACAACTATGATCGGCTGCGGCAGGATGTTGTTGCGCCAAAGCACCAATACGATGGCTGTGAGCAGGCTCAGGGCCGTCAGGCGGTTCCCCTGCACCGCCGTTTCCGGTGTGCTCATCAACCGGATACCCGCCAGGATGGCGGCCGCCAGCACTATCTCGACCCAGATAAACATGTCGGGCAATGTCCCCGGCCCTATCGTTTGGCGCGAAACTTCTTAAGAATCCGGTCGGTTACCACGAAACCGCCCGCCACATTGACCATGGCAAGAACAATCGCCAGCGCGCCCAACAGCCTGTTGCCGGTGGCCAGCGCCGCAGCGGTCGCGGTCAGCGCGCCCAGTACGGTCACGCCGGATATGGCATTCATGCCGGACATCAGGGGGGTGTGCAGGAGCGGCGGCACCTGTCGGATAACGCGGTACCCCAGCGCCGAGGCGATGACAAATACGGCGAAAAGCATCATCAGGCGCACGGCGTCGGCCCCTTCCTTTCGGCGCACAGCGCCATGGCCTCCAGTGCGCCTTCATGCACCACCTCGCCGTTCAGCGTAACCAGCGTTGGACCGATGATCTCGTCGTTGCGGTCGGCCCGCACACGGCCATCCTCCACCAGATACGAGAGGAAATGAAAAAGATTGTGCGAAAAGAGCCACGAGGCGCTTCGCGGCATATATCCTGGAATGTTCTTGACCCCGATGATGGTCACGCCGTGCTTGACCACGGACTTGCCGGGTTCTGTCAGGGCGCAGTTGCCGCCCTGGTCTATAGCGATGTCCACGATGACCGACCCGGTTTGCATGTTCTTGACCATGTCTTCGGTAATGATGACCGGCGCCATGTGACCGGGCACCAGCGCCGACAGGATCACAATGTCCGCCTGCGCCACGATATCCCGGATGGCTTCCTGTTCGCGCTTCAGCCATTCGGGAGGCAGGTCTTTGGCGTAACCTCCTTTGCCCATGGCGATTTCACCGGGTATCCCCGTCTCGACGATTTGAGCGCGGAGACTTCGGGCCTGTTCGACGGCCTCGGGCCGGATATCCGTGGCGAAATTGGACGATCCCAGCCGTTTCGCCGTGGCCAGCGCCTGGAGCCCCGCGACGCCCGTCCCCACGATGAATACCTTCGCGGGGGACAGCATCCCCACGGCGGTATTGGTCAATGGCATGAAACACCCCAGTTCGTTCGCCGCCATGATGACGCTTTTGTATCCCGCGATCGTGCTCATGGAGGTCAGCGCATCCATCGGCTGCGCATTGGTGATGCGCGGCACGCCGTCCAGCGTGAAACTGAGAACGCCGTGCGCCGCCAGGTCCCGAACCATTTGATGATTTGCGGGCGACGCCGGATGCAGGAACGCCACCAGGGTCTGCCCCCGCTTCATCATCCCCACTTCATGCCGGTTCCTGCGGGAATCGAATTGCGGTTCCTTGACTTTGAGGATAATATCGGCGCGCGCGAAGACTTCCCCGCTGTCCGCAACCACCTCCGCGCCGGCGCGCAGATACGCATCGTCCGCATGATGGGAATCCACACCGGCGCCGCGTTCAACAAGCACATGCGCCCCTTCCGCGACAAACCCCGCGACCGTTTCAGGAATCGCCGAGACACGATACTCGTGCTCCATGATTTCCTTGGGAACCCCCAGCGTAAGCCCTTCAAACCGCATCGTGCAAACCTCCACTTCACAGTATTGCACTTATAGATGATAGTCGCCCGCAGACTCGGGCTGATACAGCAACTCCTCGATCAGAAATTCCGTCCTGCCTTTGGGCAACTCCGCTTCGAAGGTATCACCCACTTTATAGCCCAGCATGGCCGCGCCCAGCGGCGCAAGCACCGAAATGCGTCCGTTTTCCGGGGATTGCTCCGAGGGATACACCACGGTGCATTCCATTTTTTTCTGACTCGCCACGTCTCTCAGGCGCACCCGCGAACGCATCGTTATCACGTCGGGCGGCGTTTCCATCGGGTCAAGTATAATCTGGGCGCGATGGATTTCCTTGTCGAGATAGCGGATATGCGGCAACTCCCGCTTGTCGGGAAATTCCTGCAATGTGGCCAGGCAATCCAGGAGACGCTGTCTGTCCTGCGCCGTGATAAAAATATGCTTTGCCATGTGTTTACGACCTCCTGCGTCCTTTCCCGGCTAGCCATAGGGGATCAGCAACAATCATCCCTCTCACCGCCGGCTGAAAGAGCAGTTATCTATCCCGCCTTTCGGAGCGTATGCACGGGTATCACAGAACAGGCGTTTTCTCAGCGCGGAAAAGGGCCGAAAAAACGTTGTCTATTTCGTCAAAGACTTGTCTCAGGATAGGCATTTGCGATCATGACTGTCAAGAATCCCAGATTCCTCTCCGCGTGTTTTCCATCGCCCTTGTTCCCATCATTGCGAACGAACCGCCTTCGGCCGGCGATTCGCTGAAGAAAGAGGATGTGCTTTCACAACATTTTTGGACAAATGAACGCGGTACTCAGTGGTAGTTCCCGTTGTTGGGTGTTTGCGGTGGCCTTGGGCGACGACTACAAGCACCCCGGAGGAGCGTTCTGGCCGCAGCACAAAAAGGCTCAACCGGAAGGTTCTCGTTTGCATCGGGAACATAGAAAAGAACTATCGGATTCGACTTCAATCTGCTAAAACATGACACACTTTCTTAGCAGGCATTTTTACGGCGCGGGCAGCAAACACAAGATGTCCACGTGCTGACACGGATTGATCAGTGACGGCGAGCAGACATCCTCGCACATGCGTTTTTCAAGGGTATGCCACGCCATTTCGGACGCCATCGAGGACTGTGGGCGACCCGGTGGCGGTAAAACCGTTTTCCCCGCCGATGCAAAAAGAGAACTTGCCGCCGCTACATTGTCAGGAAAAGTTCAGCAGCCGGAGGCGGGCCGGGGCAGAGTTTTGGAGTACAGGCTTTAGCCTGTTGGGGAGGGAGGTGAGACGCCTGCGCTACGTTGTCGGACATGTCGGACGCGGCGGACGGGTCGGACCTGTGCCTCCAGCCAACTTCCGCATTCCGAACGCCGCATTCCACTCTCGGCATTCCACACTCCGCATTCCGCATTCGGCACTCGTCTCACCGCGCATACCCCAGACTTTTCGGCGGCGCGGTGAATCGTCCGTCACCCCAGGGAATCAACCGCCCGCATTCGCGGTCGCCTTCGAGGGTGGCCTCGGTCATGATACGCACCGCTTCCGCCTGGAATCCCCGCACGTGGATTTCCATGGGCCGGTCGGCCAGGTTCACCCAGAACAGCGCGTTGCCGGCGCGCGCCGCCTTGACCCAATCGGGCTGCGTGGAGTCGCAGCGCCACACCGGATCGCCCGCGCGGGTGTTACGTGTGAAAGCCGCGACAACGTGGAAGATCGGACGGACGCTCCAGCCGCGATCGCCGAAATTCCACAGGCCGAAGCGCATGGGCGTCTGGCCGCCGGGGTAATACATCTCGTGGATGCACCATGTGACGAATCCCGCGACTCCCGCGTTCAGCCCGTCAATGAAGCACGCCTGGCTCCACAGCGCGTAAGGATATTCTTCCATGTACGGGTTTTTGTCAGGCGGCCGGGTGCGCTCATCGGTCAGGCCGAATTCCGCGACGATGAAGGGCTTGCGCGGCGCGCGCGCCGCGAGCATCGCGACGCGGTCGCGGAACAGGTCCCCCGCAAAGGGCAGCGCCGATTCATGCAGGTAAAAATGGGAGGCGAAGAGGTCGCACGCCGCGAAGTAGTCGTCATTTTTCACGCAATGCGCGAACCAGATTTCCCCGTCGCCGTCGTCGCTGCCGACGATATTGACCTTCAACCCCCGCGCCTTGATTTCTCCGGCGACCAGTTGGTGGATGCGCACAAATTTCTCGAACGATTCGCCGGATTTGATGTAGAACAGGTTGGGTTCGTTGGTGAGGGTCCAGTCCTGCACGCAGGTGTAGCCTTTGGTTTTGATCAGATGCTCGAGCAGCATGCCGATGGCCTTGGCGAGCCGTTCCGGATTCCCCCAAGGGTTTTCAACCGCCCACTCGACGCCGGTCACATTCACGCGCGCGCCGATCCGCTGGTACAAATCCAATGTGCGGTAGTGGCTGAGCATGTTGTCGCTGTCCCAGGTGAAGGTCTCCGCGTCCAGCGACGGGTTCCAATCGTTGTACCAGAAGAACATGCGAACATAGTCGGGCTGCATCCATTCGATCCGCGCTTCGCGCAGCGCAATCGCCGCCTCATCCGCGCCGCGCGCGGCGTTTTCCCGGTTGTAGAACCAGCCGTCGTCTTCCGCGCCGAACCCGATCAACGCGTCGCAGGTTTTCTCCTGCGTCACGGTGATCTCGGCGTAATCCGCCGTCGGCGCGAGCGCGCGGTCCGGGAGCCGGACGAGTCGCACATTGCGGAACTCCGCACGTCCCCGGCCGTGCAGCAGCAGGAGCAGCCCTGCCCGGACGGTCCCTTCCGGCGCGCAGCCCCGCGCGGTCATGGCGGTCCACCCCTCCAGTCCCGGTTGGATGACGGCGTCGTTGTGCGCAATGCGGCGGTTGTCGGCATCATAGAACGCAATGGACAGATACAGTCCGTGGCCGGCGCGGATTTTTTGACCCTGCCCCTCTGCTTCTGCGCGGAACATCATCCCCGGTTCCGCCGGCCACTTCTGAAAAACATGCCGCCACTTGACTTCTTCCGTGTCATCCGCTTCCAGCCGCAGCACCTTCCCCCACGGCGTATCAGTCACCACCGCGCGCGTGTCGTCGGGGTGCCGCGACCAGGTATCGAGACCATGGAGAAAATCCGGGTTTGCCAGCAGATTTTCGGGCTGCGCCGCCAGCGCGATCCAGGTGATCATATACAACGCCATCTTTGATGCTCCTCGTATGCTTTATTCCGCATTCCGCACTCCGCAATTGCCCGACTTGGTATCATCCCGCCGGAATGCGGTATCATTCAATGATCCACATGGCGGGGCGGTGACATGCCGCCGACAGGCAGACGTGGGAAGAATACTCGAAACAATGCAGATTCGCCAGAAAAACCTCTCCTGGTCCGGCTTTTATCCCTATGGGTATCCGTTGTCCCGCGCGGCGCGCGCGCGTTTCGGCGTCAGCGCACCGTCGCCGGAGGCGCGTACCCAGGCGGGGCGCGTGCAGGCCGCGCGGCTTCTGGCCGCGCGCCTGAACGAACAGCGCGACTTCAGCCAGCCACAGACGCGCCCCGCGCGCGCGGGTGAAGTGCTGGGCATGGGGCTGCTCACGGAAATCCTCCGGTACGTTGCCGACCTCTACTGCTTCACGCACTTTCCCGGCGCGATGCGCCTCGCGTTGACGTGGGCTGACGGCAAGACGGACGGTGCGGCGAACCGCACGTTTCCAGCGTTTGTTGACCTGTTTCCCCCGGAGGAGGTCTTCTCCGGGAAACGCGATGGCGCTGCATTCCTGAAAGGTGAAACGGCGGGCAGAAGTCACCGCGAACAAGCGGGCCGCGAGACACTGCTGCTCCGCATCACGTCGGAAAACCCGGCGCTGGCGCCCTATCGCGAACTTTTTGACGACGCGCCCTTGAAGGCGATTGCGCCCTATGAACCGCTGGTCAATGCACTGGACCACTTTTTCGCGGATCAGCCGGTCATGCCGGCCACGGGCCAGACGCTGAGCGCCATGCTGCGCGCGCCGATGCTGGCCAGCCCGGATTCCATCGAGGGCCAATTGGAATATGTCCGCCACCAGTGGCGCGGACTTCTGCCGGAGGACCTTCTGGAGCAACTGCTGCTCGCGCAGGATATCCTGCGCGAGGAGACCACATGGCGCGGCCCGGGTCCCGGCCCCATCGAGGCGTTGCGTTTCGGCTGGCTCGCCGACATGGGCTACGCGGAACCGGAAGCATTCAGCGTGGATATGGACTGGATGCCGAACCTGGTGCTCATCGCCAAGTCGGTTTATGTGTGGCTGTATCAGTTGTCGCGGCAATTCGGCCGCGAAATTGCGCATCTCGACCAGATACCCAACGAGACGCTGGACCTGCTCGCAGGCTGGGGATTCACCGGGCTGTGGCTCATCGGCGTGTGGGAGCGTTCGCCCGCGTCGCGCGACATCAAGCGGATGATGGGCAACCCCGAAGCAGAATCGTCGGCCTATTCACTCTACGATTATCAGATTGCGGCCGACCTCGGCGGCGAAGCCGCCTACCGCGACCTGGCCGCGCGCGCCTGGCAACGCGGAATACGCCTGGCCAGCGACATGGTGCCGAATCACATGGGCCTCTATTCCCGATGGGTCATCGAGCATCCCGACTGGTTCATCCAGTTGCCCTATCCGCCGTTCCCGTCCTACCGCTTTACCGGCCCGAACCTCTCGCACGATAGCCGCGTGGACCTCTACATCGAGGACGGCTACTGGAACCATTCGGACGCCGCCGTCGTCTTCAAGCGCGTGGACCATGGGACCGGCGACACGCGCTACATCTACCACGGCAACGACGGCACGAGCATGCCCTGGAACGACACGGCGCAGTTGAACTTCACACTGCCGCAGGTGCGCGAAGCGGTGATTCAAACCATCCTGCATGTGGCACGACTCTTTCCCATCATCCGCTTCGACGCGGCCATGACGCTCGCCAAACGCCATTACCAGCGCCTGTGGTTTCCCAAGCCCGGCGACGCCGGCGCGATCCCCTCGCGCGCCGAGCACGGCATGAGCAAAGCGGAATTCGACCGGGTATTCCCTGTCGAATTCTGGCGCGAGGTGGTGGACCGCATCGCGGCGGAAGCGCCGGACACGCTTCTGCTCGCCGAGGCCTTCTGGCTGATGGAAGGTTATTTCGTCCGCACGCTCGGCATGCACCGCGTCTATAACAGCGCGTTCATGAACATGCTGAAGATGGAAGACAACGCGAAATACCGCCAGACCGTGAAGAACGTGCTCGAATTCAGCCCGGAAGTGCTCCAGCGATTCGTTAATTTCATGAACAATCCCGACGAGGAAACCGCCGATGTACAGTTCGGGCGCGGCGATAAATACATCGGCGTCGCCGTGCTCATGGTCACCATGCCCGGCCTGCCCATGTTCGGTCACGGCCAGATCGAAGGCTTCCGCGAAAAATATGGCATGGAATACCGCAGATCCTACTGGGACGAGACGCCCGACCCGCACCTGGTCTGGCGACATGAGACCGAAATCTTCCCCCTCATGCGACGGCGGCACCTCTTCAGCGGCGCGCGCCATTTCGCGCTCTTCGACTTCGTCACCGACGCCGGGTGGGTGGACGAAAACGTCTTCGCCTACGCCAACCGCTGCGGCGGCGAGCGCGCGCTTATTGTCTATAACAACGCCTATGCGCGCACGCGCGGCACGCTGCACCTTTCGACGGCGATCAACGAAGGCTCGGTCGAGCAACCCCGGCTCCGCCGCGTGTCGCTGGCCGAGGCGCTTGCACTGAACGGCGCGGACACCTGCTACTACATCTTCCGCGACCACCGCACCGGCCTGGAATACCTGCGCCACGCGCCGCGTCTCGCCGAGACGGGGCTGCGCATGGAACTCGGCGAGTACCAGTATTGCGCCTTTCTGGACTGGCGCGAAGTGCACGACCTCGACCACTCCTGGGGCCGCCTGCACGCCACCCTCGGCGAACAGGGTGTGCCCAGCGTCGAAGACGCCTACCACGAAATGCACCTGAAGTCCGTGATTGAACCGTTCCGCAACCTCGTGAGCGCAGCCTTGATACGCCGCATCGCCGAGGCGAAAGCGCCGAAGGGCTATCGCGGAGATTTCCGCCAGGCCATGCGCGCATTCCTTGAAGCCGCCGCACAGCGCCTCGACCGCGCCGCCGACCCCGCGCCCATCATCGCCGAAACGGAGGCCGACCTGCGGCGTGTCGCCACAGCGGACAAGTTGCTGAAAAAAGCCGGGCATTACCCCGAGGCCATCGCCTACCTGAAGTCGGGCATTCCCGACGGCGACCCGCAGGCGCGTTTCCGGCGAACGCTGGTTGTCTGGGCCATGGTGCGCGGTATCGGCGCGCTTGCGCGCCCCGCATCCGGCGACGGCTTCGAAGTCGCCGCGACCAGCGCCGCCTGGCTTCACGAGTGGCACCTGCTCAAACAGATCGCCCGCGCCTTCCGCGAAATGGACGACGACCCCTGGCGGGCTGACATGGATGCGCGGCTCGTCCGCCTCTGCGTCGCCCACGCGCATCGGTTGCCCCTTCTGCACCAGGAACCCTGGGGGCCGGTGCTCGATCCGATTTTCCGCGATCCCGACGCCCGCGCCTTCCTGCAGGTGAACCGCTTTGGCGGCCGCGTATGGATCAACAAAGAACAGTTCGAGCGCCTGATGCACATGCTTGTGTTCAGCGTGGCCCTGGAAAACCTGGACGACGGCCCCGCCGCCGCCGACACCCTCATGTCCTGCGTCGAAGACGCCCAAACCCTGATCACCGCCGCCGCAGACGCCGGATACGACCTCCAGCGAATGCTTGACAGTGTGAAATAGCACGCCCCGCTTCGCCTGTCATTTTCAATGGCATGTAACGCCCGAGAAATCCAATCTTTCGGTCAGTGCTGTCCAAAATAATATGCTTAGCGTTGAGAATGGCCTTCGATCATATTGACCTTCCCCCTCACCCCACCCCTCTCCCGGAGGGAGAGGGAGCAGCGGCATGCCTCAGGCTTTGCCCTAAACCCCCTCTCCCGCTGGGAGAGGGAGCAGCGTCATGCCTCAGGTTGCGCGCTAAACCCCCTCTCCCTCTGGGAGAGGGAGCAGCGGCATGCCTCAGGTTGCGCGCTAAACGCCCTCTCCCGCTGGGAGAGGGAGCAACAGCATGGCTCAGGTTGCGCGCTAAACGCCCTCTCCCGCTGGGAGAGGGGTGGGTTGAGGGGGGAACAAAACAGTACCCCCTGG
>CALEDJ010000019.1 GCA_937951485.1 uncultured bacterium
TCAAGAATGCGAAAACACCCGGAAAACCGCACTTTTTCGGCGCACAAGTCGTCGCATTTTGCCGCATTTTCGCGCCGTTCTCCCGCTGCAATTGCGAAAAACCCCATGTTTTTGGGGGGTTCAACCCCGTGAACGGTTACCGGGATTTTTGATGGGGCTGAGGTCCGGAACGCCCATTTCGCAAATGCCTGATGCATGACGATTTGATTCGCATACCGCAGATCGGGTCAACTGTAAGGGGAGCGGCGGCAACCGGGAGAAATTGTCCATGAGATGTCGAAAGATTCTTGTTGGTTTTATTTTGTGCTTGTGCCTTGTCATTGTCCTGCTGTTGGGGCTGAAGTCGCTGGCGGATCGCCGATACTACAATGGTTATGACCCCGCATTGCCGTTGAACCCTACGGCGTCTGTGCCGGAAGCGGTGGAGAAAAGCATCACGTCCTTTGGCCGGCCCTTTGAGGCGCGGTATCGCAGGCAGCGCATCGAATTCAATGCGCGTCCCGGCGAGCGCGTGCCTGCGGTGCTCACCCTGCCGATGGACGCGGCGGAACCCGTGCCGGTCATCATCCTGCTGCACGGCAGTCACCAGGAGAAGGAATTTGTCGAGCAGATCTGCACACCTTTCAATGAGGCCGGTTTCGCCATGGTCTGCTACGACCAGTATATGCGCGGCGAACGCCGGGTCAGGGGCAATCCGTTGCGCATCGCCCTGGCCTTCCGCGAGCGCACCTGGAAGACTGTGCATGATACCCGCCGCCTGATTGACTATCTGCAGACCCGTCCCGACATCGCCGCCGACCGTATCTATCTCGTGGGGGCCAGTTACGGGGCGATTACGGGAACGGCGGTGCTGGCGCAGGAAAAACGCATCCGGGCCGCGGTGCTTGTCGTGGGCGGCGGCAATCTTCGCCTGCTCGCGCAGGCGCCCGAGGTGCGCCGCGAAGTGCCCGGATGGCTCCTGCCGCTGGCCGGCAGCCTGCTGCAATTTCTGATTGGCGTCGCCGATCCCGTCCGCCACGCGCCCCGCATCGCCGGCATTCCCGTGCTCATGCAAAACGGCTCCAAAGACAGCGTCGTCATTCCGAAGTCAGGCGAGGCGCTTTTCGCGGCGTTGCCCGAACCCAAGGAAATCCGCTGGTATCCCATTGATCACCCCGACCGTGAGGAAAAAGGCGAAGAGGTCATCAAGATGCTGGCCGAGGGCCTGCAATGGCTGCAGGAACAGGACGCCAAACGCCGCTGAGCCTCTATGCGGGATGGAAAGCATGGACGCATGGATCAATTGTTGACAGCGCGCCGCGCCTGTGATAGACTCGCAGCGTGTGGTGATGGCGCGCGGGCGCGCCCTCATGGAACGGGAGGTACTATCCGGCTATGCGAAAGAAGAGCCTGGTGACTGCGGTGGGGATAGCGCTGGTCGTCGCGATCCTGCTGCCAAGCGCGCCGGTGTTGGCGCAAATCTATAATCCCGACGTAGACCTTCCCCGGCCCACCGGCCTGGAAAAATCCCTCACCAAACTGGGCCGGGGGCTGTCGAACATCTCGCTGGGCTGGGCGGAAATCCCCCTCACTTTTGACAAAAACCTCAAGCGGGGCAAGCCGTTCGGCTATCTCTTCGGCGTGGCGCCCGTGCTCGGCACGGCACGCGCGCTCATCCGCACCGGCGTCGGGGTCTTCGAAGTGGTTTCCTTCCCCTTCTCCGACAAGTCGGTCAACTTCGAGCCTGTACTGGAACCCGAATTTATCTTCTAGGCCGCCGGCCGGGACGCGCTGCAGCCCGATGCGAGGGGCAATCGCGGGGATGAACGGGTTGGGGACTGGCCGATGACCGGGGTTCAGAATGCCGTCAGGGTATCGTTATTCGGGCGGATTGAAGAGACGGCATGAATTCGGAAAAGAAATATGACATTGACGCCCTCTTGGAGGAAGTCGTCACCCTTCCCAGTCTCCCGCACACCCTTGCAAACATCACCGAATTAATCAATAAGCCGGATTGTTCGCTGGTTGAAGTGGCCAAAATCATCGCGGTTGATCCCTCCCTCGCCATCAAGACGCTGCGCCTCGTGAATTCCGCCTATTACGGCGTGGGGCAGGAAGTCACCACCATCGAACATGCGGTGGTGCTGCTCGGACTGAAGGTCATCCGCAATCTCGCACTGACCGCGACGGTCTTCGACACCCTGAAGAGCGGCGCGGAACGGTATCTGCGGCATTCCATCGCCTGCGGCGTGGCCATGCGCGTGCTCGCGGAGAACGGCCCGCTGGCGAGTCATGTCGGCTCCGCCGATGAGGCGTTTGTCTATGGACTCCTGCACGACGTCGGCAAGGTCATTCTTGCCGAAGGGCTTGCGGAACCGTACGCCAGGACGCCCGATATCATGCGGGAGCGGCGTCTGTCCTGGTATCAGGCCGAACAGGAGGTGATTGGCGTGGACCATGCCCAGGTCGGCGGCGCCCTCGCCCGGAACTGGAAACTGTCCCCGCTGATCGCCCACGGCATTGCCGGCCATCACGATCTGCGCCACTGCGATCCCGACATGCGCAAGATCGCCGCCACCCTGTGCGTCGCGGATTATCTCTGCAGCGCCGCCGGCATTGCATCGCACGACCACCCGGTATTTCATATTTCCGATGAAACATGGACCTTCGCCGCCATTGACAAAGAAAGCCTGCCCGCCGTCATCAAGACCTTCTTCCAGTCTTTCCCGCTGATCGAGGAACTCGTTCGCGTCGCCGCATGACATGCCCGGCATCACCGCGCCGAGGCGGATGTTCCGCGGCAGTGGCAAACCGGATTGTCCGGTTTTCGGGTTCATGCTTGACAAACGGAAAGAATCAAAGACTTTTCTCGCGTTTCCGCTGGGCGAAGCCGTTGCGCCCGGTGACGCCACGCGCTGCTGCGTCGGCAGGACGATCCGCGCCACACCCCCATCGGTATTGTGGGCGTGGGCGTGTTTCCGGCCCTGGTCTTCCCCGCCGCGACCTTGTTTGCGCGCGTGGTCTTCGGACCGCAATCCCAGGCCGCATGAATAACGCCGCACAACCGACGAGGCTTCGATTACCGCAAGGGGCAACCTCAGGGAAGGTCATATTCGCAAGGATGCCGGCAACGGATATACTCTGGAGCGGGAGACGCAACGGCGCGCATGAAAGAAAACGACACCAGCGTGGACGCAATTCACGAAATCGCGAATGCCTTCAAGCGCTCGCAAATCCTCTTTGCGGCGCATGCGGCGGGTTTGTTCGATTTCCTGGCAAAGGAAAAAGCGGAACCGGCCATTGCGGCGGCGATGGGGTGGTCGCCGCGCGGGACGCGCTTCGTGCTGCGCGCCCTGGCGGCGATGGGCCTGGTGACGGCGCGCGGGGCGCGCTGGCGGAACGCGCCGGCCGCGGCGGCATGTCTGCAATCGGGGGCGCCCGAGGATCAGGGGGCATTTCTGCGGCACACGCGGCGCGGGTGGGACGATTGGGTGCGGCTTGAGGCCTGTCTGCGAGGCGAGGGGGCAAAACGCGGACGCCACCGCGCCGGTTCGGAGGCCGAGCGGGATTATGTCCGCGCCATGCACGCGATCGCCGTGCGCAACGCGCCGCGTTGCGCCCCGCTGGTGGATTGTTCCGGCAGACGTCGCCTGCTGGATTTGGGTTGCGGCATGGGCGCGTATGCGGCCGCCTTCCTGGAGGCGTGGCCTTCATTGCGCGCCGTGCTGGTGGATACGCGCGCGGTGCTTGCCATGGCGCGGGAATACCTGGCGGCGCGCGGCGTGGCCGACCGTTGTGAATTTGTCGCGGGAGACGCCCGCCGCGTCGAGATGCCCGCCGGCCTCGACATCATCTGGATCAGCAATGTGCTGCATGCGTGGTATCCGGAAGAATGCCGGGCGTGCATTGCGCGGTGCTTCGCGGCGTTGCGACCCGGAGGGATGCTGTATATCCGCGATTTCCTGGATGATGAAGTGCCGGAGGCGGCGGCCTTTCATCCCGTTTTCGGGCTGGACATGATGCTGCATTCCGAAGGGGGCGGCTGTTACACGGCGGCGGAAGTCGCGGCGTGGACCCGCGCCGCGGGATTCAAACACGGACGACTGCTTCACGCGGGACGCAAGAGCCGCATCTGGACTGCGCGAAAACCGTGAGCGCGACAGCCGCGCTTTTGGCGCATGGCGGAAGGCGGGACCAGGTGCGGCACGCCGCCTATTCCGCGTCCTCTTCCTTGTCGGAGTCTTCCTGCGCAGGCGTCTTTCCAGCAAGCGCGGCTTCAATGGCCGCAATCACCTTCTTGCTGTCGGGCTTTGTGGTCGGCGCGAAGCGCGCCACCACCTTGCCCTCGCCGTCCACCAGAAATTTCGAGAAATTCCACTTGATGGAACCACTGAACCCGGGATTTGTCTCCCTCGATGTGAGGTAGGCGTAGAGCGGCGCGATGTCGTCGCCTTTCACCGAAATCTTGGCGAACATGTCAAAGGACACGTCGTACTTGGTCTGGCAGAAGAACTTGATCTCCTCGTTCGTACCCGGCTCCTGGCCCATGAAGTTGTTGGCCGGGAATCCGAGGACCACGAAGCCGCGGTCCTTGTATTTTTTGTACACCTCGTTCAGCGCCTCATACTGCGGGGTGAAACCGCAGCGCGACGCCACGTTCACAATCATGGCGACCTTGCCCTTGTAGCGCGACAGGTCCACCACATTTCCGTCTATGTCTTTCACCTTGAAAGCGTAAACGCCCATATCCTTGTTCTCCTCTGCGCCGGCGACGCCGGCCGCCCCCACAGCGACCATGACCGACGCGATGACCGCCCATCCTCTTTTCATGCTCTTGTCCTTTCGCTTGACAATCTTTCCGGTGCAGGGTTCAGGAAGGCTGTTCGTCCTCCGCATAATCCCAGCGCACATCTTCGCGCTTGTCGTATTGCACACCCGGCGCGGGCCGCCACCGTTTGCCTTCCGGCGTCACACTCCACCACGAATAGGTTCCGGTTTCCGCGTTGAGGGTGTAAATCTTCGCGCCCTTGGGCACGTCGCGCTCGCCGTAGCCGCCGTAGCCCGTGGCGCGTCCGTAAATCAGGTCAATACCTTCGCAGATGCCGGAGTAATCGTTGACATGATCGTGACCGCAAATGACGGCGCGAACCGTTCCCAGTTCTTGCAATACCCCCAGCGCGGTCCCGTCTTCCTCTTCAAGACAAACCTTTTCCAGTTTCACGCCGGAAGCGATCTTCTGCTGCCAGATGTCATCGTATTGCTTGATCGGGATATGAAACACGGCAAAAGCGGGCGGCATTGCCGCCGTTCCTTCGCGGGCGCGGCGCAATTCGCGCAGCCACCCTTTCTGTTCCTCGCCCACGCCGCGATTGGTCGTGTTCAGGCAGATGAAATCCCACACCGGCGCGCCGGCGCCGTTGACACAGCGCACGGTGTAGTTGCCATTGGTTGCGGCGCCGCGATACAGCGAGTGCTTCGCGTGCGTGAAGGCTTCATGGCCCCTGGCGTAGTCGTCCATCTGATCGTGGTTGCCCCAGGTGAAGAACCATGGCATACCCAATGCCTCCAGTTTGGCAATGGCATAGCGCATGTACTCCTCGCCGCGTCCTTCCGGATTGTCGTGCCAGAGATCGCCCGTCACGGCGATGGCATCCGGCTTGGTGATCTCGACCAGGCGCGACAGCGCCGATACACTGAGTTCGTTCCGGTCGCGGCCCCGCGCAAAATTGAAGAAATGAATATCTGTGAATTGGAGCAGTCTGATGCGCGTCGGGTCCTTCACCTGAAGCACGGCTTCGCTGACAGCCATCGGGTCGGCAACCGTTTCTTCCGCGCCGGCCGCCAATGACCGTATCCCGGCCACACCCAGCGCCAACGCGCCGCCCGTCGTCTTCAAGAATCTCCGGCGATCCATTTTCTTCACAGCCATACCACAACTCCTTACTGCGGCGATACCTCGATGTCCCTGGTTGTAATTGTCATGAAGAACACCGCCCGAAAGCAACCCATTCCCTGCGCTTCGGTTCTGGACTACGGGCTTTAGCCTGCTGCAACAATGCGCATCCCTGGAGACGCCACATGCTCCTGTTATCCAATTGTGTCATCCGTGTTCTTCCAAACGGTTGCCGAGAAAATGAAAGGCTATGGCCAAAACCTTTGGAAAATCCCGATGAATCAAGACGATGCCGAGGGCTTTTTCTATACGCTAACCACCCGTGGGACTTCCGGAACACATCATTGACCCCTGTGCCAAGGTGTCCCGTTTTGTTCCCCCTCACCCCACCCCTCTCCCGGAGGGAGAGGGAGAAACCGCATTCCTCAGGTTGTGCGGTAAACGCCCTCTCCCTCCGGGAGAGGGGTGGGGTGAGGGGAAGGGTCGCTATAACCGAAGGCTTTTCTCAACACCCGGAATATTTCGGGCAGCACTCGCAATTGGATGACGTGTCCCGTGCGCTGATCTTTTCTCAACACTTGGAATAATTTGGACAGCACTGTTGTGCTATGATGAACGCGCCACAAGGACCCATCTTCACATGAGGAGAGAAGTCATGGGCGAAAGTGCATGCAAACGGCCGGGGATGCAATGGGTCAGCCCGTATCTGGTGGTGCAGGACGTGCGCCGCGCGATCGTGTTTTATGAGCAGGCGTTCGGCCTGCAAGCGCGCATGATTTATCCGGAATCCGATCCCGACCCGTTTTACGCGGAACTCGACTACGAAGGCATGACCATCATGATCGGATTGCCGCGCGGTCGCAAGCGCAGCGAGCAGCCGGTGAAAACGCGCGCGGGCTCAAGCCTCTACTGCTACACGCCGGATGTGGATGCGCTGTGCGAACGCGCGCGCGCCGCAGGCGCAAAAGTGGCGATGGAGCCCGCGGAGCAGTTCTGGGGCGACCGCACCTGTCTGCTGGCCGACCCGGATGGACATGCCTGGATGTGGGCGACGCATGTGCGCGATTTTGACCCCGTGAAAGACGATGCGTGAGGAGGGCATGACGGCAGCGAAGGAACCCGCCCGCATCCGGATCGCAGGCCATGACGGCGTCGCGTTGAATCTCTGGGACTACGGCGGCGACGGACCGCCCCTCCTGCTCTGTCATTGCACCGGGGCCATGGGCCGCATGTGGGACCCGATCGTAATGTGTCTCAGACAGAGTTTTCATGTCTATGCGCTGGACTCGCGCGGCCACGGCGAGTCGGCCAAGCCCATGGAACGCGATGCATATACCTGGGAAAACTGTGGCCGCGACACGCTCAAGGCCGCAGACCATCTTAATGTCGCCGGAGGATTGCTTGCCGCGGGGCATTCCGGCGGCGGCACGCATCTGGTCTATGCCGAACTGCTGCGGCCCGGCACATTCCGCAAAATGGCGCTGCTCGACGCGATTGTCGCGCCGCGCGCGGTGTTCACCGGCGAGAATCGAATGGCGCGCATTGCGCGACGCCGTCGCGAGTCTTTTTCAGGACGCGCCGAGGCGCGCGCCCATTTCGGTGCCAAGCCGCCGATGAACGCCTGGAACACGGCGGCGCTCGACGCCTATGTCGCGCACGGTCTGGAAGAACGACCCGACGGCCGGGTCTGGCTCAAGTGTCCGCGCCGCGTCGAGGCATACTTCTACGAAATGGCGCCCGGATGCGATGCCTTTGATCGAATCCATGAAATCGTCGTGCCGACGCTGCTGCTTACTGCGGAGCGCAGCAACGTCGGCTTTCTGCCGCGCATGCAGCAGGAACGGATGCCCGGCGCCCGGATGCACGTGATCCCCCGCGCAAGCCACTTCTTCCCGCAGGAAGAACCCGAAACCACGGCCCGCATGCTGTTGGAGTGGTTGTGAGGGAAGGCAGGGAGAAAGGACACCGAGGACAACAAGGACGGCAAGGGCAGCAAGGACAGCGCATGACCAGACGTGAACGATTGATGGCCTCTCTGCGCGGTAAGGCGGTGGACCGCCCGCCGGTGAATTTCTATGAATTGGATGGCGTGCGGCAGCATCCGGACGACCCGGACCGATTCAACATCTTCAATCATCCCTCCTGGAAACCGCTGATTGACTTGACACGAGACAAGAGCGACCGCATCGTCATGTGTTTTCCCGAGATCGTCGGCGCGGCCCCGAATCCCGCCGCGGAACACACGCGACAGCGCACATATTACGATGAAAAAGGCAGCCGCTACACTGAAACGATCCTCCACGCGCCGGGAAGGACGCTGCGGTCATTGACTCGGCGCGATCCCGACATTGACACCGTATGGACGGTCGAGCATTTGCTCAAAGATGTCGAGGATTTCAGGGCGTGGATCGGGCTGCCGGAGGCGGATTTTCGGGGAACGGTGGACCCAAGCCCGGTGCTGCAAATTGAGGCGGCCCTCGGCGACAGCGGGATTGTGATGATTGATACGGCGGACCCGCTCTGCGTGGTGGCCGGGTTGTTCGATTTGGGCGCATTTACGGTGATCGCCGCCACGGAAGAAAGACTGATGCATGCGGCGCTGGAAAAACTCGCGCGGATAATCCACCCGCGCACAGAGGCCGTGGCCGAGGCATTGCCGGGGCGGCTTTGGCGCATCTACGGCCCGGAATACGCTGCGCCGCCTTACCTGCCGCCGCGTCTCTTCGAGGCGTACGCGACGAGGTACGTCACGCCGATGGTTGCGGCCATCCAGCGACACGGCGGTTTTGCCCGCCTCCATTGTCACGGCCGCATTCGCGACGTGCTCGACCACATCGCGGCAACCGGCTGCGCGGCGCTGGACCCCATCGAGCCGCCGCCCCAGGGGGATGTGGAACTCTCATATGTCCGGCGGCATTACGGAAAGCAAATGACCCTCTTCGGCAATCTCGAGGTGAGTGACATCGAAACGCTGCCGCCCGAGCGCATGGCGGAAAAAGTGCGGCGCGCCCTGCGGGAAGGCACGGAAGGCGAAGGGCGCGGCTTCGTGCTGATGCCCAGCGCCGCGCCCTACGGCAGGATCCTGCCGGACATCACGCGCCGCAATTATGAGATTATCGTCGAAACCCTCGAAACCCGGGCCGGTTGACCGGGCTGTATGCCGGCGACGAGGAAGACAAAAGATGATGGCCGTCATTCCGGTGCGAGGGGCGGAAACACAGGAAAACGCTCACCGTGGCCGTGGACGGCAGGATTGTTCCCTCGTTTACGCCGGTATCAATTGCACTGTAATCCGAAAAGCCGGCAGAAGATCCATTCCAGAATCACCGCCACGATGGTGTCAAGAATCACCTGCCACAAATCTTCCAGAAAGTTGCCGTCCGCTCTCATATGTGTTCCTTTCGTCCTTTGACTTTCAACATGTACGCGGCGCAGGCCGCGACCGCGCACAGTCTATCACATGCGCGGGTCAGGGCGCGGCCTGTCGCGCCTTTTCGATGACATCCTGGATGCGCACCACGGCCCCGCCCTGCCGCTTGCTTTCATCCGCCGCCTCCATGAACGCGAAGAGTTCCATCGTCTCTTCCGGCGAAACCGGCGCAACACCCGTGCGGAAGAATTCCATGACCGCAACGAGCATCGGGGCGTAATCGCCGCCGCCTTGCTGTTCCTCGACAGCCTTGCTGCCGAACAGGATCACCTTGTGCGGGGTGGGGCCGCCCCGGATGCCGTAAAGCACCCCGACGCGCCCGTCCGCCCAGACGCCCGTCACCACATCGGTGTTTTCCGTGGCGGTGCGCACAACTGTCCGGCAGCCGGTCCCCATCACGGTATACAGCGCCTCGGTGGGATGCACGCCGTACCAGAAAAGGTCGGGGTGGGTGGGCTCCAGGTAGCAGGGGCCGATGCTGATGGCGCTGCGCAATTCCCCCACATCCTTCTGTTTCAACGCGACAAGCGATTCATAGAAGCGATACGAGGACGAACTGAAACACGGCACGTTGTGTTCTTTTGCAAGTCGGAAAATCTCAATGGCGTCGCGCAACGACCCCGCCACCGGTTTGTCAATGTACACCGGTTTTTTCGCCTCGAAAACGGGGCGCACCTGTTCGAGATGGGGCCGGCCGTCCACGCTGGTCAGCATGATGACATCCACGTTGGCGCACAACTCCTCGATGGTGTCGTAAATGACGACGCCGAACTCCTCCTGTAACTGCCTGGTATAGCCGTCCACCCGGCTGTAACTCGCCTCCAAGTCCGCGCTGCCGCCCTTGTATCCAGCCGTCACTTTTCCGCCCGGTACATGCTGGGGATGGTCCGGGTTGTTCAGCAATTGCGTGAACGCAATCACATGCGACGTATCCAGACCTATCAGCCCGATGCGCAGTTCCGCCGCATCCGCCCAGAATCCCGGCAAGAGCAACGCGCACGCAGCCGCGCATCCAACCCATTGTTTCCGTATCCACCTTTGCTTCATGATCAATTCTCCTTTCGGGACGCTTCTCAATTCGCCGCATTGTCACAAATTCTTCGGAACAAAGCAATGCCGGGGACGGCCATCACCAGTAGGTGTAGAAGAAGGATTCCGTGAGCCAGCATTGGAAAGCGAGGAAGGCAAGCGTGGCCAGAAGCGGCGCGACGGATGCCGCGCGGCACCCGATTTCATCCAGCATATGCGCAGCGGGCAGCGCGAGAAACGGGAAAAGATAAAGAGCCGATCGCTCACCCTCGCCCCGGCCGAGATAGAGCAGGTTCAGGGCGAAGAGCGTCAGTGCCATCACGAAAAAGAGGCCGCGCGCGGCGGGGTCCGGCCGGAAAATGCGCCCTAGAAAGAGCAGCGAGACGGGAATCCCCGCGAAGTAGAACCAGCATACGGGGTTGAGAAACCGGTAGGTCCATCCCGGCAGACGCGGCGTAATGAGGTCAAGTTTCGCCTGGTCCATGTCGAAATGCGATTTGGCGGCCCGGAAACAGGCCACGATATCGAATCCGGTCCACCACCTCACGGCGGCATGAAAGGCCAGGCAGGCCACCGCCATGACCAGCGCCGTCCGCAGCACCCGCATCCTTTCCTCTGGCGCGCGCATCCGCCACAGTCCCACCAAGGCAAAATAGGACCCCACGCCGATGAGGGTGAACTTGAGCAGCGCCAATACCCCGAAGAGCAGCCCCGCGCCGACCGCGTAGCCGATGCCGCCCCGGCGCAGGGCGCGGTCGAAGAGGAACAGCGTGGCGATGGTGAACGGCATGAACAGAATCTCGGCGCTTGTCGCGGTGAACAGCACAATGGACGGGATGCAGGCATAGACCATGCAGCAGGTGAGCGCGACGCGCCGCCCGCACAGGTCCTGCGCCCAGTAATAAAGAGGAATCACCGCAGAGGCGCCCACCGCCACCGTCGCCAGCGACAGGGCCATCGCCCCGCGTCCCACCACGTAGGACATGATCCAGAGCAGGGCGATTGGACCGGGCGGCGCCGCCCGCGCATGGAGCGACAAGTACGGCAGGATATCCATGTACCGCGAAAATAGCGTCCGAATGGAACTGGTCTTGCCGATGTCGCCGATATATTCATAGGTTTCCCGGCGATAGGCTTGCGCTATGCCCTCAGGGCCGCTGCGCAGCATCGCGATCACGCAGGGAAACGCCACCGCGAAAAAGGCGATGCCCGCGAGCATGCGGCGCGCGTCGTGCTCGGTCATTTCCATACCGAACCAGTCCAGGCGGCACAGCGTGCGCATCAGCGCCGCAAGAAAGCCGAGAAAGGTCCCGAAAGCCAGCGCATGCCATACCAGCGCCTCCACATCGCGCCGCACAATCTCCTGAAACGCCCCCCCTCTCAGGCGCATATTCACCCAGACCCCCATCCCCGCCGCCGCCAGCAGCGCCGCCGCCAGCAGAAACCACAGCGCCGTCCGCGCGCCGCTGCGCGCCACAAAGCGACGGCTGCACACCCAGTAGGCCACGGCAAACGCCGCCCCCATGAGGCCCGGAACGGCGGGGCCGTCAAAGGCGGGTTGGTTCAGCGCGTAGAACGGCGTCGGATGTCCGTAAATGCTCTCAAATCCCACCGCCCAGAGCAGCGCCATCCCCAGGAGGTACCAGATCAGGGCGCGAATGTATATCCCGGTCAGGCCGGCCGCCGTATCGCCGGTGTTCCCCATTGCAGGCGTATCTGATGTCATGGCCTCATTCTAGTTTCAGCCCGCCGGCAAATCCAATCGCGTAACCTCAAGGAACCTGGGCGCGTTATTGGGGATAGAAAGCAAAGCGGACGGAGCATGTCTATACCCCAGTAAAATGTGGTGGGCGATGACCGAAAACGCAAGGGATTGTGTTTTTGGTTGATTTGTTGACGTGGCTCCAGTACTATAAGCCCCCTGATGGCACGGCGGAATTTCCATGGACAAGCGATACATACACTATCGGAGGACGCTCTGGGCGCAAAGCCGCTTCCGGAAGAGTCTCGTCGCGTCCGTGCTTGTCCATCTGATACTCATGATTGCCGCCTATCAGGTGTACAGATGGCAAATGCAGCCTGATATCCCGGTCATGTATCAGGTGCAACTGGTCTACGCGGACGCCGAGGAATCGCCCATACTGGAGCCGCCCAGGCCCGAACCCCCGAAACCCGAACCCCCGAAACCCGAACCGAAACCAGAACCGCCCAAACCGGAGCCGAAACCCGAACCCAAACCGGAGCCGAAACCGGAACCCAAGCCGGAGCCGAAACCGGAACCCAAGCCGGAGCCGAAACCCGAACCCAAGCCGGAGCCGAAACCGGAACCCAAGCCGGAGCCGAAACCCGAACCCAAGCCGGAGCCGAAACCCGAACCCAAGCCGGAGCCGAAACCCGAACCCAAGCCGGAGCCAAAGCCGCAACCGAAACCGGAACCCAAGCCGGAGCCAAAGCCGCAACCGAAACCGGAACCCAAACCCAAACCGGAAGAAATCGCCAGAACGCCGGTGCGGGCGGAAAGAAGCGAAGCGAAGATCGTCGAGCGGCTACCGACGGAACTCGATGTGTGGGGTTCGCTCGTGCAGCGCAAGGTGGAACGCGTGTGGGTGGTGCCGAGCGGCATCGCCCTCGACGCGGAAGAAACGATCGCAGAAGTGTCTTTCGTCGTGGACCGTGACGGCAATCTGGTGGGTGATCCGATCATCATCAAGCACGCCAGCGATTTGCGCCTGGGCGAATCCGGCCTGCGCGCAATCCTGTTGGCCGCCCCGTTCCCGCCGTTGCCGGAGAATTTTCCACGCCCCCAGCAGCGCGTGGTCTATGGATTCAGCCTGCACCGCTGAAGCCGTGCCGCGATGCGCATGAAGATATAAAGGCAAGTGATTGAATAAAGGAGAACGACGTGAAAGCGACCTCATTCCCCATCGCGATTCTGGTGATGATCATCGCATGCGCCCATGCATACCCCCAGCAGGATGCCCTGCGGATTGATTCGGCGCAAATCGCCGACACACGCATCCGCATCGCCGTGCCGACTTTCGCCACCCTGGACCCCGCCGCCTTTGATTTGGCGCGGGAAATGTCCGAGGTCATCGCGTTTGACCTGCGCTTTTCCGGGCTTTTCATTCTGCTCATGCCCAACGAATATCCGCCGGCCTTTGTGGGCTTCGATCCCGACGTTTCCCGCCTCGACTTCGATCAATGGCGCGCCACCAGGGCCGAATACCTCATCTACGGCGTTATCCGTCAGGAAGGCTCCGAAATGGTGGCCCAATTCCGGCTCTTCGATCTGGCCACCCGCGACCAGATTGTGGGCCAGGAATTGCGCGTCGAGCGCATCCACGCGCGGCTCGCCGCCCACCGCTTCTCCGAAGAAGTCATCCGTTACCTCGATGGCGTGCCGGGCATCGGCACCTCCCAGATTTATTTCAGCGGCGGCCAGGGCAATACCAAGGAAATCTATGTGGCCGATTATGACGGGGCGAACGTGCAGCAAATCACCAGGCACGGGTCCATCTCCATCAAGCCGCAGATTTCGCCGGACGCCTCCAAGATCGCCTATCTCTCTTACAAAGACCGCTACGCATACCTGTATCTGTTCGACCGGCGCACCGGACTCTCCGTCCCACTTTCCAAAGAGGTGGGATTGAACGCCGCGCCCGGCTGGTCGCCCGACGGCCAGCGCCTCGCGATGGTCCTGAGCAAAGACGCCAACATGGAAATTTACCTGCGCGACGTGGACGGTAAAAACGCCACCCGCCTCACCCGCAACCGCTTCGCCGACACCTCGCCCACCTTCTCGCCGGACGGAAGTCGCATTGCCTTCGTCAGCGACCGCGGCGGTTCGGCGCAGATATATGTCATGAACGCCAACGGAGGCGACGAGACCCGCCTGTCTTTCCAGGGCGGCGGCTCCTATGACCCGGTATGGTCGCCCGACGGCAAGTCCATTGCCTACGTGGTGCAGCGGCGCGGCCACGGGTTCCAGATTTGGGTGATGAACGCCGACGGCAGCAACGCCCGACAAATCACGGACGCCCGGGGCATCAACGATTCGCCGGCGTGGTCGCCCGACTCCCGCCATGTCGCCTTCATGTCCAATCGCAGCGGCCGCGGCGAAATCTACGCCATTACGCTTGCCACCGGCGAAGAACACCGCCTCAGCCGCACCAACCTGCATTGCGAAGGACCCAGTTGGGGTCCCCGCCGCCCATGAACTTTCATGTCTGAGAAACTGATCACAACGAACCGGCGCGCCGGGCGTGATTACACCGTTCTCGAACGCTTCGAGGCGGGCATCGCGCTCATGGGCACCGAAGTCAAATCGCTGCGCACCAAGGGTTCCATGACCCTCAAGGACGCCTACGCCGATTTCGAAAAGGGGGAGATGTTCCTGATCGGCGCCCACATTCAGCCCTATGAACAGGGCAACATCTTCAACCACGACCCCGAACGCCCGCGCAAACTGCTCATGCACAAGCGCGAAATCGAGCGCCTCGCCCAGCGGGTCGCCGAAAAAGGCCTTACCGTCGCCCCGCTCCGCGTCTATTTCAAGCGCGGCATCGTGAAGGTGGAACTGGGCCTGTGTCGCGGCAAGCACCAGTTTGACAAGCGCGCCGCCATCAAAAAACGCGAGAGCGACCGCGAAATTGACCGCGCCGTGAAACAGGCCCGGCGCGGATGATTTTCCGTCTGTCGCGGGGGGATATGGACGCGGGCGATTGTCATGCGATACCATGATCATAGAGGAAGTACAAGGATGAAACCGCAAGTGCCAGATGTGTTGGAATCCCCGTTTCGCCCGATCGGCCGGCGCGTGCTGCTATTGATCGCCGTGGCTTTCGGCGCATTGGCCTGTCGGGAACGTCCGGCGCAGCCCGCCGAGGGCTATCCCAGACCGGGCGAAATGCGCCTGGTGGCGGTGACCCCGCTGGAAAGCCCCGCAAAGGTGTCGCCGGAAGGGAACCTGATCGTCAACGGCGATTTTCGGAACTGGTGGGCGGGCGTGATGTATCCCGAGGGCTTTCGCGGCGCAGAGGATTCCGACGTGATGCGCATCACGCGCGCGCCGGATGAAGGGGTGATCCAGGAATGGCTGAAAGACGATGCCGAGGAACCTGTGGACCGCCTGTTCCATACCCTTGTGTCCGGTATTCGCCCGGATACCCTCTACCGCATGGAGGTGGAGGCCGTGGCATTCGAAGGCGCAATGGCCGGCATCAGCGTCTATGATTGGCCGGATGAAAAAGCGGAAGGCGGGGAACTTCTGGAATGGCCCGAAATCATCCAGGTACAGGCAAAACCCGGCGAAAAGCAGACCTTGTCCCGCGCATTCCGATCCGGCCGGCACTCGCGCATCGCCATCGCGGCGCATACCAGCGGCAACACGCAATACCCCGCAATGATAAAGTGGATTTCCTGGCGTCTGACGGAGACTGATGCCGCAGACGACGTGGCCAAACCCTATCGTCCGCCGAAATTCGTCCTGTCACAGCCGCGTCCCTGGACTGACGAAGTGACCGTGCAATCCGGCAAGGAAGTGACCATTCTCGGCTGGTATGTCGCAGACATGCCGTCTAACGTGGACTATGTGCTCAACGGTCAGCGATTTGACGCCGAATACTATCCCCGTCCGGACGTGGACAACAATTACCCGGAGTACACGTATCGGTCCGGATGGCGTGTTGTGCTTCAAACAGCCGTGCTCGCCCCAAGCAACACCCTGTCCATTCGCTTCAACGGCGAAGAACGTTACAGCACCACCATTCTGGTGGAATAACCGCAACGCCGATTCCCCGCGACCGCTTCATCCACTATGCCCACACAGAAGGTCCCCGCGCCGCCGTTCTGGAGTACAGGCTTCAGCCTGTCGGGTTCCCGCGCCGCTTTCCCTCCCATCCACCGCATAAACGGGGCGCGCCCTTGCCATTCCTTCCGTCCCTTTCGTCTCTTTCGTCCCTTTTCCGCTGTGCAACACACCACCTATCTTATAGAACCCCCTGTTCACTTCCACCAGCCCCGGAGCACCCATCTTATGGATTTTAGAACCCTCTCGGCGGGCGCGCCGTGGCTGCCTGACGACGAACGCGTGGCGCACCAGCGCATGCTGGCCGCGCTGCGGCGTTTTTTCCGCAGGATGGGCGTACAGGACACGCCGCTGCTGGCGATGCACGCCGCAGACCTCATTGCAACGGCGCTGCTCGTCGCGCGCCTGGAGCGCGAACTGGCCGGCTTCGCCGCCGGGGAAACGACGAACAATCAGGATACGCGCGAAGCCGATGCGCGCCTGCGCGCGCTGATTGCGCTCGCCGACGCTGTCGGCAAGGCGCGGGAAAGGATGCGCAAAGCCATGAAAGAACTGGAAGATTACTGTACCCGCGCCGGCACGCCCATTGATGCCGGCATCGCCGACATCATGAAACCCATCGTGAGAAAAGTGGATGACGTTTTGGAGCAAAGCCTGCGGGAAAACCCTGACGACGGCGTGGAGTAATGCCGCGTGTTGTCGGTTTTGACGCCGCCGCGCCGCATCCGTTCCCCTCGTTACACCGCTCCTGCGATGTGACACACCGCCGCGACGCTCCCGCGTCGCAAAATCATTATGGCCACGCCGGTATTTCCATTTCCGGCCGGTTTCCCGGCCGCGCCGCCACACCCGAAGGAGGCCTTCGCCCCATTTCCCGTTCCCCATTCCGCATTCCCAAAGGCCGCCATGCACCACGGCTTATGCGTCAACCCATCTTCTTTATTTTCCCTGCGAATTCGGCTATGCTTTTCCCATGCTTTGCCGAATCCTGGCTTGCCTGCTCATGGCTGCGCTGCTGGCGCCGCTGCAGGGCTGCGCCACGCGCGCGCCCGCAAACACGCGCCGCGTGGAACGCACCATGACCGTCACCGCCTACTGCTCGTGCAAGAAATGCGCGAACTGGAAGCGTACCTGGCTGGGCAGGGCGGTCATCGCCAGCGGACCAGATAAAGGCAAACCCAAGAAAGTCGGCGTCACCGCCTCCGGCACGAAAGCGAAGCGCGGCACAATCGCCGCCGACACTACCCGCTACCCTTTCGGCACGGTGATGTATGTGCCCGGCTATGGAAAAGGCCGCGTCGAAGATCGCGGCAGCGCCATCAAAGGTGACCGTATAGACGTTTACTTCAAAAGCCACAAAAAGGCGCTGCAATGGGGCCGCCGCAACATGCGCGTCGTCGTCTGGATGCCCCGTTGACCCCGTTGCAGCCAGTCTCCCGACCGCTCCACTCCGCACTCCGCATTCCGCATTCCGCACTCCGCATTCCGCACTCCCCAACCCGGAGCCTTCCCCCGCATGTTTCTTCCCCGCCTCCAGGAACGTCTCAAAGCCTGCGGTCTGAGCGACGAGGAAGCGGCGCTATGGCTGGACCTGCAATCCCGCGAGACCTTCGCCCGGCGTTACCTGCGCGACCGCGACGGCAACCCCTGGCGCGTGCGCGCGTATCAGCGGCAGTCGCTTGAGTCCCGCGCGCTGCGCAAGGTGCACTGCGACGGCCGCGACGTGGGCAAGACCAGCGAAATCGAAATCATCGCGTGTTGGGCCATGGTCGCCTGCCCGGACACCGAAATGCTCATCGCCACTCAGACCGAAAACCACCTCTTCCCGCTGATGAGCCGCATCGCCCGGCGCTTCGAGACCATCCCCGAATTCGCCCCGTCGCTGGTCGAGATGCGCCGGTCCCCCTCGTGGTTTCTCCGATTTTCCAATGGTTTCGCGCTTTGGGGGCGCATTGCCGGTCCGCGCGGCATCAATTTCCAGGGCATGCACGTCCACTGGCAGATTGTGGACGAGGCGCAGGAAATGACCGAGACCGCCTGGGGTGAACTCTATCAGGCGCTCAACGGCAGCGGACGCCGCTGGGTCTATGGCGTGCCCAACGGCCTGCGCAACACCTTCTACCGCATGACGCAGATGGCCAACGCGGAACAATACAACTGGCCCAGCAGCCTCAACCCGGAATTCACCCCGGAAAAAGACGCCGAACTCGCCCTGCTCTACGGCGGCCGCGCCGCGCCGGGATACATCCATCGCGTCCTCGGCCAACACGGGTCCCCCATGCACGCCGTATTCTCGCTCGACGATTATCTCCAGTGCGTGGACCCCGCGCTGCCCGCCCGCGAATTTGTCGTGCAGGAAGGCGACGCCTTCGACGCGCCCGCCGACATCCCCCACGGCGACTACTATCTCGGCTGCGACCTCGGCTATGCCCGCGACCCATCCGAATTTGTCGTCTATCAGCACCTGCCCCCGCATCTGGTCTGCGCGCTGCGCGTGCGCCTGGAAGGCGTCAATTACGCCCGCCAACAGCAAATCATCGAAAGCCTCGACGCCGCATACGACTTTCGCGGCATCGGCATTGACTGCGGCAATAACGGCCGCGCCGTCGCCCACCAACTCATGGCCCGGGGCGCGGCATGGTGCGAGAAAATCCGCGCCATCGAGTTCGGCGCCACCCTCGCACTCGATCCCCTCCCGGACGGATCCCGCCCCAGACGCCGCGCCAAGGAATTCATGACCGAACTCATCCAGCGCCGTCTCGCCGACCGCACCCTCGTGTTGCCCCATTCCCCCGACCGCGAACAGCAATACGCCTCGCACACCTACGCCGTCAACGCCGCCGGACAAATCATCTACGAAAAGGGTAGCGATCACATCATTGACGCCGACCGCTGCGCTGTCTTCCGGCATTACCTCGACACGGTGGACGCCCCTGATGCCGCCCCCGGCCCCGGCATCCGAATCGGCGCATTTTGACAGGGAACAAACAGACGACGTGTCCCACGTTCCAAGATGCCGGAACGGCACACTTTTCTTTTGGAGTGGGCAAGCCCCGCTTGCGCTTTCACTTTAACCTGTTTGGCCACAAGAAGCACAAAGGGCATTGCTCTTATGGAAAACTCATCAACGTCCTTGTCGTAAACATTAAAGGATCGAACTGGGACACTTCCATTTGATCACGGAGAGCCAAACACGGAACCGCCGGAATATCAAAGCAAATGGAAATGGTCCCGATTCATCGGACTTTTTTGGGACAGCACCGGTGACGGACCAAGTGCTTATCCCTTTGCCGCCAGATACAGGTCGCCGACTTTCTTCCAGTTGATGATGTTCCAGAATGCGTCAATGTATTCCGGACGCCGGTTCTGGTATTTCAGGTAATACGCATGTTCCCATACATCCAGGCCGAGAATGGGAACATGCCCCTGCAGGTAAAGCGAATCCTGGTTGGCCGTGCTGCATACATAAAGTTTGCCGTTTTCGTTCAGACCCAGCCACGCCCAGCCGCTTCCGAAACGCGTCTTGGCGGCATTGCTGAACGCCTCCCGGAATGCCGCAAAACCGCCGAGTTCGGCGTGAATGGCCTTCGCCAGTTCCCCGCCGGGTTCTCCGCCGCCATCCGGGGCCATGATCTGCCAGAAGAGCGAATGGTTGGCGTGGCCCCCGCCGTTGTTGATCACGGTTTGGCGCTTGGCCTCCGGTACCTCCTGGATACGGCGCAGCAGGTCCTCAATCGGCAGGGCGGCCAGCGCATCCAGTCCTTCGAGGGCCGCGTTGACATTGGCGATGTAAGTTGCATGATGCTTCCCATGATGAATCTGCATGGTTTGGGCGTCAATGTGCGGTTCCAGTGCGTCAAATGCATAGGGCAGTTCGGGCAATGTATATGCCATGGCTTTTCTCCTTATCAGATGTGTGGTCTTTACACCCTTGTTGTTACAGGTGATTCCATGCGGCGACGCGACCATACCGACGGGATTCTTGCGGCATTGGGTGGCGCGTCACCTGTAAAACGCGGGCGCACGTCCCGCTATTCCCGGCATTTCCCGCGCATCTCATTTGTTTCAGCGTGTGACAGGCATCATCGGATTGGGCTGCATCGTCCCATGCAGGAACAGCGTGCATGAGAAACATCGGCGACAAGTGCTTTTATTAGAGTTGATAACACGCGCTTGCAAATGCCGGTGCGCTTGTGGACATTTTGCGAAACTTTCGCTATTATTGATGAACGGACAGTGACTGCGCGGCCATTGCGGCGGGAGAGAATCAGGAAGCGGTATGCGACGCAGAAAATCTCCATTGGAACCCAACCGGCGAATGAACCGGGAGGATATGTTTATTTCGCCGGACACAAAATCCGTTCGACGGGGGCGTCGGATTGCGCCGAGGACGGAAGTGTGCCGTCCCTGCGTGGTGAGTCCAATGGAAACGCCCGATAAGTACAAACAGGGCGTCGTGCTGGACCTGAATCCCTACGGGATACGGGTTCGTATGCTGGAGCGTCTGGAAGAGGGTTCGGAAGTGGTGTTTCGCCTCATGCGCGATGAGGAATTCAGCGTGCCGCTATCCGGGCCGATTCGCGCATGGGTGGTTCGGTCGCACCGCACGGAAGAAGGTTTTTTTGATTACGGGCTGAAAGTCAGGATTACCAAAATTTCAAAACCGGCGGTCTTCCGTCCGGTGGAAATTGATCGGCCCCATCCGAGGCGGCGCGTGTTGTCGCGCATGTATTCGCTGGACCACGAGGAAGAAGACCGCGGCGGCAGAAGTTTCGGGAGGAGACGTGGCTAATCCCAGGATATTGGTGGTAGATGACGAACCCGATGTCGTGACGACCATAGAGCACACCCTCAAGGCATACGGGATGGACGTGATCCGGGCCTATGATGGCATCAGTGCGCTCGATCTGGTCAGCACCGAGAAACCTGATCTGGTGTTGCTGGATATCATGATGCCGATGATGAGCGGCTACGAGGTCTGCGAGCAGATCAAGGCGAACCCCGTCACCCAGCATATCCCCGTCGTATGCGTCTCTTCCGCACACACTCCTGACGCACGTGCCCATTCCATCCGCGCCGGCGCGGCGGAACTCATCACCAAACCATTCATGCCCGCCGAACTCGTGGCGCAAATCCGCCGCCACCTGCGTTCTTCCATGCCCGGTGAATAGCGATATTGCGCACGCTTCCGGCATCCGGGATGCCCCCGCAACACCCATCCAGGCCGTCGCGGCATGCAGTCCCTGTTGGTGTAAACATCCCGGCTGCCATTGAGGGGATGCTGCCGGATCACGCTGCAATCAGGGGCTGATATTCGCGTCCAAACAGCAGTGAAGGCAGGGAAAGCGAAGATATGGACGTGTCGTGCGTGGTCAGCGACGACCAGGGCCGGTACGGCCATGCCATGATCCTGCCGTCAATATAAACTCGTTTATGTCGGGTCAAACTTGGGCCGCAACCCCGTGCCAAACAAATGCAAGGTTGTGGTCATGTGGTGTTCGGCGACACAAGCCTTGCCATAGAACTGTGTCTCTTTTCTTTCTAGCAGAGACCTAACGCTGATTTCACAGAAGCCCTTTATCCTTCCTGCAATAGCGTGTGCGACTGAAACCGTCAAAGAGGCTGGAGACTTTTCCCGTAAACACAAGGATTTTTGCCATGAGGAATGATGCAGGAAGTGGAAAACTGAGGGTGATTCTGAGCGGTGCTTGTCTGGTGACGGCATCAATGCTGTTGCTGGTGTTGCTGGTGGGAGCGGAACCCGAACCCAGTCTTTTTCACGTGCCGCAGCGCGTTGTGCTTTCCTGGACCGATGACCCGGCGCGCACGCAAGCGGTTACGTGGCGAACGGAAAAACCTGTGGATGGACCTCGGGCACAGATTGCCGCCATGAGCGGCAATCCCGGCCTGGAGAAGACCGCGGTGGTTGTGCAGGGTCTGGGGGGCGTCATTGAGGTTGGCGCCGGTGAAATCGCCGGGCATTATGAAGCGCGTTTTGAGAATCTGACACCGGGCACCGCCTACGCCTACCGAGTGGGCGACGGGGTAACGTGGAGCCCCTGGTATCATTTTCAAACAGCCGCCGCACAGGCTGAACCCTTCCGGTTTCTGTATTTCGGCGACGCGCAGAACAACATCGCTTCTCTGTGCAGCCGGGTGTTTCAGACGGCTTTTCGCCATGCACCCGACGCCCGCTTCCTGCTGCATGCCGGTGATCTGGTCAACGACGGCTACGATGATCGGGCATGGGGCGAATGGTGCGCCGCATTGGGCTTCATCAGCGCCTGGATTCCGAGCATGGCCGTCGCAGGAAACCATGACTGGCACCAGGCCCCAGGGACAACGCAATCGCCGACGGGGCCCATGATTGACCCCCTGTGGCGGATGCATCTGGCGCTGCCGTTGAACGGTCCTGAAGAGGCTCCGAATCTGGAAGAAACCACGTATTATTTTGATTATCAGGGCGTCCGGATTGTTTGTCTGGACTCCAATCTCTATGCACACGACAAATTGGACCCGCGACTGCTGGAAAGCATCAGCACACGAAAAGAGCAGTGGCTAAGGGAAACCCTCCAGAGCAATCCCCATCCCTGGACGATTGTCGTGCATCATCATCCCATCTACTCCGTCGGAAAAGACCGTGACAACAGCCGTCTCCGTGATGCGTTGCTTCCGATCTATGACGAATACGGCGTGGACCTTGTGCTTCAGGGGCACGATCACTATTACGCGCGATCGCACAAATTGCGGGGCGGTGAGATTGTCGCCGCGGACGCGCCCGGCACCATCTATGTCGTATCGGTCAGCGGCCCCAAGATGTACTCCCTCAACAGAAAGTTTGAATATCTGATGGCCGTATTACGGGGCGAAACGCAGATGTTTCAGATTATTGATGTTGAACCGGGCCGCCTCGCGTTCAAGGCATATTCCGTCACCGGCGAATTAGTGGATGCGTTTGAACTGCATCGGAACGCATCCGGCGAAACTGCCCTCAAAAACCTTCTCCCGGCGGAGTGACGGTCGGGGCGTTGGCGGCGATGCGGGGAAGAAAAACCGCCCACCGACAACCGTGTTTCAATCGTCCCACCATCCCGAACATTTTTCCAATAGATGATTTATTGAAAATTTACGGTATCAATACGCGGCTCCAACGGTTGTGGTCCAGTATGGCATGGCGCAAGGTTGGATATTTTCTTGGCTGTGTGGACAAAAACCATTGAATGTTTTGGAAACGACACGCGGGAAGGGGAGAGTGTTTGTGAAGAATCGTGGATTCACTCTTATTGAACTCCTGGTAGTGATCGCCATCATCGGCATCCTGGCAGCAATGCTGTTGCCCGCATTGGCGCGGGCGCGGGAGGCGGCGCGCCGCTCCAGTTGTCAGAACAATCTGAAACAATGGGGGCTTATCTTCAAGATGTATTCCAACGAAAGCGGGGGTCAGTTTCCGGAAATGCTGACCCTTCTGCCCGGAATGCGGGATGAACTGCTGGGGGTGGATATTGCCGGGTGTTACCCAGAATATCTGACTGACCCGTTCATCACAAAGTGCCCGTCTGACTCGGATGTTGACGGCAGCACTTGGGGCCGCAGCGTGCGCGACCTTGGGCAGGGCATCACGCAAATCCAGAATTTGATTGCGTCCGGCCAGGCCAACGCCAACTGCATGCTGGCGCATCTTAGTTTTCCGCGGTCCTATGTGTATTTCGGGTGGGTCGTGGATCACGGGTCCTCGGCGCGCCTGGCCTGGAAGTGTATGGAATATGCCAATGAGGCGGTCCGGGAGACGCATCCCAACCTTGAATCGCTGCGCATGAACATGGGACCGGGCTGTCCCTATGACACCGGCGACGAAACGGGCGCGTGGTACAACGACGACGGGGGCGTATGGTACGGCTTCTACCACGTACCCATCGGGCTTCGGAACAGTTATGGCAGACAACTCGGCGTGTTTACGGCCAATGGCGATGCCATTCTGACGTGGGCGTCCAACGCACATCGCGCTGTGTCCCCCGACGGCCGCATAGGCCCGGACATTTGTTATCGCCTTCGGGAGGGGGTGGAACGGTTCTATATCACGGACATCAACAACCCTGCCACCGGCACCAAGGCCCAGAGCGTCATCCCGGTCATGATGGACGCCTGGGGCCAATCACGAAAGGAAGCGGATACGGGCGGCAACGTGGATGACCCCAGCGGAGGTATCGCCGTTTTCAATCACGTTCCGGGCGGTTGCAACGTCCTGTACATGGACGGGCATGTGCAGTTTATCCGTTATCGGACGGCGTTTCCGGTCACGGATTATCCGCGTCCGTACAACAGCAAAATCCGGAAATGGGCGGAGAACATTGCCGACGGGACCATGGGCTGAGGGCATGGACCATGCGGCGCACGCGGCCGAGCCTGCAATGTGATCAGAAAAATGAGCGGCAATAAAAACAACGTTCTTTCATCACCAACCAATCACAGAAGGAGAAAAGACATGATTACACGGCAATGCACAATAATGACATTTGTTGTTTCCACTGTTGCGCTCTGTTCCGGCCCGGCCATGGCGGCCACTACCTTCATGGCGGAGACCTGGAATACCGCACCAACGGGGGTCATTGCTTCCGGAACCCTGGCGGCTGACAACATCTATGACGTTGTGCTGGAAGCAAATGGCGGGCAAGTGGTCATCGTGGATTTGGGCGCCGGCAACAAGGTGCTTGAGCATCAGACAGTCGGATCAGCCACGGCCACACATAGATTCACCACAGTCGTCCCTCCTGCGAACCAGATACCCTTGGACGCAGGAGAAATCCGGTTTCAATATGATGTTACTGTTATGGAAGCCACCAGCAATAACGGTAACCGTCACCTGGGCATTCAGGTCCACGCCGGTTCCGGGTCACTGGACGGATACGCGGTACGTTTTGCTCCCCGCAGCGATGGCTGCCGGCTGGAGGTCGGGTCCATTGATAATGGCGCCGCGCCCGCTTATACGGAGATCAATGCAGACAAACCGGTTCAGATTCTGAACAAGACACTGCGGGTATATGTCGTGTTGCGCCCAGGCGTCGCGATTACGGAGATTGATTACGCGGTCCGGAACATCACCGATGACGTTGATTTCATCGCCCCCGGCACCTACACCCTCTCCTTTGCGCCCGACGCGGGCACGGTTGCCAATACCGCTGTGGTGTTCGTGCGCCAGCGAACACGCTGCCAGATGGATAACCTGTCGGTGATCTATCACCCCGCGGGCGGTGAAGGCGAAGGCGAAGGCGAAGGTGAAGGCGAAGGTGAAGGTGAAGGCGAAGGCGAAGGTGAAGGCGAAGGTGAAGGCGAAGGCGAAGGCGAAGGCGAAGCCGGACCGTATATCACCGGGAATGGCACAGCCGTGCTGGGCAGGGAATTGCGTTTGCAAGTGCAGTTCCCGGGGGCGGTGGGCCTGGTCACGTATTCCTGGTTCAAGGACGACGAACCCTTGATGATCTATGACAGAACCCTGGTCATCAGTTCTGTGCGGTACACGGATGCAGGTGCCTATTATTGCGAAGTGACGGATGAATCCAAAGGCATTTTCACGACACCGGTCTTCATCGTGACGGTCGTGTCCGCGGTCCCGATATTTGGATTCGGGGGAATCGGCATAACGACCGCCTTGTTGGCCGCAATCAGTATTCTGTTCCTGCGCAGATATTCCCATCGTGCGTCTCATGCCGCAAACCGGTCAGTTTAGAAGTGTTGTACAAGCGATTCTTGCTTGCTTTGCGGGGCCGTCGCCATGCTGCGTCGGCCCTTTTCCGTTTTGTCCGCCAAGACAAATCATCCGGCCAGGGGCGGAAACTCGATACCTGCGGGAAATGGAATGGTATGATCACATTTTCTCCCAGGGAAGGCGGTATCACCTTCCGGAACGCGCGGTCTTGAAAGGCAATGAACTGGTATGCGTCGCTTTCCGGCGGCTCGGCGAATTCCAGCCGGATGCGGGTCGGCCCCTGATCGGCGACATCCAGCACGGTGACGATCAGGCCGTCCAGGTTCTGCGCATCGCCGGGACGCAACGGCCGATCCGCGCCGCGGAACAATTGCTCAAACGTCCCAGTCATCATTTGCCCGTCGAGAATCTCCAGTTCCATTTCGCGTTCGCCGGCGCGTGTCAGGCGATGATCAAACGGCGCGATGGAGAGCGTCCACCAAGCGCGCGGCGGCGGCTTGCCGTCGAAATGGCGCAGCATCAGCCCGTACATGCCGGTGAAGGGGTCCGGGGCGTTCACGATCACGATCCGGCGTTCCTCAATATCGGTTTCGTCTATCTCCGCGTTGCGCATGATGCGGCACAGCGCCTCGCTGACACCGCGCATCGCCGCCACCTGGACCGGCCAGGACAGCGCAGCGCCTGCCAGGTGCGCCGCGATGAAAAACCACATCAAACCGCGCAGGGGCCGCGCAATGCGGCCCGGTCCTGCGCGCCACGCATGCGCGATGATCACGGCAATCACCGCCGCGCCCCCCAGCGATGCCGGCAACAGGAGCCGTGAGGAGACGATGGCCGCCAGCACCGGAAGCGTCGCAAACAACGCGCCGGGAATCAGCCAGCGCAGGGCACGGCGTTCCTGTGCTTCCAATGCCGGCCAAAGATGCCGTAACGCCAGCGCGACGACCCCCAGTGCGACCGCGCCCGGCACGACAAAGGCGGGCGTCAGCGGCGGATGAAGAATCGCCGCCTCGACGGGCAACGCGAAGAACTGCGCGCCCATCAGCGCCAAGAAACGCTGCGGGGCAGCCGACAAATAGCCCATAGGCTCGGAAAGCGGGTCGAGGTAAATGCCGGAATGGCTGGCCCCGTAGCCGATCCATCGGTAAAACAGCAGATAGCCCAGCGTCAACAGCGCCGCGGGCGCTACACAGCGGATACGCCGCCGCGCGCTGTCGCGCGCCCCGAACAGTTCATATGCCAACACATAGGCCAGCGCGCACAGCCCTATCTCTGCTGACAGCAATCCGGCCGCAAATGCGGCCAAGGACAAGGACAGGCCGGGCCGCCAGCCGTCCTCACGCCAGCGCAGATGCGCCGCCACCCCCAGGAATCCGAACGCCGTCGCCATCACCGCATTGCGGTTGGACCACCACGCCACGGGAAAGGCGTGAGACTCGTCGAGCACGAACAGCAATAACGCCAGCACCCCCACGGCGGGCGCAAACGTGCGCCGCAGGATCAGCATCGCACCGCAGGCCAGCAGGCCGTACCACAAGACCGAATGCAGATGATACGCCGGCGCATACCGCCCGAAAAGCGCACGGTCGAAGATCATCAGCGCACCGGCCAGCGGTCGGAAGAAACGCGCCTTGAATCCGGTATCCATAAACCACGGGTACGGCCCCGTCTTCATTTCCGCGATGATGTGTTCCGGGTCGCCCATCCCAAATGCGAAGGTCTCCACGCGCGCCGAGAGCGGCCCGCCACGTTCGATCTTCATCAGGTGCCAGTAATCGTCAACGAAAAAACCGAAACCCAGCGTGGGCAAGGCGATGACAATCGCCGCCGCCACGCCAAGCCGATACCCCGGCCGGCCTGCAAGAAATGAAAACCGCATCGCACCCGCTCCGTCATTCCGCGCAAAACGCCCCGCAGTATGCCCGAAACCCCACTCCTTTCACCAGCAGGAAAACTCGTTGTGGCACGGTCAGGCGACCGCCGCAACGAGTGCCCATTGACATCCTCTCGGGCTGGTGCTATACTGGACATGATTTGGTAAAGATAAAATGTTTTTGCCGCGCCATTTTGATGGGAGGTGAGAACCATGAAATGCCATGCTTACACAGTCTGGATGGCGGTGTTGGGCGCAGCGGTGTTGCTGTCGGGGTGTCCCTGCGGCCCGGAAGAGCAGGGCGAGTTGACCCCGTTATCGGGGCCTTTCGGATATCTCGTCACCGGTCCCTGGAATTTCGAGGGCACACTCACCAAGGAGCACCCCGGCGATCGGGACTGGGTGCTTGAAGGACGCTTTCTCTTTCCCAATCCAGGATACGTCCTGCTGGCGACGCAAGTTCTCGTCGCCGAGTCCTATCCGGAACACGTGCTTATCCGTTTCAACGTGCTGCTGCCGGTGCAGGAAATCACGATACCGGTCATCCAGGAAGAGCCGGTGCGGGTCACGGTGAGGGCGGACGACCGCGCAAGTTTCAACATCCGTTTCCAGCCGCGCTGCCTGCGGATGCCCTGAAATTCCGGATATCCCATCGGTTCTGGAAGAAGGTGGACGCGACAAGATGCCGCAGGCAGGGGGGGGGTATCCAGGTCCTGGAGGCATCATGACAAAAGGTTTCCAGCGAGGACCGCGTGCGGACAGCGGTCCCAGGGGCAACAGAAATTGCCTTTGCACACCCGCGTTGCACCGCTTCGCTGCTGAGAAGGTCGCCGATCGAGGACGATGGTGGATGCCGCGCCGCTTGCCGCAGCCCGCGCTTCCCCTGCTGCACGAAGACCCCTTTGTGGTGTGATGGCCGCGGTACGTTGCTTGCGGGGCAGCGTGGCACTGTCCTGCATTCCTCCGGAATGCTGTGACATGGTGGTCAAAACCGCGGGCGGATACCCAACAACCGGAATGGCTGCTGAGTATCTCGACGATAGTCCGTAGCGTTTGTGCAGCGAAGCGGAACCCGCCATGCGCCCCGCGCAGCGGCTTGAAGCCGGACGCCGCTCCGGCGTAGGCTAGTGTTCCAAGCCATGATCTGGAAAGGAGCAGCGCATGAAACGTCAATCTGAGAATCATTGCCGCCGGATTCGCCGGCCCGCGATGGCGTGGGCGCCCGCGCCGCCGTGCGGCGCGACAACGGATTTGGGTTGCCTTGGCGCGCAGAGTTACAGTTTCCGCAACTTCGATCTCGCCGGAACGTTCCGGTGCATGAAGGAACTGGGCCTGCCGCTGATCGAATACTGCGCTGTGCATTTTCCGCCCGACGCGGCGCACCCGGATTTCCCGCAGGTGAAGCAGGCGATCGGAACGGCGGGGTTGTCTGTGCCCTGCTTCGGCGTGGAGGGCTTCTCGGCGGATGCCACGGCAAACAGAAAGAAGTTCGTGTTTGCCAAGGCGTTGGGGGCGAAGATTCTGACGGCTGACCCGGAACCGGATGCTTTTGACAGCCTGGATGCGCTGTGCGAAGAGTTCCAGATCAAGATCGCCATCCACAACCACGGTCCCGGCGCGCGCTATGACAAGGCCAGGGACACCCTGGACGCCCTGAAGGGGCGTCACCCGTTCATCGGCGCATGCGTGGACACGGGCCACAGCATCCGGTCCGGCGAAGCGCCGCACGAGGTGATCGAAATGCTCGGCGATCGCGTGCACTCGCTGCACCTCAAGGACTGGATTCACGGCGGCGAGGAACAGATCGTCGGCGAGGGCGACCTGGATCTTGCCCGGGTCGTCCGCGCCCTGAACGCCATCCATTTCTCCGGTCCCATCATCATGGAATACGAACTCAGCCCGGACAACCCTGTGCCGGACATGCTCAAGGGCGCGGAGAACTGGCGCAAAGCGGCGGGGCTGGCGTGAGCAGGCGCGCGAGGCGGGCAGGTCGGGTCGCATGAGCACGGGAGACGCCATAGACGTCCGACAGGGGGTGAATCCCCATCCGGGGCGGCCGCCATGCGTGTTGTCGCTGCGCCCGACATATGGGCGTGCGCGGAGGCCCTGGTCGCTGCATCTGGACGCGGATATCCTGACGCTGCTGAGCGCCGACGGGCGCATCGTGATGATGCTGCCGCGCGAGGAGGCGGCGCTCCATATGCGCTTTGACTGGGACCTGATTCACGGGCGGACGGTGTCCTTCTGGGCGGTGGAAGGGATGCGCGCCCACAAATTCCTGTGCAATCGGCGTGAACTGGCGCAACTGCTCGGCTGGTTGCCGCAGAAAGACCCGCAGGTCGTCGAGCGCGAGGTCCGCTATTACGGCATGGCGATGGTGATAATCGGCGTGGCGCATTTGCTTCTTCCACGATTCTACCACTGGGGGTGGGGCCTGGCCTTTGTGTCCCAGGGGCTGCTGGCCATATTGCTGCCGCGCCGGGCCATGTTTGCCGTCAACGCGATAGTGATGATGGCGGGCGGCCTGGCGCTGCTGTTCTGGCGCATGACGTCGGCCCCCGCCGAAGGCGAGATGCTTCAATGGACCTTGTTCATGCGCACGGGCATGGGCAGCCTGTTGCTGCTGTGGAGCGTGCAGCAGAGCGCCCTGCTCGGCGCGAATCACCGGCTTCGCGTAGCGCGGCGTCGCCGCGCCGTTGATGATGACGAAGACGGGCAGCCGTCTTCCGTGGTGCGCAAGGTGTCGTGGATGGTGGGCGGGCTGTCGTTGTTGTTGGTGTGCCAGGTGGCAGGCCTGTTCGTACAGCACTGGTTTGGGAGCGAATCGCCGGAATGGCGGGACTGGGTGCTCAGCCTGACCCTGGCGGCCCTGTCGCTGGGAGCCTTGGCGGTCTTGCGGTTCCGCACGCACGCCGCCTACCTCGAAGCGCGCATCGCGGGGCAGATGACCGTGGTGATCCTCATCACCTACCTTGCCGGCGTGCTCATCGCGCACACGGAAGGAAGCCTGCCATTCCCCGTGGAGATTCTCTGGCTGGGTCTGTTTGCCCTGGGGTCTTTGTACCACTGGATCGCGATCATCGTGTTTGTGCTGTTGTTCAACAGGTGGTTTTCCCGGGCGATGGACCGGGAGATGGAGGAGTCCGGCGAATAGTTGGTGACGCAATGCTTGGCAAACGCGCACCGGTGTTTATATAATGATGTTCCCCGGCGGATGGAACGAAACAGGCTTGAACAATGACTGAGGAGGGACAATCATGGCGAAGAAGACGGTAAACGTGGCGATGATCGGCGGGGCGTTCATGGGGAAGGCGCACAGCAACGCCTGGCGCAAGGTCGGCATGTTCTTTGACCCGCCGGTGCAGCCGGTGATGAAGGTCATGTGCGACAAGGACCCGAACGCGCTCAAGAACGCGGCGCGCTACGGCTGGGCGGAAACCTCGATGGACTGGCAGAAGGTCGTTGCGCGGCCCGACATTGATATCATTGACATCTGCACCCCCAATTTCCTGCATCCGCCAATCGCAATCGCGGCGGCGAAGGCGGGCAAGGCCATCGTGTGCGAGAAGCCGCTGGCCAACACGCTCAAAGAGGCCAACGACATGCTGGCCGCCGTCAAGAAGGCCGGCGTCAAGCACATGTGCGGATTCTCCTATCGCTTCGCGCCCGCCGTGCAGACCATCAAAGACATGCTGGAAAAGAAGCAACTCGGCGACATCTTCCACTTCCGCGCCGCCTACCAGCAGGACTGGATCGTGGACCCCGATTTCCCGATGGTCTGGCGCCTGAAGAAAAAGCACACGGGATCGGGCGCGCTCGGCGACATCGGCGCGCACATCACGGACCTCTGTCATTTCCTCGTGGGCGAAGTGTCCGAAGTGGCCGCGGCCACGGAGACCTTTATCAAACAGCGCGTCGTGGCGGACAGTGACACCGGCGCCTGGGCCGCCAAGGGCAGCAAGAAGACGAAGCGCTACGACACGGTGGATGTGGATGATGCGGCGGTCTATATCGGGCGCATCCGGGGCGCGAACACCCTGGCCACCTTCGAGGCGACCCGCTTCGCACCCGGCCGCCGGAACTACAACTGCATCGAAATCTACGGCAGCAAGGGTTCGGTGATATGGAACCAGGAAGACATGAATTACTTCCTCTACTTCAACCGCGCCGACCCCGACCTGCTGCAGGGCTTCCGCCGGGTGCAGGCCTGCGACATCGGCCATCCGTATGTCCATGCCTGGTGGCCGCCGGGACACACCATCGGCTACGAGCACCTGTTCGTTCACGAAATCTATGAGTTCCTGTGCGGCCTGAATAAAAAGAAGGTCAATTACCCGACCTTCGAAGACGCCGTGAAATGCCAGAAAGTGCTTGACGCGGTGGAGAAGGCCGCGCAGAACCGCAGGTGGGTGAAAGTGTGAAGGGACCGGCCGCAAGGCCGTCGCAGTGGAAGAGGCATGCCGCGGGGACGCGCCCGCATCGCGCGCCCCCCGTGACACAACGCGGAGGAAAAACGCAATGAAACTGGGTCTTCTGACAGTGATGTTCAGCGACAAGCCGTTGAAGAAAGTGCTCGAAATGATCCGCCCGCTCGGCTTGCAGACGGTCGAACTGGGTACGGGCAACTACCCCGGCGCGGCGCATGCGCCGCTCAAGGAACTGCTCGCGTCCAAGCCCAAGCGCGAGGAACTCAAGGCGCTGCTGAAGGGCGAGGGACTCAGCATCAGCGCGCTCAGTTGCCACGGCAACTGCCTGCATCCGGACAAGGCGTTTGCCAAAGCCAACCAGGCCGTGCAGACGGCGACTATCAAACTCGCGAAGGAACTCGGCGTGAAGGTGGTCATTGACTTCTCCGGATGCCCCGGCTCCGACCCCAAGGCGACCAAGCCCAATTGGGTCACCTGCGCCTGGCCCCCCGACTATCTCGACATCCTCAACTGGCAGTGGGAGAAGGTGGTGATTCCGTATTGGAAGGCACAAGCGAAATTCGCCCGCGACCACGGCGTCAATCTCGCCTTCGAGATGCACCCCGGCTTCGTGGTGTACAACCCCGAAACCCTGCTGCGCCTGCGCAGGGAATGCGGCAACAACATCGGGGCGAACTTCGACCCCAGTCATCTCTTCTGGCAGGGGATGGACCCGTGCGAATCCGCCAAGGCGCTCGCCGGCGCGATCTGGCACGTCCATGCCAAGGACTCCCGCGTGGATCCCGGCAATGCGGCGGTGAACGGCGTGCTCGACACCAAGCACTACAGCGACGAACTGCGCCGCGCATGGATTTTCCGCACCTGCGGCTACGGCCACAGCCTCGAATGGTGGAAAAACTTCTTCTCCACCCTGCGCCTTGTCGGCTATGACGGCGCCATCAGCATCGAACATGAGGACAGCCTCATGTCGAGTTGGGAGGGACTTACCAAGGCCATCGCCTTCCTGAAACAGGCCATGATCGAAGAAGAGCGCACCGCCATGACCTGGGCGTAATCAGAATCTCCTGTCTAAAGGGCGCGGCCGGATTCCACGGTTGGAATCCGGCCGTTTCTTATGACTCCTCACCGGAGACCGCAGACAGCATGCGCACCCTGCGCGCACCCTGTTCCGACACTCATCACACACAAAGAGGAACAAATACCCTTTCCTTGATGTCTTGAACTTATCGGTCCGATGGTCAATAGCCTACTGTCGCCAACACCGACGCCAATAAGGCCACCACCACCGCCACCCACAAGAGCAAGCACACTGTGTCGCAAACCGCCTGCATCGTTATCTTGCCCCTTTATGAATAAAGCCTAATCCATGAATACTGACGAATTGTCTCCTTCGCTTGCGGTATTATAGCACAAACTTCCGAATTTGCAAGACAAATTTCGTACATTATCTTGCTGCAAAAATAGCCTCGAATTTTGCATTCATCAAAAATCCAGAATAACTCTATATGGCAGTTTTCCCCGCCTCAGGGCTTTCTCACGAAGAACGACGCTTTCGCGGGCATATGCCTCTGTGTTATGTCAAGGCTATCCAAGGGGATCGTGTCGCTGGGCCAAAGGGCGCGGGCTGACAGGACTGAACCGCGAAGAAAACACATCGGCGGATGGACTTGCGGGAACAAGCGCGCTAAAATACCGGTTTCTGGGGAAAACATCTATCGCTCCCGGATGGGGACTTGCCGCTGTTCAGAGGAATTTGCCATGGCTACGGAAAAAGAAGTACTGGAGGCGTTGCGCAACATTATTGACCCTGATCTGAAACGTGACATTGTGTCGCTGGGATTCATCAAGGATTTGCAGATAGACGGCGGCGCGGTGCGTTTCGCCATCGAGTTGACGACGGCGGGTTGTCCCGTCAAGGACCGGTTTCGGGAGCAGGCGGAAACACTGGTGGGGAAACTTCCCGGGGTAACGTCGGTGGGAGTGACCATGACCGCGATGAAGTCGCGCCGCCCGCCGGCGACGCGGCCGGAAACGCTGGACAAAGTGGGCGCGATTCTCGCCGTTTCATCCTGTAAAGGCGGGGTCGGCAAGTCCACGGTGGCGGCCTACCTGGCGCGCGCCATTCAGCGCGAAGGCCACCGCATCGGCCTGCTTGACACGGATATCTACGGGCCTTCCTTCCCAACCTTGTTCAACGCGCGCCAGCCGGAGGTGTATATCCGTGGTGAATTGCTACAGCCGGTGGCCGTGGATGGTCTGAAGACGATGTCCATGGGCTATCTGCTGGGCGACCGCCCGGCGGTGATGCGCGGGCCGATGGCATCGAACCACATCCTTCAGATGCTGCGGCAGACCGAATGGGGCGAATTGGATTACCTGATCATTGACCTGCCGCCGGGCACCGGCGACATTCAGTTGACCCTGGTGCAACAGGCCGCACTCGATGGGGCGATCATCGTCACCACGCCGCAGGCGCTCTCCCTGGTGGATGTGGCGCGCGGCATCCTGATGTTTGAAAAGGTCAAGGTGCCGGTGCTGGGCGTGGTGGAGAACATGGCGGTCTTCACATGTGATGGATGCGGCAAACAGCATCATCTTTTCGGTCAGAGCAGCGCGACCCTGAAGGAACGTTTCGGACTGGAAACGCTGGCGAGCCTGCCCATTCTGCCGGGACTGTGTGACGCCTCGCGGCGCGACGCCGGCGCGGCAATCGCTGAATTTGCCGCGCTCGCCGACCGGGTGCATCGGGAATTGGGCAAGCGGCGCGCAGGCGGCCAACAAAAGCCGGAAGTGACGGCGGAAGACGCGCACATTGTCATCAAATGGCCGGACGGCGCGATGAGCCGCGTTCCCAACAAGGCGTTGCGGCTGGCGTGTCAGTGCGCGCTCTGCGTGCAGGAATTCACCGGCGATCCGCTCCTTGATCCCGCCAGTGTGCCGGAAAATATCCGCGCCGAGGAGATCGATCCCCTCGGCCATTACGCCGTATCCATCGCCTGGAGCGATGGTCACAGTTCCGGCATCTATTCATGGGATCATCTGCGGCGGGTGGCGGAAGCGTGTCAGTGACCGGCCGTATCGGCGGGCGTTTCGATTTGTCGCCACGTTTCCTCAAGCCGGAAGATCACCGTCGGCCCCAACGCCGCGATGGCCGGCAGATCGGGATGCCGTTCGCACAATGCGTGAAATTCTTCCGATTGGCGCAACAGCGGCGTCGCCGGTTCGCCCGCGTACCCTTCCTCGCGCCAGACCCCCTCCACAAGCGTGAACGCCCGCGGGCCCACATGCTGGATAGGCATCTTCTGCGGGGCGCGCGCCCCCCCCAGCGCACTGGTCCGGACCGGATATTGCATGGCAACGCCGTCCCCGTGGACCTCCGGCTGCGGCATGTCCGCGCGCGGCGGTGAGGCCGGCGCTGCGGCGGCCTGTTCAGGCAATGCTTCTGTATGGGTGTCGGCGGTTGCGGCGGGTTCCGCAACCGCCAGAGGCGCGGGGGGCGGCGGCATCGGGCGCGCCATCTCCGCCTCGGTCATCAGGCCGCCCTTCGGCGCGGTCGGCGGCTCCTGAGCGCGGGTCAATTGCATGTGGTCCGGGGAAGGCGTCTGCATGCGCATCAGGAAGAGGCTCAGGACGGCGATCAGCCCGGCGGCGGCGAGCAGCCAGATGCGGCGCGTGGCCATTCTGCGCCCTGTGAAAAGCCGGACCTTGGGTCGCAGGCGTTGCTTCAGGCGTTCCTCGAAATCCCCCGGCGCGACTGCCGGTTCCAGGGCGCGATAGAGGTCGTCCACCTTTTTCATGCCGCCCAATATCCGCAGACATTCGGAGCATTCGGACAGGTGCGCCTCTATTTCGGCCTGCTCAAAAGGCGTCAGTTCGCCGTCCAGCAACGCCGAAAAGTCTTCGCGCATGGTGTCGCAGGAACGCATCATGTTACATCACTCCGCGCGCTTTCAGGCAGTCCCCCAGGCGTCGCCGCGCCTGGTTGAGGCGCGACTTGACCGTGCCTTCGGCGCAGCCCGCGCACGCCGCTATCTCCTCGTAGCGCAAGCCGTCGAAGACGCGCAGCACAAAGACCAGCCGCTGCGCTTCGGGCAGTGCGTCCAGGCACGCATCCAGGCTTTCTTCCAGTTCCCGGCGCTGGGCGAGACTGCGCGGCGTTTCGCGCGTCGTGGCGATGCCGGAACCGCCGTCCGCCGTCGCCTCCAGCGAGGCGCTCTTGTCCCGTCCCTTCCGATGCTGATCGCGCAGGCGATTCCGCGCCAGGTTCGCCGCGATGGTGAAGAACCACGTGGACACGCTCGCCTGGCCGGCGTACCCATGAATGCCCCGATAGGCCCGCACAAACGCCTCCTGGGCCACATCGAGCGCATCGTCGCGGTTTCCAAGAAAACGAAACACAACGCCGTAAATCCGGTCCTTGTACCGGCGGACCAGTTCATCGAAGGCCGCATCATCGCCGGCCTGGCACTGCTCCACCAGATCGGCATCACTGCGACTGCGCGCTTCCTTGAGTAACACCACGAACGGCGCACTCCGTTGCCTCTAACCCCTTAGACACCTTTTTGCGGACGAAGTTCAATGCCTATTGTACGCCGCATCGAATCAGGAATAAAGGCGACCCGTGCAAAGAGAAGACCCCGGATTGCCGCGCTATGCTCCCCTTTGGCGGATATGACGGGATCATGAGGCATTTGCGAAATGGACTGCTTTGCGTTTAAGAAGCCGAAATATCCGGGATTCTTGATGCAGGCATTTGCGAAATGAGCATTTTTGCCGACCCTGCGACCGACAACTCCTGCTATTTCCGACAGAAATTTTTCTGATGTTCCGTGAAAAAGCCTATTTCGCAAATGCCTCTTGATGGAACCGAGGTTTGAAACACCCATGTCGCAAATGCCTCGGTTATGAGCGATGATTGCTTGTTACATTTTAGCGTAGTGGCATGCAGCGGGGGATGTAAGAGGCCATATAGTGCGCCCCTGCGATCTATGCCATTCCGCTGAAATGTCACGATTGCTTAAGTTGGCCAAGATGTTGCATTATCGGAGAATATCCCGTTAAAGATTTTGTCGGATAGTCATATCGGCGTTCTGTTGGAGACCTTCCGTCGCTGCTGTGGCGCGGTCGGGAGACCGGCCACAACGGGGTCGCCCATTGAAGCCGGCGCAAAGCGCCGGAGGCAAAGAAAAAAAGTTGTCATGAAATCATGCATTCACTTCATCAACCGTGCGCTTGAGGTCCAACGGCCGGCATCAGTACTTCTCCTGATGGTCTTGGCCATTGCCCCTGCATTTGCGCAGGAGTGGATTGAGCACACCGCGCCAACAGCCGGGGCGCGCGGGCGCATCGTGGTGTCCGCGTGGCTGAACAGCGGCGGCCCCTATCCCTTCCTGCTGGATGCCTGCCTGCAATCGCCGGTGGTCGCGCAGGAGGCAGCGCAGTTGATCGGGTTGCCGTTGAAAAGCCATTCGCCGAACGTGACCGTTGTTGATGTGGAAAACTTCGTCGTCGCCGACCTGCCGCCGCATCCCGTCGAGATGGTGGTCGCGGATATCTCGGCACTGGCCGGGCGCCTGGGAACCCCCCTTGCGGGGCTTCTTCCGGCGCAGCAGCCGGGCCTGGAAGTCACGATTGATCTCACCCATGCGCGGGTGTCATGGCGGCCGCTCGAACAGTCCACGTTGCCCAAAGCGGCGCGGACCGCGCCGCTGAGCATTGAAAAAGACGGCGCGCCGATGGTGTCTGTCCTGATCAACGGCAGGCATCTGCGCCGTCTTGCGGTGGATATCACGCGCCCGGACGCCATTGCGTTGTCGGAGTCGGAACTGCGGGCCGTCGGCGCGTGGGGCAATGACACGCCGGTGATGACGCTGTACACCGCGGACGGCCGGGCCGTGCGTTATCTCCGGCTGGCGCAATTTCGGGTGGACGATGCCGGCATGGACGACCCATTATGCGCGGTGTTGCCGCCGGGAAGCGCGGGCCGGATCGGAATTGATTTCCTTAAACTTTTTCGTGTGACGATGAACTTTGAACACGGTCTGATCGGTCTGGAGCGCAGCGATGCGCGGGTCTTCCGCGATGCGCCGGTCACGGGAACCGGCGCAAATCCCGGCCGATACCACGCGGGTCTCTGGCACTTGGATATCATCGAGGGGTCTCCCGCGCACCATGCGGGGCTTCGCCCCGGCGACCGCCTGCTCGCAGTGAACGGCGTTCCCGCCGCCGAAATGGCCCGCCGCCCCGGCGCAGGATATGAGGCGCTCGCGCCGATGCTGGCTCCGCCGCCCGGCACGACCGTCTTGCTCACCGTGGGACGCCCCAATCCCGCCCATCCGGCAGGCATGGATGAAATCAACGCACCCGTGGAATCCGCGACCCTGTTCTGACAGGACGATCGCCACGCCTGCGCCATGGTTCCAGCATACAGGCCTTTGCAAATGGTCTTATTAATGCGATGACGTATTTTTTCGGATAACACACATAATTTTGTCATTATGAGCCCACAAGGACTTATCCGGCGAAAATCCGCTCAAGGAAGGCACACCCCGCGGAAGTGGGGCTGAAGCGTGAACAACATATGTTGTCCATTTCCTGGCATGCCAAAGCCTTCTTTCAGAAGCGCCTCGCATGGGATGTGGTTGGAATGTTACACTCTGCGAGGCTCACGCGGGAGATTGTGCATGCAGATACTCAGGCATCTATACCAGGTGGGCGGGGATCTGAACGGCGTCACCTATGTGGGCATAGATGCGGGTTTCGACGACTGCAACACCTATGTTGTGGCCACGCCGGAAGGGCTGCTCCTTTTTGACTGTGGATGCGGCGACACGCTGGACCAGATTCATTCCAACATGCGTTATTGGGGGCTTGACCCGGCGGACATTCGCGCTTGTCTGCTCACCCATGCGCATCTGGACCACGCGGGCGCGGCATATCGCCTCAAAGCGGCGGGCGCCCGCCTCATCGCTCACGCCGAAACGGCGGATGCCGTCGCCGCGGGCGACGAACGCTGTTGCGGCTACTTGTACCACAAAACCTTCACTCCCTGTATCGTGGACCAGCGCGTACAGGACGGCGAGGTCCTTACCGTGCTGGGCGTCCGCATCGAAGTCATGCACCTGCCGGGGCATTCCATGGGATGCACCGCCTACCTTTTCGAGCACGAGGGCAGGCGCATTGCGGTCAGCGGGGACATTATCGGCACCCTGCTGGCCGGCGACTTCGGCTGGAGCGGCTCCATAGACTTCAACAAACCGGTTTACACGGAATCGCTGCGGCGCTTCGCCCGCGTGGATACGGACATCATGCTCCCCGGCCACGGCCTTATCTATTTTCATCAGCCCCGCCGCCGCGTCGAGCAGGCCCTTAACGCGGCGCTTATGGAGTGGCGGTAATTCCCGTCAAATTCCGGCCAGACGCCGGTGGGGTATGGATCAGTCCCTTGAACGTCCCCAAAGGAGCGTGTTTGACGGTTGTTTAACGATATCCTAACAAGGGCCTAATATTGATTTTGTATCCTGACGGCACGTATAAGAGGAAGGACCGGGTGTTTTGGGCTCCATGTGTGCGTGGGCGATAGATGGTCATATGACAACATGAAGAAGGGGATTCCCATCTGGGGAAAAGGACCATCCGGTTGCAATTTCCATGGAGTTGCTCCGCCAAACCACAAAGCGTTGAACAGAACATGAACGCGGCCGTTTGGATGGCCGTGAAGCGGGTTATTATGCTAACCGGGAGTCATGAACAATCAGGGCGTATAGGACTCCGGACCGGCCTGATCTTTTTTGGATGTGTTGTCGCTGCATTGATCGGATGCGATGGCGGGCCGCCGCCGATTCCCGACATTTTGTTGCCGGATGAGTATGCATCGGGCGATCACCAGACCGGGGTATATGGGGAACCGTTGAAGCAGCCGTTTCGGGTTGTGCTGGAGGGACCGGTGGAGCCGGGGCTGCTGGGCGGCGCCGGTTCTCGGTGGGGGGTATCCAAAACGACGGTACGTTTCTCTGTGGTGAACCCGGCGACGGGTGCGGTGTTCACGCAGTCGGGCGCGCCGGTGCAGGATGTGCTGACAGATGCCGGGGGCGCAGCAGATGCGACGTTGCGTTTGGGGGACTGGTCTGGAGATATCTGGGTCGAGGTGTCGGTCCCCGACCATCCCCGTGTAAAGCCGGTGCGTTTGCGCGGCATTGCAGGGGTGGAGCGGATAGGGGATGATCTGGAGGCGGCAACGGGCGGCGTGATTGATGAGATCGGGGTGCGTCTCTTCAATCCCGACGGCAGCCCTGTGCCGGGGGTGGAAGTGTATTTCCGTGCGGAAGGCGGCCCGGACGGCGGATCAGTCAAGCATGACCGGGTCATCACCGATGCAGACGGACGGGCGGTCACCCCCTGGAAACTGGGCAAATCGGTCAAGCGGCACTACGCATCCGTGGAAATCCGCGATACCCGGGAGAATCTTTCCGCCAAAGAACGTTTTGACGTGCGCGCCATCGAAATCCACGCGATGGCCATGAACAAAATCTATCTGATTACGGTGATGCTGGGCGGCCTCGCCGTGTTTATCTTCGGCATGACGATCATGTCCTCCGGCTTGCAGCGCATGGCCGACCGGCGACTCAAGCAGATTTTGAACGTGATGACGCAGAACCGTTTCGTGGGCGTGGCCGCCGGTACGCTGGTTGCCGCCACGCTTCAATCTTCGAGCGCCACCACGGTGATGCTGATCGGTTTTGTCAATGCGGGCCTGATCAACTTGTTTCAGAGCATCGGCGTGGTGTTCGGTGCGAACATCGGCACCACCATGACCGCGCAATTGATTGCCTTTCAATTGGATTCGTTATCCTACCCCGCCATTGCCATCGGATTGGTTATGGCGGGCACGCTGCGGCGGCCCTATCTCAAGGCGCTGGGGGAGGCGATTCTTGGATTCGGCCTGCTCTTTTTGGGCATGAGCACCATGTCGGATATCTTGAAGCCGGTGCGTTACAGCCCGGAATTCATCGAGTACTTCAAGATGTTCGATTGCACTCCCAAAGGCTCCGGCCATATCATGCCGCCCGTTCCCACGCTCATGTGCATCGTCATCGGCACGGTGATGACCTGCATCGTACAGTCCAGTAGCGCCACGGTTGGCCTGGTGCTGGCCTTGTGCAGTCAGGGGTTGATCAGTTTCTACACCGCGGTTCCGCTGATCCTCGGCGACAATATCGGCACGACGATCACCGCCAATCTGGCGGCGCTGAACGCCAACCGAAACGCGAAACGCGTTGCCCTCGCGCACACGTTCTTCAACCTTTTCGGCGCGGCATACATGTATTTGCTGTTCTATGTCCCAATCTGGAAAGGCGAACCGGTGTTCCTCGGTTTTGTGGACTGGATTACGCCGGGGGAAGTCTTTTCCGTCGCCCCCGAAAACCTTGTGCGCCATGCCGCCAACGCGCATACCATTTTCAACTTTGCCAATATGGTTTTTTTCCTGCCTTTCGTGGGCTTGCTTGCCAGATTCTGTCAAATTGTCATTCCCATGACGGAGGCCGACCGCGACACCGTGCTGCAATACCTGGAACCCAAACTGCTGCAATCACCTTCCGTCGCCCTGGAACTGGCGGTGCGGGAAGTCGTGTATATGGTGCGCAAAGGCCAGAATTCGGTCAATGAAAGTTGCGAGTTGCTTTGTGCCGGCCAGGACGGTCTCGTCAAGAGAATCCTGGAGCGGGAAGAACTTATTGATCGGTTGCAGCAGGAAATAACGGAATACCTGGTGGCGCTGTCCCGCAAGAACCTCGAACCTTCCGAGTCCGCATTGATTCCCGCGCTCATTCACGCGGTCAACGACGCGGAACGCCTCGGCGATCATGCCGAATCGCTTGTGGAATTGCGTCGCCTGCTTGACAAGGGTTCGTTCACGTGGTCCCCGGATGCCAACCGTGACATTTTTGCCATCCGATCCTGCCTGAACAAGCAGTTTGAGGCCATTTTCATTACCCTGGAGGGGAATGAACCGCACGGCGTTGAAAAGGCGATCGAAGCCGGGCGCGAGTTGACCAATCTGGTCAGGCAATGCACCGAGAACCATGTGAAGCGTCTGGAAGCCGGCGCCTGCCACGTTCAGGCGGGCGTCATTTTCCTGGATGCGCTGGGTCATCTGGAGCGGGTGGGGGATCACCTTGTCAATATTGCGGAGCGCGCGGGCGCCATCCTTGAAGTGACCCGATAGATGCCGCCGCCGCGCAGCGGCGCATCGTCCGGCATGCCGCGCCGTCCTATGGCTTCCCGGCGCAGAGCAGTTCGGCCACCTTTGCCTGGAGTTCCCTGGGCTTGACCGGTTTGGCGAAAAACGCCTGCACCTGCATGGCTTTGAGATCGGCTTCACTGCGGGGCATGAAATCAAAGCCGCGCTGGCTGCCCACGGCGGTGATGATGATCACCGGGAGAGTGGCGAATTCCCGGCGTTCCCGGATGCGTTGCACAAACGAGAATCCGGAATCGAGCGCGCCCATCATCAAATCGGTGATGACCAGGTCGGGCGGGGTGCGCAGCATGTGCTCAAAGGCCTTGTCCGGCTCTACAAAGCAAGTCACTTCATAGCCGGCGTTCTGGAGTACGATGCGATTGACCTCCAGTATGTCCGGGTCATCGTCCAGTACAAGAATTTTCGCCGTATCGTCGCTCATATCCAACGGCTCCTTGACCGCATTGTCCCCCAAGCGGGGTCCCGCATGCAAGGCGGCCATCACAGATTACGGGAAAAGCAGGCGAAGACGCCCGCAGCAAGCGGACACGCTGTGCCAATCCCGGGTGGTCTCTCCGGGCACGGAGCGTATTGACGACATTCGGATAAATGGTTTAGAGTAAATCGGCGGGCAATAAGGCCGTTTCTTCAAACAATACGAAATGAGAGGGGCGTGGCCATGTTCGGTTCGGGATTGCTGGCGCTGTTGCCATTGTTGACGCAAGCAGCGGGTGAAAGTCCGTTTTGCGACACGGCGAATTTTCACGCATTTCTGGACGCGTATGCGGGGCGCGATGCCTGTGCGCTGTCCTATCTGGCGCAGCCCTGGCCCGATATCGAGGCCTGGCGGGACCAGGGGCGGGCGAAAATGGCGGAACTGCTCGCCTACCGTCCGGAAACCGCGCCTTTGGATGCGCAAATTCTGGAAAGCAGGCAGCAGGAGGGCTATGTGCGGCACAAAGTGCGCTACCGGCTGAGCGCCGACCGCTGGACCGAGGCGTACTTACTGATCCCCGACGGCCTGAACGCTCCCGCGCCGGCGGTGATGGCCCTCCATTGTCACGGCGGCTACTACTACTTCGGCAAAGAGAAGGTGGTGGCGACCGAGAATCCGCCGCAGGTGCTGCAAGAATTGATTGACCAGAACTATGGCGGCAGAACCTTCGGCGATGAACTGGCGCGGCGGGGCTTTGTGGTGCTCGCGCCCGACGCCTTCTATTTCGGATCGCAACGCATCGATCCCGACATGCTGCCCGCGCATTTCATGCCCGACCTGAAAAAGCACAAGCGGGACAGCGACGCCTTCATCCGCGCGTTCCACACGTTTGCAAGCGCGCATGAAACGCTCACCGCAAAGACGATTTTCACCGCCGGGACCACATGGCCGGGTATCCTGTTTCAGGGGGACCGCGTGAGCCTGGATTATCTGATCACGCGGCCTGAGGTGGATCCGGAACGCATCGGATGCATGGGCCTGTCCATCGGCGGATTCCGCGCCGCGCACCTCTTCGGCCTGGATCCGCGCATCAAGGCCGCTGTCGTCGCCGGATGGATGACCACCTACCGCGCGCTGCTCTGCAATCATCTGCGCAACCATACGTGGATGATCTACGTGCCCGGCCAGCATGCCTGGCTCGACCTGCCCGATGTGGCCACCTTGAACGCACCGCAACCCCTGATGGTCATCAATTGCTCCAGGGACAGCCTGTTCACGATGGACGGCATGCAGGCGGCGGAGGCGAAAATCGCCGAGGTATATCGGCGTCTGGGCGCGGCGGACCATTTCCAGTGCAACTACTATGACGAACCGCACTCCCTTAAAATCCCCGCGCAGGACGACGCCATCGCCTGGCTGGAACGCTGGTTGAAGCGACCTTGACATCTGTCATGGAACCAGCGCCCCCCGTCCGCAGGGAACAGCCTGAATTATTTCGCAAATCAGTGGTAAAATAACAAAGCGCAAATATCGCGGTGAATTCCACGTCGTTTGTAAGGAGGTGTGAGATGAAGTCGGGGCATATGTCGCCTTTTCTTCTCGCAACATGGTTGGCGATGACGTGGCTGACGGCGTTCGCCAGTGCAGATGCCAATGAAGAAAAGGCCGTTTATCGGCTCAGGTTGTACCAGGAAGGCGTTGGCGGGCTGAATCCCCCTCCCGGAACTTATTTTTTCGACCAGGGCGCATTTGTTTTCATCCAGGCGTTTTACACAGATCCCGCATGGTATTTTCTGGAATGGCGTGGCGATCTGGAGGGCGTTCACCGATTCGGCGGCCAACTCTCCTACACCGTGGACCAAAATCGGGATATCACCGCAGTCTTTGCCGAATGGCCCAAATGGACCCTCACGATCAATGTAATCGGCGGTGGCACCACCAATCCGCCCCCAGGCGAGCACGTCTATATTGACCGGCACCTCGCCACCGTTACCGCTATCCCGGACGAAGGCTGGGAATTCGATCATTACGAGGGCGACCTTGACGGCACTTTTCCCACCGACCCTGTCGCGGTCATGAATATGTGGCGCGATCGTCAGATTACGGCATATTTCGTTGAGATTATTGAGGGCGAGGGGGAAGGCGAGGGCGAAGG
>CALEDJ010000020.1 GCA_937951485.1 uncultured bacterium
GTTTGTTTTTTCATTTTGACCCGGTTAACATGCACGCAACAGCACTACTTATGGCTGTGGCAACCGTTCACAGGTGATTCATGGATAGTGCCTCAATGGTTTCACTTGTTCCACCGCCGGAGCGGCGCCACGAGATATTTCAATCGTCATGAATGATGGGAACGCACAATGAACACGCCGGGGCAGGGGTCAGACCGGGGTGCGTTGTCCGCGTTGGGGCTGGCAGGAGAGATAGCGTTGTCCATTGCCGGGCCGATTGTCGGTGGCGTGATTGCGGGGGACTACCTCGACCGGCGTTTCGGCGGCGGCGGGCTGATTCTGGGGGGTGTGGTGCTGCTTTCCGTCGTGTTGGGCTTTTACTGCTTCTACCGCGTGGTCTCCCGTCGCGTGCCATAAGCGCCTTGAACCGTCAGACAAACACCCGGACAAACACCGCAAGCGGGCCGTGTGCGCCGATAAGCACGCAATAATCTCGTCGCGCCGCTCCTGTGTTGCAACGCCTCTTCCGATAGCGCTCCGCGCCGCAAGCATGCTGTTGTTACCATAAGTGGATGTGCGACGCGGGAGCGTCGCGGTGGTGCGTGACACCGCAGGATCGGTGTCACGAAGCAAAGCGTGGTGTCACGAGGCAGCGAATGGTGTCCTGAAGAACCTGCCAAATTTTGCAGGGTATCCGGCGATTGGGGGCCGGCCTCAAGGAATAATTGAATATCGCAGCCTTTATAGGGTATCCTATGGGCATCCTTCGCGCGGGGGTGATCCCTGGGAAACGGGACCCCGCACGGAGGTCTGCCTTTCGGATCGCCATGGCGGCCGCGGCGCAGATTCAAGGTGTACGCATCACCGTGCCGGGTCTCATTTGGCGCCGCGTGGGCCGCATGGCCGGAACCGTTTTCAGAAACGTCCCGCCGGGACGCGCGCCTGTTTTTCATGTCGAGTTTTGGAACACGGAAAGGAGCATCAAATCCATGTGCGGTATAGTGGGATACATTGGCGATAAGAGTCCGGTGGAAGTCATCATGGCCGGTTTGCACCGGTTGGAGTATCGGGGCTATGACTCGGCGGGGGTGGCCGTGGTGGGGGCGGGCAAACTGGACTGTGTGAAGAGCCTGGGAAAACTGAAGGAACTGGACCGCAAACTTGAAGAGCATCCTTTGCACGGCAATCTGGGCATCGGACACACGCGCTGGGCGACGCACGGCGCGCCGAGCGAGGTGAATTCGCACCCGCATTTCGACAAGGCAAAGGAAATCGCGGTGGTGCACAATGGCATCATCGAGAATTATCAGGAATTGCGGGCCGCCCTGCAGGCGGAAGGCGTGCAATTCCGCAGCCAGACGGATACGGAGACCATCGCGCACCTCGTGCGGAAATACTATCAGGGCGATTTGTTTGCGGCGGTGAAGCGGGCCTTGCAGGATGTCGAAGGCGCGTATGCCATCGGCGTGATCTGCAAGGACGAACCCGAGGTGCTGGTGGCGGCCCGACACGGCAGCCCGCTGATCGTCGGGCTTGGTGAGAACGAGGCGTTTATCGCTTCCGATGTGCCTGCCATCATGAAGTACACGCGCAAGGTGCTCTATATTGACAATGGCCAGGTCTGCCGCATTACGCGCGACGGCTATAAAATTGAAGACATCCACGGCAATCCCGTGCAATTGGAAGTGAAGACGGTGGATTGGGACGACGCGGCGGCGGAGAAGGAAGGTTATCCGCACTTCATGCTCAAGGAAATTCACCAGCAGGCGAACGTCATCCGCAACACGTTGCGCGGCCGCGTGCATGAAGGTTCCGACGAAGTGAATCTGCCGGACATGAACATCTCCGTCGAGGAGTTGAAGGGGTGCGAGAAGATCGTGATCGTGGCGTGCGGCACGGCCTGGCATGCGGGCATGGTCGGAAAATACCTCATCGAGAAATTCGCCAAGGTGCCTGTGGAACTCGATCTCGCTTCTGAATACCGCTACCGCGACCCCATTGTTCCGCCGCATACCATCATGATTCCTGTGTCGCAGTCCGGCGAAACCGCCGATACCCTGGAGGCGATCCGCATTGCAAAGACCCGGGGGGCGAAAGTCGCTTCGATCGTGAATGTGGTGGGGTCGAGCGTGGCGCGCGAATCGCACGGCGTCATCTACCAGCATGCCGGGCCGGAAATCGGCGTCGCCTCAACCAAAGCCTACACCTCGCAATGCACGGCATTTGCGCTGTTCACCATCTGGCTCGCCGAAGTGCGCGGCGTGATGGGCAAGGCGCAGGCCAGGGAAATGATCGCGCATCTGCGCGAGATTCCCGAGAAGATTCAGTGGATTCTGGACAACCAGGAAGACATCAAACGTTGCGCGGCCGATCCCAAATACCGCGACGCGCAGAGCGCCCTGTACCTTGGCCGCGGCTACAATTTCCCCAGCGCGCTCGAAGGCGCCCTGAAACTCAAGGAAATCAGTTACATTCACGCCGAAGGCTACGCCGCGGGCGAAATGAAGCACGGCCCCATCGCCCTCGTCACCAACGAATTGCCCGTTGTGTGCGTTGCGGTCAATGGCGACACCTACGACAAGATGGTCTCCAACATCCAGGAAATCCGAGCGCGCAGCGGCATTGTGCTTTCCGTCGCCACCGTGGGCAACGAGGCCATCAGGCCCCACAGCGAGGACGTGTTCTACGTGCCGGAGTGCTTTGAACCTTTCAGCCCCATTGTCGTCGCCGTTCCCCTGCAGTTGTTCGCCTACTACGTTGCCGCCAATCGCGGTTGCGACGTGGACCAGCCCCGCAACCTGGCGAAAAGCGTCACGGTCGAATAGCCGATTCAAAATCCATCCCTGTGCCGGCAGGACAAAATCCCCGCTGGTCAACCGTAATCCTCATCACTTCGACATCTGATTTTCTCATGCTTCATCGCTCTTCGCCCTCCACACTGATTTCCGGCAAGGGGCTGTCAAAAACTTGTCAGAAAGGGAGCGGGTTGTCCAGCCAGTCGAAGTAGTACTGTTCGAGGCAGTTCAGGGCGATACGTTCGTATCCGGCCTGGTTGAGATGGATGCTGGTGGTGGCGAGCGGCCCGTATGAAAGGGTATGCGGCGGGCTGGGATAGGCGATGTCGCCGCCGGCGAGCGGCACGTAGTCCGTGTCGGCGTTGCCGGGAAACGGCACTTCGTGCGGGAGATACACGACGGGGATGTTTTCGGCATCAAACGGCCCCGGATACCCGAATTCGTACTGCATCAGGCCGAAATTATTGACGTATTCGCAGCGGTCAATCGTCTTGGTCATATCAATGATGTGCCTGGCAAGGCGCACGGCGGCGGCATTATAAACGCGTGGTGGGACATGCCGGGTGTGGTAGTCCATATAATCGTAACCGCAGATGGCGACGCGGATATTCGGGCGCTGGGCGAGGATGTATTCCACAATGGTCCGCACATTCCCGACGATCTCGTCCACGAGTTCCTGCTCCTCCGCCCGCGAAAGCAACGGACTCCACAAGGCGATGCCGTCGTTGCCGCCGATGCTGAGGTGGACGATGTCAATGGTGGGTTCGGCGCGGAGCGCCCGCCCGATATTGTGCAGCACGCCGAGCCGGTTGCGCGCGAGCGCCTTAGCGGTAAGCCCCGGCACGGCGGTGAGATGGCGGATGTTGAGGTGGTCCGAGTATGCTTCATAGCCATGCCGCGCCATGACATTTCCCAGCGACTGCTGATAGCCCATCAGAAACGCCCAACTGTCCCCCACCACCAGGATGCGCGGCGTCCGCGCATCGCATCCGGACAGGGCGCCTGCTGTGATTGCCATCACCAGAATGACGGCGGCGCGTCGGACGCCGGAGCACACCACAGGCATGAGAGCCTCCTCCATCTGTGTCAGCGCGGCTGCGCTGCGCCTCTCCACCCGGATGATAACGCACCTTGGGACATATGTCCAAATCATGGGAATCCATGCCGGCCGCTGCGGTGGCGCGCGAGCATTCAGAGGGCGTGGATTGTCATCCCTGGTCCGGCGCGACGCTGCAACAGAAAAAATATGATTTTTGCGAAAGATGGGTCTAAAATGATTCAATAACGGGTACAAGAGGTTTGGCGTGTTGTGTTGCATGGCCTCAGAGGCAGGAGGTATACATCATGTCAGAGGATATCAAATATAAACGGTATGCGGAGAAGATACGGATATTTAATGGGCTGAGACCTGAGGAAGTGGAGTCTATTATCCATCAGGGGAAGGTGATTTTTTTCCGCGAGGGGCAGGCGATTTTTCACGAAGGACAGTTGGGGAGCAATCTTTTTGTGGTGCTGAGTGGCAAGATCGGCATTTTCAACAAAAGCAAAATGATCGCGCAACTGGGCGTGGGCGATGCGTTCGGCGAGATGGCGGTGCTTACACACCGTCCGCGGACGGCGACAGCGGCGGCACTGTCGGATGTGCGTTTGTTCACGTTGGATGAGAAGGAAATCAATTCCATTCTGGAAAGGCATGTGGCCGTTCGGCTGCTGCTCAACATCATCCATGTGCTGAGTGAGCGGCTCGCGGCGGCGGATGCGCTGATCGCGGACATGCGGTCCGGGCCATCGAAGTGATATGAGGGGCAGTCCGGGGTGCTACACGTCGCAGATGGCGGCCGCCTGCCGCAGCGATGTTATCGGGTCGCGTTTCGGCACGAATTCGTGGGCGACATAGCCGGTAAATCCAGTTTCAAGGATTGCTTCGCAGATGCGCCGGTAATTCAACTCCTGGGTGTCATCAATTTCGTTACGGCCCGGCACGCCGCCGGTGTGGATATGGCCGATCCAGGCAATGTTCTCGCGTATCGTCTGGATGATATCCCCTTCCATGATCTGCATGTGGTAGATGTCATACAGCAGTTTGAAACGTTCCGAAGACAGTTCTTTGGCCAAGGCCGCGCCCCACGCTGTGTGGTCGCACATGTAGTCCTTGTGGTCCCGCTTGCTGTTGAGCAACTCCATCATCACATTGACGCCGAGTTTCTCGGCGAGCGGGAGGATGCGTTTCAATCCCTTTACGCAGTTCTTGCGGCCTTCATCGTCGGGCATGCCCCGGCGATTGCCGGAGAACACCACCATGTTGGGCAGTCCCGCATCGGCGACTTCGCGCAGGCGTTCCTCCCCCTTCTTGACAAGCGCGTCGTGGTTGCGCGGGTCGTTCCAGCCTGCGGCGATATTTCCCGGTCCGTTGGCCATGGTCACTTCAAGCCCTTTGGCTTTGATCACGGGCCAGTCCGGCGGGTCCATGAGATCAAGGCCGAGAAGCCCCATGGCTTTCACATGATCGCAGAACTCTTCGAGTGGGATGGCGCCGTAGCACCACCGCGATACGGCCTGTTTGATGCGCCCATTCACCACAACGGTCTCCTGGGGTTCTTCGGCATGGGCCACGTTGCGGACGGCGGCGATGGCGGCCGCACCGCCCGCCATCGCACCCAGGGCCGTGCGCCGGGACACTGATTTTTCCTGCTTCATGACCTTCGGTTCTCCCTGATGCTTTGTCAACGGTATCGCTGCATGAACACGCAAGGACCGGCCCGATACGCGGGCTTACTCGCGAATTTCGGTGTTCCAGTAGGCGAGGTCCACGAAGCGCTGCCAACTGATCAGTTCGTCACGGGGGATTTGGATGCCAAACCGGGGAAGCCAGTGCGGCTTGACGGGTTTGCGCATCAGACGCATGCGCGCCTCCTCTGGGGTGCGGTTGCCTTTTTTCATGTTGCATTGCACGCATGCGAGCACCAGATTCTCCCACACATCGCATCCCCCCCGGGAACGCGGGAGCACGTGGTCTATGGTCAAATCCTGCTTTGAATGACGCACGCCGCAGTACTGGCAGCGGTGGTCGTCCCGCTCGAAGATATTGCGGCGGGACAGGCGCACCTCGCGACGCACGAAACCGTTGAACACGCTTAACAGGATGACTTCGGGCAGGCGCACCTGGAAATTCGGCGTGTGGATGAAGCGGCCATTCACGAAATTCTCGCGGTGTTTGGACAACTCGCACCAGTCGTCGAAATCATAAAGAGAGTAGTCGGTGGGATGCACCACGCGTGCGTGGCCCTGAAACAGCAGGGTCAGAGCGCGCTTTACGGGGGTCACATGCACCGCAACCCACGACTTGTTCAGCACGAGCACTTGGGCGTCCAGCATACAAAAATCCCACCATCCATCCAGACAGGGTGAATACACATGCCCAGTATATCCGTGCGCCGAAAAAGAATCAAACGCGTTGTCATGGGGAAAGCGGGCGGGCATCAGAGCGCTGTCAAAATCGCTTTGCCGGTTGGATTTATGTTAGAATCCCTCCCTGCCTTTTGGAGGAAGGGCGCCTATGCATACCCCTTTAGAAGAATTGGTGGATGCCGCGTTAGCGGAGGATATCGGCCCGCGTGACATCACGACGGAGGCGACGGTGCCGGCGGATGCCCGGTGCGAGGCGCGGCTGATTGCCAAGCAGCCGGGCATTCTGAGCGGCATTGAGCCGTTCCACATGGCTTTTTCGCTCATGGACGCGGAAATAACGGACTGGGAGTCGCTCTCGGACGGTTCACGGGTGAAACCCGGCGATGTGGTGGCTCGTTTTAAGGGGCATACGCGGGCGGTGTTGACCGCCGAGCGAACCGCGATGAATTTCGTGCAGCACTTGTCCGGCGTGGCCACGTTGACGGCGAAATATGTAGAAAAACTCGAGGGGCTGAACTGCAAAATCTGCAACACCCGCAAAACAACCCCGATGATGCGGCAACTGGAGAAGGCGGCGGTGGTGCATGGCGGGGGCGTGGACCACCGGTTTAACTTGTTCAACGGCGTGTTGATCAAGGAAAATCACATCACTGCGGCGGGCGGCATCCGGGAGGCCATACAAAAGGCTTCCAGGGGCACGCATCATCTGATGCGCATCGCCATCGAGGTGGAGAATCTTCGGGAATTTGATGAAGCATTGGAGGCGGGCGCTGACGTGATTATTCTTGATAATATGGATTTGGAAAGCATGCGCGAGGCGGTTCGCCGCGCGCAGGGTTCGCGGGTGATCCTGGAAGCGAGCGGCAACGCCACGCTGGATCGGGTCCGGGCCATGGCGGAGACGGGCGTGCATTTTATCAGCGTGGGCGCCTTGACGCATTCCGCCCCGGCCCTCGATATGTCCCTGCTGACCACCAATGTCTGAGACCGCGACCATGCCGAGGCTGAATTTGCCTCCTTTGAACACCGCCGTGGTTGGATCGTCCGTATCTTTTTTCGACGAGGCCGAATCCACCAACAATATCGCTCTCGCGAAGGACACGCGCGAGGACGGAGCGGTGTTTGTGGCGGAATGTCAGACCGCCGGGCGTGGTCGGCACGGGACCCGATGGCACAGCGCCCCAGGCTTGGGCTTGTGGTTCAGCGTGTCGTTAAAAGGTCCCTCACGCGGATTGATGTTCGCCGCATCGCTGGCGGTACGCGATGCGGTGCGTCCGCGTGCGGAACTGGCAATTAAGTGGCCCAATGACCTATTGTGCGGGGACCGCAAAGTCTGCGGCATCCTCGTGGAGCACCGGCAAGGGTGGAGCGCGGTGGGCATTGGCATCAATGTCCGGCACCGCGCCGAAGATTTCCCGGAAGAACTCCGGGCGAAAGCGGGTTCGCTGGAGAGCGCCACGGGGCTTGTCTGGGACCGCGCGCGGTTGCTGCATGCGGTTTTGCTGGCTTTGGACCAAAATGTGATCCGACTGCGTCGGGGAGGCCAGGACGCCATCCGGACGGAGTGGATCGAAGCGTGCAGGATCATTGGGCGGATTGTGCGCCGCGACAGCGTGATCGGGCGCGTCGCGGAGATTGATGAACAGGGTGCGCTCGTGGTGGAAATGAGCACCGGCAAGCGGCGGGTGATCACGGGCGACATCGAGGTGGTGTTGGAATAGCGTCCGGCGGCCGCGGAGAACCTGAAAAATGCTCTTGGTGGTGGATGTAGGCAATTCGCACACGGTGCTCGGGTTGTACCAGGGAGACACCCTGATCGGGCATTGGCGCGTGGTCACTTCCAATTACCGCACGGGCGACGAAATGCACATCCTGCTCGCCATGCTCCTGCAGGGCATCGGCATTGACCGCAAGCAAGTCTCCGGATGCTGTATTTCCAGCGTGGTCCCGCAAATGAATCCTGCCCTGCAGGAGGTCAGCCAAAACGCATTTCGCATCACCCCGCTGATGGTCGGGCCTGGCATCAAAACGGGCCTGGTGCTGCAATGCGAAAACCCCAAGGAAGTCGGCGCGGACCGCATCGTGAATTCCGTCGGGGCCTTGGAAGAGCACAAAGGCCCGCTGATCATCATTGATTTCGGGACCGCCACCACGTTTGATGTGATTACGGCAAAGGCGGAGTGGCTGGGCGGCGCCATTGTTCCAGGGATTCAACTCTCTGCGGACGCACTTTTCGAACACTGCGCGAAATTGCCGCGCGTTGAAGTCCTCGTGCCGCCCTCGGTCATCGGCCGGGATACCATCGCAAATATCCGCGCCGGCCTGACTTACGGCTACGCAGACATGGTGGACGGCCTCGTGCGCCGGATCAGCGAGGAAATGGGCGAAAAGCCGACGGTGGTGGCCACGGGCGGTTTTGCGCGGATCATGGCCGAAGTGGCGCATGGCATTGATGTGGTGGACCCGCTGCTTACACTCAAGGGCCTCAAGGCGGTTTACCACAAGAATGTGAAAACTGCCCCATGAAACATATACTGTCCGGAATCGTGATCTGCATCGCGGCCGCAGGCTGTGGCGACGGCCCCGCGCCGCCCCCCGCCTATGCACCGGCGGTGAGGGACGCGCCGGAAGACCTGCTCACCATGAGTGGCATTGATTTGTACCTGCACGATATGCGCCCCACAGCGGGTGTCGCGCGGAAACCGACGTTCTGGCTGCATACGGAGAAGTTCTCGGTGCTTGACGAAAACATCTGGGCCTTTGAAGACGCCCGCGCCATTATTTACGGCGAAGGGGAGGAAGACCGACAAGACATTATCCTCGAAGCCAGGGAAGGCCGCTTTGAAGAGGGAAAAAGCGCCTACCTCAAGGGCGGCGTCAAGGCGCTGATGGGCAGCCTCCAGATTGAACTCGCGGATATTGAATGGCAGAATCCTGATGCGGAAACGCCGGGCGAGGCCCGTAGCGATAATCCCGTCAAGGTCCTGGACAGCCATGTGCAACTCGAAGCGGCGAGTCTGCGCATTTACCCCCAGCGCAAGGAATTTGCGTTGACCGGTGTTGTCGGCACCATACAGTTCGGGAGGAATGAATCATGAAGCGGGTGCTGCTGGTCGCGGCCCTGACCGCGGGCGTCTGTGCATCGGCCCAGGAACTCAGCGGCGATTTCGGCGGATACTCCGCCATGCAAATTGACGCAGGACGTTTCCTCGGCAGTTTTGACGGCCCCATGGTCATCAAAGAAATGACCGATGGCGTCCGGATCGTGCTCTTGTCGGATGATCCCGACATCAAACCTCTGCCCATTCGCGCCTATACCATGCAGTTCGATTACAAAGACCAGGGCGCCACACCCTCGCGCATCATCATGGAGGGTAACGTCGAGGTGCAGCATCCGCAGGGTTCCGTCACGGCGGAGCGCGCTGATTGGGATTTCGAAAAGGAACTCCTCGTATTCACGGGCAATCCCGTGATGAACAGCGAAACCATCAGAGGTTTGCGCGGCAGCCGCATTGTCATCAACTTCAAGACCAACACCCTTGAAGTAGTGGATATGCAGGCGCAACAAGTGCCGCTGCGCGGCGTGGGCGACGCAGACCCTTCCTTGTTCACCGAAGCGGATTTCCCCGACTGGCCGGGCTTCGTCCAAGTGCTGAAGGCGCAGGCGGCAAGCGATGAACCTTCTCCCGGCAAGCAAATCCTCGCCCACCTCGGCGCCGATGTGAGCGGACAATTGGCAACCACCCCGCTGGAAGTGTTGATTGAGAGGAAATCGTCCATCATTAACCAGTTGAACAAAGCCATCAAGAAGCCCGGCCTGTATAACGAAAAGGCCTGGAAAAACATACCACTATCCGACGAGATAAAGGCTTTGATGGCCAAAACATCCCCGGATGCCGAGGAACAGACCCGGCTCAACCGGCTCCTGATGGAAGCGGCGTTTCCGGATAATATTGTAAGACGGTGAACTGTGTGCCGGCGCGACCATAAACCAGCGCCGAAAATGGAAATGAACGATATGGTCCTTAAGGCGCGCCGCAGCGCGACCGGAACCGGTCCAGGCGGTCGCCTGGGTTAACATGTTGCTCTGTCCGACTTGGACATTAAAAGGGAAACACCGTGGCGGACGACGCCCAACCACTATTATACACTCGCGGGCTTGTGAAATCCTTCAAGAAACGCACCGTTGTGCGCGATGTCTGCATCGAACTGCGGGCAGGTGAGATCGTGGGGCTTCTGGGGCCGAACGGTGCAGGAAAGACCACCACGTTCGGCATGGTGGTGGGATTGATCCGCCCAGACTCCGGCCAAATCTTCTTTCTCGGCAAGAACATCACCCGGCTCCCCATGTATAAACGCGCACGCGCCGGCATGGCCTATCTATCGCAGGAGCCGTCTGTCTTCCGCCAACTTACCGTGCGGCAGAACCTCATGGCGATACTTCAATACCAGAAAATGACCGGCGCCGAGCGCCGCCGCCGCGCCGATGTCCTGCTCGAGGAAATGAAAATCGCCCACCTCGCCGGAAGCCCGGCCTACACCCTTTCCGGCGGCGAACGCCGCCGCACCGAAATCGCCCGCGCGCTCGTTACTGATCCCAAAATCTTCCTGCTCGACGAACCTTTCGCGGGCATTGACCCCATCGCCGTGGCGGACCTGCAGGAGACCGTCGCCGCGCTCAAGCGCAATGGCATCGGCGTGCTCATCACCGACCATAATGTTCGTGACACCCTCGAGATCACCGACCGCGCCTATATCCTTAGCGAAGGCCGCGTCATCGTTTCCGGGTCCCCCAAAGTCATCGCGGATGATCCGCTTGCTCGCAAAATTTTTCTTGGCGAAAAATTCCGCATGGATTTCGACAGCATCGCCAAGACCTGACATCCTGCGTTCACGGCGAACAGGGAAAAACAGTGTCGTCAAAAACAGATTCGCACAGACGCTGTACATACGCAGAACTGGTGCAATGACACGCTCAATACGGCCAATGGCTCGCGTCTTTTGAACCCGTAGCCCGGAGCCCGAGGTTCAATCCTTCACTCAATGAGTTGTCCCGGCAAGTCGCGGACGCCTCGTAAAAACAAGTGCCGGAAACACTTTCAGTGAGATCCGGCGGGAATCAGGAGCGCGAATCGCAACTGTTCCAGAGAACAGAATGGTCGGGGTGGCCGGATTTGAACCGGCGACCTCTGCGTCCCGAACGCAGCGCTCTAAACCGGGCTGAGCCACACCCCGACGGGAAGGTTGTCGGTATGATAGCGCACGCAGTGCGCGACTATCAACTCCGTTTGTGCGGTGCTTCATTTGCATTACGCTGCCGCCGATGGGATAATATAGACGGAGTGACGTGAGTGGACCGTGGGAGTGTTGGCGATGAGCGACGTGCTTATCTTCCAACGAGCAACCTTGTGTCATGTATTCTGCGAATGCGGCTATGTGGGCCGATTCGACGCGGCGCCGGAGATGTGCCCCATCTGCGGCGGCGCGTGGGATGCGCCCCGCGTGGAGCACCTTCACCCCCGGCGCGATGATGGCATGAGGCTCGAAAAGACCGCTGTTTCCGATCCGGCGTGATCACCTCCTGTTCGTCGGGCTGCAAGGCGAATAGAGGTGTCCTGCCGCTGAACGGGCAACGGACGTGCCATGCGCAGTCGCGCTCAGAGGCATTTGCGAAATGGACTGTTTGTGCGCACAGGAAAATGGTCATATTTCAGCCCAGTGGCGGGTAACGGGGAATGTGAAAGATCATATAGTGCGCCACGACAATCATGCCGCTCCTCGTAAATAGGGACAATAACCCTTTATTCCCTCCTATCGATCAGGGGCTTCCCGTTCACCTTTTTCCTGCGTCACCCCTTCTGACGGCCGACGGGCAAAAGCCGGGTCCGTCGGCGAAAGAGCGCCTCGACTTTGATAAAGAACGCTTCTTGCGCCAACAAGTGTCCTCTTCGGGTGTGAAATAAATGGTTACTGCCCCATTCACTTGAAGCGATCCTGACGCAGATGCGGGAATTCTCACGTCAGATTCTCGCAGTAACAACCCAAGGCGTTCAGAAAAGTGAACGCAGCAAATAAAGATACCTGGGCCTTACGTCAGCGCCATTCGTTACTGTGCCCATTTGTATCTATTATTGTCAGACAAGGTTCATTCCATGTCCTGCGTAATCACTTTTCGATCGCCGGGCTGCATAACGAATTCAAGAACTTCATCTGTGAATGGGCAGCGCAGGCGGCATGGGCCGCCGCGTTCGGCGAGAATCTCGACGTGGCGGGTGACGCCGTCGCGGCGTTCGGCGGATACGAGGAATGCGCCTCGGGCGCGAAGGTTGCGGAATGCAACATGTCGCCAGTGTTCGGGAATAGCGGGGAACACCTCGATGACTCCTGTATGGCTTTGCAGCAGCATTTCCTGCGTGCCGGCGGCGGCGGCGAAGTTGCCCTCCAGCGTGAAGGGCCGGTAGGTGAATTTGCTGTAACCCTTGCCGGACTGGTCGCCGTTGCAATGAAAACTGCTTCGCAGGGTGAATGCGGTGGCGAAAATCTCCAGCGCCCGCGCCGCCGCTTCGCCGTTGCGGGCGCGCGCGGCGACGGATGCCTGCCACGCGAAACTGTAGCCGGTCCAGTAATCCGTGCCCAGACGTTCGAGGTCGGCATAGGTGGCGTGGACAATGGCCGCTGCCTCCGGCCCCATGGACAAGTCAATCAGCCCCAGCGGATGAATCGCCATCAGATGCGAAAAGTGGCGGTGTGATTCATACAGCGGATGCCCCGCCGCAACCAGCAGTCGCTTGTCTTCGCCCAGCGCAAAATCCGGCATTTCGGCCAGCGCACGCCGCCAGCGCGCCGCGTCGTCGTCCTGCTTCAATTCGTCCGCCATTTCCGCCGCCGCGCCGAAGAGCCACCGAATCAGCGCGAGGTCATAGTTGGTGATGGTAGAGAACCAGGCTTCGGGCCTGTTGTCGTGGATTTCCGGCGAGGAACTCAGCGGAAGGCTGCGCTTGCCCGCCGTGTCCCGCGTTTCCGTGACGGCTTCGAGGAAGACCGCGCAGTCGCGGAGGTAGGGATAGGCGCGTGTTTCCAGAAATTCCGGGTCCGCGCTGTATTTCCAATGGAGGTGGAAATGATGGGCGAGCCATGCGGCCGTCGTGGCCGAGTGGGTGTACTGCCGCCATCCGCCGATCTGCTTGTTGTGCAAATCGGCGGTCATCGGCACGTTCATCCCCGGCAGTTTGTAGAAACGCCGGGTCCATGCGATGCAGTTTTCCCGCGTGTCCCAGAGCCAATCCAGAAAACTCAGTCCTTCCTCCAGCCGGTTGCCGCTGTAACACGGCCAATAACTCAACTGCGTGTTCAGGTCGTGGTGATAATCGCCTTTCCACGGCGGGAGTTTTCCGTCGTCGGCGGTCCAGGGGCCTTGCAGCGTGATCGGCGGCGACCCGCGCCGGCTCGCCGCGCCGAACTTGTAGGTGTCCAGATACCATTGACGTTCGATTACCGGGTTGGGCACGGAGATGGACGACTTCTCCCAGTACTCCCGCCACCACGCCTCGTGGCTTTCGCGCAGGGCGTCCAGGCCGTTGTCCAGCGCCCGCGCCACCCGTGCCGCCGCGATGGCCGCCGGGTCCGGACCCTCAAACGACGACGCCACCGACCATGCGCCCAGCCAGCGCCCTGTCTCGGCGCGCCAGCCCAGATGCACCGCAAAGCGGAACCCGCCCCAGCCTTCCTGCTCGTAGGCCGTCCACTGATCGCCGCTGCGCTCGACCGGCGGCGGATAGCCCAGTTGCGCCAACTCGCCCGCCACAATCGCAGGGCGCACCGGTCCCGCTTCCTTGCCGCCGAATGCCGGCGCCGCCAGGCGCGGCTGCACCCCGCCCTTGCCCGTAATCTCGATGACGCCCACCGGCTCCGTGGCATGAATCCATACGCGCGCGGCGGTCTTGTCCGCGAGATGGAACGCCGCGGTCGCATCGGCGGGCGTCAGGGTTGCGCTTGCGAAGGGCGGCGACTTGTCAAAGCGGATTTCGATGCGGCCCGCCGGGATTTTCGTGGGCGCGGGCCGGTGATAGGGTTCCTCATAGAGCCGTTTCAGATCATCGTAGCGTCCCTCCCGCTCCCATGCCTGCATCACGCCCCAGTCATACTCTTCCGTGTCGAACTCCTCGACGGGGCGCAGGTCCCACAGGTCCGTTCGATCGAGCGAAATCCGCAGCGGATCGCCATTGCCCCACACCAGCGCCCCCAGCAGCCCGTTCCCCAGCGGCATCGCCTCATCCCAGCGCATCGCCGGCGTGTCGAAGTCCAACCCATGCTCCGGGCGCGGCTGCATCCTGCCCGTCTCCGCCAGCGCCATGATCAGCATCTGTGACAGCAGCATCATTCCCGTATCTCCTCATAAGTTCTTGCGGCCAAGGTCTGCATCGCCCCCTGGCCTGATACAATCCGGTCACTGCACGGCGCAGCCTGATTTCCTGCTTCCACGCTTCCGCATATTCACCACAAAAAACGCTTCGGCATTTGCGGCAAGGGTCGGGCGTCCCATTTCCCCTCGGTAATTGCGTTGTGCTATAGTCTATCCCAGTTTCCATTCCCATGTAAACGAATCTGCGTCGCAGAAACGGCGCAAGGTGCAAGGAGATTTCAACCATGGCAAGAAAACTGATTACTGTAATCACAATAATAACATTGATGGCGGCAATGGGTGCATGCACCCCCCCGACGACCGATGCACCGCAGCGTGCCGAAAAGAAGGCGACCCCAGCCACGAAGCCCGCGCCCCCGGCACCCCTGCAGGCGGAAAAGAAGGAGCCGGCAAAACCTGAAAAGAAGGAACCGCCCAAACCGCAACCCCTTCCGGAGATCATCGTGAACGGATCATTTGCCGAGTGGCGCGATGGCGTGCCGCACAGTTGGAATGTACGGGAAGGTCAGGGCGATCAGTGGGTGACCGTACAGGCGAAAAAGACTACAGGTTCAAAAGAAGGTTCGGTGGCTGTGGAACTGCCGGTACCCGGCAAAGACAAGTTGGCGGTGGTTTCCCAGACCATCGCCGCACACCGCATCAGCACGGGTCGGAAACTCACTTTGAGTGCAATGCTCAAGGCTCCGAAAGAAGAGGAACTCCATGCCGTCGTATCGTACAAGGTTGATGGCAAGGAAGTGAAGGAGCGCGTCTACACCTCCGGCAGCGGCGCGTGGGAGAAACTGGAGAACACCTTCGAGGTGCCCGCCAATGCCGATCCGGCGTCCTTCCGCATCAGCCTCATTCGGCGTCCCCTCAGTGATGGCGCGGCATTGGTGGAGATGGTTTCCTTGAAATAATCCATACGGGCTGATATAAATCGGGCGCGGGGTTCCAAGTAATGAATGCATCCCGCGCCTTTGTTTTTTGGAATTCGTAACATTTTTGGCCGACTGACATCACCTTTGAAACAATTCACCTGAGATTTTCTTTTCGTCATTGCGATCAGTGCGGCGCACAGCGCCGCCGAGCGAAGAAAACTGCTGCTGTGGCGACTTTCGCCACGCAAATACGCCGCAATAGGAACATACAGGCAATCTGAAGCAACGGTGGCCGTTTGATATCCGAGATTTCTTCGCTTCGCTCACAATGACGAGGATTCAGGGTTGGCGGGCAGATTCAAATTGTTGTATTGCTGAGAAAGTGCGTTTCCTTTCTTCCATGAATCGCCGCCGAAGGCGATGTGGGACTCGCAATGACGAAATTATGCACAGTGATTACTTCAGTCGGCTAAAATGGTCCCGGAATTCTTGCGGTGATTTCCTTGGAACGCGGTACGACGTTGCTGCGCGCGCAGCATCAATAGCAGGATTTGGGAGTGCCTATGGACGGCCAGGCAAACCAGCCTCGTGTGTTGATAATCGTCAATGTATTTCACCCCGATCGCGGAGGCGGCGCGGCGGTTTTCACGGACCTTGCGCGCGGCCTCGCCGAGCGCGGCTTCGCGGTCACCGTCCGATGCGCCTATCCGTACTATCCTGAGTGGTGCGACAAAAGCGGTAAAAACGGCTGGCGGATTCAACGTTATGAAGAGGAGGGCGTAAAGGTCGAGCGATACGGCATCTTCATCCCTTCACGGCCCAATCGCCTATTTCAGCGCCTTGTCTATGAATCTTCGTTTTTCTTTTCACTGTTGCGGTCCCTGCCGCGCGGGCGCGCCTACGACATGGCCATGGTCTTCTGTCCCCTGGTCGGCGCGGTCGCCTTCGCCACGATAAACAAGTGGGTGTGGCGCAGGCCGCTCTGGCTGAATGTGCAGGACCTTTCCGCAACGGCGGCGAAGGCGGGCGGCATTGCGCGCGGCCGACTTGTGCCCGCCGTGCTGAACGCCGTCCAGAAAGGCCTGTTCAACCGGGCCGATGTCTGGAGCAGCATTTCGCCGGTGATGATTGACCGCCTGCTTCCCTTGCGAACAGGAAAGCAACCGGTGTTGTATCTTCCGAATTGGTTGAACGCTTCGCTGGCGGCGGAAATCCGCGCCCTGCCCGACCGCACCCGGCGCCCGCCGGCCGATCCCGTCAATCTGCTTTATGCCGGCAATATTGGAACCAAACAGGACCTGCTCCGGTTCTGTCAGGCGTTACACGCCAGTGCGGCCCGCTTCATGTTTCGCATTCACGGCGACGGAGGACATGCTGAAAGCGTCAGAGAATGGGTGGAACACACCGGAGATACCCGCTTTTCATTTGGCCCGTTTCTGGATGAAGCGGCCTTTGCCGCCGCGCTTCATGCCACGGACTTCTTCGTCATCACCGAGCGCAGCGGCAGCGGCGGGTCCTTCATTCCCTCAAAAATGATTCCGGGCATGGCGGCGGGGTGTCCCATCCTCGCCGTATGCGACGCCGACAGCCCGTTGGGGCGCGAAATGCACAACGAAGAACCCGGCCCCTGCTTCGCTTGGGAACGCCTCGGCGAGGTCCCTGAATTTCTGAACGGCGTTGCCGCACAACCGGAACGCTTTTTTGCCTGGCGGCAAAACGCGGTGCGGCGCGGCGCGCAACACGACCGCGACCTGGTCGTTGACCGTTTTGCAGAAGCGATACGCGCTATCGCGTCCGCCAAGGGGGTGGACGCATCCGTCTTGCAGGACGGCACCGTCCGTTAGCCATGCATGGCCGACGGGGTGCGCAATTCTTCGCGGGAGAATGGGATCAGGGCGGGGTAATTTTTCCCAATACCACGGAATGGCTGGCGCCGGTGGCCTGCGGCACGTTGGCGGGAGTGCCAAACAGCGTTTCATTGCCGAGGATGGCGAAGGCGATGGCTTCACGTGCGCTGTGAGGAATACCGAACTGATCGCTGGTGAATACCTGGATGCCCGGCAGCCCCCGGCGGAGCAGGCGCATCAACGTAAGGTTCATCGCGCCGCCGCCACCGACGATGACATATTGCGGTTCGTGTTCCGGGCGAATGAAACGGTTGAAGGCGTTGACGATACTGGTGGCCACGGCATCCGTGACGGTCGCCACGAGGTCTTCAAAGGAATGGTTGCGCCGCGCTGCCAGGGCATCGCGCAAATACACCTCCGCGCCGAATTCCTCTCGACCGGCACTCTTGGGCGGCACCTTGGCGAAGTAGCGGTGACTTAAAAGAAACTCCTTGAATTCCTCGATAACCTTGCCCTTCGCCGCCGCCGCGCCGTCCTTGTCCATCTCCTTCATTCCGCGCGTGAGAAGCCGGACCGCGCCATCAATAGCCATGTTGCCGGGGCCGGTGTCGAACGCGATGATGTCCTCAAAATTCGGCGTCACGACGGTGAAGTTGGCGATGCCGCCGATGTTGAGACAGGCCACCTTGCGGTCCAGTTTCCGAAACAGCAGCCAGTCGGCGTAAGGGATGAGCGGCGCGCCCTGGCCGCCCGCCGCCATGTCGCGCGTGCGAAAATCCGAAACAACCAGCCGCCCGGTGCGCTCCGCAATGACCGCCGCTTCGCCGATTTGCATCGTGCCGGGCTTCTCGTTGTGCGGCGGCGGAAGATGCGCCACCGTGTGCCCGTGCGATGCGATAAAATCAACCGAAACCCCTTCTTTCTGCGCTTCTTCCATCATCGCCAGCACGGCTTCCGCAAAGCGTTCGCCCAATTCAAAATTCAGAATGCACGCTTCGCGGGCGGTCATGTGTTCATTCAGCAGGCGAATCCGGAAATTGGGCGCATAGGGAAAATGACGATGGCTGATCAGTTTGATGACGATTTTGGATCCCGTCCCCTTGATTCTGACCAGCGCCGCGTCAATGCCGTCACTCGACGTGCCCGACATCAATCCAACCACAAAACGCGCCTGCTGTTTTTTCAGGATTGATAGATCCATCCTTGGATTGCCTCCGCTTTATCCGCCCATCGCACAACAATGAGCATACCCCGAACAATGAATGCCGCGCAAAGTTTTATGCATTATCCCGGCGGTACGGACTTCAGCGCCTCGCGCAGGCGGCCGCCTGCGCGGGCCAAGAACGTTTCCGCCGCGCGCGCGTCCGCGCCCTTGACCGCCATGACGACGGCGACAGGGATGCGCCAATCCGCCTCGCGCAGAAGCGATTCCGCGGTCCGCTCCGGAATGCCGGCCAATATCGCAACGATGCGCGCGGCGCGGCGGCGAAGTTTGGCGTTTGCGGGCCGCATGTGCGTCATCATCCCCTGATACACATACCCGGCAAGGGCCATCGCGCCGGTGGAAACCATGTTGAGCGCCATCTTGGTCGCGGTTCCCGCCTTCAAGCGGGTGGAACCGGGCAGGGCTTCCGGACCGGTATTCATCGCAATGACCAAATCCGCCGATGCCCGGTCAACCGCTGGATTGCAGCATAGCAGCGCCGTCCCCGCCCCATACGAGGCCGCCGCGCGGAGCGCGGCAATCACATAGGGCGTTGTTCCGGACGCCGTAATTCCCACCACAAGATCGTTCGCGCACACATTTGCGGCAGCAATATCGGCGGCGGCCTGCGCCTCATCGTCTTCCGCCCCTTCAACGCTGCAACGCAATGCCGCATCTCCCCCGGCAATCAGGGCGATGACACGGTCGGGGTTTACGCCGAAGGTCGGCGGACACTCCGCTGCATCGAGCACGCCGAGTCGCCCGCTGGTGCCCGCGCCGACATAGACGATGCGTCCGCCGCTCATTAGTGTTTTCGCCGCCGTTTCAATGAGATCGGCGATCCTGCCGCTTTGGGCGGCGATAGCGGGAATAACAGCAGCATCGAGACGATTCATACGAGCAACGATGCCCTTCGCGCTCAATTGGTCCAACGGCTGCCCGTCAACCGTCGCCTGCTCCGTCGGCGGTAAATTTTCCGCGCTTGGATCACGTCGCGTGGCGGAACTTTGGACTGCGGCGGCTTGCCGCCGCTTTGTGGCGCCCATGCGTGCCTGGACGGTGGTGATCCACGGGGGTGGCGGAGAAAGCAGCGCCGCCGCATGCACGGCGCGATGGCCCAATAATGGCGGGTTACAGGGGGTCAGTGCTGCACCGGAGGCGGCCACCGCGTCCAGAAAGGCCGCCCGATAAGCATCGGACCCCGTTAGCAGACCACCCGTGAGAAACAATGGCGTCTCCGGGGGAAGACACAATCGCCGCCGCGCCGTCCGCGCCAGATTCGCCAGCGCCGTTGCCTGCGCTTCGATGCACCGCTGCGCCAGCACGTCACCCTGCTCCGCCGCCGCCGTCACTTGGCGCGCCAGCGCCGCGATACGGTCCTTGGGCGCGTCAGCGGCCCACGCGGGCAGATCGTCAACCGCGTCCACCCCTGCGCTCGTGAGCACAGCCCGCATGAGCGGGCCGGGCGCCTGTCCTTCATCCAGGGCGTCAAACGCCGCGCGCATGGCGGCGGCGGCCAGCGCCCATGCACTGCCCTGATCGCCGAGGAGTGGACCGCGCCCGCCCAGATGCAGCCATTCCCCCGCCCCATTTTTCGCGATGACGCCGGACCCCGTGCCCGCCAGCGCCAGAATCGCCGGCGAATGCGGCGCATTCGCCCAAAGCAATGGATGCAAATCAGGACACACCGCCGCGGATTCCAGGTCCAGCGCTTCGCGCAGTCCTTCTCCGATGGCCCTCTGGCATTCCTGTGTTTTGGCGCCTGCGATGGCCGCCAGCGCGGACACGGGCGCGTCCGCCTTGTCCAGTAAGCGCGCGGCCAGCGCCACGAGCGCATCCAGACACGCCGACAGCCCCATGGACACGGGATTTGCCGGACCGCCCTTGGTTTCAGCGACAAGCCGACCCTCTTCGGCATACAGGCCCGCCACACTGCGCGTGCCGCCGCCGTCAATGGCAAGTATCATCGGCATCCGCCTGCGCCCTTTCATCGCGTTGTTATTGCCTGCGGGAAAATGATAAGAAGATGTTTTCTCGTGGCGGGGATAATCGTATCATATGTGCCTGAAAGACCCGAAAAGCAGCGGCTGGTCGGACGCTTCGGCGAGGCCGACGGCGATCGTGGACGCCGTGAGTTTGCTGGCGCTGCGCATGCAGCGTGGCATCGGTGACGCCACCGCACGCCGCATCATTGTGGCCGCAAAAGAACACCACACGCCCTTGGAAGGCCTGTTTGGCCTGCCGCTGTCGCGGCTGTCACAGCGCTTTCCCGGCGCGCAGGCGCGCGCGCTGGCCGCATGCGACGGCGCAGCCGTCGCGCAGGCGCAACGGCAAATAGATAATGCCCGCGATTCGGCGATTCACGTCATTCCGCTGGACGCCCCGCACTATCCCCCCGCGCTGTCCAATGCAATGGGCGAGGCCGCGCCAGTGTTGTTGTTTGCGCAAGGCGAATTAGGGCTTTTGTCACTGCCCGGGGCCGCGGTGGTGGGACGTCGCACCCCCTCCGCAGACGGCGTGCAGTTGGCCGTCGCAACGGCGCGACGCCTGGCGGCGGAGGGCACTTTGGTGGTGAGCGGGGGCGCGGCGGGCGTGGACAGCGCGGCGCATCAGGCGGCATTGGAGGCGGGCGGCGGCACCGTTGTCGTGCTGCCCCAGGGCATTTTCACCTATCATCCTCCCGGCCATCTTCGCAGCGCTGTCGCCGAGGGCCGCGCACTGTTCCTCAGCGCCTTCCCGCCCGAAGACCGCTGGCGCACGCCGCTGGCGGTGATGCGCAACGAGATCATCAGCGCACTCGCGGATGTGGTTTACGTCGTGGAACCGGGCCGGCCCGGCGGCAGCCAACTCACCGGCATGCATGGCCTGCGCCGGCACAAACCCGTGTATTGCCGACCCTGCCCCGGACGACCCTCCCCATACGACCCCGCCCTGGAGATTCCTTCCCCCTTCGCGGGGTATCTGGCCTACCGCCTGCCGCCCTGTGAATCGCCTGTGCCGAAACAACAGCGGTTCCTGTGATACGGCCTATTGCCCCAGCACTTTGCGGCAAAGTTCGTTGATTACCTTGCCGTCGGCCTGATCGCCCAGTTGCTGTTTGATGATCCCCGTGAGTTTTCCTGCGTGCGTGATTTCCGGATGCTCCGCGAGACAGGCGCGAATCGCCTGTTCCACCGCTTCCGGCGATAGTTGCCTGGGCAGAAACTCCTCCAACACGGCGATTTCCGCCTCCAGGCGGGTCACCTCCTCCGGACGATTCACCTCCCGGTAGGTTTCGATGCTCTGCTGCCGCTTGCGCACCTCGGCGCGCAGCGCCTTCACGGCGTCCTCGTCGCTCAATTCCGCCTCTTTCGGTCCTTCCTTCTCCTTATTCAGCAAAGCCGCCTTGGCCAGCCGCAAACACTCCAATCGGACCGTGTTCTTGTTCTTCATGGCCTGCTTCAGTGCTTCCTGCACAGCATTCTTGATGCTCATGGCGTACGCCTCCATTGTTCTCGCCAACAATGTAGCGCCGATGCGCACGCGATGCAAACACGATGCCGCCCCCACAGGAAAAAACAAGCGCATTCAAAGAAAACACAAAGGAAAGGCAAAAGTTTCCGGCGCGGCCGCGGCGCTACGGTGGCGGAAATGCAGGCGCAATGAATTGCGCGAAACAGCAAGGAGCCGGGAACCATGTACCACAACAAAGACCGTGAACCGCGTGAAAACCGTAATGCCGTCAAGATTCCCCAGGCTATGATTGACGAATTGAGCCGGCGACAAGGAGCCTGGTATGAAACACAGGAGGAGATCGCCGCAGGTCTGGACTGGGGCCGTCGCAGGGCGCTGCTCATGCGGTGGGTGCGCCGGCACATGGCGGGTCGCCTGACATTACGCGAACGGCGATGCATTGAGTTGCACTATCTTTTCGGCCTTAACCACCGGCAGGTGGGCGCGGCCACAGGCACGGCGGGTTCCTCCGCCTGCCGCGCCATCCAGCGCGGCCTGCGGAAACTCCGTCTTGCCGCCGACGAGGACGCCACATGGCGGCGATGGTGGCGGCCGCGCCGGGTCGCGCCGCCGCCTAGTCCGGAACGGCGGAAAGCGGGCCGGCCTTCGTGAACACCGCGTCCCGATGGTCGAGGCCGTCATCCAGGAGCGCGCCCGGCATCACCACGCACCGTTCCAGGCGGGCGGGCTTGGCGATCTGCGCGTGATCGCCCACGACGGTCTCGACCAATTCCACGCCCTCGGCAATGCGGCACTCCGCGCCGACCAGGTGCGTCAAGTGCCGCGCACGCAATTCGTGGCGGCAACAGGCGATCAAATCGCCGATATAGGTGATGTTCACGTCCCACAACACAACTTCCGCGGCCCGCACGGGATAGTCGTAGTCAATGAGGATTTGTATGGAATCGGTCAGTTCGTATTCGTCACGCATGGCCGTGCGTGGGGTGCGGCGAACGCCGTCAAAGATGCGTTCGTCGAAGAGATAGATGCCGCAGCCCTTCAAGGTGTTCTCTAGGTGGCGCGGCTTCTCAAAGACCCGCCGCACCGCGCCGTCTTCACCCAGCACGACGCTGAAATTGCGCTTGATTGCCTCCGGGTCGGGTTCATCTTTGATCCCCAGCACTGCTGCAGGCCGATGCGTCTCATAGATCGCAATCATCGCAGCCAGGTTTTCCACTTCAAAAAAGATGTCGCCGAGAAACAGAACAAACGGACGGTCCACATGCCGCTCCAGTTGGCCGACGGCATGCGCCAGTCCCAGCCGTTGCTCCTGTTCCACATAGCGCAGCCTGACGCCCCATTCCGCGCCGTCGCCCATCACACGAATGATGTGGTGTCCCAAATGGCCGATCACGACGATGACATCCGTGATGCCCAGCCCGCGCAAATGCTCCAATTGATATGCCATCAACGGTTTGTTGCAGATCGGCACAATCGGCTTGGGCAGTTCCTCGCCGAACGGCCCCATGCGCGATCCATGTCCCGCCGCCAGGATTACGCCCAGATAATCGCCCATACCCTCCTCGCTTTCGTCAGCCACACGCGGACTGCCCGTTCATTGTGTTCCACCCCGCAGCCCGACCGCAAGTCGCAGGAAGAAATGCGTAGCGCCTTTGAAATTGCTGCAGAACACGGTATGATCGCCCTGCGACAATGATCTTCAAGGAGGTCAACAAAAATGCGCACGGGAAAAACAATCCGGATTGCCCTGTGGTTGTTGCCGGCGTTGTGCATCGCCCCGCAAAGCGCAGCGCTGGAATCGCCCGCAGTGGGCGCGGTGATGGACGCCGTCGTCACGCGGATGTACGCGACACTGAGCGAAGCGGAACGCGCCAATCTTGATGATGCCGCCGTGCTGACATTTCTGACGGAGGAGGAGCGGCGGGTCCTGGCGACGCAGTACTGGCGTTTCGATGTGAATGCGCCCGTAGAGGTCTATGTGATGCGGCACGAGGAACAGGCGGTCGTTCCGTTCTGGCTGGCCCCGTCGGGATTCGAGAAGACAGACATGACCGTGCGCAATGAAAATTATCGCTACGAAATCTGGCGCAAACGCTTCGATGCCGGACCGGTGGAACTGGGCATCAATGGCTTCGACATGCACCGCCCGCATTACTTCGTCGCCGTCGCGCCCGTGGACAAGACAGCGCAACTGATCTTGAGCAACATCGTGCCCGATGGGCAGACAATCCTGGAAATGCGCAACGGCGCGATGATCTACCACGATTGGACCGAACTGGTGCTGCTGGATGTGCCGCAGCCGCTGCAAGGCGCGACACTGCTGCCCACGATACGGGGCCGTTCCCGCGAAGCGCATCTCATCGGGGCGTTCCGCGTCACGGCGTTCCCCGCGTCTCCCGCGCCGGACCACATTGCATTGACATGGAGCGAGGACCCCCGCACCACGCAGACCGTCCAGTGGCGCGCCGCGCAGAGCGTCCTGCGCGGCATGGTGCGTTATCGCATCGCCGAGGCGCAGGAGTGGCGCGAAGCGCCCGCGGACCGCACGCTGATTCACGACCGACTGTTGTCGAACGACCCCCAATGTGCGCGCTTCACGGCGGTCTTGCGCGATCTGACCCCCGGCGCAGCATACCGCTACATGGTCGGCCACCCCGACGAGAACGCCTGGTCGGAGGAAATCGCTTTCAACACCGCGCCGAATCACGATACGCCGTTCACTTTCGGCTTTATGGGCGATACCCACAATTCTCCTCACTGGGGACGCCTGCTGTCCGTCGCGTTCGAGCGGCATCCGGAGACCGCGTTCTATCTCCTGGGCGGCGACCTCGTGGGCACGGGGTTGTTCCGCAACCATTGGGATGAGTTCTTCGAGTACTCCACCGGCGTCTTCCGGCAGCGGCCCGTGATGCCTTGCATCGGCAATCACGACGACCAGGACGGCCTGGGCGCGGGCATGTATCTGGGCCTCTTCGCCCTGCCCGGGAACGCCCCGGCGCATGTGACGCCGGAGCGTCTTTACTGCTTCGATTACGGTCATGCCTTCTTTGCCATCCTGGATGTTTCCACGCCGTACGACGATCAGGCCGTGTGGCTCGACCAGCGTCTCGCCGAAACCCGGGCGCACTGGAAATTCGCCATGGTCCACTTCCCGCCCTACTCCCCCACACTGGACTACGCAGAAATCCGGCGGCATTGGGAGCCGGTCTTCAACAGACACCAAGTGGATATCGTATTTGCGGGACATGTCCACTACTACATGCGCAGCCACCCCATCCGCGAGGGCCGTGTTGTCGCTCCCGGCGAAGGCGGCACGGTGTATGTCATCTCCATCCCGATTCCCAACGAACAACGCCCGCGCCCGACGCCGGACTATGTCGCCGCGCTGATCTCCGGCACGCCCCTCTACCACACCCTCCACATCGCCGGAAACCGCCTCCACTTCCGCGCTTTCGACGAAGCAGGAACCCTTCATGATGAACTGGTGCTGGAGAAGTAGCGCGCGTCTGTCCCCATAACGCTGTAATGACGGCAACGCAAGGCGAAGGATGAATGCACCGTGAACCGGCAATGACCGTGCCATCGCCGGTGAACGCGAAGGACATGTTCTTTCTGGTACACTATTCCAGCATAGTGTACGGCGCGCCTTGGACGCGCGCGAACCAGGAGGACAAAATGATGGGCGGATTGTGGATGGCGGGCATGGCGGGCGCGCAGGCGATGCAGGCCACGGCACAGGTGCAACGGGATACCGCCGCCAGGAACGTGGCATATGAGGCGCGGACAGAGGCCATTGAACTCCGCCATCAGGTGGAGCGGCTGTCACTATTGAACCAGGCGCTCTGGGAGTTGCTTCGCGAACGCCTGAACGTCACCGACGCGGAGTTGGAAAAGCGGGCCATCGAAATTGATATGCGGGACGGCATTCAGGACAACAAGATCAGCGCGCGGCCTGTGCGTTGTCCCACGTGCCACCGCATCTCCAATTCCAAGCATTTCCGGTGCCTGTACTGCGGCCAGTTGTTCGAAAAGCCGGTCTTCGGCTGACACTGATGGCGCAATTTCTGCCTCGTATTTAATTTTTCCTGTCCTTGCTGTCCTTGCCGTCCTTGCTGTCCTTGCGCTATGGTTCTCTTCAACGCGCCGGGTCAAGGCGCAAAGCACAGGAGAGACCCCATGGACCTGGTCATATCCACAATGCTGGCCGCATGCCTGGGCGCAACGCCCGCGCCCGCGCCGCTGCCGCCACTGCCGACGCGGCAGCAACTGGCGTGGCAGCAGATGGAATTCGGCATGTTCTGTCACTTCGGCATCAACACCTTCCACAACATGGAATGGACCGACGGCACGAAAGACCCGAAAACCTTCAACCCCTCGGAGTGCAATCCGCGCCAATGGGTGGAGGTCGCCAAGGCGGCGGGCATGAAATACCTCGTGGTGACCGCGAAGCACCACGACGGCTTCGCGCTGTACCCCACCGCGTACAGCGATTACAGCGTGAAGGCCAGTCCCTGGCGCGACGGCCAGGGCGACGTTGTGCGCGAGGTCGCCGACGCCTGCCACGATCTCGGCGTCATGTTCGGATTCTATCTCTCGCCCTGGGACCGGCATGAGCCGAAATACGCCGATCCGTCGGCCTATGACGAACATTTCCGCAACATGCTGCGGGAACTTCTCGGCAACTACGGCAAGGTGGGGGTGGTCTGGTTCGATGGCGCGGGCACCGAGGGCCACGTCTATGATTGGGACAGTTACTACGCCCTGATTCGAGAGATGCAACCCGATGCGCTCATCGCCATCTGCGGCCCCGACATCCGATGGGTCGGCAACGAAGACGGCATCGCACCCGATACCCTCTGGAACGTGCAGGAACGCGACGGACAACAGGTCTGGTGGCCCGCCGAGTGCGATGTGCCCATCCGGCGCGGCCAGTGGTTCTATCATACCGGCGGCGAGAGGAGGCTTCGGTCGCTGGCCGAACTCCTCGAGATTTTCTACCGGTCCATCGGCCACGGCGCGGTGCTGCTCTTGAATATCAGCCCGGACCGGCGCGGCCTGCTTCCTGAAGCCGATGTCGCCCGGCTCATGGAACTGAACGCGGTCATCACGGAAACCTTCAGGCATAACCTCGCGCAATCTGCCAACGTCACCGCGAGCAATACGCGCGGCGGCGCCGCCGCCTTCGCCCCGGTACGCGCCATTGAAGGCCGGCCCGACGCGTACTGGGCTACTGACGACGACATTACCGAGGCATGGATTGAACTCGATTTCGGCGAAGCGCGCACCTTCGACCGTTTCGTAGCGCGGGAACACATCGCCCTCGGACAGCGCGTCATAGCGCACCGCATCGAAGTCCCCGACGGGGATGGCTGGAAAACGGTATCCGACGGGACCACCATCGGCTACAACCGTATTCACCGCTTCCCGGAAACCACCGCGCGCCGCGTGCGCCTGCACATCACCCAATCGCGCGCCTGCCCCGCCATTCAGGCCATTGGCGTTTACAAATCCTCCCCACGCGAAGCCGCTGCGACAGAGTAGCGCGCCGCCTTCAGTCTTCGGCGGGGCGGTAGTCTTTCAGGAGAAGTTGCACGGAGGTTTCGTTGCGGTAGGTATTGAGTTGGGGGGTGTAGGCGATGTCGAGGCGGGACGGCAGCCCCTCTGTGAAGTAGCGTTCGGCCATGAAAAAGCCGATGGCGGAGAACACCACATCACCCTGGCGCAGGGCCATGCGGAGGTGGTTGTCCTTGATGATGCGGGCGGATTGGGGGACCAGTTCCACGCCCGCCGAGCAGAAGACCGGCGCGGGATTGCCATGCCCGAACGGCTCCAACTGCTCGAGCGTTTTTAACAACGCGCCGTCCAGTTGACTGAACGACGCCACGACATCTACGGCGAGTTCAGGCAACAATTCCCCCGCTCCCAACTGGCGCAAGGCGGCCGCCTCGAAGGCGGATCGGAACACGGTCACGGCATCCTCCGCGAGGGTCAGCCCGGCGGCGGAGCGATGTCCGCCGAAACGTTCGAGGTATTCCTGGCATTCCGTCAGCGCGGCCATCATGTCGAAATCGGGGCCGCTGCGCGCAGACCCCCGGCCGACGCCGTTTTCATCCACCGAAATCAGCACCACCGGGCGGTTGTATTCCGCGTTGATCCGCGAGGCGACAATGCCGATCACCCCGACATGCCACCCGCGCCGCGCCAACACGATGCTGCGCTGACGGGGTTCAAAGCAGGCGTCCAGTTCCTCCACGGCGGACTCGAAGATTTCGCGTTCGATACTGCGCCGTTCTTCGTTGGCTTCGTTGAGCGCCGCCGCGATGCGGCCCGCCTCGATGGGGCAATCCGACAGCAGCAATTGCAGGGCGGCGCGACCGTCGTCCAGGCGTCCCGCGGCGTTGAGGCGCGGGCCGAGTTGAAATCCGATCTTTTCCGAGGAAATGTCGCGCAGGCTCAATCCGGCCTCCGCCGCGAGTTTCGCAAGACCCAGCCGTTCGTAACGCGCCATGTGGCGCAGGCCAAGCGCCACGATGATGCGGTTCTCGCCGGTCAACGGCACAATATCGGCCACGGTGCCCAGAGCGGCGATATCCAGGTCGTTCGGCGTGCCGTTCAGCGCCGTGCTCAGTTTGAATGCGACGCCCGCGCCGCAAAGATTCCGCGCCGGGTGGTCCGGGGCATCCTGTTTGGGATTGATCACGGCGCAGGCTTCCGGCAGTCCCTCCTCGATGGCGTGATGATCGGTGATAATCAGGTCAATGCCAAGGTCTTTCGCGCGGCGCGCCGCTTCGTGCGCGCTGATGCCGTTGTCCACGGTGATGATGAGATTCACGCCTTCGGCGCGGGCGACCGCCACGTGATCCGCGTTGAGGCCATAGCCCTCTGTCAGTCGCATCGGCATGCCGTGCGTGACCCGCTGAAGGCCGAAGCGCTTCAGTCCGTTGATCAGCAACGCGGCGGCGGCGACGCCATCCACGTCGTAATCGCCGAAAATCAGGACATGCTCATCGCGGTCGCGCGCTTGCGTGATACGTTCCACGGCGGCGCGCATGCCGGTGAGCGAGAACGGGTCGGAGAGATGGGCGACGGCGGGCTGCAAATAGCGGCGCGCGGCATCGGCGGTTGCCGCGCCGCGTTGCAGCAGCAACTGCGCGATGATGTGCGGCAGTCCCGTCGCTTCAACCAGGGCGCGCGTGCGCGCCCGGTCCGTATCGGCGATGGTCCAGCGATGTCGTATCCGCGGGGCGCTCATGGCAATTTTTCGCGGGCCAGTTGGACAATCCGCGCCACCACTTCGTCCGGAGTCAAGTTCGTCGTGTCCAGCAGCACGGCGTCATCGGCGCGGCGCAGCGGCGAATCCGCCCGATTCCGGCTGTGTTCGTCGCGTTCATGAATCTCCGCGCGCAGTTTCTCGCGGTCCACCGGCAGGCCCTTGGCTTCGAGTTCCTTCGCGCGGCGTTCCGTGCGCGCCGCCAGTGACGCATCCAGGTAGATTTTGCAACGCGCTTTTGGAAACACCACGGTGCCGATGTCGCGTCCTTCGGCCACCGTCGGACCGCGTTCTCCAAACTGCCGCTGCAGGGCCACGAGATGGCGGCGTACCCCGGAATTCTGGTCCAGTTTATAAATCACGCGGGTGACCTCGGGACTGCGGATGGCCTGGGTCACGTCTTCGCCATCCACGAAAACCTTCAACCCCTCTTCCGTTTCCTGCATGTCGAGTTGCATCGCTCTCGCGCACGATTCCAGCGCCGCGGGATCATCCAGATTCACGCCCAAGTGCAGTGCGCGCCACGTCGCCGCACGGTACATCGCCCCGGTGTCCAGGAACGCATAGCCGAGCGCCTCCGCCGCGCGCCGCGCGACGGTGCTCTTGCCCGCACCGGCCGGGCCGTCAATGGCGATGATCCGGGTTGCTTCGTGCATGGGTTCTCTGCTGCCCTGCGGAACATTACATCGAGGATGGCTGCGCCTCACCAGCCGGCATTCATGGTAACATGCCGGGCCGGCGCGGCTCAATGGCGCACGGCCGCCGCTTTCCGCAAGTTGGGTCTTTTTACGGAAACAGTACCCGAGGCATTTGCGAAATGGGCGTTTCGGACCCCAGTTCCATCAAAAATCCCGGATATTTCGTGTTCTTTAACGCAAAAAACCGTCCATTTCGCAAATGCCCCTGCCTGGTTTGCAGGATGTCCGCCGGCATCGCTATCATGGCCGATGAAAAAGAGAGCGAGATGAAGGCAGGAGATGGTTGCCGAAAACACTGGAGAGCGAAGTGCGAGAGCAGTTGTTACCCAACAGACCGCTGTTGAAACGGACGGGAATCCGATTTCTTGCCTCAGTGCTGGTGCTGGGAATGCTTCTGGCGGGAGTTCCCTGTCTCGCCGGGGAGCATTGGCAATGGGGCGAGCGCCACACCAGAAACATGGTCACCGCAGAGGCCGGGCTTCCGGTCCATTTCGATCTGGAGACAGGGGAGAATATCCTGTGGTCTGCGTCGTTGGGGGGCGGCGCTTACAGTTCGCCGGTGGCCGCGGCGGGCCGGGTCTTCATCGGAACGAACAATGCCGAAGCACTGGACCCGCGTCATCGGGGAGACCGGGGCATCCTGCTATGCCTGGACCAGAAGGACGGCAGCCTGCGCTGGCAACTGGTCGTACCGCGCATCGGCGGCGACGATTACCTCGATTGGCCGGGCGTGGGCATTTGTTCGCCGCCCACCGTGGAAGGCGACCGGGTGTACACGGTAACGAACCGTGGCCAGGTTGTTTGCCTGGATTTGCATGGCCTGGAAAATGGAAACACGGGGCCTTTCACAAACGAAGGGCGCGTCATGCTTCCCCCCGGCGATCCCCCCATGGAACCCGCGCCCCCCGATGCCGATATCATCTGGCTCTTCGACATGCGGGCCGAAGTCGGACTCTATCCACACGATGCCATTTTCATCTCGATCCTGTTGGACGGCGATTACCTTTATCTCAATACATCGAACGGCGTTGATAATACCCATCTCCGGGTGGGCAACCCCGAAGCCCCCAGCCTGATCGTGCTGGATAAAAACACCGGGCGGCTTGTCGCCAGGGATATCGAGCATCTCGGACCGCGCATTTTTCATGCGGTGTGGGCGCCGCCCGCATTGGGCGTGGTCAGGGGTGAACGCCTGATTTTCTTCGGCGGTCCCGACGGCATCTGCTACGCCTTCAAGGCCCTGTCCGGTCCGCCCCCCGATGACGTGAAGTTCCTCGAACGGGTCTGGCGTTTTGACTGTGACCCTGAAGGACCGAAGGGGGACCAGTTTCAATTCTCGCGGAACCTTCGGGAGGGACCAAGCCAGATCGTGGGCATGCCCGTCTTCTACAGGGACCGGGTATATGTGACGGCGGGAGGCGATGTGTGGTGGGGCAAACGCCAGTCCTGGCTGAAATGCATTGACGCGGCGCAAAAAGGCGACATCACCGCCACGGCGGAACGCTGGTCCTATTCAATCCCCCGCCAGAGCACGGCGACGCCGGCCATTCTGAACGGCCTGGTATTCGTAACCGATGACGCGGGTCATGTGCACTGCGTTGATGCGGAAACCGGCGAAGGCTATTGGACCCACCGTCCGGGCAGGTCCATCTGGGGTTCCACGCTGGGCGCCGGGGACCGGATATACGTCGGCGCGCGGGACGGATCATTCGCCATCATCGCCGCCGACAAAACCAAGAACGTGCTCTTTGAAACCCGCTTTCCGGACGAAATCAACGGCACCCCGGCAGCGGACAACGGCGTCCTGTTCGTCAACACCCTCACCCGCCTCTACGCGATAAGCGGCAAATCCGCCGAGTGAAATCCTTTCCTCGCTCGATGTGGAGGCATGAATGAGAAACCGTCGCCACGCATCGGCCGGGGCAGAGGGTTAATATCCACCAAGAGCCTCGTCGAAGGGCGGATGCAGAATACCTTTTTCTGTGATAAACCCCGCGATATACTCCGCCGGGGTGACATCGAAAGCGGGGTTGTACGCTTCAACACCTTCCGGGGCGGACACGACGCCATGGAAATGCGTCACCTCGGCGGGGTCCCGCTGTTCGATGGGAATCGCATCCCCTGTTCGCAACGACAAATCAAAGGTGGATGCGGGCGCGGCCACATAGAACGGAATACTGTGTGCGCGGGCCAGCACCGCCACGCCGTATGTGCCGATTTTGTTCGCCGTGTCCCCGTTCGCCGCGATACGGTCTGCGCCGACTATCACCAGATCAACCTTGCCTTCGCGCATTACCTGCGCCGCCATGTTGTCGCAGATAACTGTCACGGCCACCCCGCCGTGCATCAACTCCCAGGCCGTCAGGCGCGAACCTTGCAACAGCGGCCGTGTCTCATCCGCAAAGACGTGGAATCTGCGTCCCGCCTCGTGCGCCCGGTAGATGGGCGCGAGCGCGGTGCCATATTCCACCGTGGCCAGCCCCCCCGCATTGCAATGGGTCAGGACGCCGCAGCCTTCCCGAATCAGTGGCGCGCCGTGGTCGCCGATCGCCCGGCATGCCGCAATTTCGCCGTCGCAAATCGCCCGGGCGGCATCTTCCAGGCACCGTTCAAACACGGCCACGCTGCCGACATTCCGCGCGTCGCGCGCCGCCGTCCGCATATGGTCCAGCGCCCAGAACAGATTCACCGCCGTCGGTCGCGCCGTGGCGAGATAATCCGCCGTTTCCAATGCCGCCGCCACCGCCGCATCGAGGTTCTTTGGCGCACGTTCCTTCAGCCCCACCAGCACGCCGAAAGCCGCGCAGACCCCTATCGCCGGCGCGCCGCGTATGCGCAGGACTTTGATCGCCTCCCAGACATCCGCCCTGGTGCGCAGTTCAATCCAGCGCAACTCCCCCGGAAGCAGGGTCTGGTCAATAATGCGCAACGCGCCATCATGCCATTTGAGTGCCTGCAACGCCACAGTCTCATCCTTTGCCGCGTGTGTTTCCGCCATGCTATCCAATGCGCTTCGGCAAACACAACCCATGTCAATTCCGCCGCGTTGTTTGACTTGCTTCGCGAATTTCTGATAGTATAAGTCTGAGTCCGCGGGCCTGTAGCTCAGCTGGGAGAGCGCCGCGTTCGCAATGCGGAGGTCAGGAGTTCGATCCTCCTCAGGTCCACCAGATAAGTTACTGTGCGCCAATGGGTTATGGTTTTTCCCATTGGCGCTTTCCTGTTGCGATGCGGTGCAGGCCAGGCCGTTTCTCCGAAACAGGCGCGTCTCATATCTTCTCAAATACTCGCAATAGGTTTTTCGGTAACAAATGGTCATTGTCGGTGGGATTGCTCTGTATTTGACCACTTTCTGTTGCATATGCTTCACAGGGTTGCGATTTTGCAACATATAGGGGTAGGCTTGCCGGTATGGATGTCGCGGCGATTGGGCTGCATATGCGCAACTGTGGACCGCCTCAATCGCGGCGCGCGGAGTACTACGGGAGGACGGGTCATGCGGGCAATCATCGTTTTGGTCGGCGTATCGGCGTTTCTGGGCGCGGCAACGACGCACGCCTCGGAGACATCCGGTGCTCCAGTGTCCATTGAAACCGATCATCTGCGCATCGCGGTGGACGCGCAGGCGCGCGTCATTGCATTCACGGACATTGCGTCGTCGAAAGATTATCTGGGGGAATCGCCGGGGCCGGCCGTTGCGCGAATCACGCAGTCCGGCCGGACGATTGAGGCGGCATCCGTCGTCTACGACGACAACCGGCTGCGCGTGATTTTTGGGGAAGACGATGCACGCGCCGTGATTCATGTCGGCATCCATCGGAACCACCTCACTCTGGAAGTGGAATCCCTCACGGGGGAAAACGTGGATGAACTCACCTTTCTGGATGTGCCGCTGGCGCTCGCGGGAAACCTGGAGGAACCCTTTGCGGCCTGTGCCCTGGCGCTCAACCTGCAAACGCGCGTGCCGGAAATTCCGGGACCGAACGCGCGTCTGCGCGCGATGTGCTATCCGCGCTTCGGTTTCGCGGGCGCGCGCGTGGCCGTCATCGGCGCGCCGCAAGCGGCGTTGCGCGACATCATGAAGGAAGTGGTCGCTGCAGCGCCGGAGTTGCCGCAGTCGAGGATTGGCGGGCCGTGGGCGCTCGACGCCGAGATCAGCCGCGGATCCTATCTCTTCGACTTCGGCCATTGCACCGAAGAGACCGTGGACGACTGGATCGCTCTGGTAAAGACCCTGGGCCTGAAGCAGATTGACTTTCACACGGGCACGTCGCTGCGCTTCGGCGACTACGAACCAAATCCCGAATTGTTCCCGCGCGGGCGCGCGAGCGTCAAGGCGGTGATTGACAAACTGCACGACGCGGGTATCGCCGCCGGCCTGCACACCTACGCCTTCTTCATCGCCAAGAACGCCAAGTACGTCACGCCCGTGCCTGACCCGCGTCTGGGCAGGAGCGCCACGTTCACCTTGGCTGCGGACCTGACCGCAGACGCCGCCGAGGTGAAGGTGGAAGAGCGTACCAGCGATGTCTCCACGATCACCGGTTTCTTCGTGCGCAACAGCGTGACGCTGCAGATTGGCGATGAACTGATCACATTCTCCGGCGCAGCCAAAGATCCGCCCTATGGCTTTACGGGCTGCGTGCGCGGCGCGCACGGCACCACCGCCGCGGCACATGCAAAGGGCGCCCAAGTCCGCCATCTCAAGGAATGCTTCGGTTTGTTCACGCCCGACGCCGATTCGACGCTGCTGGCGGAGGTCGCCGCGAACACCGCAGATACCTTCAATGAATGCGGTTTCGACATGATTTACCTCGACGCGCTGGACGGCGAGGACATCCTTGCCGGGGGCGAATATGGCTGGCATTACGGATCAAAGTTCGTTTTCGAGATTGCAAACCGCCTCCATAAACCCGCTCTCTTCGAGATGAGCACCTTTCACCATCACCTCTGGTATGTGCGCGCGCGGATGGGCGCGTGGGACCATCCCAACCGCTCCCACAAGCGCTTCATTGACGTGCATTGCGCGGAGAACGACGCGGGCCGCCGCATGTTCCTGCCCATGAACCTCGGCTGGTGGGCCGTGAAAACGTGGACCGGGCCGCGCGCCGAACCGACTTTCCCCGACGACATCGAATACTTGATGGGCAAGGCGCTCGGCTGGGACTGGAGCATTGCGTTGATGGGCGTGAACCCATCGAACCTGCCCACGGTCCCCGCCTATCAACGCCTCGCGCCGATTTTCCGCCAATATGAGGAACTCCGGCTGGCGCGCCATTTCCCGGAACCGGTCAGGGCGGCGTTGCGCGAACCGGGCGCGGAATTCACGCTGGAACAGGACGAATCCGGCGCATGGGCTTTCCGCCGCATGCAGTACGCGCGGCATCGCGTGCGCGGCGTGGACGGCTGGAGCAATTTCTGGACCATCGAAAACGCCTTCGATGAACAACCCCTGCAACTCCGCATCGAGGCGCTGATGGTCGCAGGGCCATACGACGCACCGGAAAATAGTGTGTTGGCAGATTTCGCCGAACCGGACGGCTTCGGGCCGATTGTCGCGCAGGACGGCGTGCAGGCGGCGTTGAGCGTCTCGGAAGATGACGAGCGACACGGTGCCACGTGCGGCGTTTTCACCGCGATGAATGCCGGCCGTCCGCCGAACGGCGCGTGGGCGCGCGCGGACATGACTTTCGAACCGCATCTGAACCTGGATAAGCACCGCGCCCTGGGGGTGTGGGTGCATGGCGACGGCAGCGGCGCGTTGTTGAACCTGCAACTCAGAAGCCCCGGTCATCTTGCGCACGGATTTGGCGACCACTATGTGCTGCTGGATTTTTCCGGCTGGCGCTATTTTGATCTCATCGAGCACGAAGGCGCGCGCATTTCCGACTATGTCTGGCCCTATGGCGGCGCATACGGCATCTATCGCGAGGACATCCACCACGGCCACATCGAGGGCTTGTCGTTGTGGTTGAATAACGTGCCGGAAGGCGGGGAGGCGCGCTGCATGATGCGACCGATCAAGGCATTGCCCGTCGTACCGTGCGTCCTGCGGCGGCCAAGGGTGCGCATCGGCGATCAGACCGTGGTTTTCCCTGTGGAGATCGAAACCGGCGCGTATCTCGAATTCCGCTCGATGACGAACTGCAAACTTTACGCGCCCGACGGCGAACTCCGCGCCGAGATAACGCCCGAAGGGCAGCATCCGGTGCTTCGATCCGGACAGAATGCCATTGCCTTTGAATGCGATTCCCCGGAATCCGGCGCGCGCGCCCATGTCACCGTTATCACGCGGGGAGAACGCATTCGTTGATGGGGGGCGGCATAGTCGTCGTTGTTTGCATGGCTTCGCCCCGCAAATTTCGGCGGGTGCGCGTTGGAAATGTCGGGTATGCGTCGCGTATGGCGTTTGACGTGCAGATATGGCTGGGAACAGCATGATCGTCGAGGAAATGATCTGTCCTTTGCAGACGGCCGCCGACCGCGATCCGGACGGCCTTGCGTTGCTTGCGCCGCACCGTTCCTATGATTGGCAGACGCTGCACGCGCATGTCTGCGGCGCGGAAACAAAGTTGCGGCACGCGGGCATCGGAGAAGGTGACCTGACGGCCATCGCGCTGCCGCCGGGACCGGCGCTCCCGATTCTTGTCATGGCGCTCATCCGGATCGGCGCGGTCGCTTTTCCTGTCAACACGCGTTTCCCCGCCGTGTTTCTCATTAACATCCTGGACCGGGTTCGATGTCGCAATATCATTGTGCCCTATGGCGCGTCCATATCCACGGTGCATGCACATCTCTACGGGCTGGCCCCGCACGATCTGGTCGAATTCCCGGAAAACGGTCGCCGCGCGGCCCCCCTCCCTTTGGGAAGACCCGCAACGATTGTGTTGACTTCCGGCAGCGCAGGGCCGCCCAAGGCCGCGCTGCTGAGTTTCGGCAACCATTATCACAGCGCCCTGCGGTCGAACCGCAATCTCCCGCTGGCCGCCGGAGACCGCTGGCTGATGTCATTGCCGATGTACCACGTGTCGGGGCTGGGTGTAATGTTCAGGTGTCTGATCGCGGGCGCGACGGTGGTCTTTCCCGGTGCGAAGGAGGGCATCGCCGAGGCAATTCCGAAATACGACATCACCCATGTCTCGCTGGTCGCGACGCAGTTGCACCGGTTGATGGAAGACGCGGACGGCGTCGCGGCGCTCCGCCGCCTGAAGGCCATTCTGGTCGGCGGCGGCCCGATTCCCGAATCGCTCATGCGGCGCGCCCATGCCGCCGGGCTGCCGCTCTTCGCCACCTATGGCCTCACGGAAATGGCAAGCCAGGTCGCCACCACCCGCCCCGGCGATCCGATAGATAAGTTGCTGAGCGCGGGACGGCCGCTTGAGTCCGACACGGTGCGCATTACACCCGAAGGCGAGATTCTGGTCCGGGGCGAGACGTGTTTTCTCGGCTATGTGGAAGGGCATGAGATTCTGCGACCGTTCAGCGGCGACGGCTGCTTCGCCACGCGCGATCTGGGGCGGCTGGATGTGGACGGCTATCTGCATATCACCGGCCGCAAGGACAACATGTTCATCGCAGGCGGCGAGAACATCCAGCCGGAGTGCATTGAAGCCGCTTTGTGCCGCCTGGACTATGTGGCGCAGGCGGCTGTGGTGCCGGTTCAGCACGAGGAATTCGGCTGCACGCCGGTCGCTTTTGTGCGGCTTGCGCCCGACGCCACGCTTGATCCCGCCAGAATCTCCACAGACCTTGCCAACGCACTACCGAATTTCATGGTCCCGCGCCGCTTTTTCCCCTGGCCGGAAGAGGACCCGGCGCCCGACGCCAAGATCGCCCGCAAAGATCTCGCGGCGCTCGCCCGCCGACTCATGGACGCCAGTCAAAGAGGGTGATATTGTTTCACCATCGACCAAAACATCTGCTTTTTCGTCTTATTTTCTTGACATCCTAGACAACACATTGTAAAATTTAATTGGAGATTCGGCGCAGGGGCGGCTTTCGGGCGGCCTCGACGGCGTTATCTCCTTTTCTTTTATGGTATCCTTCCTTCGTAGGGGTCAGGCACATGCACGATGCCAAAAGTATCCAATCTTTGGCTTTCCCGATAACCTCTTCCAATAAACTGCAATCTGCGCAGCCAAGGTGCAAACTCTTCTATTTCTGATCGCGTCTCCGCATTCATTCCGACGTTGGGCAACCGAAATCCCCAGTTGACGCAATAAATGCATAGATCGGCAGCCTGCAACGGGATAGTCATTTCCGAGGCTACGAAAAAAGGAGTCGGCACTATCCAGTCCCTACGCTCACGACCTGTCTGTGTTTTTTGAAAGTTATTCTGCGGTATCGCCGCCGCAAATAGGACCGCTTCGTGATCATGCAACAATTGGAAGACTTCGTTTGCCATCTTTAAGCACGCCTGACCATACGCGGTGAATTCTTCTCTCGAAGGCGACTGTTTTTCCAAGCCTTCAGTGAGAAATATGCGGCAGTGTTTTCGCCTTGATTCATCTGAGATCGGAGCATTCTGTGACGCCCACCTGAAGCGATCTCTGTCAAGCAATTTTGCCCCCTTCAATTCCTTCTGATACTGGGCCAAATTGGCGCCGAACACGACAGACTCCAAGTATTGCCACTTTCGGACAAAAGACCAAAGTTGCCGCGCATGAATTGCGATGCCACCCCTGACTTCATAAGGCATGTGGCGATGGTCGTGTCCACTCTCATCCATGAAAAGCAGCCAACTCATTCCTCATCAATCCTTTCTGTCCGCAGTTCTCAGTACAAACATGCGCTGTCATAGGCCAACACAGCGATGCAAATATGGTGGCGTCTCTTTCCTGCAAGTCGTGGAGAATTCACGATGATTTGCGCGAGGATGGCGCTTAAGGCATGATTATTTGGTATGAGGTCGTCAGAGGGTCTGGGGCGGCCGGGGAGCATGTCATGTCCAACCAGGAAGACGTATTTCTGGAGCGCATCCGCGCAAGCGTCGCGGCGCACAAGATGGTGCTGCCGGGAGACCGGGTGCTGGCGGCGGTGTCGGGCGGGGCAGACTCCGTGGCGATGCTGTACGCCCTGCGGGCGCTGGACATCCCGCTGGAAATCGCGCATTTCGACCATCAGACGCGCGGCAAGGAGAGCCGGGCAGACGCCGCTTTTGTCCGCGCCCTTGCCGGCGAATGGGGTCTGCCGTTCCATTTGGAATCGCGTCCGGTGGCGCGCGAAGCGCGGCAGGCGGGTCTGTCGTTCGAGCAGCACGCCCGGGCCGTGCGCTACGATTTCCTGTTGCGCATCGCGTTGGAACGCGGATGCGCCGCGCTGGCGACGGCACATCATGCGGATGATGTGGCGGAGACAGTGCTGATGCGGGTATTGCGCGGCAGTGGTCCGTCGGGACTGACCGGCGTGCCGCCAGTGCGGATGGAGCGCGGGGTGCGCATCATCCGCCCGTTGATTGACTGCGCGCGCGCGGACATCGAGGCGTGGCTGCGCGCCCGGGGCATCTCGTGGCGCGAAGACGCCAGCAATCGCGACCCACGTTATCTACGCAACAGAATCCGACACCAGTTGCTGCCGGAATTAGTCCAATCCTATAACCCGCGCCTGCGCGGGGCGCTGCTGCGGCTGGCCGAAGCGCAGCGACTGGAAAATGAAGTACTGGACAGATTGGCGGAGGAGGCCCTCGCCGCATGCATGAGGAGGCCGGATGCGGTCGCGCGCGAGGTGTTCCGGGGCCTGCATGAGGCTGTCCGGCGGCGCTGCGTGCTGCGCATTGCCTGGGACCGGAAGGTCGAGATTCCTTTTGAACGGGTCGTGGACGCCGCCGCATTCATCGCCGGGGCGCCGACGGGACGGTACTTTGATCTCGGCGGCGGCGTTTCATTGTACAGCGGACGGCATGCTGTGGAGATCATTGACGCCGGACCATCGCCCGTAAAAAGCGGCGGCGTACCGCTGCCGGTTCCCGGCGAGGCCGTGGCGCAGGGGCGGCGTTTCCGCGCTTCGCTGTTGAAAGCGCCGCCCGCCGCGAATCTTGCCGCATGGTGCAGGCCACATCGCCAGGTCTTCGACGCCGATGCCGCAGGCGACCGGTTGGAAATCCGGGCGCGGCGTGCGGGGGACAGGTTTCGCCCGCTGGGCATGGCAGGCACACGCAGATTGAAGGATTATTTTATTGATATCGGCGTCCCCGCACCCCGGCGCGATGCGGTGCCGTTGCTGGTCGCCGGAGGGCGGATTATCTGGGTGGTGGGATTTATGCCCGGAGCGGACGCCGCCATTACCCCTGAGACAAAGCGATTCCTGAAAATCGAGGTGGAGAGCCATGCCGCTGAGCCGGAAACCGTTGATTGACGCCAGGCATATTCAAGAGCGCGTTGCGGCGCTGGGCGCGGAAATCACCCGGGACTACCGGGGACGCGACCTGGTGCTGCTGGTGGTGCTCAAAGGGGCGCTGGTTTTTGCGGCGGACCTGATACGCAACATTGACATGGACTTCAGCCTGAGTTTTATCCGGGCGCGCAGTTACCGGGGCGCTGCAAGCAGCGGCGATGTATGCTTCACGCTGCTTCCGGAAAGCAGTGTGCGTGACCGGCACATCCTGGTCGTTGAAGACATCCTGGACAGCGGGCGGACATGGGCGGCGATCCGCACATGGCTGGAAGGACGCGCTCCGGCGGGTATCGCGCTTTGCACACTGCTCGACAAGCCCTCCCGACGTGTGGAAAACGCCCGCCCGGATTATGTCGGATTCGCCATTGACGATCATTTTGTGGTGGGGTATGGCCTCGATTTGGAGGAACGCCACCGGGGACTGCCGGCCATATACGCTGTGGAATAACTGGAAGATTTACGGAATCACTTCAAACGTCGCGCCGTTGTGGAACACCAGGGCGGTATCCCGGCCCGACGCCTTGTGCCGGGAAATGCTCACCACGCGGTGCTCGGGATCGTTCACCCCGTCCTCGGCATAGATGCGCGCCGCCTCCTCGTCGTCAAAGACTTCGATGTTCAGATTATCATAGGCGGCGAATCGGGCGCGCAGGTCGCGCGCCATCTGCTCGAGGTCCTCGCGGCGGCTGCCTTTCGGGGTCACACAGACCATTCCCTTCAGCGAGGACGCCTCCGGTCCCAGGTTTGCCGCCTCTTCCGGCGAACGGCCCCACTCCTGCAAGACGGTATAGGTGAATTGGACGGGTTCCGGCAGGGCTTCTATCTGCGCGGCGTCTTCCATACCAATATCAAACCGATCTTCCGGCACATACTCCATCCGGGCGTCTTCCCAGAGCGTTTCAAGAAGGCCGCCGCCCGGCCGCGGCACGCGCGGCCCTGCGCCCAGCGCCGCCGGGTCCATGCGCATGTAGAGGCGGCGCAATTCCCACCTGAGTTGCTCGTTCTCCTCTTCCAGATCCGTCATGATGCGCCCGATCAGGAAATCCAGCGTTTCCTGTAACTGGCGCATATCCTGGCGCAGACCGTTCAATTCCTCGCGAATTGCCGCCAGTTCCGCCGCGTTTTCCGCCGATGCCTGGGCGGCGGCCGCTTTTTCGGCGTGGCCACGTCCGCGCAGCATAGCCGCCTGGTCCGCCACCCATTCCAGCCATGCCAGTGTTTTGGGGGGGTCTTCGGGGGCTGACGCCTCCGGCGCGGTGGCTTCCACAGGCGGACTCACTGGCTCCTCGGCGGTTACCGCGGCGCAAAGCGCCACAAAGACCAGGATGGCTGGCAACGAATGCAGGAAAAGGGGAACGGCAATAGGACCTATAGGAGGTATAGGACGTATAGGAGGTATAGGACCTGCAGGACGAACAGGACGCCGAAGGAAAAAAGAAGTCGCTGGAGCACCAGCATCGGAACAGTTTTTCCAAAGATTTTCTTCGCTGGGCCTTTCTTGTACCAAAGGTCTTGTTCGTCCTGTATATCCTATTAAAAACCGCAGTCCTTCCATGCTTTCCGTCCTTTTCCATCGCGCACCGGCCATCAACCCATCGTATCCATAAACGATCCGGGAAGCGAAACGGTTGATAGGCAAGGCGCGCACTGAGTCCGCCTCAGAAAAGCGCCGGTTCCTCCCGCAGCAGGTGCAGGAACTTGTGATTGGCTTTGGGGAAAGCGTAATCGTCGAATTCGGCGGCGGAAACCCATCGCAGTTCGGTGTGCGCAGCGGACTGAGCGGGAATCTTGCTTTTGCCCGCGATGCTGCAGCGATAGGCGCTGAGGGTGATGCGGAAATGGGTATAGGCGTGCTTTATGGTGGCGATCAGGCCGCCGGGCCGCACCGCAACGCCCAGTTCCTCACGGCATTCGCGCACCAGCGCAGCCTGATGGGTTTCGCCCGGGCGCACCTTGCCGCCGGGAAACTCCCAGAGTCCACCGAGCAGGCCTTCGGCCGGGCGTTTTCCAATCAGGTAGCGCCCGTCGCGGGCGATGACGGCGACGACAATCTCATGATGCGGAGACGGAAACTTGCGTTTGCGCACCGGGCGCTGCTCCTGCACGCCGAGCGCGCGCGCGACGCACCACCGCGCCACCGGGCAATGGGTACAATCGGGCTTGCGCGGCACACATATCGTTGCGCCCAGTTCCATGATCGCCTGGTTGAAATCGCCGGGATTGCGCGCGGGCGTCAGCGAGGCCGCGATGCGCCACAACTCGCGCTCCGTCTGCGGGTCATCAATGCAGGTGTCGAGATTGTAAAGCCGGGCAAGGACCCGCCGGACATTGCCGTCCACAACGGGAACCGCTTCGCCGAAGGCGATACTTGCGATGGCCCCCGCCGCATAGGGACCGATGCCCGGCAACAGTTGCAGGAGTTCCGCCTTTTGCGGGAATTCGCCGCCGTATTCCTCGACGATGCGCCGGGCGGTGCGGTGCATGTTGCGCGCGCGGGTGTAGTAGCCCAGGCCTTCCCAGAGTTTCAGCACGTCATCTTCGGATGCAGCGGCCAGATCGCGCACGGTCGGATAGCGCGCTGCATAGCGCTCATAGTATGGCAGTCCCTGGTCAATCCGGGTTTGCTGCATAATCACTTCACAGAGCCAGATGAGGTAGGGGTCCCGCGTCTGCCGCCAAGGCAGGGGCCGCGCCGCCCGTCGGAACCATACCAGCAGGGCGCGGCGTAAGGCTGACGTCTGCATTACAGCGCCTTCAGTAGTGCATCGAGTTCCTGCTCGAGGCGGTTTACGGTGATTTCCGATCCGAAAGGCCGGATGGGACAAGCGCGGTACAGGGCAACGAGATGCCGGAAGTGTGCATCCCCCAGTCGGGCGTAATCCAGCAGCCCGGTCAACACGTCCCGTCGTTCCAGCAATGGGAAATTGAGGCGGTTGCCAAGGCGCCCGTCGGCCAGTTGCGGCAGGGTGCTCAGCGTCAGCGTGTAGCGCTCCATGAGATGCAGCATCTTGGCGGCATTGAGGATGTCCACCGATGGGACGACGTTTTTGTAATGCGCGACATAACTTTCCGGGAACAACGGCCAGTTGAGGACTGTATGGCCGGCATTGGGTTCAGGAGGGCCTTCGTCGAGGTACAGCAGATTCCATTGCACACCGGCGAACCAGGGCTTGTCCTGAAGACCGCCGGACACTTCGTCCGGCGTCATCACGTTGACGTAATAACTGCCCGACGGCAATGCCTCCTCAAAGGGTATTCGCGCGGCCTCATTCAGGGTGAGCGCATCGAAGTCGTTGACATACCCCGGGGGGAATCGGTCGTGATCAAAAGGCCGAACGTGCACACGGCTCATTTGATTGATCGGCGTCAACATGTCGCCGGTGGCGGCAGTGATCAGGACGGGGTTGGCGATGCGGTCAATCCACGCGATGGGGCTGATCCTCAGCCAGACATCATCGGTGAGATCATTGCCGAAATGCGCAAATGCAAGATTGGAAATAAAAAGCACCGAACAGACGGCCGGCAAAGGCGAAGAAGCGCAACCGACGGGACCGTAGGCAATACTGCGATTGGCTTCCACATAGGTCAGGTTGTACGCCCAATTGACTATGGGACAATCCGCGGTGGCGGCGGTTACGGGGAACATGTCGGCGCTCATTGCCAGACTCATGTAGCCCCCTTGGCTGGCGCCGTCAATATGCAGGCGGCTTCGGTCAATGTATGGGAGCCGCCGAATCCATTGGATAATCGCCCGGTTGAGGTTATGACTGTTGCCGACGGCCGCGTCGAGGGGATAAGCGCCGTCGGCCTCCGTGTTCAGCGGAGAAAAAACCGCCCATCCCCTGTCGCACCAGAACTTCGCCGCCGAAGCATTTACCGCATAATGGGCGTGGAACAGCGCGGGCAAAGGACGCTTTACCCTGAAATCCCGGCGGTGCACGTACATCTTCGCCAGTCCTACCCGCCCCCGGGCTTCGAGATCCAGGTAAGGCACCTGTACCCAAACCACGCCGTAGTTGCCATCGAGCGCGGTTCTATACGTGCGTACCGCTCCGTCAAAACCGCTTTCATCCGGCACATATTGCCGGAGCAGAAAGGCGTCGCACCCTGACAGCGGCAACACAACGACCGCGGCCAACAAATACGGGAAAACGCCACGCATTGTTCGCTTCATCGCATTTCTCATCAACAAACGCACAACATCCTGAGTGGGCAACATTTTAACCGACTGAAGCAATACTCGTGCATAGCCGCGTCATCGCGGGTCCCATACCGCCTTCGGCGGCGATTCAAAGAAGAAAAAAATCGCGCTTTCTTGACAATGCAGCAATCTGAATCCACCCGCCAACCCTGAATCCTCGTCATTGCCGGCGAAGCGAAGTAATCTCGGACATCATGAGGCCGCCCTTGTTTCAGATTGCTTCACCGAGTGGCGCTGCGCGCCGTCGCGCTGCGCCCACCCTTCATGGATTGTTACAACTTCTTTATCCGTATGTTACGAAAGGCCACGTAATTGTTGTGGTCCTGCAGGCCGATGAAACCACGGCGCAACCGATAACGCAATTCCTCGTGTTCCTCGAAATTGACGTCTTGCACCACCTGTCCGTTAAGGGTTGCCTTCAAATGCGGACCGTTGAAGACAATCTCCACCGCATTCCATTCGCCGAGGGGATTTCCTGCATTCACCAGCGGCGGCAACACGTCATAGACCGCACCGGTGCCGGTTTTGGTGGGTTCGATGCCGGGATCGCCCATGATTTGAAATTCCATGCCGATTTTTGACTGGCGGGCGTCGCGCGGCGCGCGCAGATAAATGCCACTGTTCGCGCCTTCATCACGCACCATCCATTCCAGCCGCAGGATAAAATTATCGTAACGTTCCCTGCTGTAGAGCGCGCCGCCGCCGGCCATCACCCACTCGATGTATCCGTCTTCATTGACGCGGAAGCCGTCTTTGTTGTCGCCGAAAAACCACCAGCCGTCGAGGTCGCGGCCATTAAACAGCGATACGAAGCCCTCATTGCGCTCCTCCTCGCTGAGCGCACTGTTGTCGGGGATCCAGGGGGCTTTCTCTTCGGCCTGGGTGAGCGCGGCATCCAGCGCGGGGTAGTCACTGTCGCGTCCCGGCAGCACGAAATGCACATGCGCCATCGTTCCGAAGTCGGGCATCGCGCCCGCAAGCAGCGTCAGGCGTCCGGGGTCCGCCGCCGGAGGCGTGGAAATTACGGCAAGATCGCCCGCCTGGGGCGCGGCCACCACGAGATTCGGCGCTGTTTTTTTGAAACGGCGCGCCAGGTCATCCGCGTCCGGACCGTCGAACCAATACACCGCCAATCCCTGTGTGCGCAAGGCTGCGGCGGCGGTCTGCACGGCTTTCCTTCGGAACGCCGCATCGGAGGCATCGCCCGCCACCCGCAGCATCGCGCCCATGCGCTGGTCTTTCGCGCGCGTGGCGATCGTTGCAATTGTCTCCACCATGGCCGGGTCAAGCGCGGTACCGTCTTCATTAAAGCCGACCAAATCGAAACAGACCACATTGCCGCCGACTTCCGCGATGCGCGCCAACGCCGGCACCATGGTCTCCAGAGTTCCTCCGCCTTTGGCCAAATCGGGAACCTGGATGGCTTTGATGGTGAAATCCTTGCCGCCTTTCTTGAGTTTTCCGGCAACAACGCTGAAGTCGTCCTTGCCCACCCGCGTCGGCATCAGCGAAGCGCATCCCGCAAAGACGGTGTTGATCATCACTATCATGGCGGCCCCTGCCGCCATGCGCCAAACAAGACTGCTCATGATATGTTTCCTTCGCTCCATTGTAGGTTGTCGTTCGTTGGCCGTCCATTGATGATCAGCGGGCATCATGGGATATACTTCGGCAAAGAAAAGCGGCATGCGTCGCTTATACATTGGGTACTGTAGCAAATTTTCGCCGGTGAAGGCATGTTGGCCAACGCATCTGATGGCGAATGATTACTGGAGGCCATGCGAGGTATCAAGCGCTGTCTTTTCTGGACGCTTATTGCCGTATGCTGGGCGGCAACGGCGGGGCTGTGCCTGGAGATGTACGAACGCTATCGCTTTCGCGCCGCGATACCCGCCATGCAGGCCTATGGTCGCGAACGCTGGGCATTGGCGGCCGCAGCGGACGAAGCCGTTGTCAAAAAATACGCCGGCAGACGGCCGGATGTCGGCGCGGACATGCGCGCACGCGAGGCGTTTGCCGCCATGGACGACGCGCAACGCCGGGAACAGGCCGCCGCGCGTGAAGAACTGGTCCTCGTCTGCGACGGCCATGGGCGAATACGCCGCATTTATGACGGATCCTCTCTGGCGCCGGTGCGCCGCATTGCCGAGGCGGCCGGCGAAGGCGACCGCCTGTCGTTGATACTTCCGCCCGATCCTGCGGTGGATGCCGAGACGGCCATCCGCGCCGTGGTCGCCGGCAAGCAGCATCAATCCAGAGAATACCCCGTTCCGCAGCCTGATGAAACGACACATGTGCTGCAATTTTTCTTCTATCCATTCGCCGATGAGCAGGGACAAGTTGCGGAAATCGGCGTTTTCGTGCGCGATTCCATCTGGGACGTGCTCTGGAAGCGGTTCAAACCGAATGTCCATCAAAACGACGCTTTCGACATCCGCACCAACCGCTACGGGTTCCGTGACGAGGACATCATCGTTCCCAAGCCGGCAGGCGTATTTCGCATTGCGTGCATCGGCGGGTCAACGACTGCGGAAGGCCCCTCGAACGAACTGACCTATCCGAAAATGGTGCAGCGGAAACTGCGCGATCATTTCAGCACCAACGCCATCGAAGTGCTGAATTGCGGCGTCTTCGGGGCGACCAGCGCTGTCGAACTGGAACTGTTACCGGCGGTGTTGCAGACCGAACCGGACCTCATCGTGCAGTACAACTTCGTGAACGATCTGATACAGGATTTTCCCACATGGATTCATCCGAAAAGGCCCTTGCGGGAACCCGTCAAAACCTTGAAGCGTTTCTTGCGCCACTCGCATTTTATGTTGCAGCATTGCAATCGTTTCCTGCTGCCCCCCGCACAGGAACTGGCGCGACGCATGGACGAAAGGATTCTGGACAACCTCCGCCGCATCCGCGCGCGGACGCGCGAGGCGGGCGTGGAGATGGCTGTGTGCAGTTTCGCGCGCCCCGAGGTCGCACGGCTGAATGTCCAGGAGCGCGCCTATTACAATTACCTCATCAACACCATGCAGTGGGGCCGCATGATGGACATGGAAAGTTACGTCATGCTGGTGGACCTTTATAACGGGTTAATCAAATCCTGGGCCGCCGAAGAAGGCGTGCGCTATATTCCCGTTGCTGAGCGCGTCAACGGCGGCACCCTGGAATTCACCGATATCTGCCACATGCACCTCTCCGCCATGGACCAAAAGGCCGAGGTCGTCGCCCAGACGCTGATTGATCATCTCGCACCGCGATTCCCGTCTTCCAATAAAGCAACGCAGTGATCCAGCGCCTCATACCAAATCACACCTTTTGCATTTCATTTGACAGACCTCGCGGAAAAATGATTATGTACACGGATATGTCCAGAGCATTGCACAGAATCGCCTGGGTTGCGATGTTCCTTCTGGCCGGATGCGGCAAGGCCGGTGTGATTCTGGATGGTCGCACGCCGGTTACCTTCAGTTTCTGGGGTGGCTACAAAGACCTCGAACTCTGGAAAGCACTCGCAGCCGATTTTGAACAGAAGCGTCCGGATGTCCGCGTTGTGCTGCAGTACACCACGGTTGATTACGGGCAAAAACTGCAACTGCAACTCATCAGCAATTCCGCGGCGGATATCATCCTTATGGACGACGAGCCGTATCCGTCCTTTGCAATTCGGGGGTATCTGGAGGATTTGGCGCCCTACATCGAACGCGACAGGGACGAATTGCGCGTGGACGACTTCTTCCCCACCGCGCTGGATGCGTTCACCTTTCGCGGTCTCACCGCCGCCATACCGTGGGACGGCATGGCCACGATGATGTACTACAACAAAGATCTTTTCGACGCGGGGCGTATTCCCTATCCTGATGAAGACTGGACATGGCAGGATTTCCGCGAGATCGCCAAGCGACTCACCGTGGACCATGATGGTGATGGACGGCCCGATCAATTCGGCGCACTGCTCATCTTTTCGTGGCTTGACATCCAGCCCATCCTCTGGAGTTTTGGCGCGCGCATGCTCGACGAGGATTGCGTCCGCGCGGCGATTGACACGCCGGAGGCGCGGGAGGCCGCCCGATTCATGCAGGAGATCAAGTTCCAGGATCGTTCTGCCGTATGGTTCGGCGATCAGCAGGGTTTGCATCCCGGCGTGCAGATTCTCACCGGGCGTCTGGGCATGACAGCGGCGGGCTGGTTCATGTCGCAAGTGCTCAGCGACATTAAGGGCGGCATGCGGTGGGGGGTGTGCCGGATGCCGCGCGGTCCGGCCGGTCGCTACACGCGGGTGACCTGGGACGGCATCAGCATCAACGCCGCGCGCCCGCAACATATCAAGGACATTGCATGGGATTTCATCAAGCACCTTTTGAGCGAGGAATCGCAGCGGAAGATTGCCGAGTCGGGCCGTGGCATTCCCGTTATCCGGGACTATGCGCTGAAATACATCGAGAATCCGGAAACGGAAGTGGACGAGATGCAGGTGATCTTTGCCATGCAGGAAGATGCCCGGCTGACCCCGATCACCGCAAAATTTCTGGCGCTGCGCCGCGCCATTGACGAGCAGTGGCGCATGCTTGAACGGGAAGACCCCGCACGCCGGAAAACCCCCGAGGAAGTGATCCCCGAAGTGGCGCGGAGAGTCAATGAAGTGATGGCGAGCGAATTGGAGGCGTTCGGCGTCGAGCGCAAACACGCCCCGGCGAAAAATCCCTTGCCTTATCAACTCGCGGGGGCCGTGCTGGCGCTGGGATGCATTACGGGGCTGGTGTGGCTGGGGCGCAAGACTGCATCCCTCGATGATCTCCGCATGATGATCACCAGCGCGAAACGACGTAAAGAGGCGCTGTGGGGCCTCTTGTTCGCTTCGCCGTGGATGGCCGGTTTCTGCCTGTTTCTGGCCTTTCCGATTGTCTTCAGCATGGTGCTGAGTTTCAGCGAGTGGGACCCCTACGATCCGGTTGACCAGCGCACCTTCATCGGCTGGGACAACTATGTGCGCGCCCTCACGCAGGACCCGCTGGTCTGGGTGGCCCTGCGCAAGACATTCACTTACGCCTTCGTGGCGGTGCCGGTCACCCTCTGCTGTGCGCTGGGGCTGGCTATCCTCCTGAATCAGGGCGTGCGCGGCATCCGCGTTTTCCGCACCATTTTCTACATCCCCAACGTGGTCGGCGGCGTCGCCACGGCCATCATGTGGCTTTACATCTTCAACCCGGTTTTCGGGCCTTTGAACGGCGGGCTGGCGCGGTTGAATAAATTGCTCGACATGACACCGCTGGCGTTCATCAATCTCCCGGAACCCCAGTGGCTCACGGACCCGAAGTGGGCGATGCCGTCGCTGTTTATCATGATGCTGTGGGGGACCGGCGGCGGCGCGATGATCATCTTTCTGGCGGGGTTGCAGGGGGTTCCGCATCATCTCTATGAGGCGGCGGAACTGGACGGCGCAGGGCGCTGGCGCAAATTCTGGAATGTCACCCTGCCCATGCTGTCTCCGACCATCTTCTTCAATCTCATCATGGGCATGATCGGCGCGCTCCAGGTTTTCATGCAGGCCTTCGTCCTGTTGGGTCGAGACGGCGGCGCAGAGAATCAACTTCTGTTTTTCGTGCTCTATCTCTACCGAAAGGCGTTTCTTGACTATGAATTCGGCTATGCCGCAGCGCTCGCCTGGATTCTCTTCGCCATCATCCTGACCTTCACCCTGCTCGTGGTCCGCTCAAGCGCGCTGTGGGTCTATTATGAAGGGGAGCGGCGCTGACATGGACCTGCGGGAAGAAGATATCGCCCTGGCGCCGACCGGCCCGCCCCGGCGGCGCGCCGCATTTCGCGAGAGCGCGGCCTGGGGCAGGGGTATCGAGCGGGCAGTAGTCTGGTTGCTGCTGGTGGGGCTGGGCATCATCTTTCTCATCCCTTTCCTGATCACCCTCGGTGACAGCCTGAAAACGTTTCAGCAGATTTACACCATGCCCAGGGTATGGATTCCGAAGCCGCCCCAGTGGCGCAATTATGTTGACATCTTCCATGTGCTCCCCTTCTTCACCTTCTTCAAAAACACCATTATCATCACGTTGACCGCTTTGTCCGGGCAGGTGGTCAGCGCCTGCCTGGTGGGCTACAGTTTTGCGCGGCTGCGCTGGCCGTTCCGCGACCTCTGTTTCATCCTCCTCCTGAGCACCATGATGCTGCCGGGGCAGGTGACCATGATCCCCATCTTCCTCTTCTTCAACTGGCTGGGCTGGGTCAATACCTGGCTGCCGATCGTCGTACCCGCCTATTTCGCCGTGAACGTGTTCAACGTGTTCCTGATGCGGCAGTTCTTCAAGACGATCCCGTACTCGCTCGAAGAAGCGGCGCTCATTGACGGCGCGGGCCACCTGCGCATCCTCACCACCATCATGTTGCCCCTGGCCAAGCCCGCCGTCCTGGCCATCATCGTGCTCGGCTTTGTGCACTGGTGGAACGACTTCATGGGGCCGCTCATCTACCTCAGCGATCACACCAAGTACCCCATCTCGCTGGGCATCAAAATGTTCAGCGACGCGCAGACAGTGAATCCCCACTACATTATGGCGGCAAGCCTGGTCTCCATTATTCCCGTGGTCATCCTGTTCTTCTCCGCGCAGAAATACTTCGTCCGGGGCATCGCCTTGACCGGCGTAAAGGAGTAATCACGCTTGTCAAGGCCGACACGATTGGCGGAAAATGTTACCCGGCTTCAGGAAACAAGCATAAAATGTTGGAGGGTGTTTCAAGAGATCACATCCCCCGGCGCTTCGCGCCGCCGCCTTCGAAGGGGGACTTTATTGGTATGTCAAAAGGAGACTTGTATGCCCTTGGGAAGATTGCCCTATAAAGATGGGTCATTGATCAGAACTGCCCTGAAATATCCCCCTCTGGAGGGGACGGCGCAAAGCCCCGGGGATGTAAGAGGCGGGCCAGTATGACCTGAGAATTCGCGCCAGTCCGTTAACATGTTATAAAAAACGAAGGAGAAGGAAAATGCTTGGACTGACCTTGACGGCATTTGCGCTGGCGGCGGGCAATGGAGCCGTGGTTTGGGTGGATGCATGGCAGGCGGCGGAGGCCGTCGTCCCACAGAAGGGCGAGTATCAGGTCTGGGTGTGGGCGAAGGCGGGCCATGCGACCCATGTCACGGTTGCGGGAAAGCGCCTGGATATTGACCGCAAGAAGGACAAGAACGATCGTGACTATGTGTGGGTGAATGCGGGTATGGTCCGCCTGGATGCCGGGCCGGTCCCCCTGATATTCGGGGAAGAAGTGAAAACGCTGGCCCTGAGCGCCGCGCCGTCCTTCGACCCGAAAAAGGCGATGGGCGATCGCCGCGTGTACGCCGAACCACGCGGCGTCGAAGACCGCCGCGCGCGCACCGTCCGCCATACCAACACGGTCTTCATGATGCCGCATCATGAGTCGCTGGAGGCTTGGGAACGCGATGCGGGCCGCCTGCGGCGGCGCATCCTGCTCTCGTCGGGGCTCTTGCCGCTGCCGGAACGCACCCCGCTCAACGCCAGGGTTTTTGACCGCATCGAGCGCGACGGGTACAGCGTGGAGAAGGTCCATTTCGAGGCATGGCCGGGTTTCCTGGTGACCGGCAACCTCTACCGCCCGATCGGCGAAGGGCCGTTCCCCGCCATTGTCAACCCGCACGGCCATTGGCAGAACGGACGTCTGGAAAACAGCGAGACGGGGTCGGTGCCGGGGCGTTGCATCACCCTGGCGCGCATGGGTATTGTGGCCTTCTCCTACGACATGATCGGCTACAACGACAGCATGCAGTTCCCGCACAACTGGGGGGGCGAACGTGAGAAACTATGGGGGGTGCATCCCTTCGCGATGCAACTGTGGTCGAGCATCCGCGCCGTGGATTTCGTCGAAAGCCTGCCCTATGTGGACCGGGACCGCATCGGCTGCACCGGTGCATCCGGCGGCGGCACGCAGACCTTTGCTCTGATGGCCGTGGACATGCGCATCAAAGCCGCCGCGCCGGTCAACATGATTTCCTCGACCATGCAGGGCGGTTGCCTCTGTGAAAACGCGCCTGTCCTGCGCCTGGACAACTCGAACATGGAGATCGGCGCGCTCATGGCGCCGCGCCCGCTCCTGCTGGTCTCCGCCACGGGCGACTGGACCCGCGAGACGCCCCGCGTCGAGTATCCCGCCATCCGATCCATCTACGCGCTCTATGACGCCGCCGACAAGGTCAGCAACGTCCACATTGACGCGGGCCACAACTACAACCAGGCCAGCCGCGAGGCGATGTACCGCTTCTTCGGCAGGTGTTTCCTCGGTGAACGCGACTGGGACCAGTTCACGGAACCGCCGTTTGAGGTCGAGGACGAGGCGGCGCTCCGCGTCTTTGCCGACAAGCAGGCCATAAGCGGATACCCATCCAGGGACGAGGTGATTGCATCGGTCATTGCGCGCATCCGCGACAAATGGAGGGCGATCCTGCCACAACGGCCCGAGGATGCGCCCGCATTCCGGAAAAGGTACGGCGGCCTGCCGGCCGAGGTGATTGGCGCGACCGTGCCACACCCCAATGACTTGTCGTGCGAACGGGTTTCCATCGAAAAACGCGGGGACCACGTACTCGAACGCTGGATCATCGGGCGCGCGCGCGAAGGTGATGCCATTCCCGCGCTGTTTTACCGTTCAGACGGCCCCGAAGCGCAGGACGCCGTGCTGCTCGTGCATGGCGCGGGCAAGGCCGCGCTCGCCGACCCGGACGGCAACGGTCCGGGACCGCTCGTGTCCGCGCTGATCGCCGAAGACAGGGCCGTGCTGTGCATTGACGCCTTTCTGATTGGCGAACACCACGCGCCCGACGTGCGCACCGAGCGCCGCCGCGAGGGGAATTTCATGGACACCTTCCAGCCCACCGACGCCGCATACCGCGTGCAGGACGTGATCACCGCCATGACCTTCCTCCGCGCGCGGCGCGACCTCACCGGACGCATCACGCTGGCGGGTTTGGAAGAGGCCGGGTTGTGGTGCCTTTTCGCCGGCGCGATTGACGGCGGCGCGGCGGCCACCCTGGCCGACATGAACGGCTTCGCGCTGGACGATGACGACGCCTGGGTGAAGGACTGCTACATTCCCTGCATCCGCGCCGTCGGCGATGTGCGCACCGCCGCCGCGCTGATCGCGCCGCGGCGGCTCACCCTCATGAACACCGGCGCGCCGGACGACGGCGGGTGGTGCGGCGCGCACGTCGAAACGGGCACCTTGCCGCTCGATGCCATTGTGGAGGCGCTCCGGTGACGGATGCCGCCCAAAACCCTCCGCGTGACGCGCTTGTGCACATCACCGACATCCATTTCTGGGAGATTGTGCGCAATCCCCTGCAACTTCTGAACAAACGCTTCCTCGGCAACCTGAACGTCATCCTGCGGCGGCGGCGCGCCTTTGACACCAGCCACGCCGCCGCGTTCGCGGACGCCCTCGCCGCCACCGGTGTGCGCGTGCTGTTTGCGGGCGGCGATTTCACGTCCACCGCGACCGACGGCGAGTTCCGCCAGGCCGCCGCGTTTCTGGAGAATCTGGCCGCGCGCGGCATGCAGATCATCATCATTCCCGGCAACCACGACGTCTATACCTTTGAATCCGTGCGCAAGCGCCGCTTTGAGCGGCATCTGGGGGCCTTTTTGCCGGAAGCGGGGTACCCCTGCCGCATCACCCTGCCCGGCGGCACGCCGATGGTGCTCGCGCCGACCGTCTGCCCGAATTGGCTCTCCTCGCGCGGGCGCATCGCCGACGCCGACGTGGACCGCGTCGCCCGGTTGATTGCCGAAGCCCCCCCAGGCCCCCTCATCGTCGGCAGCCACTACCCCGTGCTGCACGCAACAGAAGGTTATGCCTCCGGGCCTATGCGCCGCCTGCGCAACGCCGACGCGCTCCGACGCGCGCTCGTGGACGCCGCCGCGCAGCGGCCCATCCTCTTCCTCTCCGGGCACGTCCACCGCTTCAGCGACCAGCCCGACCCCGAAGCGCCGCGCCTGCGCCACTGCACCACCCCCGCCTTGTTTCATCGCCACCGCCAAGGCGGCATCGCCGGGGCTTTCTCAGAGATACACGTCGGACAGGAAGATTTCCTGGTCCGCCCCCACACCCTCCGCGACGACACCTGACCGTGCAATCCCCGAGCATCAACCCGTGGGGTGTGTCACACCGCGGGACCGGCCTGACGCGAGGAAAAACCGGCCCGATACGGCGCAGGGGTCGGACCAGTCCGACTTGTCGGACCAGTCCGACAAAAACAATCACCCAGCCGCCCTTGGGGGCGGAACCTTTCCGATTTCTGGAATGCCTGGGGGCTTGAAGTCTGAAAATTTATTCAGTATTCTAAAGGGCGCATCAACAACAAAGGAGACCGGCCATGAAGATGACGGAACTGATCCGATACGATGTGCCTGCGGACGTGGTGGCGTTGTGGCGGGAGCGGGAAGGGGAGACGCTGCTGCCGCTGCAGGAAGTGGCGGTGAAGCGGCACGGGCTGTTCGGGGGGGAGAATCTGCTGATTCAGGCGCCGACCAGTTCGGGCAAGACCTTTATCGGAGAGATGGCGGCGATTCAGACGGCGCTGCGCCGCCGGAAGGTGGCGTATCTGGTGCCGCTGAAGGCGCTGGCGGAGGAGAAATACCGGGATTTTCGGGAGAAGTACGAGCATTACGGGCTGAAGGTGATTGTGTCGAGCCGGGACCGCCGCGAATATGACCGCGACTTCGAGGCGGGCGACTTCGCGATTGCGGTGGTGGTGTACGAGAAACTGGCGCAACTGCTGGTGCGGCGTCCGGAGCGCCTTTCCGAGATTCATCTCGTGATAGCGGACGAATTGGAACTGCTTTCCGATCCGGACCGGGGGGCGATGGCGGAATTGCTGTTGGCGCGGGTGCTGCGGGCGGGCCGCCGCCTCATCGGGCTTTCGGCGGTGCTGGGCGGCGCGGATCGGCTGGCGGCGTGGATGAACGCCCGGCTGGTCGCCTACGAGCGGCGCCCGGTGGAACTGCGCTACGGCGTGCTGCACGGCGGCGTGTTCCGCTACCGCGGCTACAACGACGGCGCAGAGGGCGAGGAGGCGATGGAGGACGCGCCGGGCGAGTCGGCCTGGGAGATTCTCACGCGGAACGTGGCGCGGTTGGCAGAGCGGGGCGAATCGAACCTGATTTTCGTGAAGGCGAAGCACGAGTCGCGCCGTGGCGCGGAATTGCTGGCGGGCCGGTTGCGGCTTCCGGCGGCGGAACACGCGATCGCGGCACTGCGCCGGCGCGAGCCGACCCGGTCGCGCGACACGCTCATCGAGACGCTCGGCAGCGGAATCGCCTTCCACAACGCCGATATGTCGCCGGAGGAGCGGGCCATCGTGGAGCGGGCATTCCGCGAAGGGGAAATCAGGGTGATGGTGTCCACCAGCACGCTGGCGGCGGGGATGAACCTGCCCGCGCGCAACGTGTTCCTCAGCGCCGAGAAGTGGCGCTACGATCAGCGGCTGGGCATCCCATGGAAAACGCCGCTGCTGCGGGCGGAATACGAGAACATGAGCGGCCGCGCCGGCCGTTACGGCGCGGGCCACGCCTTCGGGCGCTCCGTGCTCATCGCGACCACGCCGTTCGATCAGGAAACGCTGTGGCGGCGCTATGTGGAGGGCGATCGGGAAGCGGTCGAGCCGCGCCTGGCGGGAGAATCGCTGGAGAACCATGTGCTGCGCCTGACCGCCTCCCGGTGTTGCCGGACTTCCGAGGAGTTGCTGGATTTCCTGGAGAGCACGCTCAGCGGGCGCTGGGTCTGGGCGGAGAACTATCCCCTGGACGAGATCGCCTTCAAAATCCGCGCCGCCGTCAACCGCTGCGCCGATGCCGGGGCGATCCAGATCAACCCGGAGGGCGGGCTGGACGCCACGCCCTTCGGCATGGCGGCGGCGGCGCGGGGCGTGTCCATCACCACGGCGCACGAACTGGCGCACTGGATCAGCGAGTCGGAGACGCGGGACTGGATTGACCTGGACCTGCTGTTCGCCGCCGCATCGGTCCCCGACGCGCGGCTGGTGCAGGTGTCGCTGAGCGCACGCGAATACGAGCGGGCGGACTACCCCGGCCTGCTCAAGCGCGTCACGCGCGACGAGCCGATCGCCGCCGATGTCCCCATGAACCGCATCCGCAACTGCAACCTGCAGCCCTTTTTCGACGAGGTGCGCGCCATCAAGATCGCCCTGTTCCTCAACGAATGGATCGCGCAGTCGCCGGTGCGCGACATCGAGGATCGCTACCACACCATGATCGGCCAAATCCTCGCCGCCGCCGACCAGATCAGTTGGATCATTGACGCGACCGCCGCCATCGCCGCCGCGCGCGGCGCGTGCGGCGCGTTCACGGACCGCATCCGCACGCTGGCTGAGCGGACGCAGCGCGGCCTGCGCGAGGAAATGCTGCCGGCGGCGCGGTCCGGCGCGCCGGGACTTGACCGTAACGCATTGATCCGGCTGCATGCCCACGGCCTCTGCGACGCCGCCGCCATCGCCGCCGCGCCCCAGGCCGTACTCGCCCAGTGGATGCCCGCCGATACCGCGCGCGCCCTCAGGGCGTGGGCGCGCCTGGAACACCCCCCCGCGCCGCCGGGACCGCCCGAAGCGCCGCCGGCCGCGCGGATGCCGGCGCTGATCGTGGACGACGCCTCCCCCGGCGAGGCGCTGGTGGACGGCGCGCGCGTGCCGCTCCAGGAAAAGCAGTACCGGATGATCCGCGTGCTCGCGGCCAATCCGGGCGTCTGTGTGCCCTATGACTGTATCTACAAGGCGGTTTGGGGCGACACCGTCGTCGAGGACAACCAGATGCACTTCCAGAAACGTAAACTCGCCGCCGCCATCGCCGCCGCATCGCCCCGCCGCGACGGGCTGATCAAGACCATTCCCAAACGCGGCTTCATGCTCGACATGCCCCCCGAAGAGGTATTGGTGAAAGCCTTGGCGGTCGTGCATGCCGCGTGATTCGGATTGTTGTGGCCGATTCCCCTTTGTGTTGTGGCCGGTCTTCTTTGTGTTACACCCCCATTAACTTCCGACTCGTCTGACTCGTCCGACTCGTCCGACGTCTATTGCCACCGATCCCCGGCATTCCGGGAACTCTTTTCATCCGTCGGTGTTTCACCACACGGAACGCGCCGACATCGTCAAACAGCACGAAACACGGCGCAAGTCAACCCAACCTTGGAGGACCTTGAACATGAGCAGTACACGCCTGCGTATTCTCGCCGCCATCACGATGACCGTGCTGGCATGGCCCGTTTTCGCCCAACAGCCGCCCCCGCCGCCGGGACCGCCTCCCTTGGACCACCCGAAAGTCCGCGAGATATTCGATAACGCGGACAAGGACAAGGATGGCAAACTGGATTTCGAGGAATTCAAGGCCGCATTGCAGGCAGGCCGCGAAGTCCTGCGCGAACGCCGCCCGCAGGGTCCGCCGCCTGATCGCATGCAACTCCTGGAGCGGCTGCGCGCGGCGGATACGGACGGCGACGGCCGGGTCTCCCTGGAAGAGTTCCGCGCCGCATTCCCCGGTGCGCCGGAAGCCCGTTTCCGGGAACTTGACCGCAACGCCGACGGCTTCATCAGCCGGGAAGACCTCGTTGACGAGGGTCCCTTGGGACCTCACCCTGAAGCAGGACCGCACCCCGGCATCGGACCACGCCCAGAGGGGCAACCGCGCATGCCTTTGCGCGATCGCCTGCACGCCGCCGACCGCGACAGCGACGGCAAGGTGACACTGGAGGAGTTTCGCGCCGCATTCCCCAACGCGCCGGAAACCCGTTTCAAACAACTTGACACTGACGGTGACGGCGTCATTGACCTGAACAATCTCCCGCCCCGTCCGCCCAGAGCGCCGCGTGAAGGGGGCGAGGGTCGTCGGCCACGCGAGGGCCGACAGGCGCCCCCCATACAGTAAACCCTTTCCCCCGGAGCAATCCCATCAAACGCCCGGCGCAAGACGCCGGGCGTTTTGGGTCATGGAATCCATTACGTTACACCGCAGGAACGGTGGAACGGGGGAAAGTAGATGCCGCGAGGCCGTTCATTTACAAACCGAGTCCAGACAAGCCTGGCCGGTTGTCAGGGACGCCGGGTGATGCCCATGCCGCAGCGCGGCAGGATTTCCTCCGCCTCCGCCGCGCCGAGGTTGAAGACGGTGAATCCGCCGGTTTTGTACTTGCGCGTGGCGTTGATTTGGTCAATCAGAGTGATCATGCGATCGGGCGTGGGCCAGACGCTCAGACCGATGCCGGGATAAAGCGACGTCGCGCCGGCCCATTCCCGTTGGCGGCGCACCAGATGATCGAATTGCGCCGCCCCCGGCGTGTAGTTCATCGGGCAGACGAAGTCGAGATAGCCCCGTTCGCACCACATCTTCCAGTCCTGCCCGATGTTCTCGCGGTCCATCGGCCAGTTGGGAAAGACGGCGGCGGAGATTTTGACGCCGGGGCGCGCGGCGCGGACTTCCTGATGCACTGCCGCGACCACGCCGGTGATCTGGTTCCGCCGGAATTCCCGCCAGGCCGCCTGCAATGCGGCGTCATCCACGACGGCTTTCGGCCATCCGCGCACCGGCGCGCCGATGCGTTTTTCAAAGCGTTCCCGGCATCCCTCACAGAAACAGGTCCGCCGGTCGGGGTATCGGATATAGTCCAGATGCACCCCATCCACCGCATAATTGCGGACCACTTCCACCAGGCTTTCCACTTCGAGCCGCTGATTGGCGGGATGCGACGGACAGAGCCAGTCCGCCACCGGCGCGCCGTCAATATTCTTCTGGATGCGCCCCTCGGCCTTCATGCGGTCCCGGAAGGATTGCGGCGTCCGCGCGCCCATGTTCCAGCAGACCTTCCAGATATGGCATTCCAGGCCGTATTTGCGGCTGGCCGCAAGGCAGGCGGCGATGGCGTCGCCCTGTTCCGTCACCTGCGGCGCGACAGGCAGGACCGTGCTGGGGTAATAGGCCACGCCGCCCCAGACCATGTTGGGAATCACGGCGGTGAATCCGTTTTCCGCGAGGATACGAGCACTGTCGTCCCAGGTTTTTCCCGGAACGCCATAGGCGTCGTGGCACCAGAAGAGACGCTGCTCGCCGGGCCGGGGCGTCTGTACGCGACAAAAGGCTTCCACGAGCCGATCGCGCGCCGCCTCAGCGGCGGCGATGGCCGAAGCATAACCGCGTTCCTGAAACAATTGCCGGGCGCGCGCATGCTGCGCCTCCGCCTGCGCGATCGCGTCGCGCGCCGCATCATCGCGCGCCTGCGCGCGCAGCGCCGCGACGGCGTCCGCGAAATCCGCGCAGGGTCCCAGCGCGCCCGCGCGCTGGATGCGAAACTGCGCCGCGTCCTTCCAAGACGCCGGGGCAAAGGGGCCGATCATGGAGAGCAGCAGCAGACGCTTGTTTTCCGGGTCATCACGCAGAAGGATATGGGTCATGTGTGCGGCGTGTTCCGTGATGACGATAGCGGGATGGCCCGTGTTTTTCCCGGTATCGTCGTGCCAGTAGCCGGCGATGCGCCCCTTGCCGCCGATGGGTTCCACCGTTTCTATGTTCCAGGACATCTGGCGCGTCACTTCGGGCATGCCGGCCGGGGCGTTTATTGCGGCTTGAATCCGTGCGAAGTGGCCGGGACGTTCCTGGCCGATGCTGCGCACGGCGCGGATGCCTGCCGCCGCCTGCACGGCGGGCGGCAGGCGGAAAAACGATACCAGGCCGCCGCCGCCCTGGGTGAAACGCTGCAGGCATGCCGCCGAGGTATCGGTCATCGCAGGGTTGTAGGGCAGGATGATCGCTTTGCGTCCCGCGACCCGCCGATCCGTGAGGTCTTCGTCGCTGATGACGGCGTAGTCCAAGCCAAGGTCGTCAAGCAGGCGCGCCGCAGTTTTCGCCGCGTCCAGGATGGCGCGCGATTCCGGCACATGCTGTCGCGCGGCCCAATCCCCCCGGATGATGGCCAGCGCCGCGTCGCCCGCAGTCAGAGCAAAATTCGCGATCAGGAACGCCGTGGCGGCGCTGCCGCCGCGCCATGCTGCGATGCGGATTCCGTCAATCTTGCCCCAGCCGGCGGGGTTTCCCTCCGTACCCATCTCCGCCTTGGCGATGGTGACGAGATTCCATGTGTCGAGGTCGTTGATGGAAAACGGCGCGGAATACCAGCCGCCGCCGCTGCGGCAGTAGAAGGTGAATCCGGATATCGGTTCCGGGTTCTCGCAATAGAGATGGAAACGCAACCCGCGGCTTTCGCTGAGGTCAATGCGAATGTCCAAATCCCAGGTGATACGCTCCATCTCTCCCTGCTGAAAGGGGCAGGGAAAGCGCATGGCGTATTGTCCCGCTTCCGGCGCGGGGACGGGCGCCGCCGCCGGCAACGACGGCTTCCACGCGCCGGGCGTTCTCGAAAACTCCGCCAGCCGCATTCCCGCCGCACCGGACGGCGCGGGCGGGGGCGACGCCGCCGCGACGCCGATAAAGCCGAGGACGAAAAGCGCAGTACATGCAATGAAATGATTTCGAAACATCAGGACGACTTCTTGATAATCGCGTCCACTTCCGACAGGATAATCCGGCCCACCTCCTTGCGGTGTTCCGGGGAAACCTTGTAATGTTGCAACTGTTCCAGCAATTCGATGGTGCGCATAGCGACCTGGTAGGCGAAATCCTGCACTTTCATGATGTATCTTCCTTCGTGCTGACAACCCCCGGCAGCAAACGCCGCCATACATGGCCACTGTATTTGTCGCCAACGGATACAAGGAAATAAACGATGCCCACCGCCACCACCAGCGCCGCCATGGAAAAGATAAACATGGGGGAATAGTCGCTGGCGTCCAGGATGATGATCTTTCGGGCGATGGCCATCAGCGCCGTACCTACCACGATCTTGGCGTGAAATACCTCTTCGCGAAGATACACGGTGATGTTCACGAAAATCTCGATCGCGATCAACACCGCAAGAAAGGCCCCGAAAAGTTCCATGAACCCGCTGATCTTGAATATCATGTGCGGCGGCGACAACAACTCGTCCCAGAACATCAGCATCACATCAAGCACACCGAAGAAGATGACAAAGGTCATCATCACCGCGAGTATCTTCACCGCAAAATGAATGCAGCGATGCAGCGTTTCCATCAGCGCGTCCTGCTGATCATTATTGGGCGGATCAGGAGGCGGCAGGGCCGGTTTCTTCTGGTCTGTCTCAGTGGCCATGGCGATTCGCACTCTTCGGTTGTATGTCTGCGATATGCGCATGAATGACGGGGAAAGTGTAACAAGGAGACGCTGGGAATTGCCAATCCCGTCATACGACGGTTTGCGGGTTCTCTGCGCTTTCGCACGGCCTGGACAGGATGATCCGATATTGACATTTTTTACCCCCGCAGATGTTATTATCAGGGAGGGGCAACAAGAGAGTTTTCACTTCAGATGAAGGATTTGGGATTTCACCGGCAACCTGAAAGGGATGCATTCCATGATTAGAGGGAAGAGACGGCGACTGCATCCATGCGCAGGAGTCCATTCACGGTTGGCGGCGCGCGTGGAAGACTTGGAGGCGCAATTGCGCCGCGCGCGGCGCGCCGAGCGGGCGCGGCGCCTGGAAAGCGAACGCCTGAACGAGCAGTTGCAGGTGTTGCAGCGCGCCATGGCCACCACTTCTGAAGGCATCACAATCAGCGATGCCCGCCGCGCGGATATGCCGTTGATTTACGTGAATGAGGGTTTCGTCCGGTTGACCGGATATTCCCGGCAGGAGGTGCTGCACCGGAATTGCCGCTTTCTGCAAGGACCGGATACACCTCCGGAAGAAGTGGACAAAATCCGCGCGGCGCTGAACGAAGGCCGGCAATATACCGGCGAACTGTTGAACTACCGCAAAGACGGCTCGCCTTTCTGGAACCGCATCTCACTGACGCCGCTGCGAAACAGCCAAGGCAAAGTGACGCATTATGTCGGCGTGCAGTCCGACATCACAGAGCGGGTGCAAGCCGAAAAATCCGTCCGTGACGCCCTGACACTCCTGGAATCGGTCAATCAGCAGTTGACCGGCGCGAACCGGCGCATGAAGCGCGAACTCGCGGCGGCGGCAAAGATGCAGCAGGCGCTGCTGCCCGACCGGGTTCCGGAAACGCCGACGGTCCGCTTTCATTGGAAATTGATCCCTTGTGAAGAACTGGCCGGCGACATTCTCAACATATTCCGATTGGATGCGGACCATGTCGGTATCTATCTCCTGGACGTTACAGGGCATGGCGTGGCGGCGGCATTGCTGGCGGTTTCCGCCAGCAGGATGCTCTCCCCCGTCGGCAATGTGGAGACTCTTCCCTGTGAAGCCAACCATGAGGAGAGTCACAGTTACCGGTTGCTGGAACCGGCCGAAGTGGCGAACAACCTGAACCGCATTTTTCCCTGGGAGCCGGAATCGGGACAGTTCTTCACCCTGATCTATGGGGTGCTGAACCTGCGCCGCCTCACCTTCCGTTATGTCTCAGCGGGGCATCCCCCGCCGATTCACCTCAAGGTCTCCGGCGACGCCGTGTTGCCGCGCGGCAAGGGCCTGCCCATCGGCCTGAGCGAAACACCTTACGAAGAGCAGGTGATTCAAATGACACCGGGCGACCGCCTGTGGATCTATTCCGACGGCGTCACGGAAACCGCGAACCAGAATCATGAAGCCTTCGGCAATAACCGATTGTTGGACACGCTGCGCAGACAGGCGGAGACCCCGCTGGAGAAAGGAATGGAAGCGCTACTCGCTGAATTGCGCGCATGGCGCGGCAATCGCCCTCTTGAGGACGATATTTCACTGGTTGCAGTGGACGCCAGGACGGCATAGACAGACACGTGCCCCCCGCACTCTCAACGTCTTGGTTCGCTCGATGCCTTCAGTGAAATGAAGCGTCCAGTGCCTTGGAATGGCCGGGCGCTTTCGGGGTGAAGAACTATTGCATCGCTTCCAGGCGTCTACGCGCTTCGCGCACCCCGATCGTTTTCAACTCAAGCACGGCTTTGCGCGTAGCATTACGCAGCCGCAACCGGCCGCCGCGACGCTCCCACTGATACACCGACTGACTGCTGACGCCCAACAGTTTCCCCATTTCCACCTGGGTAAGTCCCAGTCTCTCCCGCATGGTGCGGATTGTTTTGGAGGAGATGCGCGCCCGGTCTTTTTCTTTAGTCTCTTCCGGCGCTCTTTGCAGCCCGCCTTTGACCGCCTTTTCTGCAATCCGCTTGTTTTCCTTCTGCAAGGACGCAACGGTTTTTCGAAGTTGCGACACGGCGCGTCGCGTCTCTACAAGGTCCTTTCGGACATTCTCCAGAGACGCCTTGAACTCTTTTCTTGCGAGCCTTCGTACTTCTTCCTGGAACAACTTGTTGAAATTCGGCACGAGAGCCACTCCTTCTTTGGACAAGTGAATAGTTATAGGAACGTTTAGAGAAGGTCCACCGCTTCCCTGAATCATCGGCATTTATTCTAGCACCGCATTCCCCGGGATGCAACGTCAAAATCAGTGTGCATTACTTTCAGCAGCGGCTTTTCCTGAGTTGCACAATCGCGGGAGTCGGCGTTTATGGCGGCCTTGGTTACTGAAGGGCATGGTTATAGTGGCAGCATGATATTGCGTATTTTCCACATACCAATCTTAAAATAGAAGAGATTTTTGAAACAGCGCAACTGAATAGGAAATCCGAAATCACGGAGCGATGCTATTTCTTTTCCCCAGAGCCGGCTGCTGTTTTCACAAGAGGATCCCCCATCTTGTGCTGCATCTTTCCCAAGTGTTTTCTGAGACGATTCAGCGCTTCGGCGTGCGCGGCGTCTTCGGAAAGGTCGCGCATTTCCCAGGGATCGTTTCGCAGGTTAAAGAGCAGCCATTTTTCCGTGGCGGGATAGTGAATCAGTTTGAATCCGTCCATGATCAGCATGCGCTGCAAATCCATGCAGGCGCCGTAAATGGCGTTGCGAGCCGCGGACCGGGCGCCGCGCAGCAGCGGCACAAGGCTCCGGTATTCGATCCCCTCCCACGTCGCAACGTCCGCTGTTTCCAGCAACGTTGGCACAATATCCTGCATGTAGACAGGCGCTTCGATGTGCGCGCCGCGGGGAATGCCGGGTCCGGCGACAATCAGCGGCACGCGCATACTGTGATCATACATGTTCTGCTTGCCCATCAACCCGTGCTGGCCGCAGGCCAGCCCATTGTCAGCGGAAAACACAACGAGTGTGTTGTCACCAAACCCGGCAGCATCCAAGGCATCGAGGATCCGGCCCACCTGCGCGTCCAGATGGGCGATGATGGCGTAATATTCCGCGCGATGCACCTTTACGGCGGCCTCGGTCCGGGGAAATGGAGCGAGTTTTTCGTCGCGTAAATCCGAACCGCACCCTATCGCGTCTTTATATGGATACTCGGGCAGGAAATTTTTCGGCACGGCGATGTTTTCAGGCGGATATTGATCCAAGAATTCCTTGGGCGACTGCCGGGGGTCATGCGGCGCGTTGAAGGACAGGTACATGAAAAATGGCTTGTCGCCGGTCCTGGCGTCCTGAAGGAAAGATTCCGCATCGTCGGCGACCACTTCGCTCCAATGGCGTCCGCCTTCCCAATATCCTCCTTCTGATGTGTCCCAGGGACGCCATGCGTCCGGCGCACCGGACTTTGGACGGTGGTATCCCGATTCCGCGAGGAAGGGCATGCCGCCGGGCCGCACATGCGCGGTATGTTGGAACACTTGTTCCGGCGCCGTCGCCACATGCCATTTGCCGGAGAAATAGGTTGCATATCCCGCTTCGGCCATACGCAACGGCCACAGGCGGCCTGCGTCCCGTTCGGCATCCAACCGTTTATCGAGCGCCTGGGCGCGCCAGAGGTATGCGCCCGTCATGAGCATGGTGCGGCTGGCCACACAAATGGCCCCGTGCCATCCCCCCATGTTATAGGCGTTCACGAAGACCGCGCCCCGCGCCGCCAGGCGGTCTATGTTCGGGGTGCGCGCCTCCCGACCGCCCAGCGCGCCAACGCATCCGGGGTCCAGATCATCCGCAAAGAGGAACAACACATTGGGCCGGGACCGCGCCGGCGCACCAAAGGCTGGACATGCGGCCAATGCCGCCGCACCCACGCCCATTCGTGCAAGGAATTCGCGTCTATGCATCCGAAGACTCCGCTTGAAACACCGTGGGTTTCGGGTTCGCACATTAACCACCTTCTATTCATCATTATTGTGCGCCATGCGGGGCATTGCGCCGCAGTTCGAAGCAATCCGAAATAAAAGCGGCATCGTGTTTATAACAGATTACCACACTATGCTTCGCGTCGGGACGCCCGCAACAATGGGGATTGTCGCCGGACGTCCGCTTCGGATGCATGGTGACCCCATATCCGCGCGTAATTGAGACTGGCATCAATGTGTTTTTCTGAAAGCCCAGGCAACGCGGCATCATTTATAGATATGCGTTTCGAGCAAAAGCGCATGTATCTCTCGATCAAAACGTCAAATGTGGATGCGGCAAGATGCCGCATCCACATTGACGAAAAGCAGACGCGGCATCCTGCCGCGTTATTTACGCATGGATTCGGGGGTGAGTGCTCCTGTTGCAGCAGGCGGGAATCCTATGTTAGATTTCCCCTGCATATGCTTGCGGGGAAGGGATGCCCATGCAAAAGGCCGTAATCCGAAGCGATGAGGGGATGCCGTGCCCATGAATCGGGAATTGATTCGCGCCAATCTCAATCTCTATGCCGTGATGCAGAATCTTGAGGAACTGCCCCGGTTGGACCCGGAGATCGGGGAATTAATCAAGGACTGGAAGATTGCCATCCAGTTTTCAGTCCTGAACGGCCCCTCGGCGCATGTAGCGTTCGAGAACGGGGTATGCATGCATGGGCGGGGGGCGCATCCCGCGCCGTCGGTGCGGCTGTTTTTCACCTCGCCGCGACATCTTAACCGGATGATTGACGGGTCCGGCACGCCCATCCCCCTGAAAGGCTTTTCAAAACTGTCTTTTCTGCAGAAAGATTTTGCGCAAATGACGGAACGGCTGGAGCATTATCTTAAACCGAGGAATGGATTGATTCAGGACGAAGCGTTTCTGCGGGCCAACACGACGATGACCCTTTACACTGCGGCCTATGGCGTGCGCGAACTGGCGACATCGGATCCGTTGTGCCAATCCATCGCAGCCCAAACCCCGCAAGGCACACTCCTCATGGGTATTCAGGACGGTCCCCAGGCGCATATCCGTTTCGGCAAAGACGCCGTGACGGTTGCGAAGGGGCCGGTGGAGCATCCCACGGCGATGATGATGTTTCGGGATTTTGCGGCGGCGAACGCCTTATTGAATATGCGTAGCGACGCATTTACGGCGGTGGCGAAGGGCGAACTGTTTCTTCGGGGAATGCTTCCCATTGTGGACAATGTCGGCCTGATTATGGACCGAATACAAGGTTATCTTCTCTGATCCACCATGCGGGAGAACTGTCTATGATGAACATCTTGCCTGGCAATGGATGCAGCGCCGGCCGATGCTGCCGGAGAAGGCGGGAGTAACGCCCAATGGAGACTTATCAATTTCCCGGATCGGCGGCGCTGTTCAAGCGTGCGGCGAAGGTGATCCCCTGCGGTGTTTATGGTCACTTCAGCCCGGCGCCGTGTGTGCCGGCGGATGCGTATCCGTTCTTCGCGTCTCGCGCCAACGGGTCCCGATTCTGGGATGTTGACGGCAATGAGTTTATTGACTACATGTGCGCCTATGGGCCGATGATTCTGGGGTATGGCAATCCGGTGGTGGATGAGGCCTTTCGCGCCCAGATGAACCAGGCGGATTCGTGCAGCCTCGCCTCGCCGAAAATGGTGGAACTGGCGGAATATCTGGTGAACCTGATCCCTATTGCCAACTGGGCGTTTTTCGCCAAGAACGGCGCGGACATCACCAACTTTGCCGTCATGATCGCGCGCGCGGCGACGGGCCGGAAGAAAATCATCGCCATTCGCGGCGGCTATCACGGCACCTCGCCCTGGATGCAGGCGCCCGGCCACCACGGCGTTACGGAGGAAGACCAGGAAAACATCGTCCGGGTTCCCTGGAATGATATCGCCGCGCTGGAGGCGGTCTTTGATCGCCATCCCGGCGATGTGGCGGGATTCATTTCCACGCCCTATCACCATCCCGTCTTCGCGGACAACGAAATGCCCGCCGAGGGATACTGGCAGAAGGTGCAGGCGTTGCTGCGCAAGCACGGCGCGGTGTTCATCATAGACGATGTCCGCTGCGGGTTCCGCCTGCACATGGGAGGATCCTGCGAATACTTCGGGTTCAAGCCCGACCTGATTTGCTTCTGCAAGGCCATCGCAAACGGCTATCCCATTTCCGCGCTGGTGGGCGTGGAGGCGCTGAAGAACACCGCCGCCAAAGTTTTCCACACCGGCAGTTACTGGTTTTCCGCCGGGCCGATGGCGGCGGCGCTCGCCTGCCTGAAGGAACTCAAGCGTCTTGACGCGCCGGAAATCCTGCGCGCCATCGGCAGGAAACTGAATGAAGGGATGGTCGCCATCGCGAAGAGCCACGGCTATGACTTGAAAGTCACCGGAGACCCCGGCATGGCGTATTACAGGATCACCGACGATCCGACCCTGATGCTGCATCAACAATGGTGCGCGGAATGCACCCGCCGCGGCGCCTTTTTCACCTCGCATCACAACTGGTTCGTATCCACCGCGCATTCGGACAAAGACATTCAGCAGACTTGGGATATCTGCGACGACGCGTTCAAGGCCATCAAATCGTAGTGCGGCGCAACGCCAAGGGAGTGCTTACAACAATGCCAATCAACGACCAGGAACTCGGCGAACTCAAGCGTATCGCGAAAAAAATCCGACTGGACATCGTTGACGTGACGGGATGGTCCGGCGGCGCGCATATCGGCGGTTCGCTCAGCATGGTGGAGATCCTCACCATTCTCTACTGGAAATATATGAACATTGACCCGGCCCGACCGAACTGGGAAGACCGCGATCGGTTCGTGTTGAGCAAAGGCCACGGCGGCGTCGGGCATGCCGTCGTGCTCGCGCATCGCGGCTATTTCCCGTTCGAAGACCTGAAAGAATTCAACCACACCGGCTCTAAACTCGGTATGCATCTGGACAGCAAGAAAGCGGTCGGCGTGGAAGCATCCACCGGATCGATGGGGCACGGGCTGTCGCAGGCCGTGGGCATGGCGCTGGGCGCGCGCGTGCTGAAAAAGTCTTGGCGGGTGTACTGTGTCATCGGCGACGGCGAGAGCAACGAGGGGTCTATCTGGGAGGCGGCCATGGCCGCCGCGCACTACAAACTGGCCAATCTGACGGCCTTTCTGGACCGCAACCGCATGATGATTGACGGCCCCACGGAGGAGGTCATGAGCCTGGAACCCTTGGCGGACAAGTGGGCCGCCTTTGGCTGGGCGGTCCGTGAGGTGGACGGCCACGACCTCCGGCAACTCTCCGAAGCCGTGGAGTTTGCCCAGTCCCACCTGGCGGGACCGGTAATGGTTTTATGCAGGACGGTCAAGGGCAAAGGCGTGGACTTCATGGAGAACGATCCCGCCTGGCATTACGGGGGACTGAGCAAGGAACTCGTGGAACGGGCGAAGCAATCGGTGGAACGAGAGGGCTGAGAACATGGCAAAAGAAGGCGGCCTGACCTGGACGGTGTACGACGCCGACAAAATGACCCAGCGGGAAATCTACGGGCTGGTGCTCAGCGAACTGGGCGAAGAATACCCGGAGATCGTGGGACTCTCGGCCGATCTGGCCAAATCCACCAAGATCGGCACCTTCGGCGACAAGTTCCCCGATCGCTTCTTCAATTTCGGCATCGCCGAGCAGAACATGTTCGGCGTGGCGGCGGGCTTCGCCAAGGCGGGACTGATTCCTTTCGTATCCACATTCTCGGTCTTCGCGTCCATGCGCGCCGCCGAATTCCTGCGCACGGACTGCTGCTACCAGAACCTGAACGTCAAGGTGATCGCCACGCACGGCGGCACCTCGTTCGGCTCGGCGGGAAGCACGCACCACGCCACGGAAGACCTCTCCATCGTGCGCGCCTTCGCCAATCTCGTCGTCATCGTGCCGGCGGATGCGATTGAAACCGCGCACGCCGTGCGCGCCTGCATGAAAATCCAGGGGCCGGTCTATATCCGCATCGGGCGGGGCTTTGAACCGCGTGTCTATGAATCGTTCGACTACGGGTACCAGGTCGGCAAAGCGGTCGAAATGCATCCCGGCACGGACATCACCGTCATCGCCTGCGGCGCGACGGTGTATCATGCCGTGCAGGCCGCCAGAATCCTCAAGCAGGACGACGGCCTCAGCGTGCGCGTGCTCAACATGCACACCATCAAGCCCATGGACGAAGAGGCGATTATGCGCGCCGTGACCGAAACCCGCCGCATCATCACTGTCGAAGATCACAACGTTATCGGCGGATTGGGCGGCGCGGTGGCGGAAGTCATCGCGGGCGGCGGCAAGGGCTGCGCCTTCCAGCGGGTCGGCATCCCGGATACCTTCTGCCCCCACGGCTACCCCGAAGACCTGATGAACCTCTACAAAATAGATACGGACGGGATCATCGAAAAGGTCCGCGAAATCATGGGCCGTGATTTTGAGGCGGATGAGGACTGGGAGGACGAGGTGTAATTCATGGCGACACAACAGGAACTGATCACGGCGCAAATCGTGCTCCGCGCCGTGCTCCCGGTCATCAAGGTCATGCTGCAGGACGACCCCGCCACGCGCAAGCGCTTCGGGGGCGTCAATGCGACGGTGCAGTTCGTGGCGCAGGACGCCGCCGGGCCAATCGGCGCACACCTGCGTTTCAGCGATGGGACCGTCGAAGTCGTGCAGGAACTGCTGGAAAAGCCCGACCTTCAGTTCTCTTTCTCCAGCGTCGCCAAGATGAACGCCATGTTTGCGGGCAAACCGGTCCTGCCCCGCATCAAAGGGTTGACCAAAATCGGCCTGCTCGTGAAGGTCTTCGGCATCCTCCTCGGCCTGAAGATTCTCATGCCCACCGCCAAACCCAAAGACCCGCACAAGGCCCGACTCAAGGTGAAGATGACGCTTTACATGGTTTCCACGGCCCTCAGCGTGTTGAACAAGGCCGGCGATCCGGAAATGACGCAATGGACCCGTAAGCAGCCGGAGCGCATCTACCAGTGGTCCGTAGACGGCGAGGACATCGCCTGCTATCTGCGGGTGAAGGCGGGGATGACCAAGGCGGGCCGCGGCTTTTATGAACGGCGCAAGCCGTTCGTCCACATGAAATTTGCCAATGTTGACGCGGCCCTGGCCGTGCTCACCAATTCCGTGGACCTCGTGCAGGCGATGGCACAGGGCATGGTGGAAAACGAAGGCAGCCCGGAATACGGCGCGCAAATCGGCGATTTCATGTTCAAAATCGCCGGCATGTTGAGTTGACGCACCGGCCCGATCAGTCCCATGCGGCGGGCGCCCCCTGGGCGATGAGTGCGTCATATTGCGCGCGCAATGAGGGGTCTGTCTCCAGGGTTTCAATGATCGCGCGGTTGACCTCCCGCGCCGAATCTATCATCGCCTGGCGGCCGCTTTTCAGCCCTTCGCGCATCATGTCGGTGTGTTTTTCAAGAATCCGGTCCACCATGTAGCCGTTGACAAAGGGGCTGGGGTATTCCGGATCGGCGTTTTCCAGCGCGTTCCGCCATGTGTCGTTGTAATCTTCTTCAGGGCGCTCCGGGTTGTGCAGAAAATCCGTTTCATATTCGCCGTAGTGGTATCGCTTCACCGGACCAAGAGCGTCCGCCTGCCGATTGATCAGGGCGTTCCATTCCGGGCTGTGCATGAACGCCACAAAGTCCAGCGCGGCTTCCCGGTGATGGCTGAAACGATTGACCAGACTGGCGCGCCCGCCGCCGAAAATACGGTCGCTCGGTCCCCGCGGCAGGACCACCGCGCCGATGTCCAGATGCTTGTAGTCGGGATGCCGCAAAATGCATAGCCACCACCGGCCGCCCACGGCCATCGCCGCACGCTCCGCCGCAAACAGCGCCAACGGCCCGGTGCCCCAGCCCCCCGCCGCGGCGATCGATGCCTCCTCGGTCGCCGTCGGAAGCACGCGATGCACGTGGGTCATGTCGGCGAAAAACTGCATCGCTTCCTGCGCCGCCGGCGCGTCGAGCATGCATCGGGTGCCTTCCGGCGAATAGATGTTGCCGCCCCATTGACCCAGCAGGGAAAAGCGCCACTCCCACTTGTCCAGAATCATGCCGAACTGCATCGGGCGACCCCGCGCATCGCGCTGTGTCAGCGCTTTCGCCGCGGCGATGCAATCCTCCCACGTCCACCCCGCTTCAGGATACGGGATGCCCGCTTCACGGAACAGGCGCTTGTTGAACCACATGGCGTTGGCCGTGGCGTTGCCCGCATGGCCGTACATGCGCCCGTCGAGCAAGGTGTGCGGCCAGACGCTCGGCCACATTTCGTCCCAGCGCACACCCCGCTGCGCCATGGCCTCCGTGATATCCATCGCGATATCGGCGCGGACGTATGCGGTCAACTGAAACCCGTTATAACAGTCAAACACGTCCGGTCCCACGCCTGCCATGCTCTGCACAATCACCTTCTCCAAGGTGGCGTTTGCAGGGTCCAGCACCACCCGGTAATCGGGATGGTGGGCGTTGAACAGGTCAATCTGCGCCCGACGGACCGGGTTGTCATCGGTCGCCCAGACAATCGGGATGCGCGGATCGTCATCCCGCGGACGCCACAGTCCGGCCACCACGGACAACGCAACCAGGGCGCAGAATATGACGAGAAGAAAATGTTTCATGACTCTTTAAGACCCTTAAGATTATGAGGCCACGCGTATTCGGCCAGAAAAAACCTGGCGTGTTTGCACGTAACAGTTTCAAGCAATTCGACGGACGAATGAACTGTTCTGGATTCCCGCCCGTGCGGAACTGACGAATTTCGATAACATTTCAGCCGACTGAAGCAATCTCTCCGCATGACCCTGTCATTGCGAGTCTCCCACCGCCTTTGACGGCGATTCAGAAAAGAAAGGAAACGCGCTTTCTCAGCAATGAAATGATCTGAATCTGTCCGCCAATCCTGCATCCTCGTCATTGCGATCGAAGCAAAGCACTCTCGGAGATCATGAGGTCGCGGTTGTTTCAGATTGCTTCGTTCAGCGGCGCTGCGCGCCGCACCGCCCGCAATGACGAGATTATGTCCATGTGCTGTCCGAAGAATACGTAATCGCGTTTATGAAAATATGTGCTTAGATTACCAAGACATTGCCTCCATGTCCATCGCGCATTGTCGCAACCCCGCCGTTTGCAGCCTTCGCAGAAAACAGACATAATGCGACGGACGCCGCAGGCCGGGCGCGGCATTCCTGGACATGATGGGGATACGACAGCGAAAGGAATTTCAAATGCCGGTGGTGTTTCGCAAGGTGCTGATTGCGGACGAACGCTATGAAGCCGCGGGTGTCTTCGATGTGGACAACGACGGTATTCCGGACATTGTGTCCGGCGCGTTCTGGTACAAGGGGCCGGACTTCAAACAGAAAATCCCCGTGGGACCGGTGCGCGCGGAAGGCGAGTATTTTGACGATTTCTCGACCATTCCCCTCGATGTGAACGGCGACGGCCGCATGGACTTCATCACCGGCGGCTGGTGGGGCAACACCTTGCGATGGCGCGAAAATCCCGGGGAAATCAGCAAGGAATGGCCGGAGCATGTGATCGCGGAGGTCGGCAACATTGAGACGACGCGCGCCTGGGACGTGGACGGCGACGGCGCGTTGGAGATCGCGCCGAATTGTCCCGGCAAACCGTTGACAATTTTCAAATTGATCAAGGATAAAAATGGCAAAGGAACGGGCTGTTTCTCCGCGCACAAAATCTACGACGGACCGCAGACCCATGGGCTGGGCTTCGGCGATGTCAGCGGCAATGGCCGCGGCGATTTCGTGCTCGCGAATGGCTGGTTGGAGGCGCCCAAAAACCCCTTTGAGGAGGAGTGGATTTTCCATCAGGATTTTGATTTTGGCGGCGCGAGCGTACCCATTCTCGTCGTGGATGTGAATGGCGACGGCTTGAATGACCTGATTGTCGGGCAGGGACACGGCTACGGGCTGCACTGGTATGAACAGCGGACTGATTCGCGGGGGCGGCGCTCCTGGATACAACACCCCATTGACCTGGACAACAGCCAGTACCATGACATGCAGTGGGTGGACATTGACGGCGACGGGGAATGCGAACTGGTCACCGGGAAACGCTACCGCGCCCACTGCGATCACGATCCCGGCGCGTTTGATCCGGTCGGTTCCTATTACTTCAAGTGGAATGGCGAAAACTTCGTCAAGCAGGTGATTGATTACGGCCCGCCGCGCGTGGGCAAGGGATTGGGCATTCACTTTGCCGTGGCGGATTTGAACGGCAATGGCCGGATGGACATTGTCGCCCCCGGCAAAGACGGGCTCTATGTATTCTTCAACGAAGGGTGACAACGGGGAGCAATTGCGTATGCCTGGGGACAAGGTTCGGATCGGTTTTGTCGGTGTGGGTGCGATGGGCCAGTGCGCGCATCTGAAGAACTACGCCACGTTGCCCGACTGCGAGGTGGTCGCCATTGCCGAGATTCGCCCGAAACTGGCGCAACTTGTGGCGGAGCGATATGGCGTGCCGAAAGTGTACCCGGACCATGCGGCGATGCTGGCCGCCGAACAACTGGACGGGATCGTCGCCTCCCATATGTTCACCCGACACGGCGTGCTTGTGCCGGAATTGCTGAAGGCGCGCGCGCCGATCTTCACCGAAAAACCACTGGCGGGCAGCATTGCGGCGGGCCGGCGCATCCTCGCCGCGTTGAAAAGGAGCCGCACATGGCTCACGGTCGGCTATCACAAGCGCAGTGATCCGGCCACCATGTACGCGAAAGCCGCCATTGACCGCCTGAAACAATCCGGGGAACTCGGCGCGATGCGCTATGTGCGCATTTGCATGCCGGCGGGTGACTGGATCGCGGGCGGCTTCAGCGACTTGATCAACAGCAACGAACCGATGCCCCCGCTGGAGTACGAAGCGCCCGCTCCGGATATGGACAAGAAAACATGCGCGGAATACATCAGTTTCGTCAATTATTACATCCATCAGGTCAATCTCATGCGGCATTTGATGGGCGAACCGTACCGCGTGACGCATGCCGACAAAGCGGGCGCGCTGCTCGTCGTGGAAGGCAGGAGCGGCGTTACCGGCACCATTGAGATGTCGCCATACACGACCAGCATCGCCTGGCAGGAGGAGGCGCTGGTCGCTTTTGAACACGGCTACGTCAAGATTTCGCTGCCTGCGCCGTTGGCGTCAAACCGGCCGGGCCGCGTGGAAATCCTGCGCGATCCCGGCAACGGAGCCGTACCGGAGACCATCGTTCCCGATCTGCCTTGGGTGCACGCGATGCGTCAACAGGCGGTCAACTTCGTGCGCGCCGTCCGGGGCGAAATCAAGCCCATGTGCGAAGCGCAAGAAGCCCTCGAAGATTTGAAGGCCGCGCGGGACTATATCCGCCTGCGCTTTGGAAAATAACCATATTCCGAATAAGGATGCCGCATGCAACATGAGCCGCCCGCGCCGTCGTTGAAATTGTCGTTGATTCCGTGCACCGTGCTGATCGCGTTGCTGGGAGCGAACGTCTGTTTCTTTGGCGATGACGCCTCCTCCGGACCGAACCAGGTGGCGCTGCTGCTGTCGGGGCTGCTCGCGTCGTTATTGGGGCGCATGGTGTTGGGGCTGAACTATCGCGAGATCGAACTGCGCGCCATCAAGTCCATCGTACTCGCAATGGAAGCCATCATCATTCTGCTGATCGTGGGCTGCATCATCAGCCTGTGGATTCTCAGCGGCATTGTGCCCACGATGATCTACTACGGGATCAAAGCCCTCAATCCCACCGTCTTTCTGCTTATCGCATGCCTGATATGCTCGCTCGTGTCGCTCGCCATTGGGAGCAGTTGGTCCACCATGGGTACGGTGGGCGTGGCGCTGATCGGCATCGGCAAGGCGCTGGGATTCCCCGATGCGCTGGTGGCGGGCGCGATCATTTCCGGGGCGTATCTCGGCGACAAGATGTCGCCGCTCTCCGACACGACGAACCTGGCCCCGGCGGCGGCGGGCAGCGAGTTGTTCACCCACATCCGGCACATGTTCTACACCACCATCCCCGCATACACGCTGGCCGTACTGGCTTTTGCGGGCATCGGCCTGCTCTACACGCCCGGCCGCTATGACCCCGCCATGATTCAGGACATCGTTTCGACACTCGAAGGCGCATTCCAAATCCGCTGGCATCTGCTGCTGGTGCCGCTGCTGGTCATCGTGCTTGCGGCGCGGCGCGTGCCCGCCATCCCGGCGCTGGTGATTGGCGGCCTGCTGGGCGCGTTGGTCGCAGTACTCGCGCAGCCCCAGCAATGCGTGGCGAAGACCGGCGACGACTTCACGCTCGCCGCCGGATACATCCGCATCCTCGACACGGCCTACAATGGATTCGTCATGAAAAGCGGGCATCCGGTCGTGGACGACCTGCTGTCGCGCGGCGGCATGGTGAACATGTTCTCGACGGTTTCCCTGATCATGATGGCGATGTTCTTCGGCGGAACGATGGAGGCGACGGGCATGCTGCCGCGCATCGCGCGCGCCATTCTGTCCAAGGTGCATGGGGTTGCGAGCCTCGTCGGAGCGACGGTCGGCACCTGCATCCTCTTCAACATCTTCGCCGCCGAGCAGTATTTGGCCATTGTCATTCCCGGGCGAATGTTCCGCACCGCGTATGAGAAACTGGGGCTTGCCCCCCGGAACCTTTCGCGTGCGTTGGAAGACGGCGCCACGGTGACCTCCGTGCTTGTGCCCTGGAACACCTGCGGGGCCTTTGCCAGTTCCGTGCTTGGCGTCGCCACCCTGGCTTATCTGCCGTTCTGCTTCTTCAATCTCGCCTCGCCCGTCATTTCCATCGCCACCGCCGCCATGCGTTTCGGCATCGTCTATGAGAGCAAACCGTCCGCGCCGGAACCATGATGCGTAGAATCGCCATGGTTTTCCTGGGTTTTGGGAAACACGCAAAGAACAGAAAGGACGCATAGGATATCCGGGATATCTGCTGAATCTTTCAGTCCCTCCTGTTCATCTTGTCCATCGTATCCATGCTGTCCATTCCATCCACCCTGACAACCATCTACCTACTGTACTGTTCCTTGGATTGTTTCAAAATCCTGTAATTCGTTCCCCTGGTGTGAGAAAATAATGGATGAACGAACCCCAGAGACACACGGGAAGTCATGCACTTATGTTGACGCCGGAAAACGTGACGATAGCGACACTTGGCCCGTGCCGTGTTCCCTCCCCGGTCAGGCTCAACACGATATCCGGCGATATTGTCGGCAATTATGTTTCCGATGAGACGCGGGTGCGCCATACGATAGAGATACATGGCACGTCCCCGCCGACGCCGGAAGTGCTCCTGGAAAAGGCGGGACCGCGCGAACGTCTTTTTTTTGATCCCAAAGAGACGCGAGCCGCCATTGTCACCTGCGGCGGTTTGTGTCCCGGCCTGAACAACGTCATCCGCTCCGCGTATCTGGAATTGCATCACAACTACGGCGTCCGCGATGTCCTGGGCATTCGCTACGGATACCAGGGACTCAACCCCAAGGCCGGTCTGCCGCCCGTGCAGTTGACACCGGAACTGGTGGAATCCATTCACGAGGAAGGCGGCACAATTCTGGGCACTTCCCGCGGACCCCAACCCGCCGACGTCATGGTGGATTTCCTTGCGGATCAGCGAATCAACATATTGTTCTGCGTCGGCGGCGACGGCACGCAGCGCGGTGCGCATGCGATCTGCGAAGAAGTGCAGCGGCGCAGCCTGCCCATTGCCATTGTCGGCATCCCGAAAACCATTGACAACGACATCGCCTGTGTCGCCCGCACCTTCGGCTTTTCCACAGCCATTGAGAGGGCGCGCGACGTACTCACCTGCGCTCACATCGAGGCGCATGGCGCGCTCAACGGCATCGGACTGGTCAAACTCATGGGGCGCGACGCCGGTTTTATCGCCGCCGGCGCGACGCTTGCCAGCCAGGAGGTCAATTTCACCCTGATCCCCGAAGTGCCCTTCACACTGGACGGCGATGACGGTTTTCTGAATGTTCTGAAAAAGCGCCTGATTGCGCGACGCCATGCGCTGATTGCCGTTGCAGAGGGTGCGGGGCAGGGCCTGATGAATGATTCTCCCGAAGAACGCGATGCGTCCGGGAATATCAAACGGGGCGATATCGGACTGTATTTGCGCAACCGCATCGAGGCGTTCTTCTGCGAACAGCAGATGCCGGTCTCCATCAAGTATTTCGATCCCAGTTACCTCATTCGCAGCGTGCCCGCCAACTGCGACGACAGCCTGCTCTGCGATCAACTCGCCCGACACGCGGTTCACGCGGGCATGGCCGGCAAGACCGACGTCCTGATTGGATTGTGGAATGATGTCTTCACGCATGTGCCCATCTCTGTCGCTGTCATGGGAAAGAAGCGCGTCTCGCCGGAGGGCGAACTGTGGCGTAGCGTCCTGGCCGCCACCGGCCAGCCTCCGTGTTTTGCAACGTTCTAGCGGAATGGCATACAACAGGGAATGCTGTGTTTGGCTACATCCCCCTTTGAAGGGGGTGGCGCGAAGCGCCGGGGGATGTAAAAGTGCGGACGGGACCAGAAAGGCCAGGTGGAAGAAGCGGGTGGCGCGCAGCGCCGGGGGATGTAAAAGACCATATGCCACACCCCGACAAACCACGCCATTCCCCAATGCCTCAAAAAACTCACGCCCGAAGGGCGGAACAAATTGAAACCCGTTCCGCTGAAGTGTTGCCGTGTTTTCGGTGGTCCTATCAGGTGATCGCTCTGAGAAGCGATTGATATCGTCACAACGCGAAAGCACATCGGCTGGGTGGGATATTCTCGTCCCATTTTCCGCGCCGGCATTTCTGCGGGATTGCCGCGCTTGGCGGCGCGTGCTACACTGTAGCGGAGTAAGGCGGTTGAAGGGGATCGCCACCGGCTTTTGCAGGGCAAAATCCGGCGCGTATGCCTTCCCCGGTTGGTGAGTGCGCCGCCGCAGTGTTGAGCCGAAGCGACAGCGATTGGGAATATGACACAGGACGATCAGACCAGGCCGTCGGAGTCTGCCGATGTTGATCCGGGCAATACGGGACCTTCGGAACAAGGGATTCCGAACAACGCCCCACCCGATGCCGAGCCTCCAAAGGGGGAAATACCGGTTGACAGTGCCCGTAAGGAGGAATCCGTCCCTTCGGAGAGCGTGGCCAAACAGGAGGATATAGACCGGTTGGTGGCCGCCCTCATGCAGGAAGGTGCGCCGGAAAGGGATTCCGCCGAGACAGGTGCAGCGCACGAAAGCGGAAAAGAAGCCCCCGCAGCAAATGTTTCCGGCGAAATGGCGCCGGAAACGACCGTACCCATTCCGGAAGAAGCGGAAAAGGTTTCGAGCGCAGTCATGGGGGAAAGCGGTCGGGAGGAAATGGCCGAAGGCGATGCGTGTCTCCCGGAAGAGACCCTGGCGGCAGAGCCGTCCGCTGCGCTCCCCGACAAGGACTCGTTGTTGGACCAGTCCGCCCTGGAAGCCCTGTTAATCAAGGCGACGATAGACGAGCCGGAACCGGCTGAAATGGATGTGCCCCTCGTGGATGCCGCCGAGGATGAAAACCTGGCGCCCGTGGGCGAAGAAGATGTGCTGATTATTGAGGAAGAGGCAGAAGAAAAGCCCCTGCCTCCTTTGACGCCGACCCAGATAGACAAACTCATGGCCAAGACGAGCAAGAAGAGTTCGCCGTCTTCGCGCGTCAAGCGCCCCCCCGCCTCGGCCGCGCCAATCCCGGAAGAAAAGATCGAGACACTGATTTCCTCCATTGAAGACGATACAAACGGAGCATCGGAGACGGAAGAGAAACGGGAACAGGAAGCAGAGAGCACGGTGGGCACGGAAAACCTTGCCGCCGCCGCAACAACCCCCTCCCCCTCCGTGGCCGAAGTGGATTTGCTGGCCAAGGAGGAATTGAACGCCAAACTGGCGCAGGCCATGGAGGCGGACCGCCGGAAGCGAACCGAGAAACAACGCGAAGTGGAAAAAGCGCTTTGGGAAGCCGCGAAAAAGAGGAAAGCGGAGACCGTTGATATCGTGGCACCGCCGGATAAGGAGATTCCGGAAACAACAGACTATGCGCCGCCGCCCAAGCCCCGCAAACCCAGCGCTCTTTCCACATTCCTGTATGAAAACACTTTGCGTATCGCGGTGTCGCTCATTATCGGATTGCTTGTGGCCATGGGGACTTTCACGTGGCTCTATGTGAACCGGGAATTGATCCCCTCCATGGATGCCTTCGGTATTCGCAGGACAGGCGAACTCGAATTGGCCATGCGGCGCGCGGAACGCTTTTACAGCGTAGGGGATTACGCGCGGGCCGCCCGGGAATTGGAACACCCGATCGCGCGGGCCGTGCCCGGAAAAGAGCGCAGCGACGCCCAATTTCTGCACATAGACGCCATGTATCATGATTACTCTGCATATGGCGGAGAGCCGTTGCGCCCCATTGAGATTATTGACTACATTGACAGGGCGATCGCGGAAGCCCCCCTGCACCCCCGCGCCCCGGAAGCCATCTATTGGAAAGCCGTGCTCTATCAGAGCGACGCCTTGCCCTACGCCGCAATGGATGCGTACCGCCAACTGATTGAGCAATATCCCGACACGCCGCACAGCGACAAGGTGCTCTATGAAGCCGCGCAACTCGCCCTTGAACTGCGCAATCCCCGCGAGACTTCGGAATACGCACAACGCCTGGTGCGCCAGTTTCCCGGTTCCCCCTACGCGCCTGGGGCGCGCCTGCTGCTGGGCGACGCATACGCCATGGCCGGCATGGAGGACGATGCGCGCACCCTGTATGTGCGGGTCGCACAGGCGCATCTGACAGACGCCATCGGCGCCGAGGCGTACCTGCGCCTGGCGCGGCTCGCGATGACGCAGCAACGATATGACGAAGTCATCACCCATCTGGAATCGCGCATGCATGACGCATTTACGGAAAAAGGAAACGATCAGGTCCATCTGCTTCTGGCGCAGGCGTACAGGATGAAGGGACAGCGGGAGAAAGCGCGGGAAATCCTCAATGATCTCATCAATTTCTTTCCCGACAGCGACGTGATTCCCGACGCCTATGTGGAATTGACCCAGGTGTTGGATGAACTCGGCCGGCGCAAGGATGCGGTACGTCTGGCGCAGCAGGCGGCAAGACGCTATCCCGAAAGCCCGCAAGTCTTGCGGAATGCGGGCGAACTGCTGGGGATCGAAGGCAACGCCCTCGCCGCCGCAAGCATGCTGGTGGCTGCGGATGAGGCCGGCGCAAATGATCCCACGCTGTTGTTGACCGCGGCGCGCCACTACCGCACGTTAAACATGTTGGAGCAGGCGCGCGAAACCTATGCCTCCCTGCGCCGCAAGCATGCACGCGCGCCGCAGGCCGTCACCGCCGGAATCGAGGAAGCGCAGGTGCTCTACGCGATGGAACGGATCGCCCAGGCGATCAGCCGCATGGAAAACCTCCTGGTGACAACGGGCGACGGCGAACAAAGGCTGGCGGTGCTGCTGGCGGCGGCAAGGCTCTATCGGGACCTCGGCATTGCCGAAAAGGTGGTGGAACTGTCAAAGCAAATCGCCGCCCTTGCAACAGACCCGCAGGTGCTCGCCGAAACGACGATAGACCTGATTGACGCGGGCGCGACGGAGGACGCGCGACGCATCATTAACCGGTTGGATTTTTCGCGCGTGAAGAATGCCACCGCATATGCCCTGCTCATGAAGGAAGGCAAGGCATTGATGGGCGTGGACCCCCGCCGCGGCCTGGAACGCATGGAACAAGCCTATCTGGGCTATCCCGAAACCCGTGCCCCTGAAGACGAACAGGACCTCATCGAAGCATATCTGGCCGCCGACCGACCCGCGCCCGTGCGCCGCATTGTGATGGAAAAACGCGCGCGCGCGCGCGAAGCGCCCGTGGAATTGCCCTATTTCATTGACGCCGCCGTCACGTGGGCCGATTACCTCTTCGCCAAAGGCGACTACCGCGCCGCCGCCGACGCCTATGCCATGGCCCAGGAGGCCGCCGCCGACGCGCTACACACGGTTACCGGCATCAAGAAGGATATTGCCTGGGCAAAATACCAGCGCGCAAACGCCCTGCTCAAACTGAACGATTTCCATGCCAGTCTCGCCCTGTTCACGGAAATCGCCGCGTCCGATGCGCCGTGGGCGAAAGAGGCGGCCGTCAAGGCGGAATACGCCCGGCTGGAACAGCAACTCCGAGGCGAAACCCCCATCGCCCAGGAGGGATGACACATGGATGACATGGCCCTTTGCCAGCGCGTTCGCGCCGCCATGGAACGACAAATCGCATGGATGGAAACTGCGCTGCGGGATTTGGAGGGACTGGAATCCGGTGGAAATGAAGCGGCTTTGGAGCACTTGGCCGCAACGCAGAAAACACGGGAGAAGCAACTGGCGGACCTGCTCCGTGAACAACGGACCCTGCTGGCCGAGTGGCGGGCCGCGCAGGGAATTCCCGCGGAAGAGCGCGAGAGGATGCGCCGCCTGGCGGCGGGTGCGGAGAAACTTGCCGGACGGCTCCGCCGTCGGTATGACGAAGCCGTTGCGTGGGCCGATGCGGAAAAGAAACACTGCGCAGAGGCCATGCAGTCCGTCCGGCGCGGTCGCGACATGATCACCCGATACCGCCCCGGAATAGACGAACCCCCGGGATTCATTGATCGCAACGCATGACAAACGAGATCGGCGACATCGAAACGCTCGCGCAGGCATTTGAAGCGTTCATCCAAAGCACGCGCACCCTGGAGGAGGCGCATCGCCGCTTGCAGGAACGCATCGGCGAACTCGACCAGGAACTCGCCGGCAAGAACCGGGAACTGGCCCTCAGCACGGAATACCTGACCAATCTCCTCGAAAGCATCTCCGACGGCGTCATCGCGGTGGACCCCGACGGCATCGTTACCAGATTCAACCGCGCCGCCGCCGCCATCCTCGGATATGAAGCAAAGGAAGTCACCGGCAGGCCGTTCAAGGATATTTTCGGGCGGGACTTCGCCGCACCGCGCATTCCCGACGACATGGCGCTGCGCGCCAGAAGCGGCAGAATGGTGCCCATCAGCGAACGCGATTCCCCCATCCACGATCAGAGCGGACGCCGCATCGGCAACGTGAAAACCTTTCAGGACCTCAGCGAGATCATCGCCCTGCGCGAGCAGGTGCGCCAACGCGACCGCCTCGCCGCCATCGGCGAAATGGCCGCCACCGTGGCCCATGAAATCCGAAACCCGCTCGGCGGCATTCGCGGCTTTGCCGCATTTCTCGCCCGCGACATCCCCCCGGATGACCCCCGCGCCCGACTCGTGGACAAAATCCAGGAGGGTACGCGCATCCTCGACACCGTAGTGAATGACCTCCTCGAATACACCCGCCCAGTCAATCTGAATCCAACCACCGTGGCATGCGGGGCCCTCCTCCAGGATGTCGTCGGCTTTCTGAACCATGACCCCGCGCGTATTGCCGTTTCCGTCGCCATGCCGCCATCGCTGCACGTGCGCGCCGACCCGGAAAAAATGCGGCAGGTTTTCATGAACATCCTCATCAACGCCGTGCAAAGCATCCGCGATTCCGGCGAAATCGCCATAACCGCACAGGCCGACGACCACTATGTCGCCATCGCATTCCGCGACACCGGTTGCGGCATGGACGCCGGGGAACTGGAACGCATTTTCTGGCCGTTCTACACCACAAAGGAAAAGGGCACCGGTTTGGGACTTGCCGTGTGCAGGAAGATCGTCGAAGCCCACGGCGGCGACATCCGCGCCGACAGCCGCCCCGGCGAAGGAACCACCATCACCCTCCGCCTCCCCCGCGTGGAATAAACCGCGCACCGCAGCGCCCCCTCTCCATGCCGTCCATAATGTCCATTCCATACAAGACACCATCCCCCTCAATATGCTATATTTTCTCACAAAAAAGAAGGAGGACAGCATGGCGAAAGTCGGATTTGGGATAATCGGATGCGGGAATATCGGGCCGGTGCATGCGGCGGCCATCGCGGGGGTCAAGCAGGCCAGGCTTGTCGCGGTGTCCGATATTGTGGAGGCCAGCGCCAACCGCCTGGCGAGTCAATATGGGGCCGACGCCTACACCGATTTCCGGGCGCTGCTGGAACGCAAAGACGTTCACGCGGTCTCCCTCTGCGTACCCAGCGGCATGCGCGCGGAAATCGCGGAAATCTGCGCCGCCGCCGGCAAGCATATCCTTTGCGAAAAACCCCTCGAAGTCAGTACGAAACGCATTGACCGCATCATCCGCGCCACGGACAAGGCAGGCGTGCTGCTGGGTTGCGTTTTTCAGAGCCGTTTCGCCGAAGGCACGCGCCACATCCGAAAAGCCATTGAAACCGGTCGCTTCGGAAAACTGGTGCTTGGCGACGCCTACATCAAATGGTATCGCTCGCCGGAATACTACGCGAGCGGGGCATGGCGCGGCACGCGCAAACTCGACGGCGGCGGCGCGCTGATGAACCAGGGCATCCACCAGATTGATCTGCTCCTGCATTTCATGGGGCCGGCAAAACGGGTGGTTGCGCAGACCACGTGCATCGGACACGAAGGACTTGAGGTGGAGGACCTCGCCACCGCCATGGTCGAATTCAAAAACGGCGCCTTCGGCGTGATAGAAGGCAGCACCGCCACATGGCCGGGGCACCCCGCCCGCGTCGAAGTGCATGGCACCGAGGGCGGCGCCATTCTCGAAGACGGCGAACTGGTTTTCTGGCGTTTCAGCAAACGCAAGCCGGTGGACGCGAAAATCGAAGCGGCCATGGGCCGCGAATCGGCGCTGGGTTCCGGTGCCGCTGACCCGCTGGCCGCGCTCAAAGCCGAAGGCCATCGGCGTCAAATCGAAGATTTCACCAGGGCGATTCTGGAAGGGCGTTCGCCGACTGTGGACGGCCGCGAAGGCCGCCATGCCGTCGAATTGATCGAGTGTATTTACAAGTCAGCGAGCACCGGAAAGACCGTGACATTGTGAATCTGTGTTTGTTGTGGCCGGTTTCCAGACCTATCTGTTGTGGCCGGTCTCCAGACCTATCTGTTGTGGCCGGTCTCCAGACCGAGCCACGCAACCGACCGAAGGTCTCCAGGTTGAGAAAAAGGACTATCTGTTGTGGCCGGTCTCCAGACCGAGCCACACGCAACCGACCGAAGGTCTCCAGGTTGAGAAAAAGGACGGCAAGGACGGCAAGGAGAGCAAAGACTGGCGGGACTCTTGCCGCGTTCGCTCGCTCTTGAACTGACGCGGCAAGATGCCGCGTCTGCAATTGGAACATGGGTGGGTGAAGCAAAGCGAAACCCACCATTGACTATTATGTGGCGCGGTCAGGAGACCGTCCACAACAGAAAACTTCATTGCACCCACCTTGCGGGAATGCATTGAAGAAGATGGGAATATGTATGCGTGTTGCACTGCGTTTTGCGATAGTCATCGGCGTTTGTATGCCCGGGGCTGCCTGGGCGGGACCTGATACCGACCCGCTTGTCCCCATGAATGAATCATTGGGCAGGGCCGCCGATGCGCCGTTGCCGGAGGTCGTGGCGCGCATCGGCGACGAAATCATTACCGGGGCGGAATTCCAACGGGACCTTGAATACCGTCTCCGGCGAATGGAAGCCATTCAGGGCCGAAGCATCACGCCGGACACCGCATTCCGTCGTGAAACCCTCCAGGATGTCATAGACGGACGCATTCTCAAGATTCTGGCAAAGAATGCGGGCATTGTCGTGACGGACGAGGAGGTCGCTGCGGAGTATGAACAAGGCCGCGCCGCCTTGGGGTCGGAAGACGCTTTTCAGGCATACCTGAAGCGCGAGGGGATGACCGAGGACTACCTGTTGCAGGAGATTCGCAACCGGTTGATGACGGAGAGATGGGTTGAGCGGAAAACGGCGGGTATTCATATTTCCGAGCAAGACCTTCGTCGGGAATATGAGCGATGGACGCGCGAAGGCCGTTTGGTCCGCACGGGCCGCACCGCCGACATCGCGCATATTCTGATCCGCGTCGCCTCGGAAAGCCCTGGAGACGATGATGCCGCCCGGCAGCGCATCGAAGCGGTCCGCAACCGTATTCTGGCCGGCGAGAATTTTCAGGATGTCGCCCGCGAGGTCTCCGAGGACCCTGTTTCCGCGCCATTGGGCGGCGAATACCTGGAAGCGGCGCCCGGCAAGATGCTGCCGGAAGTCGAGGAACGCCTGTTCACCCTGGTAATCGGCGAGGTTTCGGAGCCTTTCCGTTCCCGGCACGGCTGGCACATCATGACGGTTCTGGCGCAAAATGCGCCCGGTGTCATTTCCTATGAGCGGGCGCGCGAATTGTTGCATACCAGCCTGCTCAACGCCCGCAAGAACGCCATCCTCTCCAAAATCGTGGAAGATGCCAAGAAGGTGTTGGACATAGAAATCTTCCGCATTTCCGAAGATTCTGAAGAGAACCAGACGCAAAAGGAGATTGTTGCGCCGTGAACCCGGAAAAAGCCCTGGACGTCCTCATCATCGGCGGGGGGATGATTACCAATGATCTCATCCTGCCCTCGATCTATCATCTGCAACGATCCATCGTGCGCCGAATATCGGTATGCGCGCTGCAGAGCGCGCCGTTGCGCGCGCTGAAGGAGAACCCGGAATTTCAGGAATGCTTCCCCGGACAGAATTTCACCCCCCATCCCTCGCTGGATGAAGCCCCTGACAAAGTCTTTCCGGAACTTTACAAGTCCGTGCTGGCCGCCCTGGAACCCCGCAACGCCGTCATCGTCGCCCTGCCTGACCACCTCCACTATCCCGTGGTCATGGAGGCGTTGCGCTGCAATCAGCACGTCCTCTGCGTCAAGCCGCTGGTCCAGGAATACCGCCATGCGGTCGAGATTGAACATCTCGCCCGGGAAAAAGGGCTTTTCGTCGGCGTGGAATATCACAAGCGCTTCGACACCCGCGCCCTGATGGCGAAGCACCACTATGCGCGCGGGGATTTCGGGACCTTCATCATGGGCGAGGCCAAAATGATCGAGCCGTATTACTATCGGCACTCCAATTTTCAGAACTGGTTTACCACAGAAAACAGCGATCCCTTCACTTATGTCGGCTGTCACTATGTGGACCTGGTGTATTTCATCACGGGGCTGAGGCCCGTGTCCGTTTCCGTGGCCGGGGTCAAGGGCCGCTTTCCCAACGGCAAGGAGGGGTACATGTGGGCCAATGGCCGCGTCATCTTCGAAAACGGGGCGATCCTGTCCGTCACCGACGGCTTGGGCTATCCCGACGAAGGGGCGGGCAGCAATGAGCAGTGCCTGAGTATGTTCTTCGAAGGCGACGACAAAGCCGGCCTGCTCAAGCACGACGACCAGTTCCGGGGGGTAAGCCATTGCTACCTCGAAGGCATCGGCTGCGCCGGATCCCACTTCAATTTCGTCAGCCCCGATTTTTTCCGGCTGGTTCCCTGGCAGGGACCGGGACGCCGCCCCGTCGGATATGGCTTTGAATCCATTGCCGCCTCCATCAATGCGATGCACCAGATCGAACAGGAAACGCGCGGCATGAGCGACGCCGATGCGCTTCGGCGTCGCCGTGAAATCATTGCGGAAATTGACCAAAAGGGCATCATCGCCACGCCGGCCAATTCCAGCGTCAACGAACTGGTCATGGAGGCTGCGCGCTGTTCCATTCTCAATGACGGACTTATTGTGGATATTTGCTATGGCGCCACGCCCCATATTCAACAACGCTCCTGAATTGATCGTGATGCTTTAGCGGAGTGGCATGGATTGCCCTGGCGCACTATATGGTCTTTTACATCCCCCGTTACACGCCACTCGGCTAAAATGTAACGATTGATCCACTTGTCCAGTCCGTCCACATTGCCCGAAAAAAAGCCCCCCCGCATTTTTTCATTGACAATTCCCCGTGCAGCCATTAGACTTTTCCCGCAATTTCGGGAAGATGTCAGATGGATGCCAGGGGATTCCGGGAGAAGATCGCATCGGGGGTGCATATCCCGCCGCTTCCGCCAGTGTTGCGCGCGTTGTTTGTCGCGCCGGAACGATCCTCCGCATGGCGCGCGGCGATACAGCAAGACCCCTTGGCCATCGAAGTGGTCATGGAAGCGGCGCGTACCGAATCCCCTGACTCCGCCCCGCGAGATCTGGATGCAGCGTGCGCCCGTCTGGGCATGGACGGGCTGAGAATCGCCCTGGCCCGGCATGGATTGATCCAGTGCTTCCCCGCGGACGCGGGCAGACGATTGGACCGCCGGGCCTTCTGGCGGCATGCCTTGGTCTGCGCCCGCCGATGCAAGGACATCGCGTCTATCTCCAAACGCTGGAATCCCGCCGAAGCCTATCTGGCGGGTCTGGTCCATGACATCGGCAAGGCGGCATTGGACACGTTAACCGAAGAGGGCTATTCGCGCATCATCGAGGCGGTCGGCGCATATGGTATTACTGCGCTGGATGCGGAACGGCGCGAATTCGGCGCGGACCACGCCCAGGTCGGCAAATGGGTCATTGCCTGGTGGGAATTGCCTGAACCGTTTGCCGAAGCCGCCTGGCTGCACCACCATCATCCCGCCGCGCTGGATGGACTTCCCGTGGCCGTGGACCTGATTCATATCGTCGCCATCGCTGATTGGGTGGCGCATCTCGCCGATGCCGCACGCATCGGCGACGCCGCCATGCCTGACACCATCGCGTCGCACTGCGCCGCGCTGGGAATCAGCCGGCAGCAGTTCAGCGACCTCGCCGGAAAAGACACTGTTCACTCGGAAAGCATTCCGGACGCCACCGTAACGAGAGATGCGGCCCCTGCCGGTCGCACCCCACCCACCGCGCAGATGGAACCCGCCATCCGGGAACGACTCCAACGATACCTCGCCCTGCATGCCATGAACCGGCGACTGGCGACGGCAAAGGATCGTATGACCGTGCTCCGCATTGTCGGCGAGGCCATTCGCGACGTATTCGGCATGGCTTCGGGCCTGTGTTACGCAACGCGAGAAGACGGTCGCGCAGAGGGCATCCGCTGGCGCGACGCATCCTCCGATGTGATCGCTCTTCAATCAGATAATCACGGCGCCGAGGAAGCCACGAAGACGCCGCAGGACTCATATCTGCGGACGCTTCTCCGACATCTGGCCCCTGATCTTGAGGCGCTGGACAGCGCCCTCGTGCGCCACGGTCTGGTCGCAGTGCCTATCGCGGCCGTCGGCCGCGCCTTCGGCCAGATCATTGTTGACGCCGCTGATTCTCAGTTCCTTCCCGATGAGGAACATCTCGGCGATCTGATGGCCTTCGGCGGCGCGGCGGGCGCGGCCCTCGCGCGCCTGAACGCCCTGCAGCGCGCCGATCAATACAGCGAAGCCCTCGCCACCACGCTGTGGAAACAGGAACTGGCCTTCAAGCAGGCGGCGCGCGGAGAACGGCTCGCCGGCATCGCCCTGCTCGCCGCCCGCGCCGCCCATGAAATCAATAATCCCCTCGCCGCCATTTCCGGACGGGCGCAAATTCTGGCCAACCGCATCACTGATCCCGAGGATCGGCGCGCGGCTGAAACCATCATCCAACAGAGTCGGCGTATCAGCAGAATTCTCCATGATCTGCTCCAATTCGCCCAGCCGGGCGAACCGACCTTCCAACGCATCACCATTGTTCCCCTCTTGCAACAGACAGTTGCCTCGCGACGGCAACGCCTCGCGGAGAAGAAAATCCGCATTGTCGAAGATTTTGCCCAGGACATCCCCCCAACCCGCGCAGACCCCCTGCAACTCAAACAGGTGTTTTCCAATTTGCTCCAGAATGCCGAAGATGCCATGTCCGAAAACGGCGGCACACTGACCCTGCGCGTCAAACCTGTCCACGACCGCAGGGCCATCGTCATACAGATCGCAGACACCGGTTGCGGGATCGCCCCGGATGCGCTCGACCGCGTCTTCGAACCCTTTTTCACCACCCACACCTCGACGGAAAACAGCGGCCTCGGCCTCGCTGTCTGCCACGGCATCATCGAACGGCACCGGGGCGCAATCACCCTGCATGGCAGCGTGGGAAAGGGCGCGACCTGCACCATCACCCTCCCCGCCGCCACCGAACAGGACTTTCCCGAAACGACGCATCCCGTGCCTGATGTGTCAGATCAACCCACAGCAAGCACCAACAGACCGCCAACCCCCTCACAAACCCAAGCAACCCCTGATGCCCCGCCACAGACACCCCCATCGCCAACAACAAAACCGGAAAACCCGCGCCCTCTCGCGCTTGTCGCCGAACCCAGCGAGGAACTGCGCGAAGTGCTCGCCGCGACCCTGGCAACCCAAGGTTTTGAGACCGTTACCGCCGCAGACGGACTGGAAGCCCTCGCCGCCGCCCTGTCAAAGAAGATTGACCTCGCCATCCTCGAATTCACCCTCACCGCCACCGACGGCTCCCCCGCCCATCAGTACCTCCGCGTGCGAAACCCGCGCATGCCCATCATTCTGCTGGCCGATGCCGGCGTGGAGGACACCTCCGCCATCGGCTTCGAATACGGCGTGCATGGCTGCCTGCAAAAACCCTTCGATATCGCCGCCTTGCTCAATCTCACCCGCAAAATCCTCGCCGCACGCAGCGTGGCGTAGCCTGATAATCGCCACACGCCGGACATATGAAGTGTGAGACCGGCAGAATCTGCGCCTCCTGTCCAGTATTCGCAATACGCAGGGCCCGTCTCCGCGGTAATCATTTTCATCACAGAATCTCGGGCGGCTCCGATATCGAAATACCATGAACGCAGGGCTTCATGTGTTCTTTTGCCACTTCCGCAAAACGCCGGTCCTTCCACGGCATTATTGCATGGTGCACACGCTAGAATAGCGCTAGGCCTGTGAAACCAGTATGATAAACGCTGGAGCGCTTCATTATGGTGTTGGACGAAATCCGATGGAAACACCGATGGCTGGCATTGGAAGGACTGATGATCGCCGTGGCGGCGGCGGCGTTGCGGGCGCGGCATCTGTCGGCGGAATCCGTCTGGCTGGATGAGTATTTCAGCATGGCCTATCTGGATGCGCCGAATCTCTGGCGCTTCCTTTTCGAACAGCGCGGCGAAAACTGGGAAATGGTCCCACTATACTACGCGCTGCAATACGGCTGGGCGCAGGTTTTCGGCACATCCCCGGAAGCCATCCGTTGGCTGTCCATATTGTTCGGCGCAGGTGCGGCGGGTTTGATTTATGTCATTGGCAAACTCTTCTTCGGACGCATTGCCGGCCTTGTGGCCGGGCTGTGCATGGTTTTGTCGCCGTTTCAGATTTTCCATGCGCAAGGCATCCGGCCTTATTCGTTGATGGCGCTGCTGGGCGCGTTGGCGCTGTTGTCTTTGTTTCAGGCATGCGAGAGCGGCCGCCGGGGCTGGCGGGTGTTGAATGTTGCGGCCAATGTATCGCTGTGGTGGACGCATCTTTTCGGTGTGCTGGCGCTTATCCCCCAGGGAATGTTTCTTCTGTTACGCGGAACTACGAGGGGCCGTCCGTTCGCGTTGTGGACGGCTGTCCATGCGATCATGCTGATTCCGCTGGCGGCTTGGATACGCAGCATGGTCTGGGCGCCGGATCCCCCCTTAGGGCGGCCGCCATGGCGGGAATTCACCAATGTCTTGCTGTGTTCAGACGGTGAATACTTCCGGTGCCTCATCGGCTATCCCGACAAATCACGCGAGATTGCCCTCACCGCGCTGCAGGACTGGTTGCTCGATATTCGCAGCGATGCGGAAACGGCGCTGGTGCGAGTATTGTTGCTGGGTTCTTCATTGGCGTTCTGGCGGCTGCTGACCATTGCCGTGCGCCGTCTGGAACGGCCGATGTCAACCGATGAATCGCACCGTGTGTTCTCCACGCTTCTGGTGTTCCTCTGGTATGCCGTGCCGCTGTTTGCGTTGTATGCCATGGCATTGTTATGGAAGCCCCATTCATTACAGGCTCGTTATCTTATTTACGCGTATCCCGGCTTATACCTGATCGTCGGGGCGGGTATTGCCGGATTGCGCTGGCCGGTCACGCGTGTCCTCTGTGGCGGCGCCTTGATCGCGCTCATGGGCCTGCAAACCCTCATGGCGGATCAATTCCCGATGCGCACGGATTACCTGAGTGCGTCGCGGCAGTTGCGCGCCGAGGCGCGCCCGGGTGAATTGGTGATTGTGCCGGATTGGAATGATCTGCGCGTGCTGGAATTCAATCTGGGGTCCCACGATTTGCGCATCGCCCGGCATGATTACCAGATTGATGCATGGGAATTCATCGAGATGGCGCTGGGCCGGGAGTCGGTTGTCTGGGTGGTGATGGGCACTGGCGCTGAGGCCGATGAAATCCTCCCGCGTCTGGAAAGGTTCTGCCGCGACCGGGACATCCCCTTCACGAGAACGGTCTATCTCGGCATGAGGAACCTTTACTTATATCGCTGCGCACCGAAGGATGCGATACAGGCCGCAACAGAACGTGATACAGCGCTTCGTATGCATAGTCCGGAGGTTGAATCAGCAACGGCGCCAGACCGAAGCGACCACTTGTAGCAAGTGTGAGTCTGAGAATTTCGGTAACATTTTAGCGCAATGGCGCATGGGTCGTAGGGGCGCACCATATGGCCTTTCACATCCCCCGGCGCTCCGCGCCACCCCCTTCAAAGGGGGACATCCCCCGCTGCACCTCGCTGCGCCAAAATGTAACGAATTTCGCTATTGCGTCTGCGCCGCCACGTCGCGTTCCTGCAGTGCACGGTCGAGGTGTTCGCGCACCTCGCGCCAGTCGGGCCGCAGCAGCAAGGCGCGCTGAAGATGTGAGATCGCCCCGTCAAGGTCCCCAAGCCGCATCAGGGTCTGCCCCAACACAAAATGCGCGCCGGCATGCCGGGGGTCCAACCGGACGGCCTCACGCAGTTGTTCCGTTGCCTCGTCCAGCCGATTATCTCTGGCAAGCACCGACCCCAGATTGGCCCGGGTATCCGGGTTCTCCGGGTTCAGGCGTGCGGCTTCCTGGTAGTGCATGATGGCCGCCGCCTTGTCGCCAAGGCGCACCAGGAGGTCCGCAAGATTGTTATGCGCCAGCGCGAAATCCGGATTCAGACGGATTGCCTCCTCGTAATGGGAGCGCGCCTCCGCCATGCGGTTGGTGCAGGCCAGCGCGTCGCCCAATCCGCAATGTGCTTCCGCATCTTCGGGACGTTCCTCCAGATATGTCGTGAATTGGCCGATGGCGCCATCCATGTTGCCGGCTCTCGCCAGAAGGAAGGCCAGCCGCCGGATCGTATCGAGGTTCTGCGGGGCGAGTGTCAGCGCCTCTTCGGCTTCGCCGAGCGTGGTGAGGGCATCGGCCAGTCCTTCGCGCGCATCCGCATCTGCAGGGTCCGACATCAGGGCTGCGCGGAAGCGCTCCGCAGCGGCGCGATGTTCCTTTTTGTTCAGCAGCAGAAATGCGAGGTTTTTTGCGGAGTCGGGATGATCCGGGTTGGCGTTCAGCGCCGCTTCGTAGTGCCGAATGGCTTCATCGGTGCGCCCCCTGGCGGCGAGCAAATCCGCAAGATGATGATGGGCCGGAGCGAGACGCGGCTCCAGCGCCACCGCGGCGGCGAAATGTTTCCGCGCCGCCTCGGTATCACCGGTGGCGTTCATTGCCAGACCCAGGTTAAGGTGGATGGCGGCGTTGTTCGGATCGTGTTCCAAAGCGCGGCGTATCAATGCAATGCCCTCATCGGAATCGCCGCGCTGCCACAGGATATAGCCTTTGTTGAACAACGCACCGGGATTTTCCGGCGCGATTTGCAGGGCGCTTTCAAATTGCGCTAAGGCATCCTCCACACGACCCATGGCATACAGCGCCGCACCCAGGCCGTTCATGGCGTCGAGATAGCCGGGTTTCAGCGCCAGGGCCTCTTCGTATTGAGCGGCCGCCTCCTTCCAGCGCGCCGCCCCCGCGAGGGCTTCGGCATAGTCGTAGCGCACGTTGGCGTTGTCCGGACTGACGCGCAGGCACTGCACATAGTGGGGCAGCGCCTCCTCATGGCGGCCGCTGTTTGCCAACGCCAACGCGAGGTTGTAATGAACCGCTTCAAAGGCCGGGTCGGTCTCCAGCGCCTTGATGAACGCATCCACGGCCTCGGCATGACGGCCCGCATGTTGCAAGGCAAGGCCGATGCCATACCACGCGGAGGCGTTCGACGGGTTGTTTTGGGCGGCCTGCCGGAAATGCGCCAGAGCCGCTTCCTGGTCGCCTTGGGCCAGCAGGCGGAAACCAAGGGCGGCGTGTGCGCCGTCATGCCGTCCGTTGATTTCCAGAGCCATGGTGAACGCCGCAATGGCCTGTGCCGCTTCGTCCTGTTTTTCCAGGAGCAAACCAAGGTTGTAGTGGGCATCGGCGTACGCGGGATCGAGGCGAATACTTTCCCGCAGCGCACGTATGCCCCCTTCCAAGTCTCCTGCTTGCCCCAGATAGTAGCCTAGATTGAAATATGCCCCTGCATGGTCCGGCTTCAGCGCGACAGCGCGGCGGAAAGCGTCCAGCCCGCCTTCGAGGTCCCCCTGTTGTGCAAGTGCATTACCCAGACTGTTCCATGCATCCGAGTAGTCGGGGTCGCGCTGCAACGCCTCGCGCAAATAATCTGCGGCGGCTTCGTGGCGCCCCATCACGGAAAGGGCGCACCCCACGTTGAACCATGCACGGGGGTCATCGGGCCGTGCTGCGACCGCCTTCTCCGCGAAATGTTCGGCGTCGTCAAAACGTCCCGTTTTCGCAAGCGCAAACGCATAGTCTGAATATGCGGCGTCGTAATCGGGCTGAATGCGCAACGTTTCCTCGAAATGGGTTGCGGCCTTGATAAAATCATTCTTCCTGCCGTATGCCAGCGCAAGATTGAAATGATAGTCCGCCTGACCTGGCCGTGCCGCCACCGCCCGCTCGTAATGCGCGATGGCGTCTTCCAGATCCCCCTGTGCCGCGAGTTGATGGGCCAGATTGAAGTTGGACTGCGGGTCTTCCGGGGCGGTTGCCAACGCAGCCCGAAACAATCGCACCGCTTCTTCCCGTTCTCCTTTTCTCGCCAATTCAAAGCCCAGGTGATTCAGGGCGTCCAGATGCGCGGGATTCATGCGGACGGCCTCGCGGTATTCCGCGATGGCCGCGTCCGTATCACCGGCGGCGGCCAGCGCCAGACCGAGATTGAATCTGGCCACAGCGTCGTCGCGGTGGACGGCAATCGCCTGCCGGAACTGGGCGATGGCCTCATCCGTCCGGCCTGTCCGAAACAACGCGATGCCGTAGTTGTAGTGCACCTCCGGGTATTCGGGACGGAGGCGGAGCGCGGCTGCGAAATGTTCCGCCGCCTCTGCGGCATGGTCCTTTTCCAGGAGCAGCACACCGAGGTGGTAATGGGCGTAGGGGTCATCCGGGCGACGCGCCAGCCACTGCTGAAAATCCGCGATGCCTGCCTCAATGCGGCCCCTGGCCATGTAGGCCGTGCGGCGTTCGTCGTTCCACCGGGAGAGGTCCGGCGCGACGGGAATAAACTCGATATGCGCCACGGCGAAAATTGCCAGTGCTGCAGCGCCCCAGCCGGCGGCGTTGCGCCAATCTCGACTGGAGAAAAAGACGCCGATACGCCACAAACCGTAGCCGCCGATAACGAACATGAAGGGAATCAGCGGGACGCGGTAGCGCGCGCCCACGATCAGCGGCAGGAATATCGCGTGGTATGCCGCCGAAAACGCCAGCAACAATACCAGGGTGCGTCGCGCCGACGAGGCGTCCGTGTCCGGCGCATCGGCTTGCCGAACCCACACGCGGTCGCGCAGCAACAGCAACAACCCCAAGGCCAGCACGGTCAGCGGCAGCGCGAATCCCGGCAGACGGCGCAGGGTTCGCGACCATTCCTTTTCATACGTCGTCACCTTGTTCTCGTCAATCTCGGCGGGGCTCCAGTAGAGCACGGCGCGCTTGAGAATGAGCCGGAGAAATTCAACGGGATGATCGCGTATCCAGGCGCGCGCGTTGGAGACGAAATAGTCCCGCCATTCCCGGTAGGTCAGGCGTTCCCTGCCCATCTCCGCCGCGAGCGTCTCCATCATTGTGGGCAGGTCGAAGACACTCCAGCCGCCATCGGGCACGAGCCTTCTCAATGCAGGCGTATCGGGAGAATACCCATCCGCGCCATCGCTGTTGCCGATCATCAGACTGACCTCGCCGGTGTGCGCGATGGGCGTGAACGTGCCGCTTGCGCGATAGTTGCGGACGGTCACCGGAGACACCGGCAGCGCCACGCCGATGATAAATCCGGTCACCCAGACGGCAAAGACGCGCCCGCGCTGCATCCGCCATGCGGCCCACGCGGCCCACAGGAACACCACCGGCGCCATGCTGATCCCTTCTCCGCGCATCAGCGCCGCCGCGCCCAGCAACAGCCCCGCAATCAGGCCGTGAAATGGTGCGGGCCGCCGCACCCACTGATGACAGACAAGCATAAGGCACAGGATCAACGTGATAAACGGAACCGGCTGGTTCAACTCCCCCTCATAGTAGATCATGGACCAGTAGGTAGCCATGAGGAATGCCGCGACAAGGCCCGCAGTCCGCCCAAATAATACGCGGCCCAAATAGAAAACCAAGACAATATTGAACAGTCCCAGCGCGATTTGCACGATGCGTGGCGCAAGGTAACTCGAATCCGTCAGCGCATAGATGGCCGCCAGATACAGCGAATAGCCCGGCGGGTTGGGATAGGGGTATCCGTCAATAAAGCCTTCCCGCTTGCCCGCGGGCGGCGACCAGTCCCCCGACACCATCGCCCGCGCCCAATAGTCCTTGAACTGCGGGTCATTCATGGGATAATCGAAATCCGGCGCATGCACCAATTCGCTGAGATAGCACAAGCGCAACACAAGCCCCAAGAGCAGCGCCAGACCCAGCAATAGCGCCGTGCGTCTGTCCGAAAAGATCAGCGTCATGCCACAGCCTTTCGGGCGCAAGCATTGTCGGGCCTCCCGGACAAATCCGTTCCGCCGCAGCCCGTGCGCTTTTCCCGGCAAGGGATATTGCCGGCAGGGGTAGTCGGGTCGCCTCCTTTATGGTCCGGCAGACGGTATGCCGAACGGTATCCCCGTGTCGAATGGTCCATACCCATGCTTCACTCCCCTGCGGGGGTCTTCAGCCACCCCTTTGTCTTGAGGTATCGTATGGCGCCTTCGCTAAGGAACAGCGGCATGGCGGCGCATGCCCGCCAGAAGGAACCGTGGAGTGAACGCCGGATGAGGCGAAAATACGCTATGGGACGCAAAAAAGTCTTGGCGTAGAACGCGGCCAATCTCAACGCCAGGCGGGTTGTCGGCGCATTTGCGTGGCGACGAAATGCCGCAATCAGGCGGCGCATGAGCGGGCGATGCAGGAACCCGGCAATCTCAATCAGAACATTCGCGTCTCTCTTTTCACGGAAATAGTAGTCTCTGTCCACGGCAGGTTTGATACGTTCCGGGCATTCATTTTTCGCGCGTTCGTATAATTGTGTCCCATAGTAAAAGGTGAGCGAAAAAATCTCCAGATAGAAGGGACGGGGCGTTTCCAGAAGTGTTTCGGCCGTTTTCAATTCATCTTCGAGCGATTCAAAGGGATTGTCCACAATCACATCATAATAGGCCGCGACGGGATACCGGTGAATCAATTGGGCCGCTTTCAGAAAATCGGCGGCGGTGGTCTGTCGCAGGTACACCTCTTTACAGATGCGGTCGCTGCCGCTTTGCAGCCCCATGTTGGCCCATGCCAGGCCGGCGTCCACCAGCAGGTCCATCTTCTCCTGCGTGAAATAGCGCGGCGCGCCTTTGACTATGAAGGGCAGATTGATGCGCGCTCGATATTCGCTGCAAAAAGATTCCAGATATTCCCTGGTACAGGCCAGAAAACAATCATCCGTAATGTCCACATAGGTGAGCCTCGGCCCTTCCTGCATGGCCGTCTCAAGTTCTTCCATCACATGGCCGATGCTTCTGCGGCGAATGGGATTGTGCGCGTACAACGTTTTTAGAAAACTGTTCACGCAATACGAGCAGGCATAGGGACATCCGCGCGAGGACAGAATCTTGTAAACACCGCCCCGGTAGCGGCGGAACCTGACCAGATGCCCGGCCGTGAGCGAATGAATGGCCCCGTTCAGAAGCACAAAACTGTTCTGCGGAATCTGCCGCGAAATCGGCAGTTCGTCCAGTTCCGTCACAAGCGGATGCATGGGGTTGCGGTGCAATGCGCCATTTTCCAGAAAACACAAGTTCTTGACATCGTGAAACGACCTGCCCTGTTGCGCAGCCTCCGCGAGGTCCAGCATCGTCTGTTCCCCCTCCCCGATGCAGACATAGTCGGCATCTTCCAGGCACATCTCCGGCGCCGTGGTGGCATGAATCCCCCCCCAGATGAGGGGAATTTCCGGGAACGCCTCTTTCAGGGCGCGCGAAACCCGCTTTGCCACACTGTAGTCAATGGCCATGAGGCTGATGCCGATGAACGCCGGCGTGAGTTCACGCACAAAACAGGCCAATGCAGCGTTGTCATCCGGGGAATCCGGGTCGAAACGCGGCAGATACAGCAAATACGATTGCCAACCCCGGTCCAGCAGCAGATGGTGCAGCCCCTTGAGCCCGATGATGTCCAGATTCCGCTGCACGCTTATCAACAGGATGTTCAATAGATACGATCTCCTGTAACAGCGTCCGCAAAGGATTCAAAACAACGACGCCGGATGAATCATTTGAATATCTCTTTGCTCTGCACGCCGTTTAAAGCATATCACGTGAGGCAGAATGGATGCGAAATCGTAATCCAGCATCCCTTCGTCTTCCCCGCTGCCTTCCTTATATGGCACCGGGAAAGATGTGGGCAATTATTCTCGTTTTTTGAGCGCACAATTTGAAAAAACGCAGTATGTGCGATAAAATATGTGTGATACATGTAAATATGAAATTATATTATAAAAGTACAATACCTATGTTTGAAAAACTAGCGTCAGGCATCGAAAAGATACGCCACCTGAACCGTATCCGTTCGGTGTCGTGGGGGCGTTTGCTGCGCCTTATGCCACAGGTATGGCTGGACTATATACGTGGACGCGGCATCAGTCATTCCCTTGTTAACGTGACACTGGAAGTGACATATCGGTGCAATGCCCAATGTTCATTCTGCTTCGCGGACAAGAGTCTCCCATCTCCAGGACGGCAGGAGTTGTCTGCCGAAGAGATCGGCGCCGTGGCAGCGTCTGTGTCGCCGCAGGGTGCCGGCTTTTTCCTCACGGGCGGGGAACCGTTTGTCCGGTCGGATATGCCGGAAATTATTAAGAGCATCAAGCATTACAGGCTCAAGGTGGGGATCAATACGAACATGTCGTTGCTGACGCAGGAGATAGCGCTGGCGTTGCGTGACCTCAACTTGGATTACCTCATCGCGTCCTTGCACGGCCCCCGCGAAATACACGACCGCCTGACCGGTGCTGCCATGTACGATGCCATCATAGAAAACATCGCCCTGCTGCGCCGCATCTCCCCGCAAACACGCGTCTTGGTCAATTGCGTCATTCTTCCGGAAAATGTCGAGCGACTCTCAGAGGTGGTTGTGGAGATCGCAAGAGCCGGAGCGCATGCCCTGACGCTCCAGCATGAAACATTCATCACTCGCGAGGAAGTGGATGCCTATCATGAGGTCTGGCGGGATCTTTTTGGTGAAGGTCTTTCCCCACCGCTGAACGTGCCCATGCGCGGGTCTGGCCGTTGCGATCCCGCCGCAGTTATCGCGTCCATTCATGAAGCCAAGCATGCAGGTCGCGCGGCGGGAATGCCCGTTTTTGTCAAGCCAGATCTCTCCGAAGCAGGCTTTGTCGCCTGGTACGAGGGCAGATTCCACCCGTACGGACGCTGTTCTTATCTGTACACCGACGCGCGCATCACCCCCTATGGAGACGTGGTGGCGTGCCAATCATTACCGTTGGTTTTGGGCAATGTCAGACACCAGCCGCTGCCGGAAATTTTCAATAATGAAGCCGCGGCGCATTTTCGGCGCTGCATCCGGTTCCGTGGCGGCAGCATCCCCGGTTGTGCGCGATGCTGCAAACTCTACCGAAGTTTTTGATCGCAGGAAGACGGTTTGGTTTTTTGTCTCACAATGACATGATCTCCTCTTATGATACAGCAGTGTACAACAACGATTTTGGCAAGGATGAACGTTTCGAATGAAGCCGGCCGGGGAAAACGGTTCTGGATGCTGCGCTGGCTGTTCCTTGCGTTGCGCGGAGCAGAACCGCGCGCATTACTCGGCCTGTTGATGCTTGCAACAGGAATGTGCGCTGTCGCGGCGATTGCGTTTGACCGTGCGGATCTTTCCGGAGATGAGGCGCATTATTGGGACTGGTCGAGAGACCTGGATTGGTGTTATTACTCCAAACCTCCCCTGGTTGCCTATGTGTTGCGTCTTTCCTCCCTGGTATCAGGAGGCGGTGAAAGTGCCATTTTTACCGCAGGCGCAATGATATTCATTCTACTGCTTCTACCAGCCGCATATTGCTCAGGATCGGGTATTGCGCAAAGCAAGATGGCGGGATTGGTCACAGCGCTTGGCGTGTTTGGCATGTATTACCAGGCATGCTCGGTGCTGACCGTGGAAACAAACAAACTGGTGTCGATCTTCTGGCTTGGGGCTATGTTGACGTTTCATCAGGCGGTGAACGGAGGCCGGGGGGCGTGGATCATGACAGGGCTGTTTGCCGGCCTGGGTCTGCTTTCGAAACACACCATGGTATTGCTGATTCTCTCCTTTGCCCTTTATCTCATCTTGGTGGACCGAAAGCCGTTAAAAACGCGCGGACCATATCTTGCGGCAGCCCTTGCCATTCTTATGAATGTCGGAGTCATCTATTGGTATCTGCGTTATGGGTTCACGGCCTATCATCACATGGCGACGCTCAATGCGGGCGCGCCGGGGATCTCCCTGGTGATGCGACCTGCTCAGTTCCTGTTGATGCAATTCGTCTCCGTCAGTCCCGTCTTGTTCCCCCTGTTCATGGGGGCGGTGGCCCTGATGCTCTTTCGCTGGCGGTCAGACAAGACGGCGGCGTATCTGTTTCTCTGCTGGGGGGTGACGTTCGGGTTTTTTGCCGGCCTTTCCATGACGCGCGATATTTATGTCCATTGGCCCATGCAGGGTTACTACGCTGCCGCCGTCGCGCTCGGATACGCGACCGCCAATGCGCGATCAATCCGGGCACGCCGCGTTGTATATGGGTTAACCGCGCTGCATGCCGTGGCCGTATGGGGCATTCTCTGCCTCGGGAGTTTTCAAACGACGCCTAATGTGGAAGGAAGCCGGATCGGTCATGCGTTGGAACCCTTTGCAGATGAAATTCTCCAAGAACAGGTCTTTCTCGTGGCCGATGATCGCTGCTTGACGGCGCTTGCAAGTTTCTATGGTCCGGGGCAGCCCCGTGCCTATTGTCTGCCCGTCATTTACCGCGATATCTGCCAATACGATATCTGGGGCGGCTGGGAAACGTTGATTGGGAAAGATGCCATCCTGATGCTCGTGGCGGATGATGACCAGGCCAATCAGGTTGCCAAAGACTTGGTAAAATTCAGAGTCTTCGCGGCTTGCGGCCCGTTGCAAGGCAGATTCACGCCCGAGGGTCTTTTCGACCCAATCCTAGAGGACAGCGACCAGCCGGCGGAGACCATAGATGAATGGGCACTGTTTGACGACTCGCTTTTCTGTGGACCGGTTGCGAATACACACATGCCGGATTGGCTGTCCCATTTGGACCGAAATGTCCGGATATACAAAATGCACAAGTTCGCCGGCTTCAACAACTGGCGCGATTCGGATTTTTACGGCGGACAAGACCAGATTTTTTCACCACCGGACAATGGCGGCGCCTCGCGATGTTTGCATTGAATGACAATGGTGGACTCAGGTAACCGTTCACGGGGTTGACCCCCAAAAAACATGGGGTTTTTCGCAATTGCAGCGGGAGAACGGCGCGAAAATGCGGCAAAATGCGACGACTTGTGATCCGAAAAGTGCGGTTTTCCGAGTGTTTTTCCATTCTGGACCCCGTGAACGGTTACGGACTCAGGGGGTCTGCGCCAGCAATCTGGCCAGGCGGTTTTCCGACTGAATGGCCGCGCGGACGGTGTGATAGTTGATCTTCCAGGCGTGGCCCATGTAGTCCCAGAGCAGGTTGTTGTTTTCGTCGAAAAGCGGGTACCACTCGCCGACTGCGTGGTTGATGACGTAATCCATGACGAAGCGATGGACGTTTTCATAGGCGTCGAAGTATTTTTCGGGCCCGAAGAGCAGACATGCGTCGAGAAAACCGATAAGTGCTTCCGCCTGCTGCCAGAATTCTTTGTTGCGTTCGCGCGCGGGACCATCGTGCGCTCCCTCGCAATAAACGCCGCCGCGTTCCCAATCAATGCCGTATTTCGCGCAGTGGTCGAAAATTTTGCGCATGGATTCTTTGTACCGTTCCAGTTCCAGGTCCAGAATGCGTATGGAGTGGTTGAGCAGCCATGCGAACTCGACGTTATGTCCATAACTGGTGTTGTTCAAGGGACGGCCTTCCTGATCCTCCACGTCACGGTCTGAACCCCAGACATTCTTGAAGATGATGGCGCGCAGCGGGGTCCAGTCAAATGAGAACTGGGCGATACCCGTACCGTATTCGGGATGGATCATATGTCTGAACAGCAGGTCAATGACATCACAGGCATCGCGCCGGTGGCGCGCCTCGCCGGTGGCTTCATAGAGATTCGTGAATGCCTCCATGAGATGCATGTGCACGTCGAGCGATTTTCGGTCACCGCCGTAAACGCCGGGCTGTTTGGGCGACCAGTCTTCCTCGAAAAACTCCCCGAAACCTCCGTTCAGAATATCCGCTGCATGGACCCGGATGCAGCGCCAGGTTTCCTCGGCCATTTCCAGGGCGCGGCGATCGCCGGAGGCCATGGCGAATTCGCTCAGCGCATAGATGGCGAATGAATGGCCGTACATGATCTTGCTGCGATCCTGGGGCGTACCGTCCTGCCGGCAGGTCCAATACCAGCCCGTGTTCGTCTGGTCCCAGAAGTGTTTGATGAGGAAATCCACCCCTTGTCGCGCAATTTCCAGGAAACACGCATCGGCCACTTGTGCGCGACAGGCCGAAGAATAGGTGTAGATCATACGCGTTTGGCACACGAGGGTTTTCAGGGTTTCGCCGGTGGGATTGCCGTTTTTGTCGAGATAGGTCAGAAACCCCCCGTATTGTTCATCCACCCCGTGCGTCGTCCAAAACGGCAGGAGTTCGTTGAAGAGATGATTGCGCATTTCCTGGAGGCATTTATCAATTCGTTCACGCAGTTCCATCTTTTTTTCTCCTGATTTGCCGCTGTTTTCCTGAAAGTCTATTGGTTCTCCGGGCAAAACACAAGTGGGGGAAACCGGCATGCGCCGGGCTGTTTCGTCAGGCGCCGCGCCTGACGGAAGCGAAGGGTCAGCGACGCCATGCGGCGGACCGCCGGGAGTGCTTCCCGGCTGACCGCCGCTGCTGTCCGGCGGCTGACCGCCGCTGCTGTCCGGCGGCTGGCCGCCGCTTCGTCCCTCCTGACTGGCGAGATACCGCATCATTTGCCCCCAATAGGCGAACACGATCCAGAGCAAGAAGGGGAGCGTGAGGAAAAACTGGATAATGGCAGTGGGAACTTCGCTGGCTTTTTGTAGCGCCTCCTGGTAGCGCAGGACCACAACGATGAACACTATATGCCCTGCCACGAGGATGCCGCAGCCATAGGCGAGGATACGGAGGCGCCGCCACAGGCGCAGGCCCGCGGTGGCCAGCACCAGCGCGATGTACGGCGGGATGTTGGTCACCAGCAGCGCAATGGGCAGCGCCGGCTCCCGGCCTGCCATTTCAAAGATGAGGCGTGTTTCCGTGTTCAGCAGCCCGTGCGCTTCGATGCGCCCGCCGTCAATGGGCAGGCTGGTGGTCCAGCGAAGAATCCACATGCATATGGCCAGTAACGCGCGGCCATACACCGGTACGAACCACCACCACAGCACCGCGCAAACAACAATACCCGCGGCGAATCGCACGCCAAACATCGCCACGCGGCGAATCCGCGCCCGGGACGCAAACACCGTTCGGAAAAACGGCGGCATCCGTCGTTCGCGATTCACAAGAAACTCCAGCCAAGCCAGCCAAACCACAACGACGAAGATGATGTAAATCGCCTGCCAAACGTAATAATGGGAGAAATGAAAGATTTTGCCGCCTGCCGTCAATGCGCCGATCACCCCCAGGCAGGAGAGCCGGAAAATGTTCACGGCATACATAACCGGCAGTCCCAGAATCAATCCGACCAATCGTTTCCACCATCGTGTCGGAAAGGCAAGGACCGCCGCCAGGAAAATGGCCATCACTTCAATCGCCCCGCATTCGGAAACAACATAGAAATCGAAGAATTTGCCGCGTTCCGGGTGGATTCCCTCGCCTCGGCGTTCCATGAATTCCCGGTGCCGGGCGCGCAATGCTTCGATTTCTTTCTGGAGTTCGGCGCGTTTTGCCGCGCGCTCCCCGGCGCTCAGCGCGTTGTCCGTTTCAAGGATTTCAAGTTGCGCCTGCGCCTGACGCAATTGCTGGGTGATACCCGGACGCAACACAAACGAAACATGCGGACCGTGCAAACCCCCATGCGTCGCCTGCCGTGTCTGATAGGCCCGGTAACTCCAGCGCTCCCACGGCGTCAAGGGGGCGTTGGACGCTGCAGCCACCTCCTCAGCGGTCGGCGCTTCCCGTCCCTGTTTCCAGGCGTTCAGGGAGGCCCGTGCTTCCCTGGGGCTTGGCCCCGCCCGCAAGGCGCTTTCCAGTTCTGAGGAATGACCTGCTTTTCCCAGGACCCAGGAAGTGTGGCGCGCCACCTGGAATAGATACCAGTCGTTCAGGCGCGTGTTGATGGCGTAGCGGTAGCCTGTGAGCAGGAACAGGACGACCACCACGAAGACCAGGATGAAGCGAAAGGTGCGCCCGCGTCCACCCGTGTCCTCCGACATGTCCTCCTTGGACGGTCCTGCCTCAACGGCCATACTGGTGCTCCGCTTTTCCTATTGCCTGTTCCCATGCTTCGCCGCACCGGTTCCAGCGGGTCAATGGGGGGGAATGCAGCATAGCAAGTCTGGCCGATCCCCGGCAAATGCGCAACGGCCCATGCCTGGGGCGCGCGCTTACTCCAATGCCACGCAAAAACGGTAATTCCAGCGCCGATTCGGAGCGCTGTCGCCATTGACGCCAAAGTCGGCGACGTCGCTCAGGTCCTGAACGTTGTCCGCCCACTTGAAATCAAAGACAGGGCTTTCTCCGGTCGCCTCAAGCAGTGCGCGCGAAACGGCGATCTCCATGCCATTGCCGCTTACGCGGTATGCGGCGGTGCCGACGCTCACCCAAACGTTGTTTATCCAGGCCTTCACCGTCGTTTCCGTGGCGCTTGGCACTTCAAGATTCACCACATAGTCATGCCCCAGACAGCCGGTCCCCGCATCCTGGTCCATGTCAATCAGAAGGTTCATCCAGTGAGGGTCGGTGTGTGGCGTGATGGCCTCGCGCGTCTGGATGAAGAAATAGAGATTATCCCGGTCATAAGCCGCTTTGGCGAGGACAAAATCATTGCGGCCCGTGTCATTGCGATACACGAGGGTTCCGTATCCCGGATGATCGCGGTGCGTCACATCACCGATGGTGTCCCGGTACTGCGGTGTGACATCAGCCCAATCATCGAAGCGGCCGTCAATCGTGATGGAAGAAGGTCCCTTTGCGCACGGCCTTTCGCGCACGCCCTTGAATCGGCGCACCCATGCCGCCAGTTGGTAATAGTAGTTGTCGGTGTGCCCGCCGCGCATGGGTTCGCAGTCGCGGCTGTATTCATGCGTGTATTGGTCCACAAACAACCCGCCGGGGTAATAGCAGTCCGCGTCGGTGTACTTGCTCCATTCGGTGTAGCGACCCGCAATCCATTCATTCCATCCGGTGACGAAGATAAACGCCGGGTTCACCTCCATGGCGCGCCGCCACTGTTCGTCGAAGTTCAGCCCGAGGTTGACCGCGCCTTCCCGGGTGTCTTTCGCGCCGTTGTGCCAACTCCGACCCATCGCCCCGGCCTTGTGGCTCATGGGGGCGGGGCCTGGGGTCTCGGGCAGGGCATTCTGGGCGACGCCCACGCTCATCTGCTCCGCCTCTCCCCTGCTGTTCCTGAACACATGCTGCGGATGCACCTCCAGCCAACTCCACTGGTCCGGGCCGTCCGGTCCCAGCCAATAGTCCGGCATGGGACGACGGAAAGTGAAAAAGGCAAGCATCTCTTCATCCCTGATGAAATCCTTGTTTGCGAGGATAAGCGGTTTGCCCTCCCAGACAAACCAGAGTTCTTTCCAGAGACCGGGCTTGTAGAGGTCCTGCCAGAGCAGGTCCGTCACCGGCGTCGGATCCCAGAACGGCGCAATGAACGCAATGGCGGGCGTGCGCGCGCCTTCGGCGCGCATGGCAACGTATTCACGGCACAGCGCCTCGTATTCGTCCTTCCAGGTAAACGGCGGGTTCGTGGTATCGAAGAAAATCACGTCAATGCCGGCATCAGACAGCATGCTTGCATGTTTCCGTATTACGAAGGGGTCGGTCATCAGATAATAACCGAGTTCAGGTTCTCCCCAGTGATGGGGGGCGTTTCTCTCAGGCCAGACCACAGCGCCCCCCTCGCCCGCGGCGGCGATGATTCTGGTGTTGTCATACGGCCCGTTCGGATTGGGTACGTGCCAGGTCCAATAGAAAATGCCGACCCATTTCCCCGGTGTGATCGGCCCCGTTTCTTCGATACCGGGTTGGGCCCGCCCCAAAGCGTCCGTGGCCACCCAGGTATCCGCATACACATCGCCGTCCGTATAGGGGTCGCCTTTGAATTCGGCCGCTTCCGGCGCATGAACGGTCAGCAACATCGCAACCGTCCACGCCATAAGACGGCCGAATCCCGCGCCCTTGCGCATCACCGAATCAGATGTCACCACTGCGACACATTGCCCCGATATGCGAGCAATCATGGTTTGCCTCCTTTGCTTGACAGCAGTATTTCAGGCCGGAAACGGGAAAGATTTACCCTGTTCCTTGAACAGTCAGCGCCGCCAATGCGCGCGCAGATAATCCATATAAAACAACGCATTCTCCACCGGCACATTGCTGGGAATATGGTTGCCCACGGCCACGATGAATCCCGGGCAGTCCATCGCCAAGGCAATGGTGGCGTCCACTTGGGCGCGGATGGCGTCGGTGTTGCCAAAGGTCAGAGTGCGGCAGTCCACCGCGCTGCCGACAACCACGTGCGTTTTGCCAAAGTCGCGGACCACGCGATCCAAGGGAACCATCGGCTCAAAGATGAAACCGTCCGCCCCGGCATCCGCGATATCCTCCAGAAACATGTTCCAATCGCCATCGGAGCAGAACAGGACCTTCTTTCCGGCCTTTTTGAGGGGTTTCCACAGCGCGGCGTATCGCGGGAAAATCACGCGGCGATAGAACGCGGGATTCATGAAAGCCCCTTGCGTCCAGACCATGTCATCGTGACAGATGAACACCTCGATGCTGGTGCGCGCCCAGGCATGATAGTGGTGCAGGCTGAGTCGAAAAATGGAATCCAGAATGCGCTCAAAAACGTCGTGATACGCGGCCGCAGTAAGCAGCCATTCCCAACCAAACGCCTCGATAGCGCCGGATACCATGGTTTTGTAATAGCCCCCGGTGAACACCTGTTCTGGATACTGTTGCCGTCCTTCCCGGTAATGCTGCTCATAGAAAACAATCAGCCCATCCATGTCCGGCAGGCCATACTCGCAAACGGCATCGAAGGCATGCACCTCGTGGATCGTCCGGAAAGGGGACGGCGTCGCCTCACGGCGGTCAATGCCGCCTTCCAGGAACTCCGCGTGGCCCATGTCCGTGGTGCGGCCGCGCTCGCTCCAGGGCGTCGGGCCGTCATGCGTATTCCAAATCAGATCAAAGTCCCACGCGTCTTCAAAGCGTTGACTGCTCTTTGCCTCCACGACGGCGCGCAGTCCCTCATGGGAGCAATATTCCGTATGACCCAGCCTCGGCGTCGGCCGCAGAAAAATGGTGTCAATGCCGATCCGGTAACTCATGGCGGGTCATTTCAGGAACAACTCGATCACCGGCACGGTGACGCGGGGCTTGATTACCGGCAGTTCGAGAGTGACAGACCCCGGTTTCATCCATTCCGGCAGCGGCTTGTCGTCGGGCGCTTCGAGGACCTTTATTTCCGATGCGTCATGGAGCAATTGCGCATATTCGATTTTCCCTGCAAGACCGGGCAGGTGCAGGTGCCTGAAAGGCCAGGCGAACACATGCAGATACACGCGGTTGCCGTGCTGCGTGTAGCGGCAGTCCTGCGGCGCTTCGAACACGCTTTGCGTGCAGCCGTAGATGGACCGCGCATGCAGTCCCATCCACTCCGCATACGTCTGGAGCGCCCGTACGGCCCGGTCATCAAAGGCGCCGCGCGCCGTCGGGCCGACGTTCATCAGCAAGTTCCCGCCGCAACTCACCGTATTCACCAGCATCTGGATCAACTGATCCGGACTCTTCCAGGTCGCCTCGTCGCGGTGATAGCCCCAGGAGCCGCTGAAGGTCTGGCATGTCTCCCAATAGACCGGTTTGCCGTCCACCGTCACCCAGCCGTGCGGCTGAAACTGCTCCGGCGTGTGGATGTCGGCCATTTCCGGGGGCAGATCAAGACGGTTGTCCACGATAATCCCAGGTTGCAGTTCGCGCGCCAGCGCCAGCAGCCTTTCACTGTCCCAATCCTCCCGCCCCTTGCCCTTCAGCCCCTTGTGTTCGGCGTTGGGATAGGAAAAATCGAACCAGATGATATCAATATCCCCGAAATTTGTGAGCAATTCCCGAACCTGGTTGCGCATGTATTCCCGGTAGCGGGTCATGTCCCGGCCTGCATTGAGGCGCGCCGCGTCGGGATGGTTCCGCATCGGATGGACGGGATCAATGGTGAAATCGGGATGGTGCCAGTCAATCAACGAGTAATAAAAACCAATCCGCAGTCCCTCGGCGCGAAACGCATCCACCACCTCGCGCAGCAGGTCTCTGCCGCATGGCGTATTCGTCGCCTTGTAGTCCGTGTACTGCGTGTCCCACAGGCAGAAGCCCTCGTGGTGCTTCGACGTGATCACCATGTACTTCATGCCCGCTTCGCGGGCCATCCGCGCCCACTCCTGCGGACAGAACAAATCAGGGTCGAAATGGCGGAAATACTTCTCATATTCCGCGTCAGGGATTTCCTCATTGTGCTTCACCCATTCATGGCGCGCCGCCGCCGCATACGTGCCCCAGTGAATAAACATGCCGAAACGCGCCTGCACAAACCAATCCATATCCCCCGCCACGGCTGCGGGCTGTGGAACCTTGTTTTTCATCGCGATCACCCTTTTCCCGGAAAATCACACCACTGCGACAGAGACTAACACAGACCAACACTCGGTTACATCTCTTTTGATCGAAGACATGGTGCTTGCTCATGCCTTCAAGCATTCCCAATGCATCGCCCGATGAAACAGGGGCTCCACGACGCAAGCGGCAAACATGAAATCAACCCGAAAGAAGAGTACAATCCGTTTCATTCGTGTTCGGTCAAACAAGTTTGCAGGATGGCCGTGCGCAACGTTCATAGCCAATGCGGGGGCCGCGCGAAGCGTTCTGGATTCCCGCCTGCGGGAATCCAGAAGACATAAACCAAGTGTCAACCGGACACGAATGAATCCGTCTCTACTATTTTGCTTCGAGGGATTGTCGTTATGTTTCGTCTCTATTCAAAAGGCTGCGCCTACGCACTGCGCGCACTGGTGTGCGCCGCAGCCACAGACGGCGGTAAGCGGTTCAAGGCGACGACCATTTGCCGGCGCGCCGGCATCCCGGAAGCCTATACCCGCAAAGTCTTCCAGGCATTGGTGCAAGGAAAATTCCTGCGGGCGGTCCTTGGCCCCGGAGGCGGCTACGAACTATCCCGCCCTCCCGGCGAAATCTCCATCCTGGAGGTAATCCGCGCCGTGGACGGCGAAGATACCTTTGATCAGTGCATTATGGGGCTGCCCCAGTGCGGTTGTGAGCAACCCTGTCCCTTGCATCCCGTATGGGAAGAAGCCAAGAAAGCATTGCTTCAGAGACTTGCCCAGAACACCTTGCAGGACTTGGTGACCAGCACGACTTCTTCCATATGTTCCGAAACTGAACAGAAAGTCATGTCAAAACGCCAACGAAACCTGAAATTACCTCGCAAAAAGTGAAAAAAACGGATTCTTTCCCGACGCATTGTCTCAGTGTCGGATTTTTCCTCAAGGCTGTTTAGGCCAAAATTCCCGCAAAACCCGACGATGTCATTGTTTTTTAATACGAAAAAGCGGTATTCCTTGCTTTTTCTCCGATTGTGTGATATCATACCAATGAGGTTTGATTCTGCAGGAGTTTTTGAAATGTTATCATTAATTGAAGTGACATGTCCGCACTGTGGCGCCCAAGGGCAGATTATCATGCCTCCGATGGACGCCGTCATCGTTGGCCCGTGTCCGGAATGCCTGGGCATGGTGATGATCTTTTGCGGGAAGGCCTTGCCATTGGACAACGACATCATGAGGCAAGGCACCGCCGATGCGAAGAAGCAGCATTTGATGGATGTGATTTCGGGATTCATCAGAGAGCGGGTGGATCGGTTGGTCAATGGCGCCCTTGAAGATGAGTTCAATCCGGAGTCATTTCCCGATCCGCTCTCGAACGAAGCGCAGCATGACCATCAAGAGGCACGCCCGCAAGGATCCAAGACTATCGCGTTGCATTCCCCCATCACCCCGCAAGAGATGGACCGGTTCGTCAAGCAGGAACTGCAGCGTATTGACGACAGGGACTATTTCAAATCCATTTTCGGCACATAGCCTGTGGATTTTCCAAGGATTTCCGTTCCCCACTATCACAGTCCCTGCGGTAACATAGACCTTACAATTCCAAGCAGACGGGGCGAAGTTGCTTTGCGATTGAATGTCACCCGAAAATGTGGTATAGTTGCCTTAAGCAAAAAAATGTATTGACGCGGGGTGGAGCAGTCTGGTAGCTCGTTGGGCTCATAACCCAAAGGTCGGCGGTTCGAATCCGCCCCCCGCTACCATGGATACGCGAGGACTTACGCAAACGCGTAAGTCCTTTTTTCATTGAAAAGGGCCGAGATTGGCGGGTGCTCGCTCTGGGCAAAGCAATGAGTCACTTCGCAAATTGGGGGTGCGAAAATACAGACGTTGCCCTCAACTCAATTATTCGTCTTCCAAACGCCTCGGGCGCAGGACTTCAATACCGGCGGCTCCGCACTTTGGAAATGGTCTTGGGGATGTCTGATCGCTTGACGCCGTCTTGGCGCGCCTGGTGTCGAAAAACCCGCATGATAATGCTTCAGCCATGCAGACAGAATGTAATCGGGTTGCTCCAAACGAAAGCACATGAAGTAGTTTAATATATCGCCCTTTGTAGATTCGATCCAGGTCTCGACGCCGACCAAGGCACCCAAGCGGAGAAGTTCGGATTTCTCTTGCGGAGTTGCTGCAATACGGCTGACGTCAATCCGGGGGCGCAGTATCCGGCCGTCCAATTGGAAAATTGCTGAGTGGTTGTCGTTGCACTAATATTTGCTATCAAAGGATTTGCGGAAATCCCCCTATTTCTCACATAACCCAAAGGTCGCTGGTTCGAATCCAGTCCCCGCTACTATACTACATAAAATCAACGCGTCAGGGGGACGAAGTAGAACAGATATGACTATTTGTCTACCATTAACTTAAATAATGGTCGGGGCGACTGGATTTGAACCAGCGACCCCTTGACCCCCAGTCAAGTGCGCTAACCGGGCTGCGCTACGCCCCGACCGAATGGTAGCAATGATTTATCGCCGTGCTATTAAAGACAAATACCTCAACGACTATAAGGTGACGATAAAAATTCAGTTACGCACAACCGTCTTCGGCTGAAAAAATGGCATCACAGTCGTTTTTTTCACTCAAGCAAAATAGCATAAAGAGCAGCGCGAATGCAAGGGAAACGACGATTTTGATTGTCCGTATGTGTGTATCGGGCGAGGCCGCTTTGTGATTTCGGCTGAGCGGGGCTGGATCTTTCGGGTCGGCCCCCCTTCAACTGCCTGCGGGCGTAAGTTTGAACCCAGCCCCCCCATCATATGCACCCGCGCAAGATTCGGTGCAAGGCGCAGGGGAATGATTTCGTAAATCCGCCGCCTTCTGCATGGCAGCGGTGCAGTTGGTTTTGCTGCAGAACACGATTATGATTTGTCCTCAACTGCTGGAAGGAAACGGCCATGTCTGCAACGTTCACATCCATTGCGTCGCTGATACTCCCTTCGGTTCTACTCGCATGTGCGGGCGCGAATGCGGACGCGCCGCCGGAGAAATCGCGTGCATGGGAAGGCTTTCTCGATTTGCCGACCTATCCGTGGTATGACGATGAGCACCCGGTCTTTGCAACCTATGAAGGCGCAATCTATTACCCTTATACCCGGCAGGACCACATCGGCAAGGATGCTGTGCCGCGGCGCTACAAGGCGCTTTTCCTGGAAAACGAATACCTCCGCGTGACCTGTCTGCCGGAACTGGGCGGGCGCGTGCATTCCGTCTTCGACAAGGTCGCCGGTGTCGAGATGTTCCACACCAATAATGAAATAAAGCCCGCGCTCATTGCGATGCGGGGCGCATGGATAGGCGGGGGGATCGAATGGAATCCCGGCCCGCAGGGCCACACGGTCACCATTCTCTCGCCGGTGGATTGCATGGTTCGCGAGAACAACGACGGATCGGCCACGCTTTTTGTGAGCAACACGGAGAAGATGTTCCGGACGCGGTGGTCGGTGCGCCTCACGCTGCATCCGGGCAAGGCCTATTTGGACGAGGAAATCCGCATTTTCAATCCCGCCGACGGCGTGCATCCCTATTATTTCTGGAACTGCACCGCATTCCCGAACCGACCCGGCACGCGGTTCATCTACCCCATGACACTTGGCACGGACCACGCCGGGACTTCGTTTTTTCGCTGGCCCATCCACGAGGGCCGCGACCTGTCCTGGCTCAAGAACTATGACACCATGACTTCGATCTTCGCTTATGAGTGCGTTTTCGATTTCTTCGGCGCTTACGACGTGGACGCGGACCGCGGCATTGTGTCCCATGCGAACCACCACATCCTCAAAGGCAAGAAAGCCTGGACGTGGGGCCAGGACGATTTCGGCATCGTCAGCCAGATGGCGCTTTCCGACGCCGGCCCGGAGGGCGCGCCCTATATCGAGGTGCAGAGCGGACCCTTGCTCACCCAGGCCGACTACGGCATGTTGCGGCCACGCCAGGAAATAGCATGGCGGGAGTACTGGTACCCCGTGCGCGGCCTCGGCGACGGCTTTGAGTATGCTACACGCGATGCCGCGGCGCAAGTCCATCGGCGCGACGGCGCGCTGGAACTGCGACTCGTTGTCACAGGCGCGTTTCCCGGCGCGACATGCCGTCTCGTACAGCAGGGCCGGGAACTCCTGCACGAAAAGCGCGACCTGACGCCGGAAAAGACGGAAACCATCGTCCTGCCACACCCGCCGGAAGGCCCCGTCCATATCGAACTGCTGGCGTGCGACGGGACCGCGCTGCTCGCCTACCAAAGCCCGATCGCGATTCCGCATGTGGACCCGCCGGACCTGAATCGTCCACCGGCCCGCCAGGACGGCCAGCCCACCGCGGAGGAAAAATACCTGGAGGCGTACCTGCTCGATAGCCAGAGCAACCCCGCTGCCGCGCGCGCGGCGTATGAAATGGCGCTGGCGATTGACCCGCAGCATGTCCGCACACGCATCGCGCTGGCGGCACTCGATATCGAAGACGGCAACTGGGCGGCGGCCGCCGAACATGCGGCCATCGCCGCCCGGCGTGACCCCGGCTGGGGCGAAGCGTGGTATTGGCTGGGCGTGGCGCGATTGCAGCAAGGCGATTTGGACGATGCCGTGCGCTGCGGCTACAAGGCCGTGACCGCGCTGGACGCGAAGGCGATCGGACTGAACCTCGTGGGCCGCGCACTCATGCGCAAGGGCGATTACGCGGGGGCGACAGAGGCGTTTGCGGAAGCCGCCGCGCATGCGCCGCGCGATGGTCGCAACCTCGTGCACTGGCTCCTGGCGCGGCGCGCCGCAGGTGATGCGGAAGGGGCCGCACAAGATGCGGCCGCGCTCGTGGAAGAGGATCCGATCGATTTTGCCGCACGCACCGTGCTTGCGCTGCAAAGCGACCGCGCCCTGCCTGAGTTTCTCGCGCATTTGGACACGTTTTCCGGAGAAAAGGAATTCACCCTGCTGGAGTGTGCGGCAATACTGGCGGATTTGGGATTGGAAAAGGATGCCGCACGATTGCTGGGGGCCGCCTGCATGGCGCCGGATGCGCCGTTCCCTTGCAGCCTGCCGGCCTGCTATCAACTCGCCCATTACGCAGCGCGCAGCGGGGACGCCGCGTTAGCGCAGGCCGCGCTCGACCGCGCAGCGGCGCTGCCCGATACACCGGTATTTCCGGCGCGCGCAGAGGAGACCGCGGCGCTGGAATACGCTGTGCAGACGCGGCCCAACGATGCGCGCGCGCATCTGTTGCTGGGTCATGCCCATGCGGGTCGGGGACGTCTGCAAGAGGCGCTCCGGCATTGGCGCGCCGCCGTGGAACATGATGCCACGCTGGGCGTGGCGTGGCGGCTGATTGGTCTGCATGCCTGGAAAAAGGATGAGCACCTGGAGGAGGCCCTTGGGGCTTATCGTCGGGCGACAACGCTCCGCCCCACCGACCAGATTGCCCACCGGGAAATGGCGGAAATCCTCACTGCGCTCGGCCGGCGCCCCGAAGCAATCGCCCTCATGGAGCAGATGCCGAAGGAGCCTTCGCCCCGCTACGACACGGTCCTGTGGCTGGCTGAAGCCTATCTGGCCGAACAACGCTATGACGACTGCATCAACCTGCTCAGCGTCGCCCGATTCTCCAACTGGGAAGGCGTAACAAAGCCGCACGACATCTTCGTCGCGGCGCTCTTGGCGCGGGGGCGCGGTCATTTCCATGCGGGCCGCCTGGATGCCGCGCTTGCCGATTTCCAGCGCGCGCTCACCTATCCCGAAAATCTGGAAGTCGGCGCGCAGTACCGGCTTACCGATGCCGAAGTCCGCTATTGGCTCGGCAAAACCCTGCATGCGCTCGGCCGCTTGGAAGAAGCCCGCGCCGCGTGGCGAAAAGGCGCTGCGCAAATCACCTCGGCGCATCCGCCGCTGCCGTTCATCACCGTCACCCCGGCGCAGGACGAACATGTCCGCAAATGTGCGGAAGCATTGGAAAATTTCTGACTTCTCGTCATTGCGAGCGGTGCGGCGCGCAGCGCTGCTGAGCGAAGCAATCCGAAATAATGGTGGCCTCAGGCTGTTCGCGATTGCTTCGCTACGCTCGCAATGACGCGGATTCAGGGTTGGCTGGTAAATTCAGATTGTTGCATTATGGCCGACATTTCCGACACGTCCGACAAACACCATTGGCGGGGTGCGCGTCGCTCTCCACCCGGCCGGGATTCCAGCAGCGATTCCGCCATTGCATTCCCAAGGGGCGCATAAGGGGTGGATTCCTGCTCAGTGATCCCCAGTTTTCAGATGAAAGGATACACAAAAGGCGCGCATGGTCTTTTTTGCCTTCAAATGGTCTCACGTTGAGGAATCGAGTTCCATTTGGAGGGAAAAACCATGTACGCCTCGAGCAAGATGCTGACACGGATAGTGGCCGATGTACAAGACATGCGCTTGTCGCGGGCCAGGACACTTGCGCCCATCGTAAGCGCCGCGCCGTTGATGAAGGGGGGCGGGGTATTGGCGTCAGGACGGGCCATGTCGTGGGAAGCAGCGGCAAAACACTGCATAAAACGCATCTGGCGTTATTGCGGAGCGCGGCTGCGGGCATCCGCGCCGACTGCGGGAAATTCAAAAGAGGGGATGGCGCTTTGTGCAGCGCCTGTCCCATATTCATCAGGTCAGCGTGGAGCGGCACATGGGCACGCTCGAGAAACTGGGGATAGGCCGTGGCGACATTCGATATCGCACAAAAACTCAA
>CALEDJ010000021.1 GCA_937951485.1 uncultured bacterium
TCCCGGCGCGGACCACACCTGCACACCGCACGCCTCGGATTATAATCCGCAGAACTGGCTGATCAGCCTGTCCGAGTTGCTGCGGGTGATCCAGTTCTACAATTCCGGCGGCTATTACTACTGTCCGCTGGACGGCACGGAGGACGGGTTCTGTCCCGGCCATCCGTGACATGACCGCCAAGTCCGCTGGATGTAATTAGAGCGGAATCCAGCGAACCGGAAACGCCCGCATCCGCGGTGGCGGAATTGACGCTGCGTGCCTGGAATCGGCATGATGCGTTGAGCAATTTCGCAACGCGGGGTACGCACGTGTCCGTTGCAGGTTGAAGCCTGTGCTCCAAACAGTTTTGGAGTCCACGTTTCAGCGTGGGGAGCAAACGGCGATTTTCAAGGGAGAATAGAGAATGTGCGCAATCATGATGGTTGTCTGGGCGGCGGCATTGGCGGCGCAAACCGGGGAGGATGCAACGATGAACACAACGGGGGTGTGGAACGTGATGGATTTCGGGGCCATCGGCGATGCTTCGGGCGACAACACAGGGGCTTTTCAGGCGGCGCTGGACGCGGCGTGCGCCGCAAACGGCGGGGTGGTGACGGTTCCGGCGGGCCGGTACCGCTTTGATGGTGCGATGACCGTGCCGTCGAATGTGACGCTGCGCGGCGTGTTTGCATATGCGCCGGCGCACGCCGGTATCCGCGACGACGGCCACCAGCAGCGCCCTGAATTCGGCAGCGTGCTGGAGCCATACGGCGGCGCGGGCGATGAGGAGGCCGAACCGTTCATCACCCTGCAGGCCAACGCGACGGTTCAGGGCTTCACGGTGCACTATCCTGCGCAGGACCCCAGGGCCGACGCGCCCACGCCCTACCCGTGGACCATCCGCATGCGCGGCAACAACCCGGCGGTGATGGATATGCAGTTGCTGAACCCCTACAACGCGATTGACGCCTCGGAAAACCAGCGCGCGCTTGTCCGCAACATCCACGGCCAGCCCATCCACATCGGCGTCTATGTGGACCGCATTTACGACATCGGCCGCATCGAAAACGTGCACTGGAACCCGTGGTGGTCCTACAAGACCCCCGTTTTCGATTGGCAGATGCAGCACGGCATCGGCTTCATTTTCGGCAGGACCGACTGGCATTACGTCCTGAACACGTTCTGCTTCGGCTATAACGTCGGCTATAAGTTCATCGAAACGAAGGACGGCGCGACGAACGGCAATTTCCTGGGCATCGGCGCGGACGACTGCCATACCGCGCTCCTCGCCGAGCAGACCGCGCCGATGGGCGTCTTGATCACCAACGGCGAGTTCGTGTCCTTCAACGGCCCTGACCCCACGATGATCCGCGTGGAAAAGACGCATACCGGCACGATCCGTTTCAGCAATTGCGCGTTCTGGGGACCGTCCAACCGCAACGCGGTGGTGGACGGGCACGGCACGGTCGGCTTCAGCGACTGCACCTTCATGCAATGGGGCCACCGGCGCGGTGACCGCAAACAGGAGACCGACACCCCAAGCATCGAGGCGCTGGGAGGGTCCATCCTGGTGCGCGGCTGTGAGTTTCTGGAAGACAAGCCGCAAATCCGCCTGGGGCGCGGGGTCGAGCGCGCCATCATCACGGAGAATCTCATCGCCGGGAAGGTGTGCATCGAAAACAAGGCGCGCGGCCGCACAATCATCAAAGACAACGCCGCCACCCCCAAGGGCAAACACTGGCGTGAACACCACCAAGGCGCGCCGGGCTTCCGTTCCCAGTCCATAAGAAAGAAATAGTCACTCCCGAGACAGTTCATCATGACGCTTTGCGTACCCGCCGCCTTCGGCGGCGGGAGAGTGCCTGGGAAGTGCGTTTTTTATCTTCAGCGAATCGCCGCCGAAGGCGGTGGGGGACTCGTAATGACGGGTGGCGCGTCATCATTGGTCAAAATCAAGTACAGTTCTTATTTTATGCGCTGGGTCCGGGAACTATCATCTTACGTTGCGCTTCGGGGTGTGTGCGCCGCGGAAAAGCCGCCAGAGGCGCGCGAGGGTTTCGGCGGTGTCGCGCAGATGGTCTCCGGTTTCGCGGATGGCCTCGGTCAGGGACATCGGGCCGGGGCAAATCGAGCAGGCCGCGTCCACGCCGCAGGCGTACACGGCATGGTAGCCCGCGCCCAAGGCGCCCGCCACCGCGAGCACGGGCACGCCGTGGGCCTTGGCGAAGCGCGCGACGCCGACGGGGGTCTTGCCGTGGACGCTCTGGCGGTCGAGCCGCCCTTCCGCCGTGATTACGAGGGCGGCGCCTTCCAGGTGCCGCGCCAGCCCGCAGGCTTCCGCCACCACCTCGACGCCCGGCCGCAGGCGTCCGCCGGCGAAGGCAAGCAGGCCCGCGCCGAGACCGCCCGCCGCGCCCGCCCCCGGCACGTTGGCCACCGGTGCGCCCAGTTGGGCCTCGATGATTTCGCCGTAGCGCCGCAGCGCAGCGTCCAGTTTCGCAATCAGGACGCCGTCCGCGCCTTTCTGCGGCCCATACACATACGACGCGCCGCTCGGGCCGCAGAGGGGATTGTCCACGTCGCAGGCGACCAGCACCTCGCACTCCCGCAGTTTCGGGTGCCGATCCGAGACGTCAATGCGCGCCAGCCGGAGGAGATGTTCGCCGCCGGGTGGCAGTTCACGCCCCTCGGCATCGAGCAGGCGGCAGCCCAGCGCCTGCGCCATGCCCGCGCCGCCGTCGTTCGTGGCGCTGCCGCCGATGCCCACGATAATCCGGCGCACGCCGGAATCGAGGGCGTGGCGGATAAGTTCGCCCGTGCCGCGCGTGGTGGCGGCGGCGGGGTTGCGCTGTTCGGGCGGGACCAGGGACAGGCCGGACGCCGCCGCCATCTCGATGACCGCCGTCTCGCCGTCGCCGAGGATGCCGTAGGTGGCATCCACGGGATCGCCCAGCGGGCCGCAGACGCGGACCGTCACCGGCTTGCCGCCGGTCGAAGTAACCAGCGCCTCGACCGTGCCTTCGCCGCCGTCGGCCATGGGCGCCAGCCGCAAATCGGCATCGGGGAAAACCCGCCGCCATCCTTCCGCCAGCGCCTCCGCCACCGCCACCGCCGTGCAGCACTCCTTGAATCCGTCCGGCGCTATCACAATGTGCATCGCAACTATCTCCCCAGTGTCCCGACACAGCCAACAGCATAGCGCGGCGCGCCTGCGAAACGCCACGCAAAGTCCCCAGGGATGCTATAATGCCTTGCAGGAGGATTCGGGATGACACGCCTGATGGAAATCGCGGAGGAAGCGGTGCGGCGCATTGTCGAGGAGGTGCAACCGCTGCGGGTGGTGCTTTTCGGGTCCGTCGCGCAAGGGGAGGCGGGACCGGACAGCGATCTGGAAGACTGGTTGAGCCGTGCGCAAGGAAAACTGGCATTGGCGCAACAGCCTTTGCCGCCGGGCGGATATTGGGAAGACCTGTGCTTTATGGCCCAGCAGGCGGGGGAACTCTCCATAAAAGCGGTCCATCAACGCCATGGATGGCAATTCCCCTTCATCCATGATTTGCGCAAATTGCTGGACGGCCTGGAGGCAAAGGGTTTGCCATTCCGGAACATCTTTGCGAGGCGGAACGGCTGACGATCTACGTGACCCAACTGCGTTATCCAGGCACGACCGGGTTTGTAACGCAGGAAGAACATGCGGCCATGCTGGCCATCGCGGAAACGCATTACGCCTGAGCGGAAGCCATCGTCAATCAATGGCCTGCGCGCCATCAAGAAGCGGTCGTTTCTCCCGGCCACGCCGACCGCAGCGCTCCCACTCCACGAGCCGGAGGAACGCGGAATCACCGTATGCCGAAGCGTGAGCAACGCACCTATTTCAGAATAGCAATGTCGTTGTGGCATGGCGAGGATCAGTCGTGACCGGGGCCTTGCGTTCGAGGATTCGGGGCGGTCAAAGACTCCCGGATGCTTTCCGCGATGATTCGCGCTTTGACCAGGTTCCCGGCCTCCGTCATGTGGACCGGGTCGCTGAAGTAGCGGAGCGACGGGGGCATGCGTTCCTCGAGGTCCACCAGCCCGACCCCGAGATTCCGGGCGAGGTCGCGGACTACGGCATTGTGTTCCCCAAGCCCCCGGCGGTATAGGTCATCCATGCGGCGCGCTTCCTCATCGGGGGCGCTGAATGCGGGGCCGAAGAGGTGCGCCTCGGTCAGCAGCCACACCTGCGCTCCGGAATCCCGCGCCAGGGCGATGGCCTCCGCCAGGTTATTGCGAAAAGCATCCGGCCCGTTCCGCGCCAGGTTGTTCTCCGCCTCGGCGACGGTCGGCATCGGGTGCTGCGTCCGCGCCTGCAGCGTAAGCGGCTGAATCAGTCCGAGTTTCCAGCCTGTCAGCAAAACCAGGCGCGAACGAAACGCGAGGCGGGCGAGAAAGCCCGTGTTCAACGGCCGGAGGGGCTTTCGGAAATGGCGGTATTGAGGGTCGAAATTCGGGTAGAATCGGGGCGTTACATCATTCACCGCGCATTGAATCAGCACCACATCGGGGGCCAGCGGCAAGCCGTGTTCCCGAAGCGTCAAGAGCACCTCCCGCGAAGTATAGCCGCCCACGCCGAGATTGAACACCTCCACCCTGTCCCATCCATCCGGCGGCAGGTCGCCGTTCAGCAGGCGATCCAGCACCGCCGGATAGGTGCTCGCATTATCCACAACGCTGACGCCGTAAGTCGTGGAACCGCCCAGGCAGATGATCCGAAGGGTTTCCGGTGTTTTTTGGGGGAACGGCGCGTCCGCGCGAAATCCCTGGGCATTGTGTCGTGTCACCCCATGGCCGTCTGGAGAATGAAATTCGTATCCTGGCTTCAGCCGATAGGACAGCACCGGGTCCGGCACAAAGCGGAATCGGCTCGCATCCCGCCGGACGAGGCACCCATAGTCGTAAAGGATCATGCGGCATACCGGGTCGCCGCTTCTCGCCGCATACCACCGCGAAACCCCTTCCAACCCGGACAGCAGAATCAGCAGAAACGCGCCATACGCCAGGCGCCACGCCGCCCTGTGCGGGAAGCGACAGCCTCGACCCGGCGTATCTTGCGTGATTGTTCTCCGACCATCGGATATCATGGCTGCCATAAGCCCCCCCCCACGATGTTCCTTGGGGTTTGAAGCACCGCCTGCGGTCTGGTTTCCCGTATCATAGCAAAAACAGCGCGTTCGCCAAATCATGGACGTGTATCCGAAACAGCCTGGGGGTGCGTTGCAGCGCAGGAATGGTGTAACGACTACCGCGGACAACCGCAGCGGGATGACGAATTTGCGAAGCGGGCCGTTTGGGTATAGGATCGCCACCCGAAATTGTTAATTGTCGGAAGAGTATCCGACCAATGTCCCCTTTCGACGGGGGCGTTGCAAAGCCACATGGGATGAACAACCGATGAAGTACATTGTTTTACTGGGTGACGGCATGGCCGACTGGCCGGTGGAATCGCTGGGCGGTCAGACACCGTTGCAGGCGGCGCAGACCCCTGCAATGGACCGGGTGGCGCAGAAAGGGACGCTGGGCCTTTTTTTTCCGATTCCCGAAGGCATGCCGCCCGGCAGTGACATCGGCAATCTTTCGTGTTTCGGCTACAATCCGAGGGAGTGTTTTGGCGGGCGTGCTCCGATCGAGGCGGCGAATATGGGCATTGCCCTGGGACCGCAAGAGGTGGCGTTTCGCTGCAACGTGGTGACATTGTCGAATGGCGTGATGGAGGATTTTACCGCGGGGCATATCGGCAGTGAGGAGGCGGCGGAACTGGTGGGGGCGCTCGACAGAACCCTGGCCTCGGAATTTCCAATACGGCTTTATCCTGGGGTAAGTTACCGGCATCTGGCGGTGATCCCGGGTTCGGAGGCGGTGTCTGCGGATGAATTGTCGGGCATGCAATGCACCCCGCCGCACGACATCACGGGGCAGCCGTGGGAGCCGCATCTGCCGCGGGGCGTGGGCTGCGAGCTGGTCCGCGCAATCATCCGCCGCTCCCAGGAACTTCTGCCGGAGCACCCCGTTAGCCGCAAGCGCCGCGAATCGGGCAAACGCCCCGCGACCTCGATCTGGCTGTGGGGCCAGGGCAAGCCGCCCACCATGGAGTCGTATGCATCCAAGTTCGGGTTGCGCGGCGCGGTGGTGTCGGCGGTGGATTTGGTGCGGGGTATCGGCGTGCTCGCGGGCTTGGAGGTATTGAAGGTGCCCGGCGCGACCGGGTGGATAGACACCAATTACGAGGGCAAGATCGGCGCGGCGCTCGATGCGCTAGACCGTCACGATTTCGTGTATGTCCATGTCGAGGCCCCGGATGAGGCGGCGCACCAGGGAAGGGCCGACCTTAAAATCCAGGCCATCGAGGATTTCGACCGGCGGATTGTCGCCCCTGCGCTGGCCTACCTGGAACAGCATCCGGACTGCCGGATTCTGGTGGCCCCGGACCATTTCACCACCATAAAAACCAAGACCCACGCGGGCGGTCCCGCGCCATTTGCCGTCTGTGGGGCAGGCGTGCCGGTCAACGGCCTGCGCGCCTACTCCGAATACGAAGCGGCGAAGGCCGGGATCGTGTTTCGGGAAGGGTATCGGCTGGTCCAGCGGTTCTTGACGCAAACGGATATGGATTTCGCGTCTTAAGCGCGAATTGCGCATAGTATTGCAATGAGTATGGGAAAAAGCGCCGGCGTGCGGTGCAGAAAAACGCAAGGAAAGAGCAGGACAAGAGGGCTTATACGACCCATATTGGATATCAGTTCTAAGATATTTCGGAGTGCTCGCTGAAAACGACGCGGCGCTTGTTAAATAACGCAAGGCGTTACAATCATTTCAGAAAGACACGAATGTTTCATGGTTTCCATGTGTTTCATGTTTCATGTTTGTCCATCAGGTCCTATCATGCCTGTTTATGCTTTCCCCACGCCGCTGGGGCGGGGCCGGGAACATGGCAACCCAGGAGTTGACGACGGTGTCGCACCTTATCGAAATTTATGACACAACCCTGCGGGATGGCGCGCAGGGGCCCGGCATCAAATTCACAGCGGATGACCAGTGGCGGGTGGCGCAGGAGTTGGATGCGCTGGGCGTATCGTACATCGAGGGCGGCCAGCCGGGGTCCAACCCCAAGGCGGTGGACTTTTTCCGCCGCGCGCGCGATACGGAATTGCGCAGCGCAAAATTGGTCGCCTTCGGCAGTACGCGGCACCCCAAGACGGCGGTTGAGGACGATGCCAATATTCAGGCGCTGCTTCAGGCGGAGACCGAGGTGGTGACCATTTTCGCCAAGACCTCGAAGATGCACGTGCGCGAGGTGCTCGGGGTCACGATGGATTTGAATCTGTCCATCATCGCGGAGTCCGTGGCCTATCTCAAGGCCCAGGGCCGCCGCGTTTTCGTGGATGCGGAACATTTCTTCGACGGCTACCGCGCCGACGCGGAGTATGCGCTGGCGGCGCTGTCCGCCGCGTGGGAGCATGGCGCGGAGATACTCGTGCTGTGCGACACCAACGGCGGCCGTCTGCCGCATGAAGTGGCGGAGATCACCGAGGCGGTGCGCGCGCGGCTGCCGCAGGCGCGGCTGGGCATCCACACCCACAACGACACGGGCTGCGCCGTGGCGAACGCGATCGCGGCGGTGCGTGCCGGTGCAGTGCAGGTGCAGGGCACCATCAACGGCTATGGCGAACGCACGGGCAACGCCAACCTCTGCACCATCATCCCCAATTTGCAGATCAAACTCGGCTACGACGTGCTGCGTCCCGAACAACTCGCCCGCCTCGCGCATGTTTCGCGCGTCGTGGCGGAACTCGCCAACATGACCCCCCGCGACCACGCGCCCTATGTGGGCCGGGACGCCTTCACCCACAAAGGCGGCATGCACGCCGACGCCGTGATGAAGATCAAGGCGAGCTACGAACACATTGACCCCGCGCTTGTGGGCAATGTCACGCATATCGCGGTCAGCGAGGTCTCCGGCAGGTCCAGCCTTCTGCAGAAAGCCGCGGAATTCGACATCCGCCTCGAACGGGACGCGCCGGAAACAAGGCGCATCCTTGCGCGGATCAAGGAACTGGAAAACGAGGGCTATGAATTCGAGGGCGCCGACGCGTCGCTCGAACTCGTCATGCGCCGCGCCATTGGTCAGTGTCCGACCTTCTTCACCACCAAAAGTTTCCATGTGGACGTGAACCAACTGGACCCCGACCAGCCCGGTGTCGCCGAGGCCATCGTCAAGATCGCCCTCGCCAACGGCCTCGAGGAGCATACTGTTTCCGAAGGGCGCGGCCCGGTGGACGCGCTCAACAACGCCCTGCGCAAAGCCCTCGAACGGCATTACCCCGAATTGCGAACACTTCACCTCGAAGACTATAAGGTCCGCATCCTCGATGGAAAACTCGCCACACGCGCCAAGACCCGCGTGCTCATCGAATCTGGCGACGGCGAAGCGTTGTGGAACACGGTCGGCGTTTCGGAAAACATCATCACCGCGTCCTATCTGGCGCTCATTGACAGCATCGAGTACAAACTCCTGCGCGCACGAGGGAGGTGATATGCATGGGGCCCGCGTTCGCCCGGACTGCGGTGCGGCGCGGGCATCCGCACGTCCACAGGTTGAAGGATATGCAGCATCGGCGCCATGCGTCGCCTGCCGCCTGTTATCCACAGGCTGAAGCCTCTACTCCACAACGGGAACGCGGGCGTCCTGCGTGCGTTCCAATCCGCTGTGGCTGACGATTCGCGGATTGATCAAACCAACCGGAAGAAGTAAACTGTCGTTTTACGTGCGGCGCGCCGGGGTCTTTGGTGGTCGAGGGCGCGGGAATGCGCCGCCGGCTGCCAATCCCGTGTGATCGCTGGAGACTTTTGTGATGACCGATGCTTCCTCAGCCCCTTGCCGGACATGTTCCGGGGCAGGGCGTTCGCGTATCCTGTGGGCGGTGGCGCTGTTTGCGCTCTTTGCGTTTCATGCCGGCATGAACGCCTGGTGGTTGATGGAGGACAACCACACCATCCGCACGGATGAAGAAGGGCACATGCATTGGGCGCGCAAGTATTACGAGGCAATGTTTCTGGACAGGGAGGCCACGCTGATGCAGCGGGCGGTCGCGTTTGCCCAGGTCAAGCCGGGGAATCCGGCGCATCCGCCCCTGCTTCACATCATCGGCGCAGTGACTATCGCCCTCTTCGGTTACGACATTGACACCCTGGCGGCGGTCAATACGGCCATGTTCCTGCTCACCCTGATCGGATGCCTGTTGATCCTGATCCGTTTTCTGGATCGCTGGAGCGCCCTGTTCGCGGTTTTTGTGATTGGTTTTTCGCCGATTGTCTATGCGTCTTCGCGGCATTTCATGACCGATTATGTTTCGCTGGCGATTGTCACATGGGCGTTGTATGCGCTGATCCGCACCGAGCGTTTCCGGAACACAGGCTGGGTCTTCGTCTTCGCCGTGCTCAACGGCCTGGGCTTTCTGGCGCGCAGCACGACGTTTCTTTACTATCTCATTCCATGCTTGTTTGTGGTGCTGGCGGGCTGGGTCGCGGCGCTTACGGAAGGTCGGCGTGGTGAATGGCGCACGGTGCTGCTCAATTGTCTGCTGGCCGGCGTGGTGACAACGGGCGTGTTTTCCCCCTGGTACTTCAGACATCTGGATGATTTCTACCATTACTGGGTGAATGTTCACGCCGGCGGCGTGGGCGGGCCGGTGGCCCTGCTCCAGCCGGAAACGCCGCGCCCCGCTGCACGGCAGACACCGGAAGATGATTTCAGCAATGTTCCGCAGCCGGTTGTTTCAGATAACCAGGCCCAACAAAGCCGGGCAACGATAGCCTCCGCGCCCGCGGCGGCTGCGCCGCCCCCGCCCCGGGAAGCACGGACGCAAGACAGCGCCGAAACGCCGCCGAAACGCCGTGGCATATGGGAGCAGATCATATCGCCGCGCGTGAATTGGGGACGTTACCCCATGCATGCGGTCCATAACGCTGTTTTCCTGCCGATCCTGCTGCTGTGTCTTGTCGGCATGGTGCTGGCCTTTCTGATGCCGAAATACCGATCATTTGAGGCGTTCATGCTGCTGTTGTGGCTGCTGGGTTCCTGGGTTTGCATGACCATCACGGTGAAATACGCCACCGCACGCTACATCTTGCCGGCGGCTCCGGCAATGGGCGCATTTGCCGCGCTGGCTGTGATGGCCCCCGGCAACAAAATTGCCCGGCGACTCTGCATGGGCATATTCACGCTCTTGCTTCTGTTCCAATACGGCAATTTGACAGTGCGTTCTTACGGTCCCCTGGCTGAGTGTTCGCCGGGGGGACTGACCGTCTGGAAGGACTATCTCACCCTGGGGTTCTCCTACACGCACCTGTCGGCACCGGAAAAGGCCAATTTCAAGGACAGGATTTTCCTGGCCATGGTGAATGCCGAGCGGCAACGCGAGTTTCCAAAGGGAGAATGGGCGAATTACCTGCGCCTGCGCATGCGCGGCATGGAGTTTGATGAAGTGCACTACTGGCGTGATCTGCCGGGGGGAAAACCCAACCCCTTCCGCAGGAAAGAAATCCCCTCGGACAAATTGCCTCTGCGCCGCCTGCGCAGCATCGGATTCGCGCATGACGCGGAGGCATTGCTGCCCGCGCTCGACAATGCCGACTATATTGTCTATGCGTTGGACATGCCTGAAGAGGAACTCGAAGGGCGGTGGGTACTCTTCTTCCACGAACAGGGTTTTCAGCCGATTGATCGTCTCGAATGGCCCGGCTTCGGCGAAGTGCCCGACCGCGTCTATGGCGTGTTGGCGCGCATGTCGGAGGCCAAAACAGTCAATATTGAAAACCGGGAGGACGTGGACGCACTGAACCTGTTCCAACTCTATGAGTTGCGGCTTGTGCTGCGCAACAGCACGGACCCGCGACATGAAGCGATGAAAGCCTATGTGGAACAGCGCTTCGAGGAAGAAATCGCCGCGCTGGCCCCGCAGCCACAGGAAATCAATGAATATCTCACCTTTCTCTGGGTGGACGTGGCGCCCTTGGGAGATGACTGGTATGCCTTCCGCTTCATCTTCAGGGTCAACAAGGGGATTGACGCCGACTACCGCATCTTTTTCCACGGGAAAGTGGATGAATCGCAGGTCCATCTGTTGCCGCCCAACATGCGCGAACAGGGCTTTATGATGTGGAATTTTGATCCGACGCCGCCGACTTCCCAGTGGCCCGAAAATGATTATGTCTTTCTGACACACCGCATTCGCGCCGAACGGATCAATTATGGACTGACAATAGGTTTCTATTCCGGCAGCAAATATTTCGGCAACCCCGTATCGCTGGGCGAAATAGACTTCGGATCGTTGCACCCTGCCGTCCCGGCGCGGACCCCTTGAGGCCTCTGCATGGAAAACACCCCCCCCAGACAAATGCCGGTCTTTGAAGGGACCGACAAATACTACCTGGACCCCGAACTGCGCGCCATCGTCAACATTGCGCTGGCCATGGAAAAGCCGCTGCTGCTGACCGGCGAGGCGGGCACGGGAAAAACGCAACTGGCCCTGGAAACCGCCCGCGCCCTGAACATGCCGACGGAAATCCTCCGATGCAAATCCACCATCAAGGGCGAAGAGGCCTGCTACACCCAGGATACCGTCCTGCGCCTCAACGACGCGCGCTTCGGCCCCGGTGACAGCGGACGCCATGTGGATAATTTCTTTGACTATATCATCTGGGGACCCATCGGGCGCGCATTCCGCGCCGACGAAAAAGTCGTGCTGCTGCTCGATGAGATAGACAAAACGGAATCGGATGTACAGGACAATCTGCTCGACATCCTTGAGGAATGCCAGTTCACCATCCGCGAAGTGAACCAGACCATCCGTGCCAGGGTGCGCCCCGCAATCTTCATCACCTCCAACGCGAAACGGGAACTGTCCGACCCCTTTCTGCGCCGCTGCTACTGCCACCATATTGCTTTTCCCGACCAGGAAGCGATGCGCCGCATCGTGGACCTGCACTATCCCAACACCGATCCCCGACTGCTCGAAGCCGCCATCGCCATTTTCTATGATCTGCGCAGCCGGGGCTTTGAAAAGCCTCCAGCGACGAGTGAACTGCTCAACTGGATCGGCGCGCTGGAACGCCTGGGAGAGATGCCCGACCCCGCCAAGCCCCCACTCACCGGCATCCTGCTGAAGCGCGCCGGCGACATCCTCCGCCACCGCGGTGGCGGCGCGCCCCGAAGACGCTTCTGACCCTGCGGCAGTTCTAGCGAAATTCGGGTCCCGCGCATGCGAAGCGTATTATGATTCCGCGTGGCGGACGAAGAAATCCGTCGTGCCGCGCGGGAGGGATGTCGGCGTTCTTCGCACACAGACACGGGAGCAACTGAGATGGTCGGTATTGGATGCGCAGTCGCGCTGGCGCTGACGCCGTTTTTTGGGCTGAATGAAGACATTGTCTGGAATCCGGAATCGGACTGGCCGATGATCATGGCGCGGCTGGAGGGGTCGGGCGCGCAATCGCTGCGCATGCCCATCCGCTGGCGTGTGGTGGAGCCGCAGCGGGGGGGCTGGGATTATTCCAGGGTGGACCGCGCGATTGCGGCGGTGCCCGCATCCATCGAAATCCTGGCCACGCTGATGTCCGTGCCGGAATGGGCCAATGGCATGCATCCCGATACGTGCGAGGGCTGGTTTGACGCCTATCCGCCGAAGGACCTGGCGGACTGGACGGTCTTCGTGGAAACAACCGTGCGGCGTTACAAAGCGCGCATCCGGCATTGGGAAATCTGGAACGAACCCAACGGCGTGGATTTCTACCGCCCGCTGCCGGACCCCCCGGGCTACACGGCCCTGCTGAGAGCGGCTTATGAAGCGGTGAAACGCGCCGACCCCGATGCGGTGGTGGTGCTGGGCGGGCTGCAAATGAACGGGATCATCCCCAACCCGTGGTCGCCGGTGAAGACGCCGGATTTTCTGGAGGATTTGTACAAGGCGGGCGCAGGGCCGTATTTCGATGTCTGCAACATTCATCCCTATGTGCTGCCCTCGGAAGGCGCGGCGCATATGATGGCGCTGATACGCGATACCCTGGCCCTGATGAACCGCTATGGCGATGCCCGAAAGCCGCTGTGGATCACCGAGATCGGTTGCGGCTTGAACGCGGGCACGACGCCGGAACAGCAGGCGGACCTGTTGCGCGACAGTTTCCGGATGACGCGCGCCGATCCGCGCATCCAGCGCGTGCACTGGTTCCTCCTGCGCGATATGGCGCAGGACTTGCTCGGCCCGGAGGGATCCATGGGTATCGTCACCCGTGATTTTCAGGAAAAGCCCGCCTATCATGCCTTTGTCGCGGCTGTGCGCGAAGGCCGCGCCGCGGGCGGGCATTGACTTCAAGCCGAACCGCGCTACCGAACTGTCGTTTAACTGCATCGCGCGCAATTGCGCCTTCGCCGCAAATGTCGGCACGGGCGTTTTCGTGTACCTCGAACCGCAGCAGAGAAAGCGCGCCCGTGTCGCTTCGGATCGAGGACTGCCTGATCAGCGGTGGCACGCCGCCGCCATTCAAAGTCATGCAGGCGTCGTTTCGGGACTGAGCACGCCTCTGGGGTCCCATCGGGCATCTTTTTGCCGTCACGGGTGTTATCGCTTGCAAACCTTTCCCGGTTTCATTTGCGGCGAAACGCCGTGTTGCGGTAGGCTGATGGGGCTTTCCGGCGGCACGCCGTGGCGGTTTTTTAGTAACCCGAATTCTATCAGGAGTTTAGGAGAATGGCATTCGATTTTGAGATGATCCGGCAGGTCTATGACGGCATGTCGGAGCGCGTTGCCGCGGCGCGGCGGGCGGCGGGGCGTCCGCTGACGCTGAGTGAAAAAATCCTCTATGCGCATTTGTGGGACGGCGCGGCGACGAAAGCCTATGCGCGGGGCGCGGATTATGTGGATTTCGCACCGGACCGCGTGGCGATGCAGGATGCCACGGCGCAGATGGCGCTGTTGCAGTTCATGCAGTCGGGCCGCGCCACGACGGCGGTCCCCGCGACGGTGCATTGCGACCATCTGATTCAGGCGGCATCGGGCGCGGCGGCGGACCTGGCGACGGCGTTGGATGCCAATCGGGAGGTCTATGATTTCCTGGCGTCGGTCTCGAAGAAGTACGGCATCGGGTTCTGGAAGCCGGGCGCGGGGATCATCCACCAGGTCGTGCTGGAAAACTACGCGTTCCCAGGCGGCATGATGATCGGCACGGACTCGCATACGCCGAACGCGGGCGGGCTGGGCATGATCGCCATCGGCGTGGGCGGCGCGGACGCCGTGGACGTGATGGCGGGGATGCCGTGGGAACTGAAGTTTCCGAAACTCATCGGCGTGCATCTGAAGGGCCGGTTGCAGGGGTGGACCTCTCCCAAGGACGTTATCCTGAAACTCGCGGGCATCCTCACCGTCAAGGGCGGCACCGGCGCCATTGTGGAGTATTTCGGCGAGGGCGCGGAAACCTTGTCCTGCACCGGCAAGGGCACGATCTGCAACATGGGCGCGGAAATCGGCGCGACCACTTCGATTTTCCCCTTTGACGATACGATGGTCCGCTATCTGGAGGCGACCGGACGGTCTGACGTCGCCGCTGCGGCCCAGGCGATTCGCGAGCATCTGCGGCCCGACCCGGAGGTCTGCGCCGACCCCGCGCAATACTTTGACCAAATCATCGAAATTGACCTGTCGGCGCTGGAACCGCACCTGAATGGCCCCTTCACGCCGGACCGCGCCACGCCGGTCTCTCAGATGAAGGAGGCGGTCGCGGCGCATGGCTGGCCGCGCACGGTCGAGGTCGGCCTGATCGGCTCCTGCACCAATTCCTCGTACGAAGACATGGCCCGCGCGGCGAGCATCGTCCGCCAGGCGCACGCGAAGAAACTCGGCGTCAAATCAGAATTCACCATCACGCCGGGGTCCGAACAGGTCCGACGCACCATCGAGCGGGACGGATTCCTGCAGGATTTCGAAGCCATCGGCGGGGTCGTGCTGGCCAACGCCTGCGGGCCGTGCATCGGCCAGTGGGCGCGGCACCGCTCCGGCGACGACGCACCCAACACCATCGTCACCTCGTTCAACCGCAATTTTGCCAAGCGCAACGACGGCAATCCCAAAACGCACGCCTTCGTCACCTCTCCGGAACTGGTCACCGCGCTGGCCATTGCGGGCGATCTGACCTTCAACCCCCTGACCGACACCCTGGTCAATGCCGACGGCGAAGCCGTCCGGCTGGACCCGCCCACGGGCGATGAACTGCCCCGCCAAGGTTTCCTGAGCGACATATCGGGCTATGTGCCGCCCGCCAAGGACGGCGGCGTCGTCGAAGTCATCGTGCGGCCGGATTCCGACCGCCTGCAACTGCTCGACCCCTTCCCGCCCAACAACGACGGCAATCTCGAAGGATTGCGCCTGCTGATAAAAGTCAAAGGGAAATGCACCACCGACCATATTTCGATGGCCGGGCCGTGGCTGCGTTTTCGCGGGCACCTTGACAAAATCTCCGACAATTGTTTCATCGGTGCAATCAACGCCTTCAACAACGAGGCGAACAAGGTGAAGAACCAACTCACCGGCGACTACGACCAGGTGCCGAAGGTGCAGCGCGCTTACAAGGCGCAGGGCATCGGCACAATTGTCGTGGGCGACGAGAATTACGGCGAAGGGTCTTCGCGCGAGCACGCCGCCATGGAACCGCGCCACCTCGGCGTCCGCGCGATTCTCGTCCGCAGTTTCGCCCGCATTCACGAGACCAACCTGAAAAAACAGGGCATGCTCGCCCTGACCTTCGCCGACCCCGCCGACTACGAGAGGATGCGCGAAGACGATGTCATTGACATTCTTGGTCTCGATGATTTTACGCCCGGGAAACCGCTCACGGTTGTGCTTCACCACGCGGACGGCAGTACTGAACAATTTCCCGTGAATCACTCCTACAATGACACCCAGATAGAATGGTATAAGGCCGGCGGCGCCCTGAACCTCCTCCGCACGGCGCGGCAATAGGCCGCCATCAGCCGAACAGCCGTAGCGTGGGGGAGGTGCAGGAAATCACTTTTTCCAGCCACGGGAAGCACTGAACGCCTGGAATAGATGCTGCAGCACCACAGCAGCGATATATTGCGTTTGTGACTTTTGTGCCTTACGTGGCCGGAAATGCTTTTCGAATAAATGGCCACAGAAGGCACAAAACACACAAAACACACAAAACACTGAACAGAGAAGTGTTGACAATATGCTTTCGGTGAGAACGAACGACGAGTGCATAACTTTCTTTTGCGAATCGTCGCCGAAGGCGGTGGGGGACGCGCAATGACGGGGTTGCGGGCAATGATGGCTTCGTGGGCCGAAGGGCCGCCTTTTTGGGGATGGCTGGCAAGGTCTATGTGAGCCGTCGGGCGCGGTGGATCGGCCACCACAACGCCACGGCCACCCCGGCAATATCCTGAGCCGCCACCCAGCCCAGGATGCGGCTGTCCAGCGCCTCGTGCGCATCGGGGTCCTGGGGCGCATCCGACAGAATGAAGTAGTGTCCCTCCGGGACCGCGCAGTGGTTGCGGTTGCGTGACCTGCCATAGACGGCGTCAGGGTTATCCGTCGCAAAGTGCGGCGCGGCGAGGGCGGCGGGATGGTCCAACGGCGCGCCGTCTATGTACAGGCGTCCTTCCGTGATGGCGACTTTTTCGCCTGGCAGCCCCGCGATGCGTCCCATCAGATGACCCACTTCTTTCGCCCGGTCCCCCTGAGGATGGTAGATGACCAAATCGCCGCGCAGCACGCGGTTCCGCCGCCACAGCCACCAGCGGGTGAAGGGGATGCGCAGCCCCAGCGGCCAGAATGCGACGAAGTAGTGGTTGACGCCCGGCCCGTCGGGGTTGCGCGCGCCCCAGGACCGCCCAAGGAAGAGCCGAGCAAAAAGCCACAGCAATGTCAGCGTCACGAGCGCGCGCCACCACAGCGTTTTCGAGAAGCCGGTGAAGTCGCGCCAGCGCGTCGGCGGCCACCAGATGCAGGCCACGCGCCCCACGATGTTTTCATTCGGCAGCCAACCGAAATGTCGGCCGTCGGCGCTGTTCGCGCTGTTATCGCCGAGCACAAGGTAATGTCCCGCGGGCACCACGGAATACTCATCCTCCGGACGCACCCCGTATATCATGCCGCTGAATACGCTGGGAGAGGAGGTGTAAAAGGCATCCTGGGGCATGGAATCCGGCAATTCCAGCGCAACGCCATTCGCATATACTTTGCCGTCGCGGATTTGGATGCGCTCGCCCGGCATGCCGACGATCCGCTTGACCAGCGTCTTGTGCACGGCGTCTTTGCGCACCGCCTTGAACACGACAATATCCCAGCGTTGCGGGTCGGCCCCATGCCAGATGCGCTTGTTCATGAAGGGGTAACGGACGCCGTATATCCATTTATTCACAAAGACCCTGTCGCCTCGGCCGAAACGGTCATCGCCGTGCAGGGTCGGCTCCATGGAACCCGACGGGATGCGGTAGGGTTCCGCGATGGGCCAGCGAATCATGAGCGCCACCCCGAGCGCCACCGCTTCGCTCTTCAGCCATTCCACCGCCTGCGCACGCGACATGCCGCTGAACAGACAGCCATGCCCGCCGAGTGCCGCCACCACAATCCCCGCCCACCAAATCCAATCCACGCCGCCCGGCCGCAACCGCTGGCTCCACATCACCAGCCAGATGCCGGCGGCAATCAACAATGCGCCCCCCACGAAGAAAACGTATCGTCGGACGGTTCCGCCCGTTTCGGCGCGTTGCGCTTCTTTCTTGTCCTGTTTCGGCATTATCGAAGAAGGTCCCGGTCTCGGTGTTGCCCGGCGCGCGAGCGCCGGCAATGAACGCAATTTCACCACAGCGTCAAGGTGGAATCCGCGCCGCTGGGAGGCCCGTCAAGCGGTGGTCGCAACGGCGGCGGTGCCGCCAAGCATAGCCCATAAAGAACGAAGAAATAAACACCGGCCCCCAATCCGCGCGTAATAGAGGCCGGCATCATGTTGCACTTCTAAAAGGGCAAACACCGCGGAATCATTTTCAGGCATGCGTTTCGAGCACCAGCGCATGTATCTCTTGACCAAAACGTCAAATGAGGATGCGGCACGATGCCGCATCGGTGGTGTCCAAAGTGGGTTCTTGAAAAAATGAAAGGCAATGCCCAAAACCCCTGGAAAATTCTGTGGAATCAAGATGATCCGGCGGGCTTGTCCTGTGTGTAAACCACTCCTTGGGGATTTCTGAGATATCATTGACTCCTTTACCAAGGTGTCCCGTGTTGTTTCCCCTCACCCCACCCCTCTCCCGGAGGGAGAGGGTGT
>CALEDJ010000022.1 GCA_937951485.1 uncultured bacterium
GCTCCCTCTCCTGCTGGGAGAGGGCGTTTATGACAAAACCTGATGAATGCTGTTGCTCCCTCTCCTGCTGGGAGAGGGCGTTTATGACAAAACCTGATGAATGCTGTTGCTCCCTCTCCTGCTGGGAGAGGGGTGGGGTGAGGGTGGCTGATGAACATGACAGAAGACTTTTCATAGTACCAAGACTATTTCGGACAGCATTGATAGCGTGTCTTATACAATGCCAATATCCTTTTGGGCAGCACTGAACTTTCGTACAGGATCGCATTCAAAACTGGTGTCCATTGGCGTTCATTCGTGGTTTGCTTTTCGCAAGAAAAAATCAGGCGAAACTACGGGCTTCATGCGGCGATGTTGTTGCTCGGTTTCAAGGATCATTGCATTTGTCCCAGTCCGCTACCCGTCCCAATGCGTGGGCGGCGATGCGCAGGTTTTCGCGGGCGTCGGCGTTTTCCGGGTTAAGACGCAGGGCGCGGGTGAACTGGTCATAGGCGCGCGCGTGCTCGCCCATGCGCCACAGCGCCACGCCGAGGTCATTGTAGTTGAGGTCGTAGGCGGGGGCAACCTCGATGGCCGCCTTGTATTGGCGGATTGCTTCGACATAATCGCCTTCGTTAAGCGCGGCGGCGGCGCGCCGGTTGTATTCGCGCGACTGCTGCACCACGTCGCTCCGTTCTTCAGGACGTACAGACCATTTCTCGTGAAAAGTTTTTTCATTACGAGCGATGAGGTCGCGCCAGGCATCATCCACTATGCCCATGCCGAGGAAGGTGCGGCCGCCGTAGTGAAAGACGAAGGCGTCCTCCGCCACGCAAAGGCGGTATCCCGCGCGCAGGACGCGCAGGCAGTAGTCGTCGTCCTCGAAGTTGCCCACGCCGTAGGTCTCATCGAAACGGCCGACCGCCGCCGCCGTTTCTGCGCGAATCAGGAGGCAGAATCCTACCAATCGCGCAACATCCCGTAATTTTCCGGCGTGGGTCAAAGCGCGTTCATCCGCGCAGGCGTTGATTTCTTCGAGGTCTGACAGAACCAATCCGTCAATCTGCTGGCTGCCGGAGACACAATTGCTCATCGGGCCGACCATGCCGATGTGCGGGTCAGATTCGAGCGCCGTGACCAGACGTTCGAGCCACCCGCGAGGCACGATGGTGTCACTGTTCAGCAGGAGTATATGCCCCTCGGCATGTTGCAGCCCCAGATTCACCCCGCCCGCGAACCCGCGATTTTCACCCGCGTGCACCACCACGGCATCGGGAACAGCGTCGAAAAATTCCGCCACGCCGTCGTTGGACCCGTTGTCCACGAGGATCAGGCGATAAGGGTAAGTGGTGTGCATGAGCACCGATGCCACGCATTGCCGGCAATAAGCAAGTTGGTTGAATGCCGGGATGATGATGGAAACCGGATTGTCTGCGCTCATGTCACCGCTCATCGGCCTCCCTGCAGAACTTCCCCTATTTGAGGGCGCCGCCAGGGTCCGGGCCAGGGCAGAGATGTGGGACCGCAGGCTTCGACGATACGCACCGAACCTGCAGCGGTCGCCACAACGACACAGGGCTCGACTTCGAGCACGGTACCGGGGCGGCCCTGCACGGCTTCCAGGTTGATTTCAAGGCGACGCACCTGGATTTCGCGGCCGTGATGGCGGAACCGCGTAAAGACAGAAGGGTATAACGCGCGCGCCAGGCGTTCAATGGCCGCCGCACTTTGATCCCAACGAATCCAGGCATCCGCGTCCGTCAATCTCTTGTCATAAGTCGCGGCTGCGGGATTCTGGGGCGTGCCGTGGAGTCCTTCCGCCTCGATGTGGTCCATCACCGACGTCACATGTCGCGCGGCGGTGACACATGCCGCATTATAGACATCGCGCGCCGTGGCGTCCGATGCGACGGGAAACGGGAATTGGGCGATAATGTCGCCTGTGTCAATGCCTTCGTCCATAATGTGAAATGTGACGCCCGATTCCCGTTCCCCGGCCAGCACCACCGCCTGGAAAGGGTTCGGACCGCGATGTCGGGGAAGCAGTGAGGAGTGCATGTTGACACAGCCCAGGCGGGGCAGTTGCAGAAGCAATGACTTGAGGATGATGCCGAAACCGCCGACCAGCAGCAAGTCCGGCGCAATGTCGCGAAGCGGCGCCAGTTCCACCGGATTCATGGCATCAATCCAGACGATGGGCAGTCCCAGCAACCATGCACGGCCCGCGACGCTCTCGCCGGGCATCCATGCGTCGAGCGCAGGCTGTATGGCGCGCATGACGCCGCGCACCGCGCGGCCATCCTGCACGACGCCGGCGAGTTCATGGCGGGAATCGAGAAGCGCTGTCATCATGCCCGCCGCCAGTCGGCCGCTGCCCGCCACGACAATCCGCATCAGAATACCTTCTTTGAGTCCAGGAGAATGGTCACCGGCCCATCATTTATCAGCCGCACCAGCATATGCGCGGCAAATTCGCCGGTAGCCACTTCCAGTCCGCGTGCGCGCAGCATGCACACCACGGATTCGTAGAGGGGAATGGCATGCTCCGGTCGCGCCGCTGCAGTGAAGGACGGCCGACGGCCCCGGCGGCAATCGCCGTGCAGCGTAAATTGGGAAACCACCAGCACTGCCCCGCCGACGTCTTCCACCGAAAGATTGAACTTCCCGTCGCCGTCATTGAAAATCCGCAATCCCGCGATCTTTTCAGCGATATACTGAGAGTCCTGTTCCGAATCCGCGTCTTCCACGCTGACCAATGCGAGCAGGCCCACCCCGATCGCTCCTGTTACGCGACCATCCACCGTGACCGAGGCTTCCGTCACCCGTTGCACCACCGCGCGCATGAAGTAATCTCCCTGGTTCCGCAACGGCAGTCTAGCAAGTTGCAGCGAAGTGCGCAACAGGCCCCGGCGCGGCGCGATGAGGCGAAAAGCGCAAAGAACACCAACGGCACTGGAGGCCAAACGCGGCAGCGCCGCCACTACATGTGAACCGAGCTTTCGCAACAATGGAAAGCGCGCCGATCCGCAAGAACATCGAATCGGCGCGTTGAATATTAGAAAGAGGCGGGTCTGTGCAGCATGTTGGCTGCAGGTACTCTTGGGGAAGGAGTGACGTGAGGCAGAATTCTAACCGTGCGCTCCACAGACCCGAACCTCTTCAGGGAAGCATTGTTAAAAGACGGGCGAGCAGCGGTCACGCGCAGCATGCTGGCTGCAGGTATTCTTGGGGAAGGAGTGACGTGAGGCAGAACATTGACCGTGCGCTCCGCGTGTCCGCTACTCGCCGAAGAAGGAAAAACGGGCCTGCAAAGCATGTTGGCTGCAGGTACTCTTGGGGAAGGAGTGACGTGAGGCAGAATTCTAACCGTGCGCTCCGCAGACCCGTTTTGTAGAGGCTGATATGCTCTCTGGCTATGTCGTCTATAAGTATTCATGACTACATGCTCAATGCCGCCACTTCGATAAATGGCGTTTCTATTACGCCGGAAGCGCCGTCCGGGATGACATTGATGTGCAGGATGGATTTGCCGACAATGGAGACGCCCTCCGGCACCGGCAGTTCGTAGATGTGTTTCTCCTTGTTCTCGAAGACACGGGCGTCAATGTATCCCGTAAACAACTGGTTCATGTGCTCATCAGAAACGAAGATGTGATATCCGCAGTGATTATCCTCAAAAGCGTCAGGACGCCACTCAAAAGTGATCGCATGCACCACATGTCGGCGCACATCCACCACGAAAACCTGTTCGGCGCGAATGCGCTCGCTGTGTGGGAAATTGGCCAGAAACATCCGTTCCGCCTGGGGATCGGAATGGAACCCCGACGCCCACGCCATAAGCGTATGTGCATCCACCGCCACTTTCCGGAGCGGTTTGCGACCGGGCATCAGTTCGACCTGTTCGCCACTGTGCAGCACCGTGAAGGTGCGTTCATTCTCGACTTGGACCGTTCCCTCCGCAACGGTAACGGTGGTTCCGCGGTCGGTCACATGAACATCGAAAACAGTGCCAAAAACCGTGATGTCGCCTGAGGGGGTGAACACACGGAAATACGCGCGGTCGTTGTTCGACACTTTCAGCCATATGCGGCCGCGTTCCAGGCTCAATTCGCGCTCATGTTCCACTTTCAGGCGGGTATTTTCGTGGAGTTTCACATAACTGGGACCCACGAGGCCGATGATTAGGACTGCGTTTTCCGCCGTCTCAAAGCGTTCATCGGCCTGCACGACGGTCTGCACAAGCGTCGGCATGCGATCGGTGCTGTTTTCCCGGCTGCGCAGCACTTTGCCCTGTTGGTATGTGACCATGCCCACTTCCCGATGCACAGGCGTATAGGTTTTCGGCCATGTGTACAATACGGCCGCTCCCACGAGCAGCACGGCGGCTGCGGCGAAAACGGGCATAATCACCCGAAAGAACAGTGACCGTCCCCGCTGCTTGGCGCGCAGCGTCACCTCGTGCGAGCGCCGGTAATCATGGTCCATTTCAGGCAAATGCGCCATCACCACCGGGGTTAAATCCTCACGCAGACGCTGTTCGCTTAAACTTTCAAAGAGCAGGGCCGCATTGGCCTTCTGGCGCTTCAGCAGCGCGTCGCACATGCGACATTCCGCAATATGCTGCTCCAGTATCACTTTTTCGGCCTGGCTGAGTTCGCCGTCAATATACGCTTGCAGAAAACTCTCTATTTGCGCGCACGATGCCACTGGGCATCATCCTCCGTCGTGTCAGCATCTGCCAGCAATTCCCGCAACTGCCGGCCCGCCCGGTGCAGGATCCCCCGAATTTCATCGCGGGACTCGCCCGTAAAGCGGCTGATCTCTTCGTAACTCAACTCTTGCAGATAACGGAGAATCACCGGCAACCGGTACCGCTCCGGCAGCGCGTCAATCGCGCGCTGCACGTTTTCGTGCCGGTCAATGATCTCCGATGTTCCCGTCGGTCCTTGCCTGGCGATTTCAAATGGCACCGTTCGGCGTTGCGGCAGCGGCGTCTCGTGCCGTAACCGCGGCCCGTTGCGCCGCAACCAGTTTGCCGCGGTGCGCGTGGTGATCTCCTTCAGCCAAACGCCGAACTTGTCCGGTTCCTTCAAATTGGGCATGCTCCGGTATGCCGCCCAGAACGCTTCCTGGGCCACATCCTCTGCTGCGTGGTAGCGCCCCACGTAGTAATAGGCGGTGGCATAGACGGCGCTCTGATAGCGTCGCACCAATTCGGCAAAGGCGTCCGTATCGCCCTGCAGGCACCGAAACACCAATTCCGCATCTTTTGCTGAATGCATGTTCCTTCCCCTGCTTTCTGCCTCATGGTTTCGGCGCACTACTCAGATTCAACTGTTCGCCCTGTAAGTGGCGCGGAATAGATTCATTTTGCATGCAATGTTCCATTTTGGAACCTTTTCGCCTTTCTCTCTACGTAATATGTGCCGTCACAAGCAACCACACTTTTGTCTTTTCCCTTCCCACTGTTTATACTGACGTCAGGCTTGGTCTTGCAAGAAGGATACGACAGATGAATGAAACACCGGCGTATGGACACAAGACTTCCGGAGACAAGTTGCTTTTTGTGGTGTTTTTGCTGATTTTCGTCCCAATTTCTCTGGCGTATGCCTCCGCAACCATAACGACGAATCCTGCACCCATGGAGGTCGCATCATTTCAGGGAACTATGCACGGCCATGACCTCTCCATGATTTCACATGCGTCGCTGCTCAACTTACGCACAGCATGGAAACAATATAACGGTGAAGGCGAAGGCGAGGGCGAAGGCGAAGGCGAGGGCGAAGGCGAGGGCGAAGGCGAAGGCGAAGAGGAAGGCGAAGGGGAAGGCGAGGATGAGGGCGAAGAGGAAGGCGAGGATGAGGGCGAAGAGGAAGGCGAGGGCGAAGGCGAAGGTGAAGGATGGCCTGAAGGAGAGTACAGCATATGGGATTACCTTGAAATCTGGCTCGCCGTGCTTATACCGCTTATTCTCATTCAATTCATCCGGGGCGATGTCGGTGGGACGGGCGGCGGTCCCTGCTTCATTGCCACGGCGGCCTATGGGAGTGCCTTGGCCTCGCAGATTGAGGTGTTGCGCGCTTTCCGAGACGCATATCTGCTGGACAACGCGGTGGGTTCAGCGTTGGTGGATATCTATTACCGGATAAGTCCATTCCTTGCAGACTGGGTTGCGCGGTCATCCTTCCTGGCAGGTGTGGTGCGCCTGCTGTTGTATCCCGTTATTTTCGCGGCGCATATGCTCCTGGTGGCGCCCTGTGCGATTGCGGTTGGCACGCCGGCATTGCTGGTGATGTTGGGGTGGCGCCGTCGCGCGGCGCGAACCCGGCGCTGATCAGTTCTGCTGTGTGATGAGTACTGGCGCGCCGACCGGGATTCTCTCATAGGCGACGATGACATCGTCGTTGAGCAGGCGGATGCACCCGTGCGAGGATGGCGCTCCGATGCGGGTTTCATCGTTGGTTCCGTGGATATAAATACATCGCTCCCGGGAATCCACGGAGATACCGGCTTCATTCTTTCCCTTGTTTTTTCCGGGTTCCAGCCCTTCCAGCCAGAGCAGGCGCGTCAGCACCAGGTCTTCGCCGAGATCATCGCCGGGTCGCCAGATTTCTTTGGTCGGCACACGCGAACGGAATACCTGACCCCACGGCGCACCCTCCCCCACTTTCTCCGCCACTTGATGCCAGCCCAGCGGCGTCTGCATGCTGCCGGCGGCCGTTCCCGGTCCTGCGGCGGCGGTGGCGCAGCGGGCCTGCCACACGGCAACACCGTTTTCAATCAGATAAAGCATCTGGCGGTCCACCGAAACCCAGACGCCCAACCCCTGACCGACATGGTCATTCCATCCTTGTCCTTGTAAAAAGGCCATGTCTTCCGGAGAAAAGGTTGAATCCGCATGGGATTCTTCATGTTTTATCATGATGGGAACACCTTCCGGGGCATGCACTTCCGCGGGAACGCCTGGCGGCAGGGTGATGCAATAGCCCTTACCGGGGACATGCCGCGCGGTGATCCTGCCACGGGGGTGCGGCGCAGTCAAGGTGATTTGCGGCAAATTGGCGATTTTCGCCGGGGCCACGCGCACTGCGTGCCATCCGGGTCGTGCTGGTCCCAGTCCCATCACATATTCTGCAATCAGATAAATGGGGCTGCTGCTCCATGGATGACACCAGGAGGTATTCCATTTCTGGTCCGGGCCCCATGCCTCCATGCAGGTGGTCGCACCATGGCGCAGCATCTCATGCCAGGAGCGCTCATCCTTGGAAGTGATCAGATCGTATGCCAGATCAGGTTCGCCGTTTCGGAAGCACGCTTCGATGACATATGCGGCGATATAGACCCCGCAGGAAAGCCGCTTGTTGCGAATGAGGTCAAGCATGGCCGCGCGGTCCGCCCCCGCATGCAGCCCAAACGCCAACGGTATTGCGTTGGCGTGGAGTGAACTGTGGGATGACCCCGGTGCATCCACGTAGCAACCTGTGTCCGAATCCACGAGGTGCGCCGCAAATCCCTGCGCCACGCGGTCGGCCCGCGCGTCATACGCCGCGCCGTCCCGGCCCAGTTCCCGACACAAAGCGGCGGCAGCGCGCAACGCGCCATAGTAAAAGGCGTTCAGAACGGTGTTGGCCTTATCCTCGGCGTAATCATAGTCGTAGTTATCGCGCAGGTTTTTCGGCCAGTCCACCACCACCCATTTTTCCCGCATGTTCTCGATGAGTCCGGCCTCGTTCTCAAAGGACGCAAAGTATTGGAAAAGACCGGGCAACACCGCATCCATCATGGACGCGGTGAACTTGCGGTCTCCGGTGAACCGGTAGTATTCCTGTAACAACAGCACCCATTGCAGCGAGTATTCGGCGATTTCCTGACTGAAACTGCACGGCGCCACCCCCATCAACCCTTCATGAATAAAACGCGACTGCGCAAAATCATCCAGGCATTTTTTCGTCAAAGACGGGTCGCCCGTGAGCCACAGATGAGAACGCGCTGCCATGACGGCATCGCCGAGATACTGTCCCTTTTCCCGTGACGGGCAGTCCAGGAAGCCACCCTGCGACCCCATTTGCACGCCGTTCCGGCAAATAGTCCATATCCCTTCCAAGAGGGCATCTGAGGAACGCAGGCTGCTTTTTTCGGGGTCGAACGGATAATGGCGGACATCCACCCAGACGTCAGGTTCTGCGGGCGCATCAAGTATTTCCAGGTACCGGAACGCGCGGTAGTCGTAAAACTCGATGAGGTCCATGTCTCCAGAGAGTACCGGGCGTTCCTCGTAATTACAGTTGGCGCGCATCTCATGGCGGACGGACCCGTCCTCCCACAATTCCTCCCCGTGCCGGACGATCAGCACATGCCCTTCCGGCCCCTGAATGCGAATGCGGGTATGCCCGACAATTTCCGTCCCGAAGTCATAGAAATACCGCCCCTCACCCACTTTCCTTGCAATCGTCGGCCTCGCCATGCGGTGCTGCAGCGGCGGGGTGATTTGCGGTGTGAAGACATGGTCCTGTCGGCCAACCAGCGGCGCGGTCCATGCAGTATCATCAAAACCTGCCTCCCGCCATCCCTTTGGATAGCGACGCATGTCCATATGCTCCAGAAACTGCGTCTGATAACCGGTCGTCTCTTCCCCGGGAAAGGCTTCCAGCGCGTGGCATCGCCACGAGGTGTCGGTGACAAAACGTTCCTGCACGCCATCCGGATAGGTCACCTCCAAGGCCGCCATGAATCCGGATCGGTTGTCCCCGCTCACCCACACCCGGTTGTAAAGCCCCTGATAAAAGGCATGCGCAGCGAGACAATTGACGCCTTCCTCCAGGAAACTGGAGATTTCCAGCCAGTAATGGGGATATGCTGTCGGATACCCGCCCTCAGGCCCCTGCACCACAAAATCGCCGTTGACGTAGAACTTGTAGTAATCATCGCCGGTAATGGCCAGAGCCGCCTTGACGGGTTTTGCGCGTAACATGATTTCCTTCCGAAACAACGTGTGTATGTTCGTCGGCCCGGAGAGTTTCGGTTTTGGAGCGTTTGCGCGATGAAACACCTGGACGATTGGCACCCCGTCAAATACGGGGTCTCGAAGCCATTGCGATCCCTCGAAAACCTCCAGCGAAAACACAGGAATTGTTGTTGTCGCCATGAGAAAGCATCCCAGAATTGTTCCGATGCGCATGATTTTCCGTTCTCCTTCTCCCTGGGCGCATGGTAACACGGTTCAGGATGCAAGGGTCAATGATGGATTTGTGGGCGGGTCGGACATAGGGGACGTAATGGGACCATGCCTTATCTACAACGCATCTCTTGTTCACTCCGTCCACGCTGTCCATAACGCCCACAGATACTCTGCGTCACCAGAAATCCCGCGTTGTCCCGCATTGCCCGGTCCCGGTACGCACTGGCAACGCCCCGGCCCCTTGCACTAGAATGCCGCATCCAACCAGGGAGTACCCCAAGAATGTTGCGTGTTGTTGTCGTAGGCATGGGGCCTATCGGAAACGTGCATGCCCGGCATTATCAGTCCAGTCCACACTGCGCGCTGGTCGGAGTGTGCGACATCATCCGGGAGCGTGCCGACGAAGCGGCGGCGCGTTTCGGCGTGCCCGCGTTCTACAGCGCCCCTGAAATGTTGAAGGCGCTTGCGCCCGACATCTGCGGGATATGCACCGGTGGAGAGGAATATGCATCAGACCACTACGAACCGACGATGCAGGCATTTGAGGCGGGATGTCACGTATTGGGCGAGAAACCCATTTCCAACAATATCCGGCAGGCGCAGGAGATGGTGGACGAAGCGCGCAAGCGCGGACGCTGTTACGGCATCAATCTGAACCACCGTTTCACGCCGCTGGCACGCACTGCGAAACGCTGGGTCGAGGAAGGTCGGCTGGGACATCTTTTATTCATCAATATGGCGATGTGGATCATGAACCCACGGGAATCCTCGCCATGGTTCCAGATCAAGGCGCTGCATCCGCATACTGTGGACACCATGCGTTATTTCTGCGGCGATATCAAGGCCGTGCAATGCTTTGCCACAAAGGCGCCGGGACGGACAATATGGTCCACGGCGCATTTCAACATGGAGTTCGAGAACGGGGTCGTCGGCGGCCTGACCGGCAGTTACGACATCGCGCGGGGACATCCCATGGAGCGTTGCGAAGTGGCGGGCACCGCAGGGCGCTTTGTGCTGGAAGACATGTTCATGGAATTGACCTTGTATCCGGCGGACACAATGGAAAAAACGGTGATCACAAATACGCCTTTCGGCGACATCAGGGAAAAAACTTTTGACGACACCTTCCGCAACCGCATCCACCACTTTGTCGAGGAAGTGGCGCAGGGGTGCGCGCCGGAGGCGATTGACGCATCCGGAGCGGACGGGCTTGCGGCGCAGCGGGTGATCGCCGCAGCCATTGAATCCTTCCAGCACCGCACGGTCGTCGAGGTGGCGTCCATCACCGGCTGATCCGGAGACGGGACTGAAAATGCATGCAATTGCGGCAGAAGATCTGCGGATGGCGATGCAATATGCCGCGACCACCCATGCGCGGGAAATCCTCATTGAAAGCGCCGGGCTGTTCTGGATTCTGGCGGAATTGCTGATTCTGTTCTTCGTGATCGCGGGACGCGATCATCTGGAAAACCGCCCTGCAAGCCCCACGTTCCACTGGTCGCCACGATTGACCTGCCGGGTTGCAATGATGACGGTTTTTTTTCTGGCGCTGTGCGCAGCAGTCTATGGCCGGGACTGGATATGGCCGCCGGTGCATGCGCAAGTCGTCGAGGCGGCGGAAGGCACTGTGGATATTCATCAGGTTCAGGCCGCATTTACGGCATCCTGCCGGCGACACTTGACAATATGGGCGATATTCGTCGCAGTCTGGGTGATTCTTGAAATCCTGATCGTTTATCACGGCTGGCGGGGTTACCGTAAACTTCGGACGCTGTTGAGACACACGCCATCACGACCGACAATGCGATTCGCACTACCGGGAATTCTTCTGTTCTCATGCTTTTTCGCGGCGAGTGCCTCGGCAACGACCTCGCCAGATAGCGGCGACCTGTTTGCCGTCCTGCAGACCGCCTATCAGGACGACGCGGCCTATCGCAACGCGATGTACCTGTATCTCCGGCTGGCGGGCGTCGTATGGATTGCCGTGGAATGGGTGGCCGCCATCATCCTCTGGCGCGCGTGTCGGATGCTCACGGATGCCGCCCGGCACAGAAAGTCCGGCCATGCTGCATGATTTCATTCTTTGGATGGGCGCGCAATTCAGTCCCGAACAATACCTGTTTTGGACGCGCATCCAGTGCCTCGCCTGGACCTCTGCCGACATTATCATCGTCTTCTACGCCATCCGCATTGCCAACCTTGGACGACAGATAGTCCGGCAACCTCTGCATCGCATCCCCTACATGATTCTCGCGGCGACGATTCCTTTTGTCCCCTTTATCGCCGTCGTCGCCACGGGGTGGGGCGTATTCCTCCTTGAACTGGCCATAACCATCCCGCATTTCTGCCTGCTGGTCTATCTGGGCGCGGCGAATTTCCGTGTTTTTCCGGCAATGCTGGCGAGATTCATCCATGGCCCAGGGTAATTGTCGCAAGAAAGTTGAAATGCGGTGGCCGGGTGTCGTAGCGTCATTGTTTGGAGATTAACAGTATGAATTCGAAGAACGAGCAGGATGTTTTCTCCGAAAACCAATGGCATCCCATCCTGCACTGGATTGGCCGGGTCGTGCTGCGGATTACGGGCTGGAAACTTACGGGCGCCGTGCCGCGGAATCCGAAATATGTGGTGGTGTGCGGACCGCACACCTCGAATTGGGACTTGCCGGTATTTATGATGTTGGGCTTCGCCATCAACATACGGGGCAAATGGCTGGCCAAACATACGATATTCCGGGGACCGCTGGGATGGCTGCTCCGCAGGCTTGGGGGGATTGCGGTAGACCGGCGCGTCTCACACAACGTGGTGCGGCAGGTGGTGGAGGAATTCAACCGGCACAAGGCGATGGTGTTGGGCATCGCGCCGGAGGGCACCCGGCGGTTTACGGACCACTGGAAGTCAGGGTTCTACCAAATCGCCTTGGCGGCCAATGTGCCGATACTGCTCGGCTATGCCGATTATGCGCGCAAAGAGGGGGGAGTGGCGGACTTTTTCCTGCCGACAGGAAATATCGAGGCCGATTTGCAGCGCATCCGGCGGGCTTTCGAGAAGGTCATCCCGAAACGTCCGGAAAACAAAAGTCTTATCCGCTTCAAAGACGGTCCGCCTCCAAAGGATGAATCGTAGGCGGCGACACAAAGGAGCGCGGCGCTATCCTGCATCGCGTGCGTTGTTGCCATCGCTCGATGAACGCCGGTGGGAGGACGCAGCCTTGCGGCCGGTGTGCAGACGGTCGCCGGACTCAGAAGACAGGAACATGCATGATCTCCTGGAAGAGCCGGTCCGGCGGCAGCAACGCCAACAGGTCGGGCAAATCATAGTATGCCAAAGCGTTATGAACGGCGTTCACGAGTTGACCGCGCGCGCGCGGTGTGCGCACGACGTCCAACCAAGAGGGAATGCCACCGGCCAGCACGAGAGAGTCGAAAAGGTCGCGCTCCAGCGCGGCAGCATGCGCGGCGGGCACGGTGGCAAAGGAAACGGCATGGAGCCGGATGGGTGTTTTCTCCCCGAAACGCGTCCGGGCATACTTCGCGGCAACCAGAATATCCTCTGTCCGCATTCCCACCATGCTCTTCCCCAACAGATAGGCTCTGAGTGCATTGGTATAATCAGGGCCGCACTTGTCGCGCCAATCCGGGCGTCCCTCGGCCGACTCCGTTTCGCCGATGCCGCGCAGGTCCACCGCCAGGATGGCCTGCCCCTCACGCGCCCAATTTTCCAAATTCCCTCCGGGGTGTGCGTCGGCGGCTTTGTTTTCGCCATGACAATACACCACAACGCATATGGGTCGGCGCTTTGGCAGAAACAGGAGACCGGGCAGATGGATCGCCGGTTCGGGGCGCAATACGATTTTTTCGATTCGATACCCTTCACGAGCGACAACACCCAGGATTTCAACTTCGGGGGTTGGCAGTTCCGCATATGACCGCGTTCCAGTCAATTCCCGCACCTTTGCCAATGCCGTCTCCGGTGCATGGTCGCGCCAGAACGCTTCGCGTCTTGCGGCAAGCCGTTCTGCGCGTTCGATGTTCAGTTCGGCCATGCTGCGCGCCCCCGGGATTTTGATCACCTGCCCTTCGGGCGTGCATTGGAGTTCTTCAGCGGCAGGCGCGGGAAATTCCTCCTCCCTCACCGGGCGGGCGTCATCCAGAAGCCAGCGACGCAACCATTGCGCGGTGGCTTCACGCAACGTCCTGTTATAGCCATGTTCGGCGTCGCTTTCGACAATATCCACCCGGTCAGCAAAGCCCAGACGTGTATAGGTGCGTTTGGCTTCGCGGAACGCGATCCAGGTACCGTTGATGTCGAAGAAGTCCCGCGTTGCAGCACAAACGAGCACCGGCAACGGCGCGCGCATGGTGAGGTAATCGGCGTGGTCCATGCCGTAGGCGATCTGGCCGAAGATGTTTTGCTCGAGGTCCTGCGGTCCGATGGTGGCCATGAGGCGCTCGAAAGTGGTGATGTAACAACTGGGGGCGGCGACCTTGATGCGCGGGTCCAGCGCCATAAGGTAACTGGTCTGCGTGCCGCCGCCGGAATTGCCCACGCAGCCGATGCGGTCCGGATCAATGTCTTGGCGGGTCTGCAGATAGTCAATGGCGCGCATGCCGTCCCAGATGAAATACATGGCCGGATTTGTCCCCGTAAGAATACATCCCACGCCGGTGACGGAATGATGAAGGGTGGGTCCGAGAACAGGCCTGCCCTGGTCGTTGAGAAAATCATGGCGTTCGCCCTGGCCGTGGGGGTCGTAGCAGAACGCCGCGATGCCGTTCTGTGCCAGCAGTGCAGCCATGAGAACGTAGCCCGCCTTCCCTTCATCGCTGTGTCCACAGGGGACCAATGAGGCGGGATACGGCGGTTCGGAGTTCGGCAGATACAAGGTGGCGGTCACGAAAAATCCGGGAATGCTCTCAAATATGACCTTTTCGTAACGGAATCCGGGGCCTTCGGCCTTTCCCACGGTTTGCGCATTCAGCGGTGTGCGCTCCGGGAAATCGCCGAGTTGTTCCAGGAAAAACCGTCGCATTAGCACCTGTCGTTCAGCCACATCCTCAGAGGTCTTGATCGTCTCGATGGTTTCGGCCCGCTGCGCAAAGCACATGCTCGCTGTATCCTCAAGATATGTGCGCAACATTTCCCTCCGGGATTCCGCATCCTCCAATCCCTGATATACGGACAACTCATCTCCTTGGGTCACGTCGGCCACCAGTAGAAATGCGGCGAAAAATATCCGATGCATGTGCTTACCTCCGACATTGGCGGCGTCGCCACGGCGACACCAATCTTCTTTGATGGAGTGAGTGTGTCATTTTTTCCCGTAGATTGTCGAACGCCGCAGGGATTGACGCGCTTGCGGCATGGGCTGCTATGGTTCATGAAAAAAACGCTTGTTCCCAGTGCTGTCCAAAATATTCTGGACGCTGAGAAAGGCCTTGGATTGATTCTTCCCCTCACCCCATCCCTCTCCCGGAGGGAGAGGGAGCATCAGTATTCCTCAGGTTTCAAGGTAAGCACCCTCTCCCTCCGGGAGAGGGATGGGGTGGGGGGAAACAAAACGGAAGACCTTGGCGCACGGGTCAACAATGGCTCAGGAATTCCCACGGAGAGGTTTGTGTATCAGGAAAGCCCCGCCACATCATCTGGATTCAACAGGATTTTCCAAGGGTTTTGGCCATATCCTTTCATTACACCCTTTCCTGGACAACACTGGCTTCTTCCGAATATCCGCGATTTCCTTGATCAGACGGCAACCAAAAGTGGTCATATCGCAATTGCCTGAGATGAAACCTCTTTCCCGGAAAGGGTGTCTACAGGTATTCGACCACCGATTGCATTCGGCTGATGAAACAAAACCGTTATCATAGAGCGATGTACGATCACGGCAACAGAAATATTCAGCGAATGGCGTCAATCGTCCTGGGGATACTGTTCACCGTTGCAGGGACTGTTCCTTGCGCAGCCGGAGAACAAACGGATTCTGCAGCGCCCATTGCCGACGACAAGAAGACACATTCCCATGTGACTGAAGCGAAGAAAGCCCCAGTGCCGGCATTCGAGGGTCTTGCGCCGGGTTTTCAATTGCAGAACCAATACAACATCGTTCATCGGCACGCGTTTCCCTCCGACCGCCCGCGCATTGTCTTCATTGCCGACCGCCACGTAACCAACCACCTCGCGGCGTGGTACAACCCGATTGCTGAACGGTACCTCGGGCCGGAAGCGCGCGAATCGGGGGCCTATCGAAAGAAGGAAGAACGTTATGAGCCGCCGGAAAGCCATGTGCGTATCATCGGCGTGGCGGCGCTGGATGACATGCCTGTGATATGGAAGCCGCTGGTGCGGTGGGCGCGCCGGCATTATGCACGGAGTTCGGTCCTGCTGGACTGGCGAGATGATGTGGCGCGCGCTTACGGGTTTGTGCCTGGAAAGGTTAATGTATATGTGATCGCGCCTGACGGCGAGGTGCTGCTGCATGCGCATGGTCGCGACCCGAAAGACGAATTGGACCGCGTTATCAGTGTGGTGGACACTTCCATTGCGAAAAACCAGCAAGAGGCCGAAAAAACAATACCTGAGGCATCATAACACCGGGAGAAGATACCCATGCGCACGGAAATGATATCGTTGTTCTTGCTGGTGTTCTATTGCGCAGAGGCATCGTGGGCAACGCCGCGATATGAAGTCCTGAATGATGTTCCCCCGGGTCGCCCGTTTCTCAAGATCAAAGAAGTCCGGCAAATCACCCGGGGGCCGAAACATCATTTTTTCGGCTACTACGGCATTTCGCCGTGGAACGCAAGTGAACAGTTGCTGGCCTTCCTGCAGACGGATTTCGGTGCACAACCGGTGATGGAGGAGGACAGGGCGAGCATCTGCATCATGAACCTGGAAAGCGGTGAAGTCCGCCGCGTCGCGGAGACCCACGCCTGGAATTTTCAGCAGGGAACGCTGCTGCATTGGCTGCCGACCGACCCCGAACGCAAGATCATTTACAACCACCGGGCCGACGGCGAATTCTGTTCGATTGTGCTGGACGTGGAAAGCGGTGAGATACGACGGCTTCCCCGGCCAATAGCGGCCGTGTCGCATTCGGGAAAATGGGCGGCGAGCATCAACTATGCCCGGCTCGCCGACATGCGTCCCGGCTACGGCTATGTCGGCGTGGCGGATCTTTTCGCCGATGCACTGCATCCCGAAGAGGACGGCCTCTATGTGATGGACCTGGAAAGCGGCGAATACAAGTTGATTGTCTCGATGGATAGGGCGTTCCGGGCCGAACGGCCGCCAGAGGCCTTTCTCGAAAAGAAAATGTGGTTCAATCATGTGTTGTTCAGCCGCGATGACAGCCGCATCTTTTTCATGGCCCGCTACAAGCAGGACACCGGCCCGCTTGTGACGGCGGCGTTCACCGTGAATCCGGACGGCACGGACCTGCGCTGCGTGTTGCCGTATTCCTGGGGCGCGTCGCATTACGACTGGCTCGACGCGCGCCGAATGGTGGTGGTTTCCCGCTATAAGGGCGAGCCAAAATGGCTGCACGTGCTCTTCACTGACGGCGGCGGCGACTACGCCCCTCTTGCCCCGGAAATTCTGCAACGGGACGGTCACTGCCACTTTTCCCGCGATGGGAAATGGATGGTGACCGACTCGTATCCGCAGGGTCCGGACCGGATGCGCTCACTCTACGTGATGGAGATGGCCACGCAGCAGGTCGGAGAACTCGCCCGCTTTCATGAGCCCGCCGACTACAAAGGCGAATGGCGTTGCGATTTGCACCCGCGATGGAACCGCGACGGCACACAAATCTGCATTGACGCTGCGTGCGACGGCACCCGACAGGTCTATATCGTACACCTGGAAATGACGGGCGAGTAGCGGCTGAAACGCCTATTTATTCAGCGCCTTCGCAAGAATACGCTGGGCCTTCGCTGCTGTGGGCTTGTCATCGAATGCGATGCACAGGATGGCCTTGCGGCCCACCGCCATCGCCGAGATGCCGCGCATGTTCACGCCGGCGGCTGCAAGCGCGGCCGCGATACATGCGCCCAGACCCGCTTTGTCCGGTCCACTGACACATAGCGCGGATAGATCACTTGCGGGCGCCAGCCCGGCGGCCTGTGCGGCTTTCGTCGCCGCTGCGCCCTTGATTGGCGCGAGGAACACAACGCCCTTGCCCGGCGCACTGCGTCGCGCCAACATGAAGGTTAGCGCGACACCTGCTTCGGCCAACGGTCCAAGTTTGGCGGCCAATCCCCCCGGCACGTCGTCAATCACGCCGGACCATACATCCACTTTCTCAATCACGTATGCCATGGTGTTTTCCTCCCTTCGGTTTCGGATTTCCACGACATTCCAATATAACACATTGCCCGTTATACGGATACAGGTTTCTGTTGCCTTTTCTGACCGTCATGACTCCACAGCGATGATGGCGACACAACGGTGTTCCTCTCTGTTGATACGGTCCATAATAGCGGGGAGATCATCCACTGAGACGCCCAGATCATCCCAAACATTGTCATAGAAACGTCTTGCGGGGCTGATGCCGCCCAACGAGGTGCCGATGCCCAGCGAGCGGCAAATGAAATCCGACAGGTGAATGGTCTGCGCGAGGAAACGGTATTTCTCCGGTGCGCATCCGGGTTCATGATGCCAACTCACCGCCTGGATGATTGCTTCGGGGAAATGCCATCGCTCCAGCAGGATGCCGCCCATCTCGCCATGATCCATGCCCAGCATGTTTCGTTCGACATCTGCGCATGGCGCATTGTCGCGTTCGGCGCAATGAAGCACTTCCTTGAAAACTTCGGGAAAATAGCAATTCAGCAGCAATTGCCCCACATCATGCAGCAATCCACTGACGTATGCCGTGTCTTCATTAAAATCACTGGGGACCGCGCGATATTGCTCAATCGCTTTGGTCGTAATGGCGGTCAGAAGGCAGTGCTTCCAAAAACCCTCCGGATCAATATCCCGATGCAGCACTTTGAATGATCGGATGATTTCCAAGGCGGTGCAAATGCGCCGAATTTCGGAAAAACCGATGCGGGCGACGGCCTTGCTCACCGAAGCAATCGGGCCGGAGGCCGCGCTGAAATAGACACTGTTTACAATCCGCAACACCTTCGCCGTGAGACTGATGTCTTCGGCGATGACCTTGGCGACATCCTGCGCGCCGGAAGCCATATTGGAAAGCGCCGCCTGCAAGGCGATATAGACTGGGGAAATGGTAGGCAGATTATCCACTTCGTCCAGTTTTCGATAAAATGTCGCGCGAAAATCATCCATAACCGCACCTCACACCCTTCCTTACCGCCCGCCATGTCCGCAACCGGAACACTCCGGAACATGCAGGGCATTCAGGAATCCAACCTTTCCCATGGAGTTGTATGTTCCGGTTGATACATGTCCAAAGTCACCGAATCGGCAATGACACGGCGCATGGTTTCCAGCGAGTCAATCGCCCCTATCGCCATGGCCTGCACACCTATATTTCCCAAGGCCGTCGCTTCGATCGGTCCGGCAACCACCGGCACGCCGCAGGCGTCCGCCGTCATCCGGCACAACAAGCGGTTTTGCACCCCGCCTCCGATGATATGCAGCCGTTCCGTCTTGCGGTTCAGGGTGACATCCAGGCCGCGCAGGGTTTGCCGGTATTTCAGGGCGAGGCTTTCGAGCGCGCACCGGACGATTTCCCCACGGGTTTTGGGCACGGGCTGCCCGGATTCCCTGCAAAGGGCTTGAATTGTCTCGGGCATGTTTTCTGGAGCGAGAAGACGGGGATCATCCACATTGATGATGGCTGCAAAAGCCGGGGCCGCCTCCGCTTCGGCGGTAAGCGCGGCATAGTCCAACGATTTCCCGTCGCGCTCCCACGCCCTGCGACATTCCTGCACCAGCCACAGCCCGAAGATGTTTTTCAAGAACCGGATTCTGCCGCCGACGCCGCCTTCGTTGGTGAAATCGAGCCGCCGGCTTTCGTCAGTGATGCAGGGTTCGTCCAACTCCGCGCCCAAAAGCGACCATGTGCCGCTGGAAAGAAACGCCCATGGCGCGCTATGGGCGCCCAGCGGGACGGCCGCGACCGCGGAAGCGGTATCGTGGGTGCCCGGCGCGATCACGGGCGTATGGGGTGACACGCCGGTGGCGGCGGCGACCTCGGAAAGCACCGGACCAAGAACCGTTCCCGGAGGAATGGGGTCCAAGAGAAGTCGGCGCGGCAGCCCCAGCCGTGCGAGCAGGTCCTCGTGCCACATGCGCCGACGCGGATCGAGCATCTGGGTGGTGGAAGCATTGGTGTATTCACAGGCGCGACGACCGCTGAGCAGATAGCCGAACAGGTCGCCCATCAACAGCAGGCTATCGGCAATCTCAAGCAACGGCGAGTGCGCGCGGACCATGCTCAACAACTGATAGACGGTATTGAACGGCAGGAACTGGATGCCGGTGGCGGCGTAGATTTCCTCGCGCGGCATGCTCTGGAAGGCATGGTCCATCATGCCCTCGTTGCGTTTGTCCCGGTAGTGCACGGGATTGGCCAGGACGGTTCCATCAGGCGCGACCAAGCCAAAGTCCACCCCCCAGGTATCCACGCCGATGCCGTCCAGTTCCGGGCCGTACTTGCGCACGCATATTGCCAGACCGGCGCACATTTCTTCATAAATACGGGTGAAGTCCCACTGCCGCACCCCCAGCATGACCAGGCCTTCGGTGCGAAAGCGGTGAATGACTTCAAGCGAGATGCGCCCCCCCTCAAGCGTCCCCAGCACGGCGCGCCCGCTCTCCGCTCCCAAATCAAACGCCAGGAAACGATGGCAATCTTTCATGGTTGCAGCTCCGCGCTGTATGAGCCGGTTTATTCCGTGACGTGATTCAAATGAATGACGGTTTTCCCGTCCTCGGCATTCAAGACAAAATGCAGGACGCGGTTGTCCTTGGAGTAACCGAGCATCTGCATCGGCGGGTCCCCCGCCTGACTCATCGCAAGGGTTTCCTGCCATCCTTGTGCGGCGACCTCTTTCTTGAGGTATGCGACCACCTTGTCCACAGAATCGTCGCTGCGCGCCTGGATGATATACCCCTCCTGCTCCGGCATGCTTTGAACGACAAGAAGTTTCATATCCGGATACAACGGCACGTCTTTGGGAAAACCATCAGGAATCTTTGCATCCTCGCCGCCCACAACCATCACCTTTCCGTCCGCGCCCGACATGGAAAGCGAGAAAGTCTGCGTATCCTGACCGATCTTGATTTCAGACACGCCTTCGGCATCGTCACCACTGATGGTCATGGAAAGCCCGTCGCTTTCCTGGCCGATTTTCACGTCAACCTTCTGGCCTGTGTCGCTTAGAGCCTGTGCCAGCATCTTCTCTGCCGCTTTTTCCGCGACCGTCTCCGTTGGCTTGCTGCCGCACCCCGGCATCAGTATCCCCGCGCTGATCACCCCTGCAATCACCCATAATCTGAAGCCACGCATAGCCATTCCCTCCAACCTGTTTTTCCAGTGGGCCTCGCCGGCCTCCGGGTTGGGCACATTCCCATATTCCCACAATGCCCAAATGTCCCGACACACCATCACAATACCCTATTCGGACTTCGATTCGCCACTTTACGACCCGGCAGGGTTTGTATCCCCCCCGAATCGTGGACGATGCGGACGGAATGGACATCGCGGTGTGATTGTGAGCCATTTGCGAAATGGCCGTTCCGGACCTCAGTTCCACAGGAAATCCCGGATATTTCGTGCTCTTATGGGCAGAAACAGTCCATTTCGCAAATGCCTCATTGTTGACTATGTTCACATCCGGGGCTAAGATGAAGGCGATGCATTTCGCAGGCTGCGATGTTCGCATTTCTAACAGTAACGGATACCAGTCCATGGATGGAAAACAGGCTGCGACGATGGTTCGCAGGAAACAGAAATACCTGATGCATATTGTGGGGAGTTTCAAGCCGGAACAAGGCCATTTTCGACCGGTGGACGGCATGATGAGCGTGGCGCAGCAAATCCGCCATATCGCTTTCACCGTGACGTGGTTCCGGGAAGGCGTATTCGGCGCAGGCTTCGACATGGATTTTGAGAAACTTGAGATGGAAAACCGAAGACCTGTCACGTTGGGCGCCGCCAGGCAAGAATCGGACGAGACGTACGCGGACTATACCAAGTTCCTGGAAAGCCTGAGCGAAACGGATTTGTCTGCGCCCATGTCACCGAACGCCGTTTTCGGCGAAGCCCCGAAGGTGATGGTGATCGGCGCTGGTGCGGACCATGCCGCTCACCGCCGCGGCGCGTTGCGTGTTTATCTGCGACTGCCGGGCATTACGCCGGTAATGGTATATACAGAGTGATGCAGCGGCGCCATGCGCGCTGAACCCAAGGAGGATTGTGCCATGCCAAAAAAAGTGTTGATTGCCTTGGCGCAGGGTTGCGAGGAACTGGAAGCGGTCACGATTGCGGATATTCTGCATCGCGCCAATATTACTGTCGTGACGGCGGGTCTGGAAAAAGGCCCGGTGAAGGCCAGTCACGGGACCACGCTTGTCCCCGATACGACGCTGGAGGAAGCGTTGCAGCACGATGACTACGACATGGTCGTGCTTCCGGGCGGACTGCCCGGCGCGGATCATCTCGGCAATGATGCACGGCTCGCCGCGTTTCTCAAGCGGATGGCCGACGCCGGACGCTATGTGACGGCCATTTGCGCCGCGCCGCGCGTATTGGCGAAGGCAGGGCTGCTGGACGGCAAGAAAGCGACGTGCTATCCGGGCTTCCTTGACAAGCGAGATTTCCCGAAAGTGCAGTGCACCGGCGCGCCGGTGGAGCGGGACGGCAAGATTATTACAGGACGTGGTCCCGGCACGGCGATGGATTTCGCGCTGGCGCTGGTCGAGGCGCTGGCGGGCGGAGAGGTCCGCGCCACGGTGGAGAAAGCGCTGGTGCGCCCGTGATCTTCCATCCGCAAACGAGGCGACATGACAGAGGAGTTCAGAGACATCATTGCGCCAATCGGCGGCACGCCGCCGATTGAAGGGCTGGAAGGCGGGGGTGGCGGGCCGTCGCCCCCCCGGCCCCGGCGGACCATCCCGGGCAAGGTCGTGTCGGTGCGCCGGGCGGCGCCCAGGCGCGGCGGGGAACACACGCTTGATGTCACGGTCGGCGGCCAAGACTATGCAGAAATCGTGCTGCGTGTCGCTCCAGGGGCCTATCCCAACCTGGAAGGCCGGCACGCCACGCTCTATGTCGAGGAGTGATCGCCGTTGACGGGGAGTGTCGCGGCGGCGGGCCGCGTCAAAACACTCATTACAATGGCCACGGCGATCATGGTCACCCCCGCGACTTTCCACCAATCAAAGGGATAGCCCCAAATGAAGAAGTCATACATCGCGGCGAAGCCTATCTGGCTGATGCCCACCAAGGCGACCAGGGTCGTGCTGCCGCGCGCATAGGCGGAGGTCATCAGTATCTGGGCAAACGCACCCGCCAGACCCATCGGCAACAACCAGAACCACATCGGCAGCGTCATGCCTTCCAGAATGCGGCCGGGACTGATCAGACACATAAAAAGGCTGGCCGCCGTGGAGCAGATGGAAAAATGCGCCACCACAGAAAGGCGGTGAAGACGATGGCACATGCTGAGGCTGACCATCGCCGCAGCGGCGGCCACTGCGCCCAAGAGCGCCACTGTCACTGGAAACGCGCCCGCGTCGAAGCGAGGCCGGTACATGACATAAACCCCCAACAATGCCCAGCCCGCATGGAGCCACACGGTTCTCGGCATACGTTGCTTCATCACGATCAGCAGGATGAGGGCAATCCAGATCGGCCCTGTGGCAAAGATGGTCACCATGTCCGTCAACGGCAGATGGGTGACCGCATAGAAGGTGCACAAGAGGCCGGTCGTGCCAAAAAGGCTGCGCATCCACAGTTCCATCGTGCCTCGGAACAGCAATGGCGCCCCGAACCACCACATCATGCCCAGCGTAAACACCAGCGTGACAAAAATCCGCGCAAACGCAATCAGCGGCCAGGCGGCCCTGCCGCTGTATCCATGCGCGATGCAGGACATCGTGGCGAAAAGAAAAGCCGCCAGGAACATCTCGATGGCGGCATAGCCGTTCTCCGGAAGGCGCGCCGGGCAGGCAGTGCTTTGGTGTGCGGGACTGTTCATGGGCCGCACACTATACAACCGTTGATGGCCGATATCAATCGGCGCCACGCAGATTTTGTCAACGGATTGGAAAAAAATGATGGTGACGGCACATCCGTAATCAACAGGACGTATAGGACCTGTATGACCAATATGTTTTGTGGCGCGAGAAAGATAGCACATATTGACATTTCCGGTGGCATCTTTATGGACTGCATTTCCTGATTGCCCTCTGGTTCCTGTTTCTCATACAGGTCCTATAGGTCGTATGGGGCCTATACGCTCTGTTCCCCTGTTTTCTTCGCGTATTTCGGAAGTGGCAAAGAGGATGATATTCCGATTGTCACAAAGAGGAAGCGATTCAGGCGTCCGTAGTAAACTATTGGCATTCATGGGACAAATCCGACACATCCCCTGACCGAAGAGGACATCGTGATTCCACTTGACTCAAAACTCATCATTTACCTGTCGGGAGTCGCGTTTCTGGTCATAGCCGCGGCTACGGGCTGTGCGACCAATCGCGTAAAGGGTATATTCGAAAGTCCCGACGGTGTGCGTATTCGGTACGTGGCGGAAGGCAGAGGCGAGCCGGTGGTGTTGATTCACGGATTTGCGGTGAACGCGAACCTGAACTGGCGCTTTTACGGCGTGGCGCAAAAACTGGCGAAGCACTACCGTGTCATCACGTTTGACAATCGCGGTCATGGCCAGAGTGATAAACCGCATGACCCCACTTTGTATGGCGCGGAACTGGTGGAAGACGTGGTGCGCCTGATGGACCACTTGGGCGTGGAACGCGCCCATGTGGCGGGGTATTCGCTGGGTGGTTTCATCACGCTTCGGTTGATGGCGTCGCACCCGGAGCGGCTCTGCAGCGCAGTGGTCTGCGCAGCGGGCTGGGAACGCCGTGAGGGCGAGCACATGCGGCAGTTGGACGAGGCGGCGAACACGCTGGAGCGCGGGGACGGATTTCGGATGATCCTCCGTTCCCTTGATCCGGAGGAGAAACCGTTCGGCGAATTGCGAATTCTCGTCGTGGACGCCTGTCTGCGGTTTCTCAATGATACGCAGGCGATGGCGGCGGCCGTGCGCAGTCTGTCCGCGCTGGAGGTGACCGAAGCGGAACTGCGGGCCAACCGCGTGCCGGTGCTGTCCATTATCGGCGAGAATGACCCGCTGAAAGGCACCGTTGACGATCTGGCCGGCGTGCTGGCCAACCATCGCGTCGTCGTGCTCAGGAAGGCCAACCATCATACCGCCATCCGCCGTCCCCGCCTGGTGAAGGAGATGCTGTCATTCTTCAACGAACACCGGGGATGCGCCACCGCGCACTCGGCGGATGAGTCTATCAGCATCGCGGCGGAGCATGTCGCGCCATGAACTGCATCATTCGGGCCTTGTGTTGCGTTCTGGCGGGGCTTGCCTTGACGGGGTGCATCAACCATCGCGTGGTGGGAACATATTTCCAATCGGATGGCGTACCCATTCACTACACCGACCAGGGCGCCGGAGAACCGGTGATCCTCGTTCACGGCATCGCTGTCAATGCGGACCTCAACTGGCGGCGTCCGGGCATCCTGAAGCGATTGGCAAAGGATTACCGGGTCATTGCGCTGGATAACCGGGGCCACGGCTTGAGCGGCAAGCCGCATGATCCCGGCGCATATGGCGCAGCGTTGGCCGAGGACATCCCGCGCCTGATGGACCATCTCGGCATACAGCGCGCGCACCTCGTGGGCTATTCGATGGGCGCGTTTATCGCCCTGAAACTTGCCGCGAGCCATCCCAATCGTTTTGTTACCATCATCCCTTGCGGCGGCGGTTGGGAACGCACTGATGAAACGGGATTGGCGCAACTGGAGGCGATTGCACTGGAAATCGAGACTGAACGTCGTTTCAACCTGTTGTTGCGCGAGGTGGGTCTGACCCCGCGCGGCTTTGATCGGGTCAAGGTCTTTGTCGTGAACCGTGTTTTTCGCTGCATCAACGACACCGACGCCATTGCCGCCGTGGTGCGGTCATTGCCTGAACTCGAAGTCGGCGAGGCCGAACTGCGCGCCAACCAGGTGCCGGTATTGTTTGCCGTTGGAGAACACGATCCCCTTCGGCGCGGGCTGGAAAACCTGGAAGGGGTGATGCAGGGGCATGAAATCGTCTATATTAGGGGCGGGAATCATTACAGCACGCTGAAGCGGATCGATCTGGTCGCGGCCATCCGTGATTTCATTGAAGCGCATCGCGACAATAAAGCGTCAACGGGAGGGAAAACGTGACATCACGCGGGAAGAGATGGCTGGCGGTTTGCCTGGTGTTGGGCACGCTGATTATCGCGGCGGTGCTGCTGGCATTTTTCGCAACACGGCGGGTTACAGGTGATTATTTCGATTCCAACGGCGTGCGCATTCATTACATTGTGGAGGGGACGGGCGATCCGGTGATTCTCGTTCACGGCTTCGCGGCAAATGCCGATCTGAATTGGCGGCTGCCGGGCGTGACAAAATCGTTGGCAAAGGAATTCAGGGTCATCGCGCTGGACAACCGGGGCCACGGCCTGAGCGACAAGCCGCACGACCCCAAGCAATACGGCGCGGAGATGATCGAGGATGTTGTGCGCCTGATGGACCATCTGGGCATCGAAAAAGCCCATGTCGTCGGGTATTCGATGGGTGGATTCATCACCTTGCGGCTTGCCGTTGCACACCCGGATCGCCTGCTGAGCGCGGCGCCCTGCGCCGCCGGATGGCGCGAACCCACCGTGGAAAACCTCATGATGGTTCGCGGCATTGTGGAAGCGCTGGAAAGCGGCCGGGGATTCAAACCACTCCTTTCGAATATTGAGCGGATCGGCGGGCGGCCCAACCGATTGCGCTTGGCCATTATGGACGGGGTCATGCGCCTGATGAGCGACGAAAAGGCGCTCGCGGCAGTGATGCGCGGCTTTGTGGACTTCGCCGTTACGAAGGAACAATTGGAGGCCAATACCGTTCCTGTATTGTCCATAGTCGGTGAAAAAGACCCTCTTCGCGACGGCGTGGATGCGATGGTCGGCGTCATGGCAAATCATAGGGCGGTGTATATCGGCGGCGGCGATCATTTTACCACGATTCGCAATCCCCAATTTGTTGAAACCCTGAAGGCATTTCTCAGGGAACATCGCGCAGGGACGCGGGGAACATGAAGAAGAAGATTCTCATTGGATGCAGCGCGTTCCTGTTGTTGTGCGTCGCAACGGTGGGCGTGCTTGCGTTTCTGCTGTTTCACCGGGTGGAAGGACAATACTTCGACGCAAACGGCGTAAGGATTCACTACACCGTCGAGGGCAAAGGGGATCCTGTAATCCTGGTGCACGGACTGGCGGCGAACGCGGACCTCAACTGGCGCCGTCCCGGCGTGACGGCGGCCCTGCGCCGGAATTTTCAGGTCATTATGTTCGACTGTCGCGGTCACGGCCTGAGCGACCGCCCCACGGAACCCGAACAGTACGGCATGGAACTTGTTAATGATGTGATTCGGTTGATGGACCACCTGGCCATTGAGAAGGCCCATATCGCAGGTTACTCGATGGGCGGATTCATCGTGTTGAAACTGCTGGAAACCCACCCCCAGCGCTTCCAAAGCGCTGCGATCTGTTCCGCGGGCTGGAAACGGCCGGATGATGACCGACCGTTGCCCAACCCATACCAGCCGCCCCCGCCGGAAGCCGCATCACGCGATGCGCTGAACGCCGGCATGCCTGCGATGATCCCCGCCTTTGCCGCACGGCGCGGTCCGGTCCACGTTGTGCGTAACTGGGTGGGTGACAAGATCAACAGCCGCACCGCCATGAAAGCGTTGAAAAAATCCGCGGAAATGATTGCCATCCCGGAAGAGGTCCTCCGGAACAACACCGTCCCGGCGATATGCTTTATCGGCGACCGCGATGGATTTCTCCCCTATGCCAGGGACCTGCACAGGGTGATGGCGCAACTCGAACTTGTGGTGTTACCCGGCGTCAACCACCTGACCGCCCCCCTGCAACCGGCATTCCGCCGGGGTCTGCGCGATTTTTTCATCCGGCACCGCATGTCGGAAAAAGAAAAAATGCCCCCGGCGGCGCGGCTGGAAAGAGATGAAAGGCTTCAGATGTGTGCCATTCTCGATATGGAACGATGAACTGTGTGTGTGCCGCCGTCGCTGTCGGGGGCTAAGCCTTCACAGACAGTATACCACAAAAACTGATGGAATGCCAAAAAGCAAGGAGACAAGGCCATGACAATCCGAGTGGGACTGCTGGGAATGGGCATGATGGGCAAGTGCCATCACGACACTTACGCGAAAATCAAGGGCGTGCGCGTGGAAGCCGTCTGCGACGCGGACGCGGAAAAACGCAAAGGCCAAATCGGGCACGATTTCGGCGAAATAGACGTCTCCGGCTATCGGGTCTACAGCCGCGCCGAACAACTGCTTGCAGACCCCAATCTTGACGTGATTGACATCAGCCTGCCCACCTTCTTGCACGCCAAGTACACCATCGCCGCGCTGCGCGCGGGCAAGCACGTGATTTGCGAAAAGCCCATGGCGCGCAGCGCCGCCGAAGCGAAGAGCATGGTGGCGGCGGCCAGAAAAACCGGCAAGAAACTCTTTCTTGCGCACTGCATCCGCTTCTGGCCGTCATATGCCAAGGCGCGGGAGATTGTACAGAGCGGGCGCTACGGCAGCGTCCGCACCGCTCGTTTCTGCCGTCTGTCAGGGCTGCCGGGCTGGAGTTGGAAAAACTGGCTCCAGCAATCGAGCAAAAGCGGCCTGTGCGCCCTGGACCTGCACATCCACGACGCGGATTTCGTGATGTATCTCTTTGGCAAGCCGAAATCGGTGCTCAGCGTGGCGGGCGGACTGAGACCCGGCAGCCTGGACCATATCATCACCGCTTACAACTACGGCGGCGGACGCCTCATCAGCGCCGAGGGCGCCTGGGAATACGCGTCCGGCTACCCCTTCAGCATGACCTTCAGCATCGCCATGGAACGCGCCACGCTTGACATGACCCGCGACCTCAAATTGATGATCTACCCCGTGGGCGGATCACCAAAGGAGGTCAAAGTACCGGCGGGGGATGGTTACCTGCATGAACTGCGGCATTTCATCGAGTGCATCCATGCCGGGGAAGACTCCCCCATCATTCCCCCGGAATCGGCCCTGAACAGCATTCAACTCGTGGAAGCCGAAATTAAGTCAGCCAGGACCGGAAAACCCGTAACGGTGCGTTTCTGAGGGGGGCGGCGCGCGGCAGCGGGAAAAACGACAAAAAGGACATTAAAAACGCCAGGGACAACTACTGAGCCACAATGTCA
>CALEDJ010000023.1 GCA_937951485.1 uncultured bacterium
AGCGGACATGATCATCCCCGGCACAGGCGTGTTTCCAAGAAATAACGAAGGCGCGCCCGTGGACAGTTATTCGCCCAACTTCTTCGGCGGGGAGACCTTGGCCTCCGAGGCGGCATACTCGTCCAGTTTCGGTGTCTGGGACATCACTGGCGCGCCGGTCGGCCCCAATCGGCCTCTGTTTCGCGACGCATGGAACTACAATCACTTCTTGTATACGCCCCCGTCGGAATTTACACGGCCTCGCTGGAACAAATTCGACCAGTTGATGGACATTGTGTCCGGAGAGTTTCTGCAATTCCGCACCCTGTTGTCCCTGGACACCTGGGTGCCACTTATCGGAATAAATGTCCATTCGACCAAGGCCCTGCATTTCGATCGGTTTGAGCCGGGCCTCGGTCTGAGGGTTATTTCCAGCAAAGATGCGGCGCAATTGCGGGAAGTGAACGTCGTACTAACAGATATCGGCGGTGATCCTTTTGGGCCGCCGGGCAGTGGTGGCTTCAATCCCACCACCGGTTTAAGTCCTTCCACGGATGCATTGTGGGGTGCGCCCGTGGCTGAAAATGAGGCATTTGCCCAGGATGTAACCTTCAACGGCATCTGGGTATGGCACGACACCAACAACAACGGTATCTTTGATCCGCCGACCATGCGGCCCGAGGGCGGGGTCCAGTTCAACGGCGATTATCCGATGTTTCCGGCCAATATTGGCACTGGGAATCCGGCAATGGGTGATTCCGTGACCGGCGTATGGGAACATATTGCGTTCCCGCCGGGCGGCGGCGATCCCTGGTGGCGCACCACGATGCGGTTCTACGAAGGCCGGCGCCGGATTGTCGGCGGGGAAGACGATGTTGACGGCTATGTGGAGAAAGTCCCGGATAACCATGGACCTTACGATGCAAGCAGCAGCCAGTATGCCCATGATTACTTTGTCGTGATCCGCACAGACAGTGGTTTCCAGAACGTTTCCCTTGCTCCGCCCACCGGAAGTGGTCTGACCATGGGAGCGGATTTCCGCGCCTTTGTCGAACCACGCCGCGTGGATTCCCGCGGCCGCACGCGCGGCGGCATCTATGTGGACAGCATGATTCCGCCGCTGGTGAGATTCGGCATCGGCATGACAGAGGCCGGTTGGCAGGACGACGACCGTTGGGGCGCTTCCGAGCCCTGGTGGCCGCAACGCACCGTGAATGCAATATCCACAAAACCGGTCCGTTTCGGACTGGATGTGCATGATCTGGTGCTCACCTACGAATCCGATTCCACCTTCCGGCGTCAAACCAATCTTTTCTTCGGTGAGGGTTCCGAACTCGGTTTCAGCAGACCGGATTTTGGACCCACTGATTTTGATATATGGATGGACCCCTTGGGCTTGGAGAGGGCCAAGTTCCTCAACAGACATTCAGTAGGCGTGACGCGCTGGCAGCTCTTCGGCGCATATACCATTCCGTTTGTAGTGGGCGGCACCACGTATAATTTGCAGATTGGCTTTGATGACACGCGCGGGTGGGGCCAGTTCGCGTATGAAACCGTTCCCTTCTTCAAGTCGAGCCAGCCCGGAAGCGATCTGCCGCCCGGCGGTCCACGGTCTGCGGCGTATACTATGCCGCCGGTACAGCCGTATTTGCCGGCGTATGAATCATGGCCGGCCACATTGCTTCCGGGCGAATATCCGCGCGCCAGCGACTGGCGTCCGGAAGATGTGCAGGCACGGCTGTTGACCCAGAAAGAAGACATAGACAGTTTCCAGATACCCATCCTCGGCCTGAACCTCGCAGGTTCTGCCGATCCGATCGTAAACAGTCGTAACGCCCTGTCGGTCGCTTCGATTTCTGTGGCGTTCTGGGGACCGGATTTCCATCCCGATGATCTCGCTCCACTGGACCCGCAGGGGCTTGACATCAATTCCGGGGTGATGCTCTTCGAAGACACCGACCAGAACGGCGTCTTTCTTATCGGGAAACCGTTTGAGCCTTATCTGGATTTCCCTGTCCCCATTACCGGTTTCGACGATCCGGTGCGTCTGCGCAACCTGGCGTGGTCCAGCGCAGCGGAATACATTGACTTGGACGGCGATGGCATTCCGGATGATATGAATGGAGACGGTGTCGTGGATGACAGGGACAAGGCATGGGTGTTGACCATGGTTCCCGAGCGGCTCTGGGATGTGCCGCAGCAGGATACAGGTTCCGGCGTCTCCATTGATCTGGACCGTTTCCTCGAATTGAAGAGTGGTGGTGAAGACACCGCTGAACAATCCACGCTGGAAGTGTCCAGTCGTGACACAAATAGCGCCAAGGCGTTGGACATCACCGTGCCCCAGCCGGGCGATGATCTCTTCATTACGATGCGTTTGTCGGACAAGCCGCGCCGCTTCCAGAAAATCCGCGCCGTCATCCCGGCAAGCCTCCCCGAACGTCCGGACGGACAACGGAAGGCCGGCGTCCAGTTCTTCCCGCAAATCAACACCAGCGCGTCGGCGTTCCTGAAAAGCAATCCCGATGAAGATGTAGTGCAGGATTTCTACGGCCATGACATGATCGAAGTCAACGTGCCGGTGAAAATCGTGGATATCACCAACCAGGCGCAAATCATCACGATTGGCGGCGCTGCGCTGCCCGTGCTCGGCCTGGACATCTCCACCAACCGGGGCACGGCCGTAGGCACGCTGGCCGGCGGCGGCAGCGGCGTGGGCGGCCCCGATTCCTTCAGTGTCTCCGAGGCGTCGTGGACACCCGGCGCTTTCGCCGGCGACTGGCTGGTGGACAGCCGTTTCGAGACCTATGAGATCGTGGCCAACACCGCAAACCAGTTGACGCTCTTCAGCGGCCAGCCGCGCGACGGCCAGTGGCGGATCGTGCGCGATCCTACCTTCCTGGAGGAGGTGATTATCGAATTCTATAATGAAGGCCAGGATGCGGACTTCAATCCGTTCACCGACCTGCTTCCGCTGGATTTGGACCAGCAGGTCAGCGGCGTGGCGATCTACCGCGACAACGACACCCATCCCAACAACCGCAATGGTGTCTTTGATCCGGACATTGACATCCCGCTGACGCTGGACGCGCCGCCGGTCTTCATCGGCCAGACGTCCGAAGACATCAAGGTGAAGTTCGTCTTCTCGACACCCGGCACCGACGATGTGCCCATTCCGCGCGCGCAGCAGCCGCGCAACCGCCAGTGGGTGCCCGATACTTTCGGACGGCAGTCCACCGATCCCTTCTTCGGCCCGGATTTCTTCGTGGTGGTGCGCGCCTCGAACCGCATGAAGCCCAACGCCAACTTCCGCGTCGGCATTGTGTCCTGGGGCCCGAATACGCCCACAGAGCCGGACCCCGACACCTGGGCGCGCCTTACCGGCGAGGAACGCAACGACTTCACCAAGTTCCGGGAATTCCCCTGGGCGCAACGCGGCCTGGGCTTCATCACCTTCTTCAAGGAGCCGCCCACGTACTATTACATGGACGGCTACCGCGCCGGGCAGCGTGAGGATTCCAGCGGTTTCAACTGGATTCGATCGCACGCCACGAAAAAGCGCCGTTCCGGCGTGATCACTGCGCGCACTGCGCCCGTTTCGCCCACCTCGGTGGTGATTGATTCGGCAAGCACCACGCGCTTGCCCGCAGTCACCGCGCCAGGCGGCTTCAACCTCGTCATCTACGGGCAGGGCTTCGGAACGAATCCCTCCGTGGTGCTCACGGGCTACACGGTGCGCGTGACCCAGGCCACCGACACGGCCATTCACATCAACATCACCAGCGACGCGGATGATCCGCCCCATGAGCCTATCGTGGTGATTGTGCGCAATCCGGACACGGACAAGGAGGCGAGCCGGTCCGATCTCTTCACTCTGATGCCGGGCGCCGGGGTACAACCCATCATAACGCGCGTGAACCCCTCGCGCGGTACGAAGGACGTGTTTCCGATCACCATTGTGGGACAGAATTTCCCAGACTTGGGCAACACCGAAGCCTATCTCGGCCGCACGCGAATACCGGTACTCAGCGTTTCCACTGACGGCACGCAGATTCGCGCAGGATTCCCACCGAGCGGCCTGCCGGATGTCGGTCCCCTTGCCGTGAAGGTAAAGAACTTAGACAACAACACGGAAGGCGTGCTGATCAACGGCTTCGATTATGTGAATGACGCGGTGCGGAACAAGGTCCGCGGCATCTTCGGCTGCGCGCCTGGAGATCAGGGCGCTGGTTCCGGCGGCGTGTGGGGTGATTTGGTCCTGATGGCGCTCGTTCTTGTGTCCATGGCCGCGGGATTGAGCAGAAAGAGGATTATCCGGAAACCATAGCACGACAACGCGCCGCCGGCGGCCTCCACCGGAGACGGCCGGCGGCGTCCAATTAGAGACACGACAAAGCAGGCGCGCCCCGGGGCGGGGCGTCCCCAGCCAGGAAAGGAACCCGATTCGTGAGCGCGATCATACGACGGATGACAGCGGTCGGCATGACCGTTGCGGCGCTGTTTGGGCTGGCGCAGGAATCCGGCGCATTTTTCCCCATTGGGGGATTCAACCAGTTCGGACAATTGCGGTATGTCACCTGGCCTTTTCTTGAATTTGACACGAACAACAACGGCCGGATTGAAACGGGGGAAGGTTTGGAAATCCTCATTGAAGGCGGCGTGAGCGGATTCACGCCGGAGGAAATTCTGGTTGTCCAGGAGGCCTTCCAGGTCTGGCAGGATGTGCCAACCAGTTACGCATCCTTCCGTATGGGCGGTATCATCGAGGACCCTCTGCTCACCGGAGTGGAGCCGGACTTCCTCACCGTCGTCGCATTGCAGGTGACAGAGGCCGCCGATATCAGCGAAACCGTCCGCCCAGACCCCGCCGACGTGATTGTTGCCGAAGTGGCCTATCCCGTGCTCGGCCTGACCACCACCCTCTATACTATAGAAGATACCTTCCTTGAAATCGCCGGCGAAGGGTACTGGATTGGCGCCGGCACCATCATTGATGCGGACATCATCATTGACGCGGCATCCGTGCGTCCCGGCATTGTCGGCATTGAACCAGTGGTGGACCTTCATGCGGTGATGGTCCACGAAATCGGGCACCTGCTCGGCCTTGGGCACACCCCCTTGAACAATCTCCGCGCCGTACGTACGCAGCCGGGGGCCATCGCCGTGGCGGAACTCATCGAAAATGAGGTCTTCTGGTTGACCGGCGCCGATGGATTCGGCCGCTTCATCGGCGCTACGCCCACCATGTTTCCAATCTATTTCAACGTCGTTACGGACACCGGGCTGCGCAAGCCGGGAACCAGTGATTTGGCGCCCGACGACATTTCCGGCGTTTCCTTCCTTTACCCGCGCGGCAGTCAGGCCAATTTCTTCACCATCCGCCATGAAGCGCGTACCCGCACCCGCACCGGGTCCGGATTGCCGTCCGTCCCGATTCCGGGGGCGCATGTGGTGGCATGGGCCGATGTGGACGATGACCCCAACACGCCCCGCGTGCCGTTGTTCAGCACAATGACCGGCCTGTATGAATACACCATCAATACGCAGTTGGAAGGCTGGTTCAATCTCCACGGTCTCTGGAAACAATTTGAAGTGCCCGCCGCAGCCGGCGCGCTTTTCACGCCGACTTACGCGCTTTCCGTGAACCCGCTCAACGGCACGGGCTTCGATCGTCAGGCGCCTGAGGGACTCCTCCCCGAAGCCTTCGATTCCATTCAGGGGCCGGCCAGTTTCTCGGCAACGCAGCGCGCTACCTATATCAACGCGTTCGCATCGGAAGTGTTCCATGAAGTGGAAAACCTGCGCGACGTCAGCCGCAAGGATGCCGGCACCCCCCTGATATGGAATTTCCAGCGGAACACGGTGGTCAGCGCCGAAACCGGCCGCAGCATCCCCGCAATGCTGCCCAACCGCCGGCCGATGTTCGGCGACCCCAACGATGTCTGCCCCCTGAACGTCGTGCAGTTCCCCTCGGGCACGGGCACGACGCCCGTGACCGCCATGCTCGGCCCCAAGTGGTTGCGTGATTTCCGAGATGACATATTGTTGCAAAGCGCGCTGGGCGCAGCGGCGGTGGACCTGTACTACCAGGCATCCCCCTGGATGGCGCAATACCTGTTGCGGCATGAAATCGCCATGCGCCTGTTCCGACACGGAGTACACGGCATGTACTGGACCATCATGTATCGAAACGCGATTGCCGCCGGGTTGGCCGCGTTGCTGTTGCTCGCCGGCGCGCTTGCCGCAGTTCGGCGGCGCAAAGCGCGCGCGGCGGCTGCATTGCTGCTGACGGCGGCGCTTTTCCTCAGCCCCCAGGCCGGGGCGAGCATCGCCTATCTCACCACGCCCGAGATGGTGGCGGGCGCGGATGAAATCCTCACCGGCGTCATTACGGCCACCCAGAGCCGCTGGGCCTCCGGAGGCCGCATCTACACCGATGTCACGCTTGAAATCAAAGACACCGTCAAGGGCAGCCTCAACAAGACTTCCGCGGTGACATTTTCCGTGATTGGCGGCCGTATCGGCGGCGTGGTCATGAAAACAAGCGAAATCCCCTCTTTTCAGAATGGAGAGGAGGTGCTGCTTTATATGCGCCGCGCGGCCGGCAACCAACTGGTGATCTATGGCGGCGTTCGCGGCAAATTCCTCATCCAGCGCTCTGCGGTAACGGGCAAGGCATATGTGGTCGGTGCGGGACCGGAAACGGACCTGGCGCTGGATGAGGACGCCAAGGCCATGACCGATGCGGCACCGGCTTCAAAAGATGCGCCCGACGACCAGACCGAAAAGGGCGGCAGTGAGGAAAACGGCGCGGTTCCCCTCGATGAATACCTGGCCTATCTTAGAAGCATCGTGCGCGATCAGAAACAACAGGAACGCTGATTGTCCGACTTGTCATTGCTGGAGATGGACACTACGGATATCCCGGGTTCTGAAACGCCGGGAGGGGGGAGATCGGTGCGCCACAGTACGCCGACGCTACGCGCAGGAAGGGGCTTCGCCCACTCATATGACCTTTGACGAGTTTGAATTGGACCCACGCTGCCTCAGCGTGCTTCATGCAAAAAACATCGCTACGCCGACTCCTGTGCAGGAGCGGGCGATTCCCATCGCTCTGTCCGGGCGGGACCTGGTCGCCACCGCGCAGACCGGTACGGGCAAAACCCTCGGCTTCACCCTGCCGGCGCTCACCCGACTTGCCCAAAACAAGCCCCGGCGCAACCGTATGCTCGTTCTGGTGCCCACGCGTGAACTCTGCATCCAGGTCGAGTCCGTCATCGCGGAATTGGCCAAGGCGCTGGGCATGCGCAGCACCCTGCTCTATGGCGGCGTCGGCATGCAGCCGCAGTTTGCGCGCCTCAAGCGCGGTTGTGACATCATCGTCGCCACACCCGGTCGCTTGCTGGACCATATGGGCCGGGGCACCGTGCATTTCCCCGACCTCGAAATCCTGGTGCTGGACGAAGCGGACCGCATGCTCGACATGGGCTTCTTGCCTGACGTGCGCCGCATCCTGGCCAGATTGCCCAAGAACCGACAGACCATGATGTTTTCCGCCACCTTCCCCGGTGAATTGCAGCAATTGGCCGCTGAGATGCTCCGGGAACCGGAACACATCGCTGTGGGCATGGTGGCCAAGCCCGTGGATTCGGTACGGCAACTCCTGTATCCCGTTCGCCAGGAGGACAAATCCCGCCTGCTGGTGGAAATACTGCGTGAAGAGGGCATTGACAGCGGCCTGATTTTCCTGCGCACCAAGTCCCGTACCGACCGCCTGGGCCGTTTGTTGCACCGGGCCGGTTTTTCGGTGGCCGTAATTCATGGAGACCTCTCACAGAAACACCGCCAGCGCGCAATGGAAGAGTTCCGGTCCGGTAAGAAAGCCCTGCTCGTGGCCACCGACGTGGCTGCGCGCGGCCTGGATATCGAAGGCATCAGCCATGTCATCAATTATGACATCCCGCTCAATCCGGATGATTACATCCATCGTATCGGGCGCACCGCCCGCGCCCAGCGCGAGGGCGACGCCATTACCTTCGTCTGCCCGACGGAACATGCCGCCTTGGCGGCTATCGAAAAGGCCCTCGGCAGAAACCTGCCCCGCAAGGAACTTCCCGGTGCGCCGCCGGTCCTGTCCACGTGGCGCCCCGCCGGAGAACGCCGCCGACCTGTGCTGCGCCGGCTGCTCCGGCGGCGATAGCAGGCGTCGCCTGCAATCGGCGGTGCGCCGTATTGCGTCTGCAGCGGCCCTGTGCGCTGCGCTTTTCTCAGCACATGAAAAACAACGCAGATGGAACACACCAGAAGCCGCTCTGGCATGCTCAAAGGCAATTTTTCAGGGCGTCCTTTTCGGAATTGCGAATAAAAACGCGGCAGATTATGTTACGAAAGAAGGGATTGCGTTGTTTTTCCATTCCTGCGTTATACTACTGAGCAAGATGATCGCCCGGCGTAATCTGCGCGTTCGGGAAGCGCTGGATGTCAGGAGTAGACAAAGTTATGAGCGTCATTTCTGAGGAACACGTGGAAAGAGCGGTCACGTTTGACTTGAAAGAACTGACCCCGTCCATGAACACGGCGGAACTTTTTGTGAAATGCCTGGAGGCTGAGGGTGTCGAATATATTTTCGGGTTGCCCGGTGAAGAAAACGCTCACCTGATGATGGCCCTGGAGAAATCTCCCATCAAGTTTATCCTCACCCGGCATGAGCAGGGGGCGGCCTTTATGGCTGAAATCTATGGAAAACTTACGGGAAAAGCGGGGGTCTGCCTCGGCACGCTTGGCCCCGGCGCAACCAACCTGGTGACGGGCGTCGCGGAGAGCAACATGGACCGCGCCCCCGTGGTATGCATCACAGGTCAGGCCGACAGCACGCGCCAGCACAAGGAAAGCCATCAGGCGATGGACGTGGTGGCCATGTTCCGGCCCATCACCAAGTGGGCGATGCCCGTAATCAACCCGGAAAACGTGCCGGAAGTGGTGCGTAAGGCGTTCCGCTTCGCCCAGCGGGAGAAACCGGGCGCGTGCCACATTGAATTGGCGGACGACATTGCGGCCATGCCCGCCAAGGGCAAGCCTATCCCCGCGCCCTATGTGCGGCGACCTGTTCCCGACGACAAGATTATGAACCAGGCCTGGGAGCAGATTCGCAATGCGAAGCGCCCGGTGATTCTGGCGGGCAACGGCGCCATCCGCACGCGCACGAGCCGGCAACTGCGCCGCTTTGTCGCCGAGACCGGCATCGGCCTCGTTTGCACGTTTATGGGCAAGGGGTGCATTTCCCGGCACGTCAAGGAATATCTTTTCACCATCGGCGTGCATGCGAAAAACCTGGCCGGGTGCGCGGTCTGCTCAGCGGACTGCGTCATTACGCTGGGATATGACCTCGTGGAGTATCCGCCCCGCATGTGGAATCCCAATGGCGACAAGAAAATCGTCCACATTGATTTCCTGCCCGCAGAAAGCGACTACTGCTATCAACCCACCGTGGAGGTCGTGGGCGATCTCGCACATGCGATCTGGGCGCTCAACGTGCGCGCCGCGGCCGACCCGGTCCATTTCGACATTGAAGATTACCGCGTCATCCGCGATCAGATGTTGCAGAGTTTCGAAGAATATAAGGACGATGATTCGGTAGGCTTGATTAAACCGCAGAAAGTGCTTTGGGACCTGCGCCAGGCTATGAAAGAGGATGACATCCTGCTGAGCGATGTCGGGGCGCACAAGATGTGGGTGGCGCGCAATTATCACTGCAACGAGCCTAACACCTGCCTGATTCCGAATGGGTTCTGTTCGATGGGGTCCGCGCTTCCCGGGGCCATTGCCGCTAAAATGCTCTATCCGAACCGCCGCGTGGTCGCCCTCTGCGGCGACGGCGGATTCCTGATGAATGTCCAGGAATTGGAAACCGCCAAACGGCTCGGCACGAATATCGTCTGTATGATCTGGCAGGACAACGATTATGGCTTGATTTCCTGGAAACAGCGCCAGCAGTTCGGTCACAGTACGGACCTCAGTTTCGGCAACCCGGACTTTGTCAAACTCGCGGAATCCTTCGGCTGTCATGGCATACGCGTGGAACGGTCGCGGGATTTGCGCGCGGCGCTGGACGAGGCGTTTGAAGTGGACCGTCCCTGTCTCCTGGCCATCCCCATTGACTATCGGGAGAACGAGAAACTGGGTGAGCAGTTCCGCAGAGGATTGTGCCCGCTGAAGGGAAAGACATGCCAGAAATCACTTACCCCTACTACCTAGCCAACCGGCCCGTACAACCGAACGCCGACCTGGAAGTCGCCGACAAGTACACCGGCCAAACGGTTGCCCGCGTCGCCATGGCGGACGCCGCCGCCATTGACGAAGCCATCGGCATGGCGGTCGAGGCCGCGGCCCCGATGCGGGAAATGCCGGCCTTCGAGCGCCAGGCGGTGCTCGAACACTGCGTGGCCCGCTTCCGGCAGCGCTTCGATGAACTGGCGTTGAGCCTCTGCATCGAAGGCGGCAAGCCGATCAAAGACAGCCGGGGCGAAGTAATGCGGCTTATTGACACATTCAAGATCGCTGCGGAAGAGTCAGTGAATCTCCGGGGCGAGGTGTTGCCGCTCGATCGCAGCGTCCGCGCCAAAGGGTATTGGGGCATGTGGAAGCGCGTGCCCATCGGCCCCTGTTCCTTCATTTCCCCCTTCAATTTCCCGCTCAACCTCGCCGCGCACAAAATCGCGCCCGCCATCGCGGTCGGCTGTCCGTTCGTGCTTAAGCCCGCCAGTCTCACGCCCCTCGGCGCGCTCATAATCGGCGAAATCCTCGCGGAGACCAACCTGCCCGAAGGGGCCTTTTCAATTCTTCCCTGCCGCCGCGACGGGGCCGACCTCTTCACCACGGATGAACGCCTCAAACTGCTCAGTTTCACCGGTTCCCCCGAAGTGGGCTGGGAACTCAAAGCCAAGGCCGGCAAGAAAAAGGTCGTGCTCGAACTCGGCGGCAACGCCGCCGTCATTGTGGACGAAGACGCGGACCTGGATGACGCCGCGCAGCGCATCCTCATCGGCGCGTTCTACCAGTCGGGGCAGAGTTGCATCAGCGTGCAGCGTATCCTCATCCACGAACGCATCTACGAGCCGCTCAAGGAAATGCTGGTGGCCGCGACCCGCGCGATCAAGGCGGGCGACCCGAAGGACGAAGACACCTTCATCGGCCCCGTCATCTCCGACAAGGAGGCCAACCGCATGGAATCGTGGATTCAATCCGCAGTGGCCAAAGGCGCGAAGATACTCTGCGGCGGCAAACGCGACGGCCGCATGCTCGACGCCACCCTCCTCGAAAACGTCCCCCGCGATGAACCCATGTACGCAGAGGAATTCTTCGGACCTGCGGCGCTCCTGGCGCCGTTCAAGCATTTCGACGATGCGCTCGCCGAGGTGAACGACAGCCGCTACGGCCTGCAGGCGGGCGTCTTCACCCGCGACATCTACAAGGCCCACAAGGCGTGGGACACGCTCGAAGTCGGCGGGGTGATCATCGGCGACGCGCCGTCCTGGCGCGTGGACCACATGCCCTATGGCGGCGTGAAGGACAGCGGCATCGGACGCGAAGGTATCCGCTTCGCCATCGAGGACATGACTGAAATCAGGCTCCTCGCTCTGAGGACGCCCCCGGCGCGCACCTGAAGCAGAGCGCGCCCGCCGCTGGTCTGATTTCGGGCGATTCTGAAGTATCTGTACACATGGCCCGCAAGCGGGTACAATAGTCTCGATGAGGTCAGAAAATATGGGGGCGGCCCGGCAATGGGGAGGAATTGAGATGGAAGCGGCGGAACTGGTTGAACAGGCGCTGGGACTGTCAGCAATGGAAGGCACGACCGAAGCATCGCGGCGGCGCATCGCCGGGGTGTTCTGTGATGCGGGTGAAATCGTCCCGTTCTCGGACAACGAGCCGCTGATCAAGATGGGCGGGATCGGTGGCGATGCGGGCTATGTGCTGCTGCGGGGGCGGGCCGTGATCGAGCGCGAAGGAGAAGCGCCGATCATGGTGTCCGCGCCGGCGCTGCTCGGCGAGATGTCTCAATGGAACCCGCGCGCGGTGCGGGTGGCGTCGGTTACATGTCGCGGCGCGGGGGAGGCGCTGCGTTTCTCCTGGCGCGAAGCGCACGCCCGTGCGCAGGACCTGCTGGACCCGGCGGACCAGGCGCGGCTGATGGAGGCGGTCGAACGCATCGCCCTGCAGCGCTTTCAGCGCGAAGACCTCCTGGACCTGCCGCTGCTGCGCGGGCTTCCAGACGAATTGCGCCTGCGCATCTGCATCCTGCTACAGTGGGTGGCGCATCCCCTGGAATTGGCCGCAGGCGCGCCGCTGTTCGAGGCCGATGCGCTCTGCGACGATACGGGCTATCTGATTCTCCAGGGGGAAATCGCCGTCTCCCGTTCCGGCGAAGCGCCGCACGTCGTTGCTGCGCCCGACCTGATCGGCATTCATCCCCAATTCGACCCTGAACTGCGCTGGCGGGCCTCGGCCCACGCGCTCACCCCCGTCGAAGCCCTGCGCTTTGCCTGGCGCGTCTTCCTGAGCCTGCTCGACAAGCGCATGATCGCCGGGGAGCGGAAACGTTTTCAGGCCATCATCCACGCCGCCGCCGATGATGAACAACTGGCAAAATGAGATGGTTTTTTCAGATCGGGATGTGGGGCTGAGAAAAAGAAGGGGTGTTTTCTGAGGGATGGAAGCCGATGCGACCAACAGGACGAAAAGGATCAACAGGACAAAAAGGATCAACAGGGCTGTCAGGGACGATAGGACTGATAAGACTGATATGACTGACAGGACCGATAGGACCGATCGTCAGGACGGGGCTTTGTCGGCGCCATAAGTCTCGCAGGTGTTCACGCTGTGGAATTTTCCCGCAGCATAAGCACAATTCTCAAGTCACCAGAGGTTCTTGCAAAAGATGCTGTTCTCCAGCGCAGCGCGGGCATCCAGCCCATGTTTCACAGGGGGGCCGATCCTGCCACGGGATCTGCTGCAGGATTCAAATCTTATGTTACTTTTTTCATATAAGTCATTCAAGTCATATAAGTTCTAGGTCCTACAGGTCCTATAAAACAACTGCAACGACAATTCCTGCTCTTTTCTCGCCCCCCGTTTGTAGTTTCCCCCCGCGTGTCTGCATACTCTTTGCCATGCACCGGCGACCAACGATGCCGTGAGCATGATTCCATTTTTTAACAGGGCAGGACGCAATACATGTCGGACAGACAAATTCGGGTGATCTTTGAACCGCAGGGGCGCGCGGTGCAGGTGGAGAAGGGGATTCGGTTATTCGAGGCGGCTGCGCGGGCCGGGCTGACCGTGGACATGCCGTGCGGCGGGCTGGGCAACTGCGGCAAATGCCGTGCGCGGTTGGCGGGCGTTGTACCGGAACCGTCGGACGCCGAACGGCGCGTGTTCAGCGCTGAGGAATTGCAGGACGGCTGGCGGCTGTCATGTCAGACCAGCCTGCACGAAAAGGCCACGGTATATCTTCCCGAAACCTCGCTTTTCGGCGGGCGCGTGCAGATTCAGGTGGATGCGGATGTGGCCGGGGCGGGCGAACTCGCGCCGCTGGTGCGTAAAATGTATGTTGAACTGCCGCCGCCCACCCTCCAGGATGAAGCGGCCGACATGGTGCGGCTGGAACGCGTCATCGGCCCCTTTGATGCGGGGTTGGACGTGTTACGCACGGCGCCGCGCCGCATGCGCGAGGCGGGTTTTCGCGGGACGATCGTGATGGCGGACCATCGGCTCGTTGACTTTGAACCGGGCGACACCACCGACGCCTGTTACGGCGCGGCATTCGACATCGGCACGACGACGCTGGTGGGCGCGCTGCTGCATCTCGGCAGCGGCGAGGAGCGCGCCATAAGTTCCAGCATCAATCCGCAGGTGGTGTACGGCGATGACGTGCTGTCCCGCATCACAATGACGATGCAGAAAGAAGGGGGCCTCGATTCCCTGCAATCGGTCGTGCGGACGACCGTCAACGACATGTTGACCGAACTGTGCCGCGCCGCGGGCGTCTCTCTGGATGTCGTGTACGAGATCACCTTTTCCGGCAACACGACGATGGAGCACCTGCTGTGCGGCATCAGTCCCGCGCAATTGGGGCAGGCCCCCTTTGCGCCGGTCTTCGGGCGCGCCATCACCTGGCCTGCGCGCACGCTGGGCATCAACATCCACCCGCGGGGACTGGCCTACGTGTTTCCAGTCATCGGCGGCTTCGTCGGCGGCGACACCGTGGCGGGGATGCTGTCGACAGGCATTGCCGACGACCCCGCGCCGTCCATCATGGTGGATATAGGCACCAATGGCGAGATCGTCATTGCGCGTGAGGGCAAGGTGTGGGCCGCGTCCACCGCGGCGGGGCCTGCCTTTGAAGGAGCGCGTATCTCCTGCGGCATGCGCGCCACGCGCGGCGCCATTGAAAAGGTGACCATCACGGACGATGTGCATTGCGGTGTCATTGACGGCGGGCCGCCTCTTGGGCTGTGCGGCAGCGGGCTGATTGACCTCGTGGCGGAGTTGTTGCGGCACGGCGTCGTGGCGCCGGACGGCCGACTGCTGCCGCCTGACCGTTTGCCTCAGGATCTGCCGGAGGCGTTGCGGCGGCGTGTGACACTGAATGAGGAGGGCGAGGCGCGGTTTGTTCTGGCCGCCGATGAACGCCGGAGGAAACCCGCAGAAGTGGCGTTGACCCAGCGCGATGTGCGCGAGTTGCAACTGGCCGGCGGCGCCATCCGCGCCGGTATTGCCATTTTGCTGAAATACGCCGGGATTACCATGGATGAGGTCATGCAGGTGCTCATCGCGGGCGGTTTCGGCAGTTTTATCCGCCGCAGCAACGCCCAGCGTATCGGCCTCTTGCCGCCGGAACTGCCCCACCAGCGCATCCGCTATGTCGGCAACGCGTCGCTGAGCGGCGCGCGCTGGGCCCTGCTGTCCACCGCGGCGCGCCGCCGGGCCGAAGAACTTGCCAGACAGACCCGGCATGTGGAATTGTCCACCGACCCGGATTTCGCCTTGGAATTCGCCACCGCCATGCGGTTTCCGGAAACATAGCCCATTGCCGCGCAAGCCGCCGCAAACGCCCCCTCGCGTCGTCTCCGCCGCTTCCGTCATCCTTGTTGTTTCTCGCTATCCTGATGACGCCGTTGCTGTCGTTGTTGTCCTTGCTGTCCTCCTTTACCCGATTTCCAGGCGCAATCCCTTACAGCCCGGCGGCGATATCTTCCAGTATCTTCTCCAGGTCTGCCGCCGCCACGCCGCTGTACCAGCGATTGTCCGGAAAGACCATGACATTCGGTCCCGAAGCACAACGGTCCAGGCAACCGGACCTGCACACGCGCACCCTCCCGTGCAGCCCCCGATCGCGCACCATCTCCTTCAATTGTGCGTGCAAGGCCACGCCGTCCCGCCGCGCGCAGCAGGGACGGTCTTCCGTCTCGCGAAGGTTCGTGCAGACAAATACCATTTTCCTGAATGGCGTTTCTTTCGTTTCCATACATACCCCCTGTCGTGTTGGGAATCATGTCAGGTTCTTGGTGGCTTGAACAGGAAGGAACGTAAGCGACATAAAGGACATAAAAAACACAAGGGACAAACAACAATATCAACTTCCAGATTTGTTTCCCGGTTTCCGGTTGCCCACAGTCTATTGCGTTGTTTCTACAATCCCGGTGGTCTCTCTTGTTCACATTGTCCCTTTTGTCTTTTGCTGTCCCTTTTGTCTCTTACCTCCTTTTCGTCCTTTGGTCAAGCCGCACCACATTGTACCGCATGATGGAAATTGCGGAAAAGTGACCGTCTGAGTATACTGGCCTTTCTTCACCCAACAAGCAGCCTATGGGAGTACTCGATCATGAGCGCTGGAGAACTGAAGGTGATCAACCCCTACACGGGCGATCCGTGCATTGTGTTGTCCATGCTGAACGCGGATGACGTGGACAGTGTGGTTGCGCAGGCGCGCGAGGCGTTCGCGCAATGGCGCTGGACATCCATCGCTGAACGCAAGGCGTTGTGTGAGCGCTTCATGACGGCTTTTGCGGCCATGGGCAACGAAGTGGCCCGGCAGATCACGATGCAGATGGGCAAGCCGCTGCGACAGGCGCAGAACGAAGTCAACGGCATGCTGGACCGCGCGCGCTACATGATTGACATTGCGGAGGAAACCCTGCGCGACGAGTATCTTCCGGAAAAGCCCTGTTTCACACGCTATATCCGGCATGAGCCGAAGGGCGTGGTGCTGGATATCGCGGCGTGGAATTACCCACTGCTGATCGCTGTCAATGTGATTGTGCCGGCGGTGCTCGCGGGGAATGCGGTTATCATCAAGCACTCCAGCAAGACGCCGCTGTGCGGACGCGCTTTCACCGAGGCGTTCGCCAAGGCCGGCGCGCCCAAAGGGCTGGTGCAGGACATCATCGCCGACCACGCCGTCACGGAATGCTTCATCCGTCATCCCGGCGTCAACCATGTGTCGTTCACGGGTTCCGTGCGCGGCGGGCGCGAAGTCTCCGTCGCGGCGGCGGGCCGCTTCATAGATGTTGGCTTGGAGTTGGGCGGCAAGGACCCCGCCTATGTCTGCGCGGATGCGCCGTTCGATTTTTCGGTGGAAAACTGTGTGGACGGCGCATTCTACAATGCGGGCCAGTCCTGTTGCGCCATCGAGCGCATTTATGTCGAAGAACCGATCTACGATCGTTTCGTGGAGGCGGCCGCCGCATTGATTCGCCAATATGTGATGGGGGACCCGATGGCGGACGACGTCACCCTGGGACCGATGGCATCAAAGGGCGCACCGGAGTTCCTCGCCGGTCAGGTTCAGGACGCCGTGGCGCGCGGCGGACGGCTGGTGGTGGACCCACGAGAGTTCGCACTGCCGAAACAGGGCTGGTTCGCCGCGCCGGCGCTGGTGGCGGATTGTCCGCAGGATTGCGCGCTGGTGCAGGAGGAAAGTTTCGGGCCGGTCATCGCCATCCTCCCCGTGTCCGGCGACGAAGAAGCCGTCCGCCTGATGAACGACAGCGCCTATGGGCTCACGGCGTCCATCTGGACCATGGATGTCGCGCGCGCCATCCGAATCGGCGAGCGGATAGAAACCGGCACCTTCTACATGAACAGGTGCGACTACCTGGACCCCGCCCTGCCGTGGACCGGCGTCAAGGACACCGGCAAAGGCGCCACCCTCTCGCGCTACGGATTGCTCAACCTCACCCAACTCAAGAGCATGCACCTGCGCACGGCGCTGCCGGACTGAAGCCGCGCCTCACACCAGCCGGCGGCAGTGAATTTGCGCCGAGCGTGCGATGGCCGATTCCCGCATCGGCGCTACCGCGCGGTAGTGGATGTCCTTCAGAAACTCGTAGTACTGGTCAATGCTCGGCCATTCGATCACGCAGATATAATCCGGATCGAAATTGCCGCGCAATACCTCCACCGGAAACAACGCCTCCACCCGCCGCGCCCCGTACTTGCCCGCGATGGGGCTGGCCATCTCCAGGTATTGGCGGTAATGGTCGGCGCCGTTCGGCTGGCGAAACCATACCGCATCCAGCAAATAGGCCTTTTCCGCCGACTCCTTGTCCGGTGATTCCAACGACTCTTGAGGCTGTGCGACCGCCATGATCCACCTCCGTCCGCTTTTTCATATTATTCATCATCAGCACCCTATTATAGCCCATTCAGCCAGAAAGTCGTGATCTTTTTCGTTCCCTTTCCGCTTGCTTCAGCCTGAAGGTCCCCCTTCTTTTGAATTTTGTGAAATAGAAACGCCGAATGCGGTGTTCATTATAAACGGAGGCGATTGAAAGCAACGCGGGAGCGATTGCAACGACGCCATCCCACAATTGAATATCGTCATTGATTCAAGATAGCCGGGTAGCAAACCCCGGCGGACTTGAATCGGGATTCCGCACTCATAACTTGCACCCAGACAACAGCGGGGTCGTGGCTGGTTCCCCCTCTTATCCCTCCCTCTCCCCTTCCGTTGCCACGGCCCCGCTCCCTTCCATAAAGCATGGCGACGAAAATCCTTTTTCGATCAAACGTTTTTAGTCTTGCATGACATGACGGCGTGGAGACAACGAGCAATGTCCGGACAGGCGCCAAGCCTCGCACCCCCCACAAACCGTCTGATTCATGCTTCCAGCCCCTACCTCAGGCAACACGCGCACAATCCGGTGGATTGGCATCCCTGGGACGAGGAGGCGATTGCCCGCGCGCGGGCCGAAGACAAACCCATCTTCCTGTCCATCGGCTACGCAGCCTGCCACTGGTGTCATGTCATGGAACGCGAGTCGTTCATGAACGAGCGTGTTGCGAGGCTTCTAAACGATCATTTCATTTCGATCAAGGTGGACCGGGAGGAACGCCCCGACCTCGACGCAATCTACATGCGCGCGGTGATGGCAATGAACGGTTCCGGGGGCTGGCCGATGTCGGTGTTCCTGACGCCTGACTTGCGGCCCTTCTACGGCGGCACCTATTTCCCCCCGGAAGACCGTTACGGGTATCCCGGATTCCCATCCATTCTGCAGGCCATCGCCGCCGCATGGAAAACCCGACGCGAGGATCTGCTGCGCGGGGCCGAAGAACTCACGCGCCTGGTCGCGGCACAGCCCGCCCGGCGCGCCAATGCCTTACCCATTTTCGACCCGCATGTTATCCGTAGCGCGGCACGGCAACTTGCCCAAGAGTTTGACCATCGGCACGGCGGCTGGGGCGGCGCACCGAAATTTCCATCGAGCGGGGCGTTGCTGCTGTTGTTACGGGCGCACCGGCGCGAGGATTCCCAGGAAGCCCTGGAAATGGCGAAGACCACGCTCGACCGCATGGCCATGGGCGGTATCTTCGACCATCTTGGCGGCGGTTTTCACCGCTACGCCGTGGATGAATCATGGCTGATCCCCCATTTCGAGAAGATGCTCTATGACAACGCGCAGTTGGCGCAGACCTATCTGGAAGCGTGGCAATGCACCGGGGACCCGGCATACCAAAGCGTGGCCCGGCAGACGCTGGACTACCTTCTGCGCGACATGCGGGATCCCTGCGGCGCGTTCCATGCCTCCGAAGATGCGGACAGCGGCGGCGTGGAGGGGCAATTCTATCTGTGGACACACAAGGAGATAATGTCAATCCTTGGCTTGCCGGACGGAGCGTTGTTCTGCGCCTGTTACAATGTCCGCGAAGAGGGCAATTTTCCATCGCATGACCACGCACATCAGGACCGAAATATTCTTCATCGCACACGCGGTCCGGCGGAAATCGCCAAGGATTTCGGCATCTCCGTGGATGCCCTCGAAACGCGCATGGCGGGGATGCGTACGCGCATGCTGGCCGTTCGCAATCGTCGAGAACGCCCCGGCCGTGACGACAAGATTGTCGCCGCTTGGAACGCAATGGCAATATCCGCCCTGGCGCGGGCGGCCGGACCACTAAATGAGGCGCGGTATCTGGAAGCGGCGGAGACCGCCGGCAAGTACTTACGCGACGTAATGATTCGGGACGACGTGCTGTTGCGCTCCCGCCGGGGCGATACCGGCGAGATTCCGGGCTTTCTCGAGGACTATGCGCTTGTCATCAACGCCTTCACAGATCTCTACGAGGCGAATTTTGACCCTTCCTGGCTGGAAGCCGCCAACCGTCTCGCGGCGGCCATGGTCCGTCTGTTCTGGGATGAACAGGATGGCGGATTCTTCCATGCCGCCGAAGCACATCATGGCCCGCTGATTGCGCGCTTGAAACCGATGCACGACGCCTCGGAACCGTCCGGCAATGCGGCCGCCGCGATGGCGCTTTTACGTTTGGCCCATATCACGGGCAGCGAGGATTACCGGCAGAAGGCCGAAATGGTCGTAGCCTTGAACGTCGGGCGGATGGCCCGCGCGCCCCACGCGATGCCGCACATGATTCTCGCCGCTGACGCGCTGGCGCATACGCCCGTGGAAATCGTATTCACGGGTGACCCGAAGACCCCGGCATTCCAGGAATTGCGCCGAACCCTGCACGAATGTTACCTGCCCGAGGCTGTGGTCGCGCACCTCCCGGCTTGTCAAGCCCCCCATCCCCTCATCGCGCAATCCCCACTTGTAGCCGGCAAAAGCGCGGAAAACGGCCCCTCCGTTTTTATTTGCCGCGACCGGGCCTGCGGTCCGCCTGTCCACACGCCGGCCGCCTTTCTGGCCAGGATTCAGTAAGCGGTTCCGGGGCCATTGCCGCATTCCTGACCGCATCGTATGCCAAATTTGACAAAAGGCGCGAAAAAGCAGTAGAGTAAGACGCTTGACTCTGGAAGCCCGGTTCCGGGCCAGGAGCGCCGCAAGAAGCGTTTATCCCCAGTAACTCGGGAGGTTGCGGCGCGTTGGAATGTGCCAGGTTGTTGGAAATGAGGAGCATGCAGTGAAGAGGACATTTCAGCCTTCAAATCGCCGGCGGATACGGACGCATGGGTTCCGGGCGCGCATGTCCACACGGGGCGGCCAGGCGGTTTTGAGCAATCGGCGCCGCAAAGGGCGTAAGCGCCTGTCGGCGTAACTTACTGGAGGTATTGAGCCTGTTGTGTCAGGCCGGAACACCTTTCCGCGCGCGGTTCGTCTTACGCGAAAATCCGAGTATGCGCACGTCTTTGAAGACGGCCAGAAGGTGGTGGGGCGCGCGTTTATTTGTTATCTGGCCTGGCGAGATGATCGGGGATCGAGACTGGGCATTGCCGTATCGCGCAAAGTTGGCGGGGCGGTGGTGCGCAACGGCATCAAGCGCCGCATTCGCGAGTTTTTTCGCACGCAGCGTCACCGTTTCGTGAGCGATGTGGATTTGGTGGTGGTGGCGCGGGCCGAGAGCGCGGGGCTTTCCTGCCGGGAAAGCGCCGAGGCGTTGGAACGGCTGCTCAGGCGAGGAGGCGTGCTGAATGACTGAAAAGCGCCTGCCGGGTTGGATTGCTGCGGGGATGATAGCCTTCATCCGTCTGTATCAGCGCATCCTGTCGCCTGTGCTGGGCCGGCATTGCCGATTCCATCCCTCGTGTTCGCAATACGCGATTGACGCCATTCGAGTCCACGGTCCCATCCTGGGTGCTGGATATGCCGTATGGCGGATTTTGCGCTGCCAACCCTTGTGCGCGGGCGGGAATGACCCGGTACCCGCACCGAAGCGGCATTGAAAACACGGTTTCCGATTACGCCAGACAGGCTCATCCGCAACCTGGGAGACACAGGGTTTGTTGGATGACGATCGAGACAGGAGCCTGCAACACAAGCAACTCATCAGCGTCGTGCTGGTGACGGTGCTCGTGGTGGCATGGTCGTTCTTTTTCCTGCCCGGACCCACCCCTCCGCCGAGCGCCCCCTCCGATCCTGTCGCCCGGGAAAGTCTGGCCACCGCCCCCGACGCATCGGATTCCGCCCCTCAGGAATCCAACACCCTGTCTTCGCCCGAACGATCTGCCCCCTCTAATCCCTCTGATCCGACCGATCAGGCCGAACCGACCGATCTCTCCGAGGCATCGGCCCCGATTGCTCCAGGCGACCAGACCGATCCAGCCGCTGATGACGCCGAAGACAACGAGGTGCGCCTGCGCGGCGCGCAGTTGGATCTCGTTTTCACGCGGATCGGCGCACGCCTGAAGCGCGCCAACGTCATTCTGGGCGACAACGGCGATGACTCTGTGCAGTTGGTGCCGAGATGGTCAAACACGCCCGATGAGGAAGCGGTATATCCGCTGGGACTGCGTTTCCCCGACGATTTTCTCGGAGACGAACTGGACCGGCAACGCTGGGATGTGACGCTGGACGAGGGGGCGAGTGTGGCAGTCTTCTCCATCACCCTGCCGGGGACGGCGACGGTGAAGAAGGTGTTTCGGCTGCATTCCGACGCACCCATGCTCGACGTGGAAGTTGAATATGTCAATTTGGAGGCTGCGCCGCGAACGTTGGGGCGGGATATGGCGGAGCCGGCGTTCTCGTTGAACTGGGGGCCAAACGTCAGTTCTGAGGATGCGAATAAGGGGATTCCGCAGGAAGTCATCTGGCGCAGGGATGCCCAAAACGAACACCATCCCACTTCCAAACTCAAGTTGCCCCCCGGGGGGGTGGGCTATTCTGAACGCAGAAGCGGGGTGGACTGGGCGGCGGTGAAGAGCGCGTATTTTGTGGTGGCGATCAAGCCGGAGTTCGAGGGCGCAATTGGCTGGGTCGCCGGGATGCCGTTACATTTCCGGCTGGGCGTGGGCGCGCCGCGCATGGAACTGGCCCCCGGTGAAGCACAGCAGCGGCTCTTCCGCGTGTACCTGGGACCCACGCAGAAGGCGTCGCTGCGCAAAGCCTGGGCCGACTTGGACAGCGTGATGCAGTTCTTCACGATGTTCGCCTTCATGGACACCTTCGCCAAACTCCTGCTGGGCATCCTGAACTGGTTCTACCACAACCTTATCCCGAACTACGGTCTGGCCATCATCTTCCTGACCGTGCTGGTGCGCGTCGTGGTCTTTCCGCTTACCTTGTCGAGCATGAAGAACATGAAGCGCATGCAGAAACTTGCGCCGGAGATGGAGCGGATCAAGGCGGAAGTGGGGGACAACCAGCAGGAACTGCAAAAGCGGATGATGGAGATGTACCGTGAACGCGGCGTCAGCCCGCTTGGCGGATGTTTCCCGCTGCTCCTGCAGATGCCGGTTTTCTTTGCCCTCTACCGCATGCTCTGGAGCGCCTTCGAATTGCGGCGCGCCCCCTTCATACTGTGGATCAACGATTTGTCGGAGCCGGACAGGCTGTTGGAATTGCCCTTTACCATTCCCATTCCTTTCACGGGGAGCGGGATTGACAGCCTCAACCTGCTGCCCATCCTCATGGGCGTGGCGATGGTTGCGAGCATGAAACTGACACCGACCTCCGGGCCGATCCAGAATCCGCAGCAGAAGATGATGATGACGCTTATGCCTGTCCTCTTCAGCGTCATCTGCTACAACATGGCGTCGGGACTGAACTTGTATATTCTGGTCAGCACCCTTTTGGGCATCGCCCAGAATTACGCGGTCCACCTCGCCGACATTGACGTGGAACTTAAGAAAAAGAAACCGATCACGCGTCCGAGGCATTTTTACAGCGCGGCGCAGGCGCGCAAGCGCGAGATTGCCAAAGAAATCCGCAAAGAGAAGAAACTCAAGCGCCTGTCGCCCGAAGCCCGGCAGAAACGTGATCAAGACCGGAAACCCTAGACGACCGCGATGACGGCGTCCGGCGGAGCCGGAGGAGACGAAGAAGCGATATGAAATCTGTGGAAGCCAGCGCAAAAACGCGCCAAGAGGCAATACAAAGCGCCCTGGATCAACTGGGCGTGGAAATGTCCGATGTGGACAAGATTGAAATTCTGGATGAGGGCAGCCGGGGCTTTCTCGGCTTGGGCGCGCGGCCCGTCAAAGTCCGCATCACCGTGGAGGGCCTGCCCGACGACGCGCCCACGCGCCCCGCGAAAGGCGGCCAACGACCGCCCCGGCAGGAACGCCCCAGACGCGGCGACCGCCCAGACCGCAGCGAACAACGCGATCAGGGACGCCGCTCCGCCCCGCGTGGTGAACAGCGCCAGGAGCGGGAACAACGCGTGGAACAACGTCGCGAGCAGCGCGGTGAACAACGCCAGGAAGGCGGAGGCGACCAGAACCGCGAAGCGCGCCGGGATCAAAAGGGAAATCAGCGCGGCGAAGGGCGTGCTCGTCAGGACAACCGCGACCGGAATGGCGGGCGTCGCGGTCGCGGCGGGCGCGACGCCAAACAGCGGCCCGCTCCATCCGCGCAGACGGACAAGACAGAGCGTCCGCCGGACAAAGAAAAGGAACCGTTGCCGGTGCAACCCGACGTGGAACTCGATTCGGAATTGTTGAACGGCGCGGAGTCGGAGGAAGTGCTTGAAAACGCGGCCCCGGTGGACCGGGCGCATGAGGAGGAATCCTTCGAACCCATTTCCGACGCCCAGGGCACTGAAGCGGCCGCACTGCTGCACGAAGTGATCCAGAGGATGGGCATTGAGGCCGAGGTGCAGTTTGCGCGCGCAGAGGACGGCAGCGCACGTCTGAACGTGGTCTCACAAGACGGCGCGATCCTCATCGGCCGCAAGGGCCGCAACTTGAGTGCGCTGCAATATATCATCAACCGGATGATCTCACGGGGCGATATCGCGGAGAACACGGAACGCCTGGTGGTGGATGTCGAAGGGTACATTGAACGCCGCCGCGCCGCCCTGGAAGCAATGGCGCGCGGCCTCGCTGACAAGGCGAAAGCGCACCGGCGCAACATGCGGCTCAAGCCGATGAGTCCGCAGGAGCGCCGGATTATCCACCTGAGTCTCCGGGATGATCCCGACGTGCGCACCTTCAGCCTGGGCGAGTCGCTGTACCGCAGCGTTGTCATCAGCCCCGTGAACGCCCGCCCGGAACGGCCGCGACCGCAGCGCTTCGCAGGCGGCGGGCGCAGGCGCATCGCTGCGCGACCTCGGCGGCAGGAAACGGAGATGGAGCCGGGCCAGTTCGGAGATTAGCGCCGGCCGCACCGAGCGATACGGACCGACACCGACCAAAACGGACCAATAGTGGCGCCCTGTGGCGCACGCGGCCAGGAGATGCGGCGACCATGGAATGGAACGCCGAAGACACGATTGCGGCCATCGCCACGCCACCCGGCGAGGGCGGCGTGGGTATCGTGCGCATGAGCGGACCCCGATCCCGCGCCATCGCGGCGGAAATATTCATCTCATCGCGCGGGCGCGACATCCGCTCCGCGCGCCAGCGGGTCTATCACGGGCACATTGTGGATGCGGCGGGGCAGACGATTGATGAAGTCCTGTTGCATGTAATGCGCGCGCCGCACAGTTATACCCGCGAGGATGTCGTGGAGATCAACGCACACGGCGGTCCTGCCCCACTCAATGCCATACTGCAGGAGGCGCTGCGTCATGGCGCGCGCCTCGCCAGGCCCGGCGAATTCACGCTTCGTGCCTTCCTGAACGGACGCATAGACCTGGTCCAGGCCGAAGCCGTGATTGACCAGATTCGCGCGCGCACCCGTGCCGGTCTTCAGGCCGCCAACGCCGCCGCATCGGGTGCGCTCTCAAAGGCAATTTACGCAGTACGCGATGTTTTGCGCGAGGCCCTTGCCCACATCGAGGCGGCGGTGGATTTCCCGGAGGAAGACTTGCCGGACCTGGTCAATAAATCCCTCTTCGCGCGACTGCGCGGCGCGCATCGCCAAATCCGGGAATTGATGGACACCGCCGACGCCGGACGGATGGTGCGCGAAGGCGCGGTGGCCGTCATCGCGGGCCGCCCCAACGTCGGCAAATCCAGCCTCTTCAATGCGCTGCTCCGCGACGCCCGCGCCATCGTCTCCGCGCAGCCAGGCACCACGCGCGACCGCCTTGAAGAATATATCACCATCGCGGGCGTGCCAGTCAGGCTGATAGATACCGCCGGCATCCGGGAATCAGGCGACGAAGTCGAGCGCATCGGCGTGGAAATCGCCCGGCAGGCGCTGGACAGCGCCAACCTGGCGCTGCTGGTGCTCGATGCGACCCAGCCGCCTGCCCCGGAGGAAGCGCAAATCGCCGGGGAACTGCGTGACCGTGAGATTCCCGTTTTACTGGTCATCAACAAGACGGATTGCGCAGCGGTCGCCCCGGAAAATCCCTGGCCCGAGACGCCTCTTGCTGCGGTCTGCGCCGTTTCCGCCACACACGGCACGGGCATCAGAGAACTGGAGGCGGCTATCGCGGAGATACTGCTCGGCGGCGCGGGCATTGACGCCGCCCAGCCCATGATCACCCGCCAGCACCAGAAGGACAGCCTCCGCCGCGCCGAAGAAAGCCTCCAGCGGCTGTTTGATGCCGACGGCGTATCCCCCGAATTTATGGCCCTCGAACTGCGCGACGCCCTCGCGGCCCTCGGGGAAATCACCGGCGAAACCACCCCGGAAGATATCCTCGACGCCATCTTCGCCAATTTCTGTATCGGGAAATGAGCAGAAGCGCAGCCGTGCCGCTGGCACAAAGGACAGCAAGGACGAGAACAAATGTTCCGGAGTACAGGCTCCAGCCTGCCGTCGTCTTTGTCGCCGCTACGTAGTCACAGCGAATCGTCTTCGCCGCCACGTGACGAGGATTCAGAGTTGACGGGTAAATTCAAATTGTGGCATTGCCGGGGGAATACGCTTCCTTTCTTCAGCGAATCGCCGCCGAAGGCGGTGCGGGACTCGCAATGACGGCCTCATGCGCAGTGATTGCTTCAGTCGGCTGAAATGTTACATTTCTTCAAGTGTGTGTCATGGAGAAACGCCAACGATTCGTGGGAAGAGGGGACTGAAATACAAGGAGGTCAACCCCGATGAAAGCGTACTATGTCATCGTCGTGATCACCGCGATATTCATGAACTGTTCATCATCGGCGACGATCCTGTCTCCGAACTTTCAAAGAGCGACCATCATTCCCAATCCCGCCTCGACTGATGTGGAGGCCCGGATTATCGGATTGCTGCGAGATCGCCTCATTGAAAACGGTGTGGCAACAACCGTCGGGGAGGCGCCGGATACGCGGGGGGGTTCCATTTTCATTGGCATGCCGGAGCGCCACCCTGCGCTGGCGGCCCTTTGCGAGATGCATCGCATCCCCCCGCCGGACGCGATTGACCCCGGCCCGGAAGGGTTCCGTTTGAAACTGACGGGAGACGAAGACGCACCGGCTTTGCTGGCGGTCTGCGCGGATGCGCGCGGCATGCTCTACGCCGTGGGCGAAATCCTGAGGCAAGGCGTCACGCGCGGTGACGCCGTCGCGTTTCCATCCGGTCTCGACGTGCGCGGCGTGGCGCGCTTCCCCATGCGCGGCCTGATTGTTGACCAGGGCTTCACCATCACCGCGTTGACCGGCGCGCGGCAATGGACCGAGGACGAATGGCAACGGGCCGTGCTCGAATATGCGTTGGCCGGCGCCAATACATTTGAATTGGGGCATGTCGCGCCGGATGATCCCAGGTTCACCTTCATCAAGTCTTACGGGCTGGACACCATGATCGTGCCGGTCGCCAATATCGGTTCTGGTCCGCCGGAGTGGCAGGCGCTCGAAGCCATCGGCCGCACCGGCTATCTCTGTCCTTCCATCCCCGAAGCGCGCCAGGCCATCCTGGACCAATACAACAAACGATTTGCCGCCATGGCACCCTTCGATTATGTGCACTGGAAGTCCGGCGACGGCGGCGGCTGCGAATGCGACAAATGCCTGCCCTATGGCGGGAAATTTATCCGCCTCTGCGAAGACCTGACCAAGATCCTTCACAAGTATCACCCCAACACCGTCGTATTTGTGGGCAATCAAAAACTGGACAATGCCGGGGATGCCGCCATCTTCGCGTACCTGCGGGAACAACCGCGCGCATGGGTGCGCGGCGTGGTCTATGGTCCCGGCTCGAACGCGATGGGCTGGATGCCGGGCAGAAGACAGGACCACCGGACCGACCTCTTCACGTATGCGCGTTTCGGTCAGATTGACGGTTACCTTCGCGAAATGCTGCACCAACTGCCGCCTGATCAATCCATTCTCTTCTTCACCGATCTCACCCATTGGGTCTATTCCCAGTATGGACTGATGGACCACGAAATCATCGCCGACATCAATCATGCGACCCCGCCCGCCTGGGACCTGTGGCTTTATGAACGCAAACCGGACAAGGCGATGCAGGCGGTGTATGACCGGCGCACGTTTCACGCGAGACCGCGCCATTATCACGAAATCTTCCAGCATGTCATGCGCTACGGCATCGGCGACGTGGCCTATTCGGAAGGCCATCACGATCATCTCAACCAATGGATGTGGCAGCGGCTGATGTGGGACCCATTCCGCAGCGTCGAGGATGTCGTTCATGAGTATTGCCGCTACCACTTCGGCGTCGAGGCGGCAGACATCATGCGCGAGGCCATCTTCCACCACGAGGACAACCTGTCCGCGCCCATCGCGGACAACCCCGGCATTGACCGCTTCAACGAATTGATTCTGGCCGCCCGCGAGCGTATCCCCGAACATTACATGCGCAAGGACTACCTCTGGCGGCAATACGCGCAAAAGGGCCTCGTTGACAAATGCATCCAACTCCGGCTGCGCCGGCAGCAGGCGCTGCAGCGCGATGTGATCGCCCTGCTTGGAGAAGCGCTGGACTCCGGCAATCTCGCCCGTGCATTGGCCGAGGCGCTGAAACGATTTGAGGAACCCATCGAAACCCGGGAAATGGAGGAGATCAAAGCGGAAGCGGACCGGCTGGGCCGCGAAAGCGACGCCATCTATGGTGTGCGCAATGAGGGGTTGTTCAATCTTGAACAGGATTTTGCAGGCTTGGGCTGGCTTGAACGCGAAATCCAACGGGCCATCGCGATGGACGATCCCGCCGCGCAACAACGCGCGGTTCACCGCATCGTTCATTACGAAGACCCCGGCGAAGGCGGTTTTTATGATGACGCCGGGAATCCGGATCGGTCACCCAACCTTTCCTACGGCCGGCCGTATGGCGACGGCATTTTCTCCGGCGCGAACCGCCCTTCACAGCGCACCATGGCCTTCACCACCCACGAGGAGCGCGGCGTGACCTTCGATTACTTTGGCCTGGACCCCGAAGCGCAATACCGCGTCCGCATGACCCTCGTGCGGCCCGGATACCTGCCGCGTTTCGCCGTCCGCCAGCCGCAAACGCGCCAGTCCATTTATGCTGATGACCATCTTCTTGCCGGGGAACTGGAGTTGCCCGAATATGAGGCGGACTTCTTTGAGTTCGACATTCCGCGCGCCGCCACCGCCGACGGCGAACTGCGTCTGTGGTTCAAGAAACAGTCCGGCATCGGCGAAGGTCCGCGACCGGAGGTCGCGCTTTGGCGCAATACCGGCGGCTGGGGTACCCTGGTATCCGAAGTCTGGCTGATGAAAATGATTCCGTGAGAACTGGTTGCATAATGCAACCAACTTTTGTAAACTTCAGAAAAGAAACAGCATGAAGTCTCGACATGGCCACGTTGCATGTAAGGAATATTCCTGACGATCTGCACGCGCGCCTGCACCGTCTTGCTGCCTCCGATGGCCTGTCGTTGTCGGCGGCGGTGGTGTCGCTGTTGGAGCAGGCGGTGGCGGAACGCGAGCAACAGGTCAACCAACGCGCGCTGCTTTCCAGCCTGCGCCGACGCCGCTTTGCGCCGCCCCGGCGCGCCCCTGAGAGCGTGCGACTGCTGCGGGAATCCCGCAAGCGATGAAACCGATTCACGCCTGTGTGGTGGATGCGAGCGTCGGTATCAAGTTGTTTGTCAACGAGCCTTTGTCCGACGTTGCGTTGTCATTCTTCGCTTCGGCGGCGGACGCACCGGCAGTCCGCCGCCATGTTCCCGACCTGTTCTTCGTGGAATGTGCCAATGTGCTGTGGAAATACGTATCGCGCTACGGACTGAAACCCCGGGCGGCAACACGCTATCTTGCCGATTTGCACGCACTGCGCTTGGCGGTCATTCCCACGTCCGCGCTGACCCAGGCCGCCTTGAAGATTGCGATGGACCTTTCCATATCGGTTTACGATGCCTTTTATGTGGCCACCGCCCAATTTCTGAATGTTCCCCTCGTTACGGCAGACAAGCGCCTGGCGCGTCTCCTTGCCGATACGGAATTTCAGGTCATGTATTTGGGCGATTTCAATATCTGATTTTTCTTGCCGCTGTTTCTTTGCCGGCGAAACACCTGCGTCACTGTTTTCAAATCCCCTTCAAAGCATGTATGCTGTCGTGAAGATGCAACACAACAGGCGGAGGGACGCATGAGAATCAATCAAAGTCTGCGCGTGAAGGACTTGGCCGACAAACTGGAGCGGTTCTTTGAACTGGCGGCCGCGAAGACGGTCCGGCTGCACAAGGAATGGGACCCGGCCCAGGGCGCGCCCGTCTTTACCCGGCGCGGCAGGTACACCGCGCGGGGCTGGACGGAATGGACGCAGGGATTTCTCTATGGCATCCCGCTGCTGATCTTCGACGCGACAGGCGAAAATCACTTCCTGCAGCTGGGCCGCGAAAACACGCTGGCGCGCATGGCCTCGCACCTCACGCATATCGGTGTGCACGACCACGGCTTCAACAATATCTCGACCTATGGCAATCTCTGGCGCATGGCGCGCGAGGGCCGCATCGTGGAATCCGAAGACGCGATGGCCATGTACGAACTTGCGCTGAAGGTTTCCGGGGCGGTGCAGGCGGCCCGGTGGAGCCGCATCGCCGACGGCAGCGGCTTCATTCATTCCTTTAACGGGCCACACTCGCTGTTCAGCGACACCATCCGGTCGTGTCGCGTGCTGGTGCTTGCGGACCGACTCGGCCATGCGCTCATGGGCGAAAATGACGTGCGCATTTCGCTGCTGGACCGCGCCATGCAGCACATCCGCAACACATTGCGGTACAACGTCTATTACGGCGAGGGCCGCGACGCATACGATGTACCGGGCCGCGTGGCGCACGAGGGCATCTTCAACATGACCGATGGACGCTACCGCTGCCCCGGTACGCAACAGGGCTACTCGCCGTTCACCACGTGGACGCGAGGTCTGGCGTGGATTCTGTTGGGCTGCGCCGAACAACTGGAGTTTTTCAGCGCTGTCCCGGAGAACAATCGGGCACCCTTCGACCCGGACAAATCCTTTATCGGTATGATCCGGCGCGCCGCGACGGTGACGGCGGAGTTCTACATCCAGAACACCGCCGTTGACGGCATTCCGTTCTGGGACACCGGCGCGCCGGGTCTGGTCCACATGCCCGATTATCGCGACCGATCCTCGCAGCCGGACAATCCCCATGAGCCGGTGGACAGTTCAGCGGCGGCGATCGCTGCACAGGGCCTGCTGCGGCTGGGCCGGCATCTGGGCGCATCGGGTAAAGGCCGGAAATTCTGGCAGGCGGGGCTATGCGTCGCCAATACCCTGCTTCGTCCGCCTTATTTGTCGGAGGACATCCGCCATCATGGCCTGATCCTGCATTCCGTCTATCACAGGCCCAATGGCTGGGACTACGTTCCCAGAGGCAAAAGGGTGCCCTTCGGTGAGTCCTCCATGTGGGGCGACTATCACATGGCGGAAACCGCGCTTTATCTATTGCGCTCGGTGCGCAGTGAAACGCTCCCCCGGTTCTTTGGCGCTGCCGGAATGTAATGGCAAGGTTGAAGTCCGGCGCTGAATGGTTTCGGATGTTGCCGCATCCCGGCCATGCAGCGTGTTATGATGTCGTAGTGGCCAGGGAATCAGGAAAATGCGCGGGAGAGAGTGCGATGGGCGGGGAAAAGGTTCGGATTGCGCCGGGCGCGCGGTGTATTGTCACGGTCAATACGCTGCGCTACACAGCGGAAGTGGTCGCTTCCGGGCATGATACGGTGGGAGTGATATGCCGGGGGTCGGAATTCGTCGCGGATGCGGGCGATGATGCGGATTTGGAGTTTCTGGACGCCCGACACCGCGTCGTTTACCATATGCAGGTCGTGGTGGCGCCCTCTAAGCCGGGCGAAGGGATGATTCTGCAGCGCGCCGCGAGTGCCGCTTACGCCCGGCGAAGGCGTGCGTGGCGCGTGCCTTTGGAATCACCCGTCGTCATTCACAGGGACGGCGCGTCGCAATCCCGTGAGGGCCGGGTAATCAACTTGAGCACGGAAGGCGCGCTGGTCGCAGTGGGTGCTCCTGTCGCCGTTGGCGAGATGCTTATCCTGTATCTGTCGCTTCCGGGTGAGCACGAACACGCCATTGCGGCGCGGGTGGTTCGTCACGAAGAAGGCGATCCGCCGTGTTACGGTGTGCGGTTTGCCACAGTCAGCCCGGAGGCGCGGCAAGCGCTCACGCGCTTCATGTGGGCGCGCCTGCGCGCCCTGTACCCCGGCGACATCGCGGCGTTGTGGCCCGGCAACAGAAGACGCAGGGTTTCGCAGGAGGTCTGGAACGAGTTGATGCGCCAGGCAGGATTGAATAAAGAGGAACCGCAATGAAGATTCACAATATCGGCATCATTATGAACGGCGTCACCGGACGCATGGGCACAAACCAGCACTTGATCCGCTCCATTCTGGCGATTCGCGAACAGGGCGGCATCCGCGTGAGCGACAACGAAGCGATCATGCCACATCCGGTGCTCATGGGACGTAATGAGAACAAATTGCGCGCGCTCTCCGTCGCTCACGGCGATTTGCCATGGTCCACCGACTTGGATGCGCTGCTCGGCGATGCGCACTACCCCGTCTATTTCGACGCGCAGACCACCCTGCTCCGGTTCGACGCCGTCAAAAAGGCCATCGCCGCCGGAAAGCACATCTACGTCGAAAAGCCGGCCGCCGCAAGCGTCGAGGAAGCCATGACACTGGACCGACTGGCTCGGGAAGCGGGTGTGAAGCATGGCGTCGTCCAGGACAAATTGTGGCTCCCGGGATTCCTCAAACTGAGGTACCTCATTGACACGGGATTTTTCGGCGAAATCCTCGCCGTGCGCGGCGAATTCGGCTACTGGGTCTTCACCGGCGAAGACCAGCCCGCGCAGCGGCCTTCGTGGAATTACCGCAAGGCCGACGGCGGCGGCATCATCGTGGACATGCTGTGCCACTGGCGATATGTCGTGGACAACCTCTTCGGCAACGTCCGTGCCGTGTCCTGTCTCGGAACAACACATATCACGAAACGCCGGGATGAAACGGGCCGCCCTTATGACGCCGACGCCGATGACGCGGCTTTTGCCACCTTCATCACGGATACCGGCGTGATTTGCCAGTTCAATTCCTCCTGGGCGACGCGCGTGCGCCGTGATGACCTGCTCACCGTGCAGGTGGACGGAACGAAGGGTTCCGCCGTGGCCGGACTGCGCGAATGCCATATCCAGCCCGACGCCGCCACCCCGCGCCCGGTCTGGAACCCCGACATTCCCAGTCCCATTGACTACCGCGCCGGATGGACCCGCATGCCCGACAACCGCGCTTATGACAACGCCTTCAAGGCGCAGTGGGAACTCTTCCTGCGGCACGTCGCGATCGACGCGCCATTCCGCTGGGACCTCCGCGAAGGCGCCAAAGGCGTCCAACTCGCCGAACTGGGCCTCCAAAGTTGGCGCAATCGCGCGTGGGTGGATGTGCCGGAACTCTGACCCGGCGCACATAACGTATGTTGTTCATGTTTCAGCATGTGGTGAATGCAGAAGCCTGCGTCGGAATACATATTGAGGTTCTCATCACGAGATTTGCCGCATGACAAGTAATCCGACAACCCATTCCGAAGCAGGTGTGTCGTTTTCGAGAATGGCCTTTGCGGCATTACTGTGCGGTGGTTGCCTGATCGGATTCTCCGCGATATTCGTTCGGATAAGTCCGGTGGGGCCTATCGCGACGGCGTTTTTCCGGATGTTCATCCCCGTGCCGCTGTTGTGGGGCTATCTACTGGTGAGCGAACACCGGACGGAACTGGGCCGGAGCACGTTTCGTTTTCGCGGTGCGGCCTTCTGGATCGCTTTGATGGCCCCGGGGCTGTTCTTTGCCTGCGACATTTCCTTCTGGCACCAATCCCTGATGTTCACCACCGTCTCCAATGCCAATCTCCTGGGCAATCTTGCGCCGATCTTCGTGACGCTGGTGGCGTGGCGCATGTTCCAGGAGCGCATTTCGGTGCTGTTTGTATTCGGGATGCTTTGTGCGTTGACCGGCACAATGCTGCTCATGGGCGGCAGCCTGCGCCTTAGCCCGCAGCAGTTCATGGGGGACATGCTGGCTGTGGCGAGCGCCGTGCTTTACGCGGGCTACCAACTGTCCATCAATCGCCTGCGCCGCCATTTCTCCACAGTCATGTTGATGGGCTGGACATCGCTCGTCGCCGCGCCGCCCTTGTTGCTCCTGAGCCTCCTGTTTCGGGAACAAATCCTTTGGGGCGGCGATGACCTCTGGCGCGGACTGGCGGTGTTGCTGGGCGTTGGGCTGGGTTGTCAACTCGCCGGACAAGGACTTATCGTATATGCGATGAAAAAACTGCCCGCTTCGTTCGCATCGGTGACGCTGCTGGTGCAGCCGCTGGTAGCGGCGCTGACTGCCTGGCTGATGCTCGGCGAACGCCTTGGCCCCCTCGAAGTGGCCGGCGGCGTGGTCGTGCTGACCGGCATTCTGCTGGCCCAGCGCGGCAGTGTTTTGGCCAATGCGAAAATACAAAGGATATGAAGGCTATGCCGGAGAAACTCAACGACTTTTCGCGCCTCTGCATCCACACCATGACGACAAAGCCGTGGTCGCTGCGGGAGGCGATTGACGGCTATGTGGCAGCGGGCGTGCCGGGCATTACCGTGTGGCGGCAGCACCTGGAGCCTTACGGCGCCAGAGAGGCCGGGCGCATGCTGCGCGATTCCGGGCTGAAGGTCGTCAGTCTCTGCCGGGGCGGCTTCTTCCCCGCGACCGGCGCGGCCGCGCGCGAAAAGGCGCGCGACGACAACCGGCGCGCCATTGATGAAGCGGCGGCCATCGGCGCGCCGCTGGTCGTGCTGGTCTGCGGGTCCTCCCCAAAGCAGCCGCTCGCGGTGTCCCGGCAACAGATACTCGACGGCATTGCCGCGGTGCTGCCGCACGCCAAGGAGGCCGGCGTCCGGCTGTCCATCGAGCCGTTGCATCCGATGTACGCCGACACCCGGTCCGCCGTCAACACGCTGGAACAGGCCAACAACATGGTGACCGCGATTGGGTCGGATTTTCTCGGCGTCACCGTGGATGTGTATCACCTCTGGTGGGACCCCATGCTCGAAGCGGAGATCAAGCGCGCCGGAAGAACCATCCTGTCATTTCACGTCTGCGATTGGCGCGTACCCACCCGCGACCTGCTCAACGACCGCGGCATGATGGGCGAAGGCTGCATTGACATTCCCAAAATTCGCGGCTGGGTCGAACGCGAGGGCTTCAAAGGCCCCATCGAAGTGGAAATCTTCTCCGATGAGTTCTGGGCGCAGGAACAAACCCGACTGGTCCGACGCATCAAGAACGCATATCTACAGCACGTCTAGAAAGTGTTACGGAACAAAGTAAGGGACGCGGCAAAGCAAGGCGCTTCGCCGCGTCCATGGACAGTTGAAAACTACAGATCGATGGGATCGATGGTGACGTCAATGCCCAGCGCCGCAAGAATGGACACCACGGCGCGAAGAATCGCGTTCACGACCTCTTCAATCACACTCAGAAACCCGCGCATCATGAATCGTTCCTGGTTCATACTCTTTCCTCCATTTTTCGCGGCCTGCCGGCCGGTTCCCGTAAAAACTTTCCCGCAGCGTCCATTACGCTGTGGTGCATGCGGCAAAACTCGTAACACAATACACATAATTGACTATTGCAGCATAGTATTAAAAATTAAGCAAGTTCCAATATATAAAGTGAAGGAATCGGCATATTTTCACCACAACAGTCAACAGTTTTCCGTACCCTTGTTCCCGTTATCACGGGTTCCCGCTGCACTTGAAAAACACCGGAACACCCCTTGGCTTCCATTTACTTTCTACCGTCCAAACCGGAAAATGTTACACAGGTCGCTGTGCCCGCCAAGTCTCTTGGCATGCTTGGCACGGAACAGAAATGTTCAGGATAAAAAGCGCACAAGGAGGGCAACATGAACATTTTGCTGAAGCAAGCATGCAAGTTCCTGGCGATCCTGTTCGTTGTGGCGGGATTGACCCTGTCAGGACAGGCGGAGACTGCAATGGAAACGCCAATGATGATTGATGTGACGACAACGGGCGCGGTACCCGATGACGGCCAGGACGACACCTTGGCAGTGCTGGCCGCCTTCGAGAAATGCAAGGCGGAAAAGGCCCGGGGGGTTGTGTTTTCCAAGGGGCGCTACGATTTCCACGAAGGGGCGGACCCGCAGTCGCCGCGCATGAGCCTTCCCGTCAGCGACATGCACGGCATTGTCATTGACGGCCAGGGGTCGAAACTCATCTTCCACGGCATCACCGCGTGCTTCGGGTTCGGCAACTGTTCTGACCTGACGGTGCAGCATCTGACCATAGACTGGGAACGCCCGCCGTTTTCTGTCGGCGTTATCATCGCTGCGGAGGAGGAATACTTCGATGTGGAGGTTTTCCCGGAATATCCGGTCCAAGGCGGCGAAACGGTGCAGGCGTTACTGGATTATGAGCCGGACACACGGCTGCCCTGCCGCCACGGCGCCGACGTGTATTGCCTTGACGACCCAATGAAAACCGACTTGATCGCACGGCAGGTGCTGCGGGTGCGCCCGCCATTCAAGATTCACCCCCTGACCGTGGGAAAATGGGTTGTGCTCCGGCACCAGGTCTATGCCTACAACGCGTTCATGGTGCACCGCTGCCGGAATGTGACATTTCAGGACATCACCGTCCACACCTGTCCCGGCATGGTTTTCGTCGGGCTTGACAGCGAAAACATCACCCTGGACCGATGCACAGTACAGCCCACGCCCGGCACGCGCCGTCCTGTCTCCGCCACCGCCGATGGCAGCCATTTCGGCGGATGCACCGGCGACATCATCATCCGGAACTGTCTCTTCGACGGCCAGGGCGACGACGCCATCAACCTCAAAAGCGGCCTGTTTCTCAACATCGAGGAAATAGTGGATGATCGGACCGTTCTAGCGCGCCACAACCTCAACATGGCGTCCATGCCGGACCCCGGCGATATCATGGAATTGACGCCACAGGAAACGCTGATCGTCTACGGCACCGTCAAGGTCGCCTCGGTCGCGATGGAACCCGACGGTCACACCCACCGCGTCGTCCTGGAAGACCCCATGCCCGACGCGGTCAAACGCGGCGACATGCTCGCGAACGCCTCCAAACTGCCCCGCGCCCGGATCACCAACTGCACCTTCCGGCGCAACCGCGCCCGGGGTATGCTCATCCAGATCCGCGACGCCGTGGTTGAAGACTGCTCCTTCGAGGACATCACCTCGGCGGGCGTGCTGATTATCACGGAGGCGGTGCATTTTTATGAAAGTATTCCGGCCCGCAATGTCGTCATCCGCAACAACACCTTTGATCGCTGCAACTACGGCGCGGGCATGGCGCGCGGCGTCATCGCCATTGAAGGCATCACTCCCGGCTGGAAGGACGCGCCGCTGCCCGGCGTCTTCCGCAACCTCACCATCGAGAACAACACCATCAACCGGTCTGACAATTCCGGCATCTTCATGACCGGCGTTGACACCGCCGTCATTCGGGGCAACACCATCCGGGGTGTCTGTGACAAGCCCACCCAGGAACGCTGCACCGCCGTCATCCACATCGAAAGCAGCCGCAACATCACCCTGGAAAACAACCGCGCCGAACAGTCTCTTCAAGGCGCCGAATGCCGGACTGTTCTTCGTCTCGCCGAAAACAACGAACTCGACACGATCATCGTGAAAGGGAACACAGGCTTCTGACGGCCGAATGCAACGCGTTGGCCGTGGATGATCGTGGATTTGTCATGGTCGGAAACGCTACGAAACGAACTACTGAATTGCCAACTCGTCCTGTACCAGGGCGGGGTCTTCCGGATTGGGCAGATGGAAATAGATCATTTCCCCGTCGGGGTCGGCGAATTCCGTAAGCGTCAGGGTGTATTCCGGCTTGCCATGCGGATACCAACTGGTGGTTTTCCACGCATCCACGGTGCAGGTCATGTATCCGCCGCTTTCGGGTGTTGCCGGGAAAGGACCGGCCAACGTTTCCGGCTTGATCGTCACCAAGCGCAGGTCTGCCGCCGCGAGGGCGGGGTTGTGTGCGCGATTCAGCGTAAAGACCTGTGGTCCATAGACCACAGCGGCGCGGCCCGCCTGGACACCACGGCCTTTGACCAACCGCAACCGCATCGGCAACACGACAGTCAATTCATCGTCCGCCCGCCATTCCCGGCGGACTTCATGAAAAATGCCTGAGGTGATGGCGTCGGGAAGCGGTTCCCCATTAATTGTGATTCGCGCATTGTCGCACCACTTTGGAATGCGCAGGCGCAACGCAAAAGTCGCAGGCTTGTCCGGGGTTACACGAATCAGGATGTTTTCCCCTCGCGGATAGTCGGTTTCCTGCGCGATGCGCAGATTTGTTCCATCGCGGAGGGTGACCGCGGCCTCTGATGCGGTGTAGAGATTCACGACAAGCCCGTCGTCCGCAGCATAATAGACCATGCCCGGCAGTCTGGACATGATGCGCCGGAAATTGCATGGGCAGCAGTAGGTGTCGTCTTTGAAATACTCGCGCTTGCCTTCGAACGGCGTGTAATAGCGGATGCGGCGTCCATCGGGGGAATGCGCGGCGAAGAGCGCGTTGTGCACTGTGCGTTCCATCACATCGCCATAGAGCGGGTTGCCCTGGACACGCAGCAACTGGTCCCACAGGAACAACAGATAGGCCGTGGCGCAGGTTTCGCCGAGATTCGCCGCGCCGTCCTGGGTATCGTGCCAGCACTCGTGCTGCCCGCACGCGCCGATGACCGTCAGGCCATCCCCTTTCAGCAGAAAATCCAGCGCCTGCCGGGTGTTCCCGAACAGTTTCGCGTCGCCCGTCATCCGCTGCAAATGCAATTGCGCGAGACACCGTGAGATATACGCATAGGCATGGCCTTCTATATCGCCCCAGCGCCCGCGCACGATGCGGCCTTCCCAATCCGCCAAGCCCCGGAAATGGACGCAGAAATCGCGGTATTTGTCATCGCGTGTGGCGTCGTAGAGCATCAGCAGGGCGGGTTCCAGTCCCGTTACCCCCATGTAGGTGGTGATGTCCCAGTGTCCGATGACGTCTGGTTCGGCGGTCCATCGGTCAATGATCAGATCGGCGGTTTTACGCGCGGCATCGAGGGAGGCCTGATGCCCGAATAGCCGATGATTCGCGATCAGCCCCTGCATGATGTAGGACATTTCATGGATGTCCCATAACGACCGGAATCGGTGTTCCGGTTTCATCATTCCGATGTACCCGTCCGCCTCCTGGACATTCAGCAACCCCTGCACCACCCGGTCTTTCAGCGCGATCACATCCGCGTCGCCGGTGCAGGCCGCGAAATGAACGATGGCGTCCAGGGTCATCCCGACGCCGATGAAACCGCCGTCGGCAGTCTTGCGCTGAAACGGACGCAGGAAATCTTTATCAATGTCCACCACCAGCAGATTGCCCGTGATTGTCGTGTCAATGTGGCGGCCGATAATGCCGCCGACCTTCACCTGTCGCAGGTCAAGCGGACGAAACATTTCCGTCGTGCCCGGAGCGCAAAGACTCCACAGAATCATCCCGCCAATCATCATCAATGTTCCATGTATCATTGCCGATTCTCCTGCATGTTCTGATTTCTACGACGTATCCAGCGGTAATTATGCGCCCCGGCCGGGAAAACGGCAAGATTCCTGTTTGCATCAAGTTGGTTTTGGATCAATTGCTGGAGACAACTGGAATCCTTGTTGTCCCTTGTGTCCCTGCCGCCCTTGATTTTTTCCCTCACTACCATTGAAAATGCCCGCCCGTTATAATGCCGATAAGACTACTGTCACCAAGACAGGAGCGCAGATCATGAGCGATGCAATCACGCGGAGACGTTTTGTCCAAACGGCGGTGACCGCGCTTGGCGGCAGATATGCCGTGGGTGATGACCGCACCATCCCCGACACCATGCAGGCGTGCTTTGAATTCGCGTCCGGCGGACTGATGAACTTAAGTCAGTTCGAGTCCAGCAACAATCCCATCCTCGCAAAACCGGGAGAAGTGGAACTGCGCGGCACGAACGGCACCATCTACGCGCGGGGTTCCGGCTACGAGGTGGTCCCGGAACGCGGCGGCCAGTTCCAGGACAGGGCGCCGCGCATGGAACCCATTCAGGAGAAGGCCAAAGGCGGCAATGAAAATCTGATGACGTTACACATGCGTAATTGCCTTGATTGCATCAAGAGCCGCGAGAAACCGCATTGCGACGTGGAGGAAGGCCATCGCTCCACCATCTTCGCCCACCTCGCGAATATCGCCCTGGAAACGCGATCACGCATCGCATGGGATCCCGTGGCGGAACGCATCACCAGCAACGAAGCGGCAAACGATTTACTGCACCATGAGTACCGACCGCCGTGGGCATTGGCATGATTGTCATCTGCGGACGTCGTCCCGATCCGTGTCCTCCCGAAGTCGTTGTCGCTCGCATGATATACAATGACAGAAAAATAGAGAACAATACATGGCTTTGATGACCAAACGCAGAGAAATCCTGATCAGCCTTGTGTCCGTGAGTTTTGTCTTGTGGCTGACCCTGGGTTATGTCGCATCGTATTACATCACGCGGCCGACGCCGCGCGATTTTTCGGACCGGGATGAAATCGGCGGCCTTCCAGTTCAGAACCTCGTTCTGCGCGCCGAGGACGGGGTGCGCACCTCGGCGTGGCATGCGGGGCGCGGCGGCGAACGCGCGGTGATTCTTTTGCACGGCATCACGAACGACCGCCGCCAGGGCTTGCGCCGTGCGGAACTCTACATGCGCCTGGGCTATGACGTGCTGCTCCCGGACTTTCGCGGCCAGGGACGAAGCGATCCGGCGCTGGTGACGATGGGCTGGAACGAACGCAAGGATGCCATCGCGGCATTGCGCTACCTGCGCGATTTGGGCTATCGCCGCATCGGTGTCCACGGCATTTCCCTGGGCGCGGCGGCGGTTGCCTACGCCTTGCAGGAAGCCCCCGGTTTCGATTTCATCGTTCTGGAATCCTGCTATGACACCCTGGAAAGCGCCCTGAACAACCGCCTGGATCGGTACCGCGTACCCAGGGTTGTCGCATGGCCCCTGCGCATTTTCTCACAATGGCGGATGGGCGTTTCCGCCCATCGCCTGCAGCCCGTGGAGTATATGCCTTTGTGCACCATGCCCGCCCTGATCATCGCAGGCGACAATGAACAGATTCTCAAGGTCGAGGAAACCATGCGGCTCTATGATCAGTGCAGCGCGCCATACAAAAAGGTGCATATTTTCAAAGGGGCGGGCCATGCCCGGTGCGACCGCGACGCGCCCGAGGACTTCAGGCGCGTGATCACGGAATTCCTGCGCTACGTGGAGGCCGCCTGGAACGACGCCGCGATAGTCGCGTAGCGCGCCGGTTCATCTATTCGATTGTTGTGTTGCAGCGTAAGCGCAGCGAAGCGCCTCTTCTGCCATCATCCGCTCAAAACACGGACATGCCATTCAATGGATTTCGCCAGTGTTGTCCAAAACAGATTGTCAAGAAGATGGCAACATTTTAGCCGACTGAAGTAGTCACTGCGCATAGCCCCGTCATTGCGAGCGAAGCGCGGCAATCCGGATATAGTGTGCGCCTCAGATTGCGCAAACTGCTGGTCCCCATGCGCGCTATTCGGAATCAGTGGAAAACCCTGCGATCCCTTTTGGAAAACCTGTGGGAGAAACCATGAAACCTCTGCTGAAATCGCCTGGAACTCTCTTGACTTTTGATACACGACCTTCGCTCAGCGGCGCTGCGCGCCGCTTCGCACGCTATGACGAAAAGAATGTGTCATGTGTGTTGATTCCAAAGGTTACGACAGTCGGCTGAAATGTTACCAAATCTCAAATTTCAAATCTGAGTTACATTTTAGCGGAGTGGCGTGCAGCGGGGGATGTGTTGCCAATCCCCCCTTTGAAGGGGGTGGCGCGGAGCGCCGGGGGATGCAAAAGGCCGTATAGTGTGCCCCTGCGATCTATGCCATTCCACTAAAATGTTACAGAAGATGAAGGACCATGTCCAAAAGCCCTTGGAAACTCCTGTTGAATCAAGATAATGTAGCGGGCTTATCCTATATGCAAACCTCTGCGTGGGATTCCTGAGGCATCATTGACGCATGTACCAAGGTGTGCTGTTCTGTTCCCCCTCACCCCACCCCTCTCCCGGAGGGAGAGGGAGCGACAGCGTTCGTCAGGTGGCGCGGTAAACGCCCTCTCCCGGAGGGAGAGGGAGCGACAGCGTCCGTCAGGTGGCGCGGTAAACGCCCTCTCCCGGAGGGAGAGGGAGCGACAGCGTCCGTCAGGTTGCGCGGTAAACGCCCTCTCCCGGAGGGAGAGGGAGCGACAGCGTCCGTCAGGTTGCGCGGTAAACGCCCTCTCCCGCTGGGAGAGGGATGGGGTGAGGGGGAAGGCCAATACGATCGAAGGCTATTCACAACGCTAAGCATATTTTGGACAACACTGAGATTTCTCCCTGATTTCCTGCCGTGGCGCGTCTCGATATGAACTATCCCCGTGTGGCGCTGTATAGTCTTTGCCAGCGTCAGAGGACAAGTGCGTATTCTGTGAGGTGAGCGATGGACTCCGCGATGCCACAACCGAAAGGTCGCACGCTTTTCGAGATAGAAAACCTGCGCAAGGATTATCCGATGGGCGAAGTGACGGTGCACGCACTGCGCGGGGTCTCGCTGCAAATTTATTCGGGCGAATTCCTGGTGATTCTGGGGCCGAGCGGTTCGGGCAAGAGCACGCTGCTGAACATCATCGGCGGGCTGGATGCGCCCAGCGGAGGACGGGTGCGCTTCAAGGGACAAAACCTGACGACATACAACGACGCGCAGCGCACGCAATACCGCCGCCGCAACATCGGTTTCGTCTTCCAGTTCTACAACCTGATGCCCAACCTGACGGCGGAGGAAAACGTGGAACTCGCCACGGAGATCGCGCCTGACCCCATGCCTGCGCGCGAGGCGCTGGGGTTGGTCGGCCTGCAAGAACGCCGCACGCATTTCCCTTCGCAATTGTCGGGCGGCGAACAGCAGCGCGTGGCGATTGCGCGGGCCGTGGCGAAGCGCCCGGAAGTGCTGCTGTGCGACGAACCGACCGGCGCGCTTGACATTTCGACGGGCAAACTTGTGTTGCGCGTTCTTGCGGACATCAACAAACGCCTCGGCGCAACGCTCATCATCATCACCCACAACGCGGTCATCGGCGAAATGGCGGACCGCGTGGTGCGCATGGCGGACGGCACAGCGCGGGACATCATCGTCCATGCCACCCGCAGGTCCGTGGAGGAACTCCAGTGGTGATCGGCGTGCTGCATCGCAAACTCCTGCGCACCATTTTCCGTTCCTGGGGGCAGTCCCTGGCGGTGATCGCGGTGGTCGTGTGCGGTTCCGCGTGCTATATCACGATTTACTCCGCATATCTCAACCTGCGCCTCACGCGCGACACGTATTATGCGCAATGCCACTTTGCCGATTTCGAGATCATGCTGGAACGCGCACCCGCCGCCGCCGTATTCAAAATCGCGGAAATCCCCGGTGTGCGCCATGCGCGCGCCCGTATCGTGCGCGACGTCAATGTGGATATTGAAGGTGTGGACGAACCGCGCATCGGGCGCATCGTCTCCATGCCCAATCCAAGGGCGCCCGTTTTGCATGATATCGTGGTGACCGAGGGGCGGTATTTCGAGCCGGGCGCCCAAAGCGAGGTGATCGTAAACGATCGCTTCGCCGAGGCCAACGGTCTCCAACTCGGCGACCGTATTCATGTGTCCATGGAAGACAAAAAATATCCATTGCGCATTGTGGGGCTGGGACTGTCCGCGGAATACGTGTATATGATCCGCAACGTGCAGGAACTCGTGCCCAGCCCGGAGCGCTTCGGCATTCTGTGGGTTCCGACGGATTTCGCGGAAACCGCGCTCGACATGCGCGCGGCCTGCAACAATATCCTGGGGGATGTGGACCGCCCGGAGGAACTCGACCTGATTCTCGATCAGGCCGAGAAACTCCTCAAGCCCTTCGGCGTTTTCGCCAAAGTAAAACGAGAGGACCAGATATCCAACCGTTTTCTTTCGGATGAGATACACGGACTGGGCGTTTCCGCGCGCATCATCCCGACATTGTTCCTTGGCGTGGCGGCGCTGATTTTGCTGGTGCTGCTCAACCGCATGGTGCGCATGGAGCGCACGCAAATCGGCCTGCTCAAGGCCTATGGCTACTCCGACTGGACGGTCGCGTTTCACTATGTGGAATACGCGCTGATTCTCGCGGTCGCGGGGTGCCTGGGCGGCTTTGCGCTGGGGGCGCGTCTGTCGGTGGGCATTCTTCGGCTGTATGTGGATTTTTACCAGTTTCCACTGCTGGAGTTTCGTGTTTATCCCGACGTCCTCACGTGGGCGATGGGCCTGTCCATCGGTTTTGCCGTCGCGGGCGCGACCTTTGCGGCGGTGCGCGCGGCCCGCATTCACCCTGCGGAGTCCATGCGTCCGGAAGCGCCGCGTTTCGCGCACCGCATCTGGCTGGAACGCTTCCCGCGACTATGGCGCGCCGTCGGTTTCACCTGGAAAATGATCCTCAGAAACATCGGGCGCAACGCATTCCGTGCCTCGCTCAACATTTTCGGCGTGGCCGTATCCACCGGTCTCCTTATCATGGGATTCTTTACCATGGACGCCATGTATTACGGCATGGAGTATCAGTTCAACGAAGTGCAGCGGGAGGATGTCAAGATCAGTTTTCAGGGCGAGCGCGGCAGGGACGCGTTGTATGACATGCAGCGCTTCCGCCATGTGCGCTACGCCGAACCCCTTCTGGAATACCCCTTTGAAGTGCGCGCCGGCTGGCGGAAAAAAGACATCATTGTCATCGGTCTGCCGCAGGAGGCACAACTCCTGAAACTGATGACCTTCAGAAGGGGGGAAATCTCGATCCCGGAGCGCGGCGTCATTCTCGGCGATTACCTGGCGGGGGAACTGGGCGTCGTTCCCGGCGATCGCATCCTCATGAAACCCCTCATGGGGCGCGTCACGCGCGAAAGGGAGGTGGTGGTCCACGGCATTACGGAGCAGTTTCTCGGCACAACCGCCTACATGGACCTGCACGCGCTCAGCCGCATCCTCGATGAACCCTTCGCCATGAACGCCGCGCTCCTGCGCATCGAGAAAGGCGCCGAACAGGCCGTGAACCGTGCTTTCAAGGACATCGCAGGCATCGCTTCGGTGGGATTCCGCGAGAAGGCGTATCAATCACTGCTGGACACCCTGGCCGAAAGCATGCGCATCATGAACGTGACGCTCCTCGCCTTCGCGGGGGTGATCGCCTTCTCGATCATCTACAATGTCACGTCGGTGTCGCTGGCGGAACGTCAACGGGAACTCGCCTCGCTGCGCGTGCTCGGTTTCACGGCGGGGGAAACGGGATCGATCCTCTATTACGAAAATTTTTTGTTGGGCGTCATCGGGATGGCCTTTGGCATTCCCGTGGGGATGTTCCTCTCCCGCTTGCTGGTTCGCGCCTATGAAAGCGATTTGTACCGCCTTCCGTTTCACATTGATCAAACAACCTATGTAATTTCCATCGCCTTGACGACAGGCTTCGTGGCGCTGGCCAACTGGGCGGTACGGCGCAAGATACATGGCCTTGATCTTGTGGAAGTGCTCAAAGAACGTGAATAATGCCGAGGCAAAAGCCAGGAGGCGCTATGAAACGAATTGTCTGGGTGCTGATCGGCGCAATCATGCTTGCTGCCGCCGCGTACACGCTGCGTCCCCGGCCATTGCCCGTGGCGATGGGCGCCCCGGTGCGCACGACAGTGCGCGAGTACATCGCCGAGGAGGCGAAAACCCGCCTCGATGCGGAATATCTGATTGATATGCCCATTGCGGGCACGCTGGAGCGCATCGAATGGAAGGCGGGCGACATGCTGGAAGCGGGCGACGTGATCGCCCGCATCGAGCCGTTTGAACTCGAACGTCAAATCCGTGGCATGGAGTTTCTGATCGAGCAGGCCCGCGCGCAGGTGGAGGGGGTGGATGTCGGCAAGCCCAAGCCTGAAGACCTTGCGGCGGCGGCCCTGCGCGTGAAAGAGGCCGCCGACGCGCTGCGCATCGCGGAAAAGGACAAGACGATCGCGGAAATTGATTTTGCCGACGCGGAGCGCGCCCTGCAACGCGCGCGGACCCTGCGCGCCGAGGGCGTGGTCAGCCAGGCGGAATTCGACGAAGCGGAACGCCGCTACAAAGGGTTGGAACAAAACATCGCGCGGGTGCGGCTGGCGGCGGAGGCGGCGGCGAAAAATCTTGAAATCGCAACGCTGAACGAGCAGCGCCTGCGCGATTCTGTGGACGACAACGAATTCCTGCGCACGGTGCATGAGGCGGATATCGCCCGGCTCGAAGCGCAACTGGAAATATTACGCCGCGATCTGGAACGCTGCGTCATCCGCGCCCCGGTTTCCGGGCCTATCCTGGAAAAATATGTCGAAGACCGGCGTGTGTTGCTCCCCGGCACCCCGATTGTGAAAATGGGCGACATGGCCACCCTGGAAATAGAATCTGATGTACTTTCCGAGGAGGTGGTCAAGGTAAAACCCGGGAATCCGGTGGAGATTTCCGGCAGGGCGCTCGGCGAAGCGACGCATACCGGCACGGTGAAACGCATTTATCCCTCGGCCTTCATGAAGATTTCCGCCCTCGGCATCGAACAGCAGCGTGTAAAGGTAATCATCGCCTTTGACGAACCCGTCCCCGCCCTGCGTCCCGGTACCCGCCTCGATGTGAAAATCGTCACCGCAGAAAATCAGGATGTGCTCGCTGTGCCCGAACGAGCCACCTTCCGCCGTGAGGGGCAATGGCATGTGTTCACCGTCGAGAATGGACGCGCCCGAATCACCCCGGTGACCATCGGATTGAAAAACGACGACTGGGCGGAAATCGTGTCGGGCATCGCTCCGGACGCGATCGTAGTCACAGAACCGCGCAACGACCTGGAAGACAACGCGCGGGTCACGCCGAAACGTTGACGACACATATTACGTTTTCTTCGTCATTGCGGGGCTCCCACCTTCTTCCCCGCTGAATTAGGTGGGGGACTCGCGATGGCAGGGTTATGCATAATGGTTGCCTCAGTCGGCCGAAATGTCACAAAAATGGTATCACTTGAGCAGACCGACGCAGAATCCGTCCTCGGTCGGAGGGTCTTCCCCGGGGCAGGCATGGTAGCCGCCGGAATTGAAGAACTGGATCAGGCGCAGCAATTCTGAAAGGCTGATCACCCAATTCTGGGGGTTGTAATCACTGGCATGGGGCGCGCAGGAGTGATTCGCCCCGGTGCCTGGAATGTACCCGTCTTCTGTGTCGCCCGGGTTTTCCGCGCAGTGATACGCAGCGGAGTTGAAGAACTGAATGACGCGCAGCAACTCGGACAGGCTGATCTGGTTGTCCTGATCCTGATCGGCGCTGTGGTAACTGCCGGCAAGGCCGACAAAGCCGATGTCAATCAGGCCGCCGATGTCCACAGGCGCCCATTGACGCCGCATTACGCCCATCGCAATGGCGTGTTCCATCACCGCCCCGCCCACGATGTGCCCCGTGTTCCAATGGCTGAGGCTGCTGCCCTGCGCCCAGGTCGCGGGCGCATAGACGCCGGGGGCAACCCCCTGGCCATAGTGCGCGAACGCCGCCGGCCCCGACCACGCCAGGTCGTTGCTGGTAAGGTCGGCCAGATTCCCCACGAAACTGGGCGGACTGCCGCCGAACAGCGACACCATACCGGTGCGCCGCGCGACGAACTGGTCCAACACGGAATAGACGTTCGGGGCGATCTGGCTGCCGCCGGTGCTGTTGCTCAACGAGACAAAACCCAGTCCATGGGTGATTTCGTGGAGCATGACCGTCATGAAGTCCACCTGGCCCCCGCCGGGCGCGCCGGTGCCGAGGTTCCACGGACGGCCGAAATCCACCACCACGAAAATCTCTTCGTAGGTGGGGCCGAAAGGCTTTGAACCATGTGTCAGGCGGTACAGGCTCGCGCCCGGCTGAAACCCTGGTGCGCCGGAGTAGTAAGTGCCTGCATAGGCCAGATACCCCGCGCCGTCCGTTTCCGATTCCATCAACAGCACGTCCAGCGTACCGGGCGTGTTCAGGGTGTCGCCGATGTACTGCAGCACCTCTTTCAACCGGTTCTGGGCGTCAGGCCCGCCCGGCGCGTCATTCGCGAATCCGACATGCGTATGGTTGCGAATATCCATGTAATACAGATTGAAGGTCAGGCCGTTCCGCGTCAGCGTGTCGTCCGGCGGTTCCGCCGGCAGGGTTTTTTCCACTCCCAACGCCACCGGAACCGCGCCGGTGGCCGGACTGAACCGATAAACAGTCTCGGCCGCCGCTGAAAAGGCCGAATCCATTGCCAGCACCGCGATCAATATCGCTTGAATCATGATGCTTTTTCCGCTCACGGACTTTGGCATACACTGTTTTCCTTTACTTATGCGTGCGCATTTACGGCCCAACGGAATCTCCTGCCGCCACGCATACAAGTGGTTTCAAACACGATCACCCGACGCGAGAATGAATGCCCATTTTAATGAAAGAATCATCACTGCCCTTGACAACATTATTGTAACACGCTTTATGCCTTGGTATTCCCGGAACCCTCTTCTTTTATCCCGGCAGCGGATTGGACCCCTGAAAAAAGCGCTGTCTTGTGTGTGCCTTTTGCCGGTTGCATCCGCCACGGGGCGGCGCTATACTGCCGCCGATGAGCGGGATATCTGAATACATAGTTGCGAATCCTCGCGAGGAATCGCGTGCAAGCGCGGCCCTGGAGATTCTGGGAGTGGCGGGGCTGCTTGCCTTGGGCGCGTTGCTGCGCGTGCCGTTGCCGTTCTCGCCTGTACCGGTGACGATGCAGACATTCTGCGTGCTGATCGCCCCGTTTCTGACAAGGCCGGGCCGCGCCGCCGCAGGCATCGGCCTGTATGTTACCCTGGGGCTGGCGGGCGCGCCGCTGTTCGCCGTAACAGGCGGGGCGACGCTGGGGTATCTGGCGGGATTTGTTGCCGCGCCGTGGATCGTAATGGCGTTTCGCCGCATGGCGTGGGGGATGCTTGCGGCCATGGGCGTCATCTATGCGCTGGGGGCGGTCTGGCTCAGCGCCTGGCTGGGCGCGTCCCTCCTGCATGCGATCGTGGTGGGCGTGCTCCCGTTCCTGCCGGGCGACCTGCTGAAACTCATCGCCGCGCACCAATGCGTCGCCCGTTTCTGCAGGTCCGATTTCTGAACCTCGGTCACCCGCAGGCGACCTGCATAGCAATTTCGCCCCATCGTGCAAGGCGTTCGGGCTGATAGCGCACCGTGCTGATATCTTTCAGGATGAACTCCAGCGGGCAACTGTATTGTTCGCAAATCCTCCTGGTCTCCAGCAAATCCTTGCGCACCAGGTCGGCGTCAAACGCATCGTAGGCCAGGAATGCCGGATTCGGCTTGCGTGAAAACACAAAATCGCGCCCGATTTCCGCCGCGCCGCGCTCCTGGTTCGCCCACGGGCTCATGGACACTTTCCGCACGTTGGGGATCATGCGCACCTCGTTCATCTTGCCGTCCAGCGGGTCGCAGCAACCATAATAGACCAACCCGAAGCGCGCGCAGATGCGTCCGGCGTAATCCACCTCGAATTCCTTGAACATCTGCGGGGAGACCGTGGAAAACATCTGTGCCAGTCCGAACATCCAGAGGTCTTTTGTGCGCGGGTGTTCGGGATTGTAGCCCGGAGCGGGCAATTCATCGGTGTATGCGCCGGTGCAATGAATCAGGCTTTGAGGCTGGCACAGCAACCCCTGTTCTTCCAACTGTTCCAGCATCTTCAGATAGCCGTCGGTCATACGTCCGACCAGCCGATGCATGTAGTCCGGTTTCTCGATGAGCGCGAAGAGCGCGTTTTCCACGCCCATCCATGTGCTGATGGGGTCCCACAGAGAGAGATAGGGGTCGTACCCCCATGGTCGCACTTCGAGCAGATCGTCAAAGAGTTCATGGGCGACCGCGATGCGTCGCGCCGTTTCGGCAGGGTCATGGGTGATGCGCGGCGTCTGAATTTTCTCCAGATCGTCCTCCGTCTGGAATTGGTTGAAATACTTGTGGCCGACAACCGTGTTTGTCGGGTCGGTCGCGACCGTGGCCTCCTCGACGCACACACCGAAACCTGTATTGTGTATGGCCTTGGGAACCCGCACGAAAGGTTCCACCACCATGTCTACGGGGAAATGCTTCCATTGATACAACGTGCGGCGGAAGAACGCTTCGTAGTCGCGGCAATTGGGGTTCGTACAGCGCAGGGCAAGTTCATCGCTGTCCATTTCGTTCCAGCAGACCTGATCGATCATCACCATCGGGCGTTCCGGTTGAAGCGCGTTCAACTTGCGCCACAGCGCACGTTTTTCTTCCTGCACCGGCAGCGCGGCGATTTCCGCCACCTGCGCCGCCAGATCCCGCACGATGTTTCTGTCGTTCTTATGCAATGCACTCATATTAAAATCCTGATCTACTTGTTGATGACAGATCATGGTTACCGCCTGCGTTTCTGGATTCCCGCCTGCGCGGGAAAGACGGACAACGCTACGAACATGATTCATTTGCGCTTCCACAAGTTCACGATCGTATCACCGTAACAAAGCGCGCGCCAGCCGCTTCGCCATTCTGTTCCAGCCGGCATTCGAGGCGGGTGTCGCCGGGTTCCGGGCGCAGGCCCGTAATCCGGGCGGACGATGCGCCAGGGGCGACCGCGGCATGACCCTCCGTGCCGCCGAATTTGAGATAGACCACGCCCTCCGTCCTGGCCGGCGCGAACGTGATGACGGCGTCGTAGTTTCCGGCGCGCTCCACATGCACCTCCCAGTAGCCGGGCGTGTCGGCCATCCAGTTTTCCGCGCCGCGCCAGTCCTGCCGCGTAAGCGTGATCGGGTTCTCGTGATCGCTGCCAAGATGAATCCGCACAGGCGCATACCCGCGCGTCGCGCTGACATCGGCGAACCAGGCCTCATACGCGGCCCGCAACTCTCGCACTGTTTCGGGGTGTTCTGCGGCCACGTCCTTTGTCTCCCCGGGATCGGCAGTCAAGTCATAGAGTTCCTCGCCATTCACCAGTTTCCAGCGCTGCGTGCGGACGGCGCTGTTCCTGAAGGCTTCTGGGGTGTCGCCGCGATGCCATTGGAAAAACAGCGTTCTGTCAGGCCACTGTCTGGCGGCTTCGCCGTCGCGCAGCAACGGCGCCAGGCTGACGCCGTCGAATGCGGGGGGCTTCTCCTCCGTCGCACCGCACAGTTCCAGCAGCGTGGGGGCGATATCAATGTGCGCAGCGATGCGGTCCACATCGCGCCCGCCATCAAGCGCCGCGGGCCAGCGCGCGAAGAAGGGCACGCGGATGCCGCCTTCGTAAACGGTGGTCTTCCAGCCGCGCATGCCCGCGTTGAAACGGTCTCCGACGCCCAAATCCTGCGCGCCGTTGTCGGTCATGAAGATGACTGCGGTGTGTCGGGTGAGGTCCATTTCGTCCAGCGCGTCCAGGATGCGCCCGACATTCTGGTCCACGTTGGCGATCATGCCATAGACCTGCGCCGTCTTTTCGTCCAGCCCGGCGGCGCGATACGGCGCGGCGTACTCCTCCGCAACCTGCAGCGGCGTATGCGGCGCGTTATATGACACATACGTGAAAAAGGGCGCGTCCCGGTGCGCCGCGATGAAATGCAACGCCGCATCGGTGAAGATGTCCGTGCAGTACCCGCAACCTTTCACCGCTTTCCCGTTGTGCTGGAGCACAGGATCAAAATAGGTGTTTTCGCGTTCAAAAAATTCCGGGTCCGACGGCTGTGCGATGCCGCCGCCGTAATGCACGAGCGATTCCTCGAACCCCCGGTCCATGGGGCGCAGCGGATAGTTGTCGCCGAGATGCCATTTGCCGAAGATGCCGGTCCGGTAGCCCGCCGCCCGCAGCATCTCCGCCAAAGTCCTCTCGCGGGGATGCATCATGGACCGGCCCGCGTAAGTGTCCACCACCCCCGTCCGGTAGTTGTACCTGCCGGTCATCAGGCTGGCGCGCGTCGGCGAACACACCGGGCTGACGTGGAATTGCGTGAAGCGGACGCTCTCCCGGTGCAGGCGGTCCTGATGCGGCGTCTTCAGCACCGGGTTGCCATGACATCCCAAGTCGCCATAGCCCTGATCATCCGTGATGATCAGCACGACGTTCGGCCGCCTCCGCGCCGCGTCCCCGCGCGCCGAACGCAGGGAAACAGCGCCGAGCGCCGATCCGGCGGCCACCCCGAGGGACGCCCTGCCAAGAAAATGCCGCCGATTCATTCCTTTCACGGCATGATTTCCACTACTGGTGGCCATATAAGTTTTTCACCAGGTCCAATCGTTGTTTCCATTTCCGTAACATTTCAGCCGCATGGCGACAGAGGCAGCCGATATCGCACCTCCTCCATACCCGTCACTGCGAGTCCCACACCGCCTTCGCTCAGCGGCGCGGCGCGCCGCACCGCCGGCAATGACGGGATTACGCGCAGTGATTCCTTCAGTGGGCTAAAATGTTACGTATCCCAGTATTTGAATCTCATCGGCCAGTTGTTCTTCCACCATGGCGATGAGCGGACCATATCGCTCCATGTTCTCGCGCCATCCCTGCACCAGCGCGCGCGGCCTCCCCGTATCCGAATACAGCGACACCTTGATCTGCAGGAACTTCTCCGCGAGTTCACAATCCAGATTCAGGAAATCGAATATTTTCCCAAACGCGCTTTGGGGGTCCAGGACAAGGTCCTCATAACGCATCGGCAATATCTCATAGCGATCCGGTACTGGTTCCACATACCAGGTGCGCACGTGCTCTTTGAATGCCTCCGCCACAGTCATGCCCTTTTTGTAGCAGGCCCGCCGATACTCGCGGTCAATGGTGCTGGCGTAGAAGAAGTCCACCTCGTTCAGAAACTCCTCCTGTCGGATGTCCGTTTTTCGATTTACTTCGGCATATTCCAGGAATGAAATCATCACATCCCGGGGATCCCGCTGCAAACGAATGACCTTTTGCGGCAAGTCAAGCCCCGGCAGAAACCGTCGCCATTCGTCTTCAAGGTATGGGGGGGAGGGGCTGTGCGATTTGACGGTCAACGTGTACTGCGGTCCCTCCGTAAACTGTCCATAGATGCTTTGGCACCTCAGACCGCTGGAACCCTGAAGCACGGATTGCAGGAAATTGCTTCCCGCGCGCGGGTATGACAACACGACGGCGGGCAACGGATAGGGCAATTTTGCAGCAGTTTCGCGCGCGCGCGCCACCTGCAGTTTGGAGCGGATCGGCTGCACCTGCACCGTTTTCACGATTGAGCGATCATCCACCAGAATTCTTTCAAGCAGGGCATCGTCCTGAACAATGTGGTCCAGGGTGCGCTTGTCATTCAGAATGCGGCGCAAATACGCGATGTTCGACTCATCCCATATGCCGGACTGCGCCAGTTTTTCCGCTACTGCGCGCCGCACCGGAGCCTGTGTGACAATCCATGCTGAAAGCGATTCCGATTTCAGCGCCTCTTGAATCAAGCGTTTTGACAGCGCTTCATCGCCCGCCAGGAAGGGCAACGTTTGGGGATTTCGTATAATGGTTTTCAGTGCGCCTGCAAAGGGTTCCTGCCACAGGGGGCCGGACGACAGTTTTTCAAGCACCTCCCGCTGCACGCGTTTGTCATCAATCACGCGCATTGTCTGGATCGCTTCCTCCCGATACTGTCCCCGGGACAAAATGTGACATATCATTTTGCGCGCGTCGTCGTCTTCCAGCAGATTCCCCACCAGATGCTCATCCGCGATAGCGTGGATTACGTCCGGGCATGCAACAATCGGCTTCAAGACATCCGCTTTTGCCGCCAGTTTCTCTTGGATTTCAATTGTATTGCCCAGCGCTTCGAGTAACGGCTCACTTTTCTTGACGCGACTGATCAGCCATTTCTGGAATCGCCGCCTGATGTCTAATCCCATGATGTTGTGTCCCTGATGCGTTGTTGGATGAAGTTGTTTTCGCTTGTTTCAGAGGGGAGTACTGTCAACGTTTTCCCCATCCACAGAAAACGAATATGAATGCTGGATGTGTTTGATGCCCACGCAACGGCGCCCGCCGCTCTCTACGAAAAACTCTTTCACAATGTTTCGCCAGAGATAATGCTGCCCATCGGCTATCGGCATCACGATCACATAATGCCCGGGGCAGAAGTCGAAATCCGGAATGCGTACTTCGTAGGTAACATGACCGCTATGGATGTTGGCGAAACGGTCATCTTCCGCCGTGGCAATGGAGGCAATAAGCAGACCGTCTTTCCGGAAAAAATTGATCGTCGAAAACAAATGCTGGACATGACGTCGCAATCTGAAGGAAACACGGATAACAACTTCACCGTGGATTCTGATCACGTCCGTTTTTCGTCCGTCCACCAATAGTTCACAGTGGATGTCTTCCACGCAGTCACTCTCAGGATGTATCGGGCCATAAAGGGTATTTTCGGATTTCTCCGTCGTTTCAATCTTCAAGGATTGCTTCTGTTGGTTTTCTGTCGCGCTGGCGCTTTTCGGCGGTTTTTGGCGCGAGAGTTTCTCCTTTTCCTGTGTCTCCAGAAAACTATTATACGCCTCGACAGCGTCCCGGGACGGGCCGATGGCCATGATGCGGCCTTTATGCAACCAGATCGCCTCCTTGCAGAGTTTGATGACTGCGCTTTGGGAATGGGAAACGAAAACAACAGTGACGTTCTGTGATTTCAATTCTTCCAAGCGGGCAAAGCATTTGTTCTGGAAGGCGTAATCGCCGACAGCGAGAATCTCGTCAATCAGTAGAATTTCGGGTTTCAGATGCGCGGCGACGGCGAAGCCAAGCCTTGCTTTCATGCCGCTGCTGTAGGTTTCGATGGGGCTGGTGATGAATTCCTCAAGTTCGGAGAAGTCAACAATTTCATCCACGATCGCCTTGGTCTCTTTTCGGTTGAAGCCGTGGAGGGCGGCGGCGTTATAGATGTTGTCGAGGCCGGAGAGGGCGGGATTGAAACCCGCGCCGAGATTGATGAGGGCCTGGACGCGGCCGTCCATGACAATGCGGCCGGCGTCGGGCTTGACGATGCCGTTCATCATTTTGAGCAGCGTGCTCTTGCCGGAACCGTTGCGCCCGATGAGCGCAAGGGTGTCGCCCTGTTCGAGTTCAAACGAGACGTCGTTGACGGCAAAGAACTCATCTTTGCGCAGTTCGAGGGAGGGCTTCCTGCCGAGGATGTGGTCGAAGAGGTCGCGCATGCCGTAGCCGAGGTGGGCGTTGGCGTTGCGGGAGTATTTCTTGAAGACATTCTGCACCTGGACAATCGGGGCCATGCTACGCTTTCTCCGAGAGCACGGTGAGGGATATATGAAATATGAACCATGAGAAAAGGAATAACAATCCGAAAAGGATGCCGCGTGCAAGGAATTCGGCGGGGTAGTGCATGGCATTTTCCGTGGCGAGGGTGCGCAGGTCAAGGAAGATGGGGGCGATGGGGCTGGTGGTGTGGAGCCACGCCCAGGCGCCGGTGAGCGGCAAGGGCCACAGCACGGGCGACAGGTAGCGGTAGGGGCCGAGGCCGATACGGATCGCGGTGGCCACGTCGGAGTAGATGGCGTTGAGCGGGGCGAAAAAGAGGCCGATGGCCGCTCCCACGAGAATGACGGACGGGAACAGCAGCAGGAACTTGATGAACCCGACAGGGGAGAAGGCGCTCAGGCCCTCAGCCAGGGCGCTGCGGCACAGAAGCAGCGAAAAGAACAGCATCGCCAGGAGGCGGAAAAAGCAGTTGAAGGCGATGCGGAAAATCACCGAGAGGATGAGCGCTTCCGGCGGCAGTTTCAGGTGCGAGAGCAACGGCTTGGATGTTCTCACCAGGGTCACCATGCGCATGACGGACTCCACGAAGGTGGCGTACATGAGCAGGCCGTAGATAATGAAAATAGAATAGGGCATGCCGGTTTCGCCGGGGGTGATGACACGGGATCGCTTGAGCGCATAGAAAATGAAGCCGAGCACAAGCGGGTCAATGAGTTCCCAGACCATGCCGAATTGGGATTTGGCATAGTCCGATTTGATGTCCCTGACCACGAGCCGCAACGCCATGTAACGCGACTGAATCATACCGCGCACCATGGCCCGGATCACGTTCTTCGGGCTATAGGTCTCCGATTGTGGAGTATATACCACCCTTGGCATTACAGGTTGTCTATCCTCTTCCCGGGATTCTTGCCGCTTGGGATATGCCGGGCAATATGCCGTAGTCCCTGCTGAGTGAGAATAAGAGGACGCGCCGCCAAATGCAAGCGGAATGGCGACAGGTGTCCCGCCCGCCAGGCTGAAGCCTGTACTCCAGAACTTTGCCAGGCGGAAGCCAGTACTCCGGAACGGCGGGCCTGTCGTGATCGCTCTCCGGTCTTTCAATTTGCGGCATGGCCGGATACAATGGGAAAAAGCACGGGCTGAAGGGCGCGGATAGGCGTTGCAATCACGGGAAAAAGGAGCATCGGTCATGCGGAATGCCGGAATTCTATTGCTTGGCGCGTTGTGTTGCGGTATATGCTTCCAAGTGGCGGGCGCGATTACCCTGGATGAATCGTCTGCGGAAGCGGAGGCATGGGGCTTTCGTCCCGACGCCGCGCGTCCGCCGGAATTGAATCCGCCGTCGTTCACCTGGCGGCCCGTGAAAGACGCGGCGGGCTATCGCCTGCAGGTCGCGGCGGATGCCGCGTTTCAGAAAATCGTTCACGAGGCTTCCAGCCCATGGTCGGCGCACTGTCCGGCGGAACCCCTGCCGCCGGGCGCATACCATTGGCGCTATGCCGCCGTGGACGTTTCCGGCGAACAAAGCGCCTGGAGCGGGATCCGGGCTTTCTCGATGTCAGCGGACCTGCCTGTGTATCCCAAGCCCACGCGGGCGGCGCTGGCAGCACACATCCCGCGGGGGCATCCGCGCTTGTTCCTGCATCCGGACGAAGTCGCCCGATTCCAGGAATTCATCGCCGGGCCGCTGGCGGAGAACTGGGCGGCGCTGCGCCGGGAAGCCGACAAGCACCTGGAAAGTCCGCCGGACACTTCGGAGCCGCCGTTGTACCCGGAAGGGACGGTGCGCAAGGGCGAGGAATGGCGGAAAATCTGGTGGGGCAACCGGATGCGTTCAGTGGCCGTGGGCGAAGCGGCGGCGACCCTCGCGTTGGTCTATCGCCTGAGCGGTGATCGCGTCTATGGCGAGGCCGCGCGCGACCTGGTCATGGCCGCGATGGAATGGGACCCCGCCGGGTCCACCAACTACCGTTACAACGACGAGGCGGCCATGCCGCTCCTGTATCTCCCCGCGCGCGCCTACACATGGGCGCAGGACTGCTTCACGCCGGAACAGCGCGCGCGCGTGTACGAGCGGATGGCCGCGCGCGGCGCAGACTGTTACAACTACCTTTTGGCCGCGCGACACCTCTGGCGGCCCTATGACAGCCACTCCAACCGCGCATGGCACAAACTCGGCGAATTGTCGCTGGCCTTTTACGGCGAGATACCCCAAGCGGAGGAATGGCTCGATTTCGCGCTTACCGTCTTCTTCACCTGCTATCCGGTGTGGGGCGGCAACGACGGCGGCTGGCATGAAGGCGTCTCCTACTGGAACAGTTACATGGTCCGATTTCTGCACTGGGCCGCCGCGTCGCAGCCGATTCTCGGCATTGACCCCTTCGAAAAACCGTTCTTCCGCGAAACCGGCTACTACGGCATGTACACCCTGCCGCCCGGCGCGAAAGCCGGCGCCTTCGGCGACCTCGCCGCCCAGGCCGACTCGAACCGCATCGCCCCGCTCATGCGCCAACTCGCCGCGGGCGCGCGCAACCCCCACTGGCAATGGTACGCCGACGCGCACGACGCATCCATCGGCGGCTACCACGGCCTGATCTGCGCTGTGCGCCTGCATGGCGTCGCCTCGGAAGTCCCTGTGGCGCTGCCGTCATCCCGGGCGTTTCCGGACGTCGGCCTTGCCGTCATGAACACCAATCTCCTCGACGGCGCGGACAACATCCAGGTGCATTTCAAGAGCAGCCCCTACGGCCGCCAGAGTCACGGCTACAATTCCAACAACAGTTTTCTCCTTAACATCAATGGCCAATGCGCCCTGATTGCATCGGGACGCCGCGACATCCACGGCAGCCCGCACCATGTGAAATGGATGTGGGAGAGCAAATCGGACAACTCCATCCTCGTGGACGGCAAGGGCCAGATCGTGCATTCCGCCAAGGCCACGGGGCGCATCACGCACTTCCAGACCACCCCCGAACTGGATTGCGTCGTCGGCGAGGCCGGCGAATCCTATACGAACCTGCACCGGTGGACCCGCCGCATTCTCTTCTTCAAGCCCTACGGCATGATCATCCACGACGTGCTCGAAGCCCCGGCGCCGGCGACCTATCAATGGCTGCTTCACGCCCCCGCCCCGGCATTCACGATCGGCGAGAATGCGGCGTCCTGGGCGGGCGAACCGGGCCGCGTGGATGTGCAATTCCTGCACCCCGCGGGACTGCGCCTCTCGCAATCCGGCGAATTCGACACGCCCCCCCACGATTGGGCCTCATTCACCCTCGATGAATGGCACCTCCGCGCCGAAACCCGGGAAAAGGCCGAAAAACAACAGTTTGTGACGTGGATTCGCATCAACGACGCGCCGGTCGCCGCCACATTGCACTCAGAAGACGCAACGCACATCGTCCGCCTGCAACTGCCCGACCGCGAAACAACAATCACCCTGCACCCCGACCAGTTCCGGGTGGAAGGTTTTGATGCTGTGATGGGCGATTGAGCCAGTGACGGATTCTCCTCGTTACAACGATCCCGCGGTGGAACGCATTACCACGACGCTTCCGCGTCGCGGGGACATGGCGGCGCGTTTCAGGGGAATACATCGTTCCCCGGCATAGAGCGTCTCAGGCATGCATTGCGCCGCAGGCGCGGAGCGACGAGGGGACAAGGTTCCCGATTCTAAAGTCTGTTGTTCACGCTTCAGCGTGCCAAGTTCTTCGTGCGCTGTGGTTCCGGGCTGAAGACCAGAAAGCCACCGCAGCGGTTTCCGAAAACTCCACCCGGCCGCCCATCCTCGTAACCTTCTGATATACTTCTCCCCCTTTATGTCGCAAGAAGGCCAAGAAGGCCGGTGACATCTACCAGATTTTCCATGCTTCGCGATAAGGCCGGGTGGTCATGTGCGCGGCTTCTTCGTCGTTGAGGATTTGTTCGCTCTTGGGGTCCCAGTGGATGACCCGGCGGGTCTGCGCGGCGATGTTTACCATATGCGCGATGGTGTCGCATCGGATGGCCATCTCGACGGGGCATACGGGTTCATTTCTGGATTTGACGCAATCAATAAAATTGCGGACATGTCCCCTGGATTCATAGACGCGTTCGTCGTCGGGTTTCAGGTTCAATTTCCACAGGTCCTGATTGCCGGCATAGAACGTGCCCATGTTGAAATCGCCGATCCAGCCTTCGTCGCCGTGGAACACGACGCCGTCGCTGTCCACCCATTTTTGCGGATAGTAGGCCGTCACGACAGGCTTTGCGGTCATCATGTCCATCATGTGCAGAGTCACGCCATTCTCGTATTCGCATATGACGTCCCACCGTTCCAGCGTGCGGAATATCCCTTCGGTCGGCACTTTTCCGGCGCCTTCGTAGCGTATCGGGCTGGTGTGGTCGCTTTTGTTGCCCCATTGCGCGATGCCCAGGGGGTGAATGGCGCATCCCGCCACGAAGCCCAGCGAGGTCTCGGGGCAATGGTAGCCGCCCCAGGGCGTGCACCGGTCCACGGTATAAGGAACCATCGGGGAAGGCCCCTGCCACATGTCGAAATCGAGGTCCTCCGGCACGGGAACTTCTTCCGTCGAGCCATAGGGGGCGACGTGATATTGCTTCGTATCGTTCAAGACATTGCGGGACCAGACATCAATCCGTTGAAGGTTGCCGATATATCCGTTGCGCACCAGTTCCACCATTCTCGGGAATGACGACTCGGATCGGTACTGGGTGCCGAACTGGAAGATCCGCTTGTTCTCATTTACCGCCGTTCTCAATATCTTGGCCTGTTCCAAGTCCAAAGTCAGCGGCTTCTGGCAGTAAATATCCTTACCGTTGCGCGCGGCGGCGATGGCCATGGGCGTGTGCCAGTTGTCGTGCGCGCCGATGAAAACGGCATCCACGTCCGGGTGCGCCAGGATTTCCCGAAAATCGTCATAGACTTTGGTGACATCGTTCGCGCCGTAATGCGCGTTGAGTTCCTCCGCCATCGCGATGCGCCGCGACGTATATGCGTCGCACACGGCCACAATCCGCACGTCATTCCATTGTTTGAGCCAGTTCTTGTGGTAGTGGCCGATATTGCCGCAGCCGATAAGCCCCACATGCACGCGGTTGCTCGGCGCATTCGCGCCGAAGGCGCTTCCCGGAATAATCGCCGGCATGCCGAAGGCCGCCGACACCGCGAATCCACGCTTGATGAAACTGCGCCTGCTGATGCCGTTCTTTCGCATTGGTCCATCCTTTTCTTTGTCGCCGCATGGCCGGAGGCGCCGCTGATGTGCCGTTACGCCCTCCAACGCCAACACAGAGAATACCGAAGTATCGGAAGCACATCAAACCTGCGCCCGGCCATCTTATGGGGCTTTATGCCGGTGTGTTCGCGCCTGTGCAATAATCATGACGTCAGAGCATAATAAACATGCACTGGAGAGTTTCTGATGAAGTTTACTGTCACGCTTGACCGTAATGAAGACGGCGAATGGGTTGTCGAGTGCCCATCCATACCTGGTTGCATCAGCCAGGGGAAAACGCAGGAATAAGCGATTGACAGTATCCGCAAGGCGATTCCCGTCTGTCTTCAAGTTCGCGCCGAACAGGGGCTTCCATTGACTGTTGAAACCCGCAAGGTTGAGGTCGCTGTCTGATGCCACCGCTGCCAGTGCTCACGTATAGAGAGGTGGTTGCAGCATTTTGACGTATGGGATGACACGTTGCACGTCAAGAAGCCGGTCATATTGTCATGACAAAAGAAGGGCATATTGCGAGGCTGTCAATTCCTGCGCATAAGGAGATTGCCAGGGGAACATTGCGGGGACTAATCCGCGCGGTGAATGCGATCGTTGCCGGGTTTTGCGAGATTTGTGAAACGCTGTAGGGCGTTTCAGATCGGTCCAGTCAGGGTGAACGCTGAGCAACTGAACTGCCAAGAAAAGGAATATGACTTAAGAGCCGGGCAAAAGGCAGTTGCAGTCTACTCATTGCGGGCGGCAAGGGGGCAAGCCTCGGCGCGATGCTCGAGGCCGACTTGCCCGTGCCTGCGGGATTTGCCAAACTACTGACTGCCGACGGCAAGACACGTCGCGGGGAGGAGACATGAGACTGATTCATACGGCCGACATTCACCTGGACGCCTCGTTCGCGGGGACGGGAATGCCGGCGTCTTTTGGCAATCGGCGGCGGCAAAGTCTGCGCGATGTGCTGATGGCGATCTTGCAGCGGGCTGCGGAATGGCCGGCGGATGCGGTGCTGATCGCGGGCGACCTCTTCGACCATGAAAGGGTCACCCCGGATACGGCGGCGTTATTGCGCAGCGCGTTTGAGCGCATCCGACCTGTGCCGGTCTTCATCGCGCCCGGCAACCACGATCCCTGTGTGCCGGGTTCGCCCTACGTGACGGATCGTTGGCCGGACAATGTCATCATCTTCGACCGTCCGGAGTGGCGGGCGCACGCCCTGCCGGACGCGCCATTGACGGTGCACGGCTTTGGTTTTGACGGGTTTGATATCTCCGCCAATCCCTTTGGCGCGCTGCATCCACCGTCTGACGGGCGCGCGCATGTGGCCGTGGCGCACGGTTCGGAGCGGGGCCGCCAGCCGTCGGGCAAGACGGCCTATGCGCCGTTCCATGCGGCGGATGCCGCAGACCCGAATCTGCACTATCTCGCGCTGGGGCACTTCCACCGGCTGACCCCGATCACCGGGCCATTCGCCACCACCATCTATTATTCCGGTGCGCCGGAAGGCCACGGTTTTGACGAAACCGGCATACTGCATTATCTGGAGGTGGAGATTGACCCGCCGCAGGACGGCCCGCCCATGGTGCGGGTCACGCCGGTGTGCGCCGCGCGCGCCGTGTACGAAGTGCACGAAATCGAATGTGATGAGCGAAGCCACAGCCAGCAGGTCATTGACGCCATCCGCAACCTGCCCGCGCCGGAGGCCCGCGAACGCATCGCGCGGATTGTGCTGAAAGGCTCATGCCCGCCGGCCCTGCAAAGTGCGCTGCCTGCGGTCTATGACGCGGTGACAGAGCAGTTCGCTTTTCTGGACCTGCTGGACGAAACGCATCCTGTCGAGGACTATGATGCCTTGGCCGCTTCCGGCACGACGCTGGGCATCTTCATCCAGCGAATCAGTCAGGAGATCGCCGATGCGCCGGACGCGCGCACGCGCGCGATGCTGGAGCGGGCGCGGCTGGCGGGACTGAGCGCCTATCGCGGGCGGGAGATGCCGATTCGCGGCCTGGAAAGGGGGAACATGTGAGGATTCAGTCGGCGCACATTGCAGGCTATGGCCGCCTGAGCAATAGAACCCTTAAGTTCAACCCTGGACTCCAGGTGATTGTCGGTCCAAACGAGCAGGGGAAATCCACGATCCGCGCTTTCATCGGAGATATGCTCTACGGCCAGAAACGTCTCACTACGATGCGCGCCTACGAGGAATCGCAGCAGTTGCGCGCGCCGTGGGATGACAACGTAGAGTATGGCGGTGTGTTGACCTATGAATTGGACGACGGGCGGGTGATCGAGGTGAACCGCGTGTTTGACAGGAGTCGCGAAGCGATTCATCTCTTCGATCGTACCCATGCGCGGGAGATTACGGGCGATTTCGAGCGTCTGCGCAACCAGGAAGTGGATTTTGCGACGGTGCACCTTGGCGTGACCAGGGAGGTTTTCCTGAACGTCGCCACGATCAGCCACCTCAGCCTGGAAGGGCTGGGCGATAAGGACGCCCTGAAACGTATCCGCGAAAAAATCCTGTCGCTGGCGGATTCCGGTGAGGAAACATCTTCTGCGGAGGCCGCCATGAAACGGCTCCAGGCACGCATCGCGGAAATCGGCCAGCCCGCCGCTCGCACCAGGCCCCTGCCCGCCGCGCGGCAGCGTCGCATGCAATTGGAGACGGAATACGCCCAGGCGCTGGCGCTGCGCGAGGAACTGGCCGGTGTGACCGAACAGCGCCGCGCGCTCGCAGAGGAAATCGGCGAATTGCACGCGCGCCGCGTACAATTGGAAGAGGAGCAGCGCATCATCGAGGCGCACGATCGCGCCCGCCGGCTTCATGAGGCGGAAACCCTGATCGCCCGCATAGATACGGTTACGCAGCACTGCCTGGCGTTGGACGATGCGAAAGATTTTCCACTTGACCGCACCTTGGAGGCACAGCGGGCGGAACACCGTGCCATAAACGCCCGCGAGCAGTTGGCGCGCACCTGCGAAGAACAACGGCTGTTGGCGCAACAGATCGAAGAAGAACGCCGCAAGACGGGTGAGGTTCCCGACACCGCGTTCCAGGACCCGCCGGAAGCGCTCGAAGAGCGCCTGGAAACGTGCGCAGCCGCGCTCAACCGCGCCGACATGCAAATCGCCGCCGCGCAGGAAGCGCTGGAAGAAGCAAAAGCGCGTCTTGAGGAAACACAGGGTGTTCTGGCCGGACTGCCGGATTTCAGCCGCATCGCCCAAGACCCCGTCGAGTGGCTCACCCAACTCGTCAGTTCCTTTCGCATGATGCTCAAGTCGCGCGATGAGGAATGCGAAGCACGTGATCGCATCCGCGAGGACGTCGCCCGCCGGCGTGCGGCGATTGCCGCCGACCAGGAATTGTTCCGTGACTGGCCGAGGCTCCCCGAGCAGACCCGCGAGTACGAACTGGGAAAACGCCTGCATGAAGAACAGATCGAACAACGCAGCAACCGCCTGACCACCTTGGAGGGCGTTTGCGAGGAAACCGCCGACAAACAACCCGGATTCCTCTGGATGTCTGTGCTGTGTGCGTTGGGGTTGGCCGGCGTTGCCGCAGGTTTCCTCTTCACCGGAAAAATGGCCCTGCTGATCCCCGGCGGCATGCTTCTGCTGGCCATCGGCTGCTTTCTCGCCATGCTGCTCCACGGGCGCATGCGCCTCCGGCAACTTGGGCGGGAGATCGCCGAAATTCGCGCCGAACTGGAAGCCATCACGAAGCAGGAAGAGGGTTCTCACGCCATCGAGGAACTGATGCGACGGGCCGGTTGCGACACCGTGCGCGAACTGGAGGCGCGCTTTGATCAGTTCCGCACTGCAAGCGCGGAACTGGCCCGGCGTCTCGAAGTTTTAGAAGAAAAGGAATCCGCCGCTGCGGAAACGGAGGCGCTCGCCCCCAGAATGCTGGAACGGTTGCGCGAGACCTTCGAGCGCGTCGGCGAGACCCTGCGTGACGAAGAAGACGTGCAACGTGGGCTTAGCGGCGCCATCGCGCGCTATCAGGAATACCGAGATTTGAAACGGCGTATCAGCGAATTGCGCGCGCAGATTGACCGACATGCCGCCGAACTCAAGCGGCTTGCCGAAGCGCGGCAGACCGCCGAGGCGGAATGGCGCGCCGTCGAAGAAGAGGTCCGAGCCTATCTCCGTGAAAACGCCTTCGACGAAGAAGCGGACTATGAAAGCGCCGCCGCTGCGTTGCGCGCCTGCCGCACCCGCGCCGCCAATCTGCGCGAAGCGCGCGGGCGCATCGAAGTGCTCGAGGAAAAGGCGCGCGACCTGGAACGCCGCCGCGTTGCCGAGGAACGCGACGCGGCAACCGCAGCCGGCGAACTGGAAACCCTGCTGGCGGAGGGCGGCGTGGATTCCGTCGAGGCGTGGAACGAAACCGCCCGCCGCGCCAAGGAATATCGAGAAGTCTGGAACAAGCGCAGTGCACTGGAAGAACAACTCCGTGTAGTGTTGAACAATCAGGACATTGATGCATTGCGCGAAGCCGTCCAGGCCGATGGCGAACTGCCCGAAGCGCCCCGGCGCAGCCGCGATCAGATTAAGGCGGAGATGACCGCCGTCGCCCAGGCCATTGACGCAAAAATGAAGGAAGAACATGCCCTGCATATCCGCATGACCGAACGGTCCGCCGGTTTGCGGTCTCTCAATGAAATCGAAGAAGAACGGGCTGAACTGGACCGGCGCATCCAGGACCTTGAACTTGAGTACGAGGCCGCCGTACATGCGCTGGCGCTGATCGAAAACGTCGCCGGCGACAAGTATGTGCGCATTGCCCCCGTGCTGGCCGCCCGCGCAAGCGCCTTCCTCGAACGCATCACCGGCGGCGCCTACCGCGAATTGATGGTCAGTCGCGATCTCACCCTCAGCGTGCGCATCCCCCAGATCAACCGCATCAATGAAAACCCGGAGCGCGTGTTGAGCAAAGGCACCGTGGACCAGGTGTATCTTGCCATTCGACTCGCATTCGTGCAGTGCATCAGTGAAACCGGCGAAACCCTGCCCATGATCCTCGACGACCCCTTCGCCAACTACGATGACGCGCGCCTCGCGCGCGCCCTCGAACTCCTCGCCGAAATCGCGGCAACCCACCAGGTGCTTCTCTTCACCTGCCGCGACGATGTCGCCCGCGCAGCCGCCGCCGTCCATGCCCCCATAATCAACCTGTGATTACGGAATTGGTGACATTTCGGCCGTATGACGGGATAGACGGACCTGATGCCGCATCGCCTCTCCCGCCCCTCATTGCGAGTCCCGCACTCCCATCGGCGGCGATTGGCCGGAGATGTCAGATCGGCAATTCCCAGCCCGGACGATAGGTTTTGCTGACGAAGGCGTTGGCGGCTTCGTTGTCGGTGGCGCGCATGGCCTTGACATCCCAGGTAATGCTTTCGCCGAGGCGTGATGCGATGCTGCCCACGAGGACCATCTCCGTAAAGGGTCCGGCATAGTCGAAATTCGAGCAGGCCGGTTCGCCGCCCTTGCAGGCGTCGAGCCAGTTGCGGTAATGGTTCGCGCCGTCCACGCGCGGCAGGATGGGGTCGGGCATCTTATAGTCCGCCATGCGCGATGCGGGCAGAAGCCGCGTCTTGCCGCCGTACTCGCCCGACGTGATGATACCCTCGTCGCCGATGAAGAGCGACCCGTTCTTGCCGTCGCCGAGTTCCTCGTCTTCCGGCACGCCTTCGGGGCGCTTGGGCATGAGGCCGTTGTCATACCAATACACGTCCACGGGCGGCATGTCGCCGCGCGCGGGGAAACTGTACTTGAGGATAACGGCAATGGGGCAACTCTGCGGGCTTTTGCCCTCGAGATGCTCCACGGACACCTTGAAGCTGTCCGCCTCGCCCAGTTTCAGCGCCCAGAATGCGGGGTCCATGATGTGGCAGGCCATATCGCCCAATGCGCCCGTGCCGAAATCCCACCAGCCGCGCCAGCGCCTCGGCGCATAGCCTTTGTTGTAGGGCCGCATGGGCGCCGCGCCGATCCACAGGTCCCAATCCAGGCTTTCCGGCACCGGCTCCTCCGGCAGCGCGTCCATGACGCCCTGCGCCCAACGCCCGCCGGGCCGGTCCGTCCACACATGCGCTTCACGCACCGCGCCGATCGCGCCGGTCCAGATCATCTCGCAGACCTCGCGCACGCCGCGCCCGGAATGGCCCTGGTTGCCCATCTGCGTCGCCACACCCATCTCGCGGGCGGTCCGCGCCAACAGCCGCGCTTCGGCCACGGTGTGCGTCATCGGCTTCTGCACATAGACATGCTTGCCCATTTTCATCGCCATGTATGCGGCGGGCGCGTGCATGTGGTCGGGGGTGGAAATGGTGCAGGCGTCAATGTCCTTGTCCATTTCCTCCAGCATTTTCCGGTAATCGTTGTATTGTTTCGCGTCCGGACAGCGGTACACCGCCTCGCCCGCCTGCTCGAAATCCACATCGCACAGCGCCACGACATTTTCCCGGCGGAACGAAAGAATGTCATCGCGGCCCTTGCCGCCCACGCCGATGCCGGCGACATTCATGGTTTCATTCGGCGACAGTTTCCTCGGAACCACCCGCGCCGTGTTCGGCTGCTGCGCCCATGCGCCCATGGCCAGCGCGCTGGTCGTCGTCGCCGCAAGGAAGGCCCGCCGCGTAATTTCATGCTTATCCCCTGTCATCTTTCCTGTCTCCCTGTAATCTTGTGTCAATCAGACCTGTACAATACGATCTGGACTGCAAATTCGTCAAGAAACCCCCGGCAGATGCAGGGGGGTAGGGCGGCCCAATGCGGCGGTGGCACAGCCATCAGGGGCGCATCTCCGGCGTGCGCCGCGATTTCGCGGCAGGCAATCCGATGGCCCACAGAAACAATACGATGCCAAGTATGCTGAACGCGACCCACGATACGAGATGCCAGCCGGCGGAATAGCGTTCCTCGTAACCCGGCAACCATATCGTAAACCATTCCCTGGTCCACCATTCCGGGAAAAAGTCTCTGCTGACATACCAGGGATAGAATAGAATCATCCTTTTGTGCGAAATGAGATCAATAAAAACGTGTGTCAATGCGCCTATCCACACCGACCAGACCAGCAGCCCCCAGCGCCGCGCCCGCGAACATCCCGAAGGAGACGAGCAGGAGGATACAATGCCGTTCCCGATCCAGCGCCACCGGGAGGTTGTCGCAAGTTTTCCTCCCAACATCAGCAACAGCCCCGTCAGCGCCAGGCCGCAGGGGATACACAACACAAACGACCCCAATAATGTGTGCCCGTACCATTGGCCGAGACTGCCCTTCAACGGCGCTAGCGAAGCGTCCACCACGTCCGGCGCCGCCGCGCCCACATAGAGGGCCAGGACGTTGAAATGGTCCGGGAAACGCCGCCAAAGCGGCACAACCAATCCCTGATGCGATGGAAACGAAAGCGGCATTACGGCACTCCTCATATCAGCCGGAGTAAATTAATGACAGTGCATTCAAATACGTATTACGGATGCTGCTTCTTTCACGGTTGCCGACATTATTCCGACGACGCTTTGGAGCGTAATACTTCCCGGATGGCGTCGAGCCGGGCCGTTCCCTCGCTCAGGGTTGGGCAGAGCCAGCCCCCTTCGTCAAATTCGTTCCAGGCATAAATCAGCACCGCCTGCGCTTTTGCGGCATCGGGATTATCCCTGCACCATGCCATGGCCCGTTCCAGATGTGCGGCCAATTCTTTCGGAGTCGGCGCAGCATAGTACTGTTCGATATCGCCGCCTTCCACCCAGGGCACGGGCGTCTCTACCCGGGGCCGCATGTCCCAGCCCGCGCTGACCAGAGGAACCACCTCGCTGCCGGTCGCCTTGAATGCGTCCCACCAGCGCTCCGTGTGGGCCGCGAGGTCTGAATAGGGCGCCGCCTGGCCGCCGCCGTTTGACGCATAAGCGCCAATCGCATCAAGGCCCAGTTTTTCCACTTGGTTCTTCAGCACATCAGGCGACCACCCCTGCGCGACGATGTAGGGGTTGCCGACGCCGGCCTCCCGGGCGGCGGCGCGAAACTGATCAAACGCGGCGCGCGCCTCTTCCCAGGTCTCAAAGCGGCCGGAGCCGACCAGCCCCTCGACGCTGTAAAGGAACACCAATGGCCGCCCTCCCAACACGGTCTGGTAGGTTGGCTCCTTGAAGTATGCGACATATCTGCGGATTTTTTCGGGCCACGCGCCCGGACCGCCCCCGCTTTCCCATCCCCCTTGCAGGTTGAGGCAGAAATTGATGTCCGATTTGCGCGCACTCGACAAGTAGAATTTGAGTCCGAGACTTAACGCGTCGTCTTCGGGATAAACGACAAAGGCCCAGTAGTCCAGTCCCGCATCGTGAGCATAGGCGATTTCCTGGTCCATGATCTCCTGCGTGTTGCCGCGCGCTTCGACCGCGTTTTCTCCAAGCACCTTGCCGTAGAAAGGCAACCGATGGTGCCAATGCGCGGCCGCGAGTGTCGTTTCGACAATCAGCCCCACCTCCGAGGCCGGCCCGTGCCAGGCGTCCCACCGGATGGCCCCCACAATGGGCCGGTTTCCGGCTGCCTCGGCGGGGACCGCCATAGGAATCATCAATAAAAGAATCGGCAAAGGTGCAATCATGACCAATCTCTTTACAACCGCCATGACACAACGCACGTCCGCTGCCGCAGTGACTGACAGCGCGGGCCTGGCGCTCACAACGCGTTCCCCGCCAGTTCATAGCGCACGGGCGTGCCGTGCCAGCCGGCCCACCTTTTTTCCCAGTAGAGATTGTGAAGTTGAATGGAAATCTCGCCTGCGCCCCCGTGCGCGCCCACGGGGTGGCCGTCCACGCTGCGAACAGGCATGATGCTTCCGGCGGTGGTTGTCATGAACACTTCCCGGGCATTTTGCAGTTCGTCGGCGTGAACCCGGCGGCAGGCCGTGGGAATGCCGAGTTCCCCACACAGTTCCAGCACGCTCTGGCGCGTGAGTCCTTCCAGGCAGCCGGAATCGGGCGTCACCACCGTGCCGTCCACAATCGCGAATATATTCGCTCCCGTGGCTTCCGTGAGGTAGCCCTCTTCATCAGGGAGCACGGCCCATTCCGCGCCGCGGTCTCCCGCCTCGAAGAGCGCCATCTGCATGTCGAGCCAATGGAAGTTCTTTGCTTTCGGGTCCACGGCGCGCGGCGGAATGCGGATGCGTTCACGGCTGATGATGAGATCGATCCCCCGTGCGCGCTGGTCGTCATCGAACACGAACACGAATTGCGTGGCGAAGGCGTAGAATCGGTTGTCGAACTTCGTCGCATTCACCATTTCATTGCGGCCCATCGGCGGAATGCCGCGTGTGACCGTCCACCACACGTAGGCGTCCCGCAGGCCCGCGCGCGCCACCAGTTCGTGGAGTATCGCCGCCTCCCGTTCGCGGTCAAAGGGGTTCCGCACGCGAATCGCCTCGCAGGCCCGCGCAAAACGCGCCTGATGTTCCTCCAGCCGGAAGAACATGCCACGGCTGACGCTCACCACGTCGTACACAGCGTCCGAATGCATGAAGCCCACATCAATGACTGGAACGGACGCTTCGAGTAACGGACAGAAATGGTCCACGATAAAGGCGGTCCCAAAGGCATATTCCGGATCATGCGGCAGTTGCGCATGATCGGGATGCGTGAACATTCTCTCCTGGGCGCGGATAAGTTTCATTGTGTTTCCTGCTCCATTTTCAAAGGACCCCGCTCCTCAGTGTTGTCCAAAACAGATTGTTAAGGGAATGAAGGGCTATGCCCGGAACCCCTTGAGAATCCTGTGGAATCAAGATGATGTGGCGGGCTTATCCTATGCGTAAACCGCTCCGTG
>CALEDJ010000024.1 GCA_937951485.1 uncultured bacterium
CAAGGCGAGGGCGGAGGGGAAGGCGAGGGGGAAGCAGAAGGCGAGGGGGAAGGGGAGGACGAAGGGGAAGGCGAGGGGGAAGGGGAGGGCGAAGGGGAAGGCGAGGGGGAAGGGGAGGGCGAAGGGGAAGGCGAGGGTGAAGGGGAAGGCGAAGGGGAAGGCGAAGGGGAAGGCGAGGGGGAAGCAGAAGGCGAGGGGGAAGCAGAAGGCGAGGGGGAAGGCGAGGGGGAAGGGGAAGGCGAAAGTCAGGGGCACCTGTATGAGAATCCACATACCGCGGACCAGAACAACGATGGGCGCATCAGCCTCTCCGAACTGCTGCGCGTCATCCAGTTCTACAATTCCGGCGGATACCACTGCGCCGACCCACCCGAAAGCACAGAAGACGGTTATATGCCGGGGGCAGTTGGCGACCAATCCTGCGCGCCGCACGCCGGCGACTACAATCCCCGGGACTGGCGCATCAGCCTTTCTGAACTCCTCCGTCTTATCCAGTTCTACAACACCGGCGGATACCATCCCTGCCCGGATGACCCATTCAGCGAAGATGGCTTCTGCGCCGGCCCGATGCCGGAACAGCAATACCAAAGCGATTGAAATGGCGTGCAGCGCAATGCAGTGCGCGGCGTGTTGACTACGGCGCCGGAATGCCGTACTCGAGATCCCGGATTGGCCTGCCTTTTTCGTCGGTGATGCGGAAGACAAATCCCCAGTTAACGAGATTATTGCTGATTTTCAGCAGAATCGTGCTGACGCCTTTGGGAAGGGTCACAGGGATGATGTCGCGGTCGAGGAAGGCCGTGCCCTCAAAGGGGTAATCAAAGATCAGTTCTCCGTTCAGCCAGCATTTTCCCGCGTCATTGGTGCCGAGACGAATCTGTGCGGTACGTTCCTCGGGATTGTTGACGTAACACAATGCATAAGCCGTAACGTGTTCCGTGGGCGTGAAGACCCTGGTGAAATCCACGGACACCCGCGGTCCTTCCTGGCGGCATTCCCTCCAGCGAATCGGGCCGTCAACGCCCTCATATTCCGCATCCAGGTCAATCTGGTGTTCTGGCTGGCAGGCGGTGTGATGCCCTTTGAAATCGGGGGGATTGGGGAACGGGCCGAGCACCAGCCAGTGCATTTGCGTCTGGTACAGCACCTGCACGTCTATCGTTTCGCCCTGGTAGTATTCCAGGGCCTTCCGCCATGCCTCCTCCAGCACCGAGGGTTCGGTAAATGCGGCGGGCATCACGCGCAGGGAGGGCATATCTTGCGGTCCGGCAAAGGTGAGAGCGGGCATGAATCCGAGCGATTGGGAATAATCGCGCAGCACGGCTCCGCGCAAGTCGCGCGCAAGCGCGATGTAATCGGCGTCAACCGCCATCTGCTTGTCGGCGATTATTGCCAGATAATCGTCCAGTGGGGCATCGCCGGCATATTTGTCGCGCCCCCGGCCGATGAGTTGTTCGTAACAATTGTGGCTGTAAATCCAGTTGTATCGGCTTGAAAGCATCAGCGAGGCGGCGAAACCCTGGCGCAATTCCTCGACGGACATGCCCGGACTGTGCACCGTCTGGTAATCGAAACCAAAAGGCCATACGCCGACGGCAATGGAGCATTTCTCCGTCCAGTATTTCCAGGCGGTCTCGCTCAGAAGACGATGAAACAACTGATGCACAGCCCACGCATACGCAAACATGTGGCGGATGTTGGGATTGCGATAAGTATGTTCCGTGCAGTAATGCACGCCGCCCGGCGCATTGCGGCGCGCCGCTTCTTCGATCCAGGTCGTGTGGATGATCTGCCCCAGGCTCAACCCCTGTTCTGGAAAGGTCAGGAAGACCATGTCCGGAAATTCGTCGTACAGGACCTGAATGACCTTCAACATCCGTTCACGGATTTTCTCCGTGAGGTCGCGCCGGGTATAGCCGTTGTAGTCGTAACCTTCCCAGTCGAAACTGTACTGTTTTCCAACATATTCGATATCCAGCGCCATTCCGGTGCAGCCGGTCTCGCGGGCGAATATCGCAAACTGCCGGAAATTGTGATACGCATGCTGCCAGGCCAGGTCGTTGAACCATTCAAAATGGTTGTCAAAGGCAATTTTCAGGAATGTTTCCGATCCGATACGTCGGCACAGTTCATTGGCGCGGCGCGCTTTCTGAAAGGTCTCGTCCGACTCGCCGATGGCCCAGGGCTTGCCGTCCTTTGCCCAGATGTTGTCCGACCATTCTCGCGCGACATAATCCATGAAGAACGCATTCACTCCGCGCCGCGCCCATTCCTCCGCATCCGCGAGGATGCTGTCGGGCGACGCGGAAAAAATGATGGTCCTGGGGATGGAAAGCCGATCGGTGATGCCGTACTGCACATTTGGATCGGCGGTGCGCGCCAGCATGTCCAGCGGCACCGGCTGTCCCCATGCCGCCGCGCCGAGAAATGCGCCGAGCAGGATGCTGACGATCCTCATTGGCGGCCATTTGCGCTTCATTTTGTTCTTCTCCTTTGCCGGTTTTGTCCGGGATGGTTTCTTAACATTCCAAAATCAAGAGCCAGTCGTGCGCTTCGGGGGGAATGGGAGGATGCCAGTTCCCCTCGGCGTCGCCGGAGACCGCTCCGATTTCGTGTCTTTTTCCGGTACACGGGTCAAAATACCATGCAAGGTATTTCAGATCGGATTTCAGCCCGCGCACGGAGGGCGGCGTCCAGCACAGCGGCAAATAGAAGATTCGCAATTTCTCCGGGATCCCCGTCGCAACCGGAGCATAGGGGTCATTGGCTTTTTCCGCGCCGTCCATCCATTCGGGGTGCGCTTCGAGTTGCCACCAGGGAAATTGGGAGAGGCATCGTCCGGCGTTGCCGACCTGCGCGGAACCGGGCAGGCGCATGGCTTCGCGCCAGGGCGTGTTGCCCCAGCACACGCCGTGCGGCGACGGGCCATAGGGCGTGTCGGTATTGACCTGCCAGATGCCGTTCGCGCCGTAGGTGAATCCGGCCGCGCCGCGCAGCAACGTGTGGTAGCAGCACAGGCGCTGCACGTTCTGCCAGCAGCGGCCGAGAATGCCTTCGTAGTTGACCTCGGAATTCACCACCGGCATGCGCGGCGCGCGCCCGACGGCCCTGGCGACCGAATTGATTACATTGGGCACGCTGTCCATGTCGCTGTGGCCCGTTTGCAGCATCTCGAAGTCCATCAGGGAATCATCGTCCACCTGATCGCGACCGAATTGGGTTGGGTGTATCGTAATGAGGTTGTGATAGGGGTCGGTGGCGCGGACCTGTCGCATGATCTCCGTCCAGCCCTTCTTCTGGCGCGCGGTGTCCGCCTTTCGGTCCTTGGATAAATACCAGGGCATGGCCCCTTCGCCGCAGATGCACCAGACCACTGGATAAGCCGCATACCTCGCCACGAGATACTGCCAGAACCGCGACGCGCGCTCCTCGCCGATCATCGGCAGATAGTATCCCCACATCCCGACGATGCAGGGGACCAGTCCGTTGCGCACGAGATGCGCGATTTTCAAATCCGCCAAATCGTAGTAGGCCGGATTGATCCGGGCGAAATCGTCCAGAAACGGGTAACCCGCTTCATTGTCATTGCGCGGATCACCGGGCGGCATGTCGGGATAGGGACCTGCGACGATTTGTATGACCGTGAAGCCCTTGGTGACGCGGTCCGCAGCCAGTTCCTGAAACCCGTGGGGCCAGTCCAGCCGAGAAGACAAAGCCATCCACCACGTATCGCCGATCCACAGGAACGGCGTGCCGTCTGCATGCGCAAAGTGACGCCGATCATCACCAATCCGCAGGCGTCCCCGCCGCAACAACGGATTTTCACCGCTGTACGGCTGCACGGAGAAGTTCCCCACGCGATCATGCAGACCGGCATCCTCCGCATGAGAGCACCTCGTGCGGAATGCGGAATCGCCTGGCTGCGTCATGCACACCCGTACCTTCCAGACATTCCCGCCCGCCCAGAATCCCGGCACGCGCTGCTCATTACCGTCCGGCATAGAGATCACAAGACATAAGTCCACATCCATATATGGATTCGCATAGTGTCGCGTTGACTCGAAAGCGACCTCAAATACCTCCCGTTCCTGTATCGCGTATGTAGTCATTGCTCCTCCCTCATGCTGGCGGGCCGGTTGCGCAGGCGCGGCACTCATCGCCGCGCCCAGCACTGCGCCCGCGCTTGTTGCCAAAAACGTGCGCCGTGGTATCTCCGGGTTCATCATACGCTCGCCCGTCAAAGATGTCCGCTCCACCTGGACGGCAATTATACCCGCTCAGCATAGCACCTGGACACACAAAAAACCGTCCGGGCGCTCTCAACGCAACACCGGACGGTTTTATTCACCCTCTGGAGATTCTTAATCCGCGCGCAGAAGTGCCGGAACGATTTTTCCGTATCTATCTCCCTGTGGTTTCATGGCGCCGACGGGATACGACGTTCATGGTGACAATGCCGCCCAGAGCGCACGCCACGATCATTGCAATCAATCCCCGCATGCCTGCTGCCGGTATGCCTGTCATCACAATCAATTCGACCGGTTCAGAAGCGAATGTGACAACGCCAATAGTGGCTTCGCACATATAAAAGCCCGCATGTTCCAATTGCACATTGGGTATGGTATGTGTGGCCGCCAGCGCATCGGGTATGGGCGAAAAATCCGTTTTCTGGGCTTCGGCAAAATACCACTGATACGAATCCGCTTCGGGAGCGCCGGAAACCGCTGTTTCAAAGGTATGGCTTTCACCGATTGTCTTGTAGACAGGGCTATCTCCCAGAATGACAATCTCGAACTCTTCACCCTCGCCCTCGCCTTCACCCTCGCCCTCGCCTTCACCCTCGCCCTCGCCTTCACCCTCGCCTTCGCCTTCGCCTTCACCTTCACCCTCGCCTTCGCCTTCACCTTCACCCTCGCCTTCGCCTTCACCCTCGCCTTCACCCTCGCCTTCGCCCTCACCCTCGCCTTCGCCTTCACCCTCACCTTCGCCCTCGCCGCTCAAATCAAAAATCGGTTTGTGTGCGCCGTGATGCAGCAAATCCCCGACCGGTGAAACGGAAAGACCGACGAAAGGCTGTCCGATGGAACCTATGGCAAACGTACCGTATGCATCTACAATGAGCACACCGCCGGACGCGATCAGATCATCTTCCATACGGCTGCCGTCGGGTGCGCTGCGCCATCCGGCCCATGCGGCGCCGCACAACAGCACCGCCAATGCGGCCGGTGGCAGTGCCCGCATCGGCCAGCCTCGCAGCATGGAGCATCGTTGCGGAAATCTTGTATAACACATGACCTGTCTCCTTTTTTGATGCGTTACTTCACCTTGATGAAGAACACCATTGACATGTTGACAGGCCGGGTTTCCGTAGTGCCGGTATTGTTATTGACGTTAATATTACCGCTGATGCTGTGTGTGTGTCCGCCTGCCGAACTCGCCGAAGCAGTGACCGGATGCGTATGCGCCCCCGCTGATGCGGCAGTGCCGCTCAGGCTGTGAGAATGGTTACCGGCATATTGTGTGTATTGGTTTGCGCCATGATAGGGCCCGGAAAAGTTATTTTTCGGCGTTGATGGTCCCGCCCCCACACCGGTAATGTAGAGGGCGTCATTGATATGAGAACCGGTCTCTGCGTGCTGGTGATTTCCGGCCTCGGCAGTTGTTCCTGTAACGCTGTGTGTATGGGCGCCTGTGGAATCGGTAGAGGCCGTGATGGCGTGGGTATGTGTTCCGGCATCGCTGGTGCTCAGGTTCCATGTGGTGGGGTGGTCATGTGGCCCGACACTGTGGCCCTGAACTTGACCAGGGATTGTGCCGCCGCGAAGAAACCGCTGGGAATTGTTCAGGTCTGGAGTAGCCAGATTCATCACCGCATCAGGAATGCCTTGGGATGCCGGGGTGGTGCCGTCGCAGGTGGCCCAACCCTGCGCGCGTAATTGCGCAAGTGTGGGCACACCGGGCAGACCGGTGTATATGGGGATAATTGTACCAATAGGCACCGCCATGGCGGTGATGTTGGCGCGGATATCGGCATGCGCGGCGTTGTCCGCGTCGTGCGCGGCGATATCGTCGGCGATCTTGGTGCGGATATCGGCATGCGCGGTGTTGTCCGCGTCGTGCGCAGTCACCGCCGAATCAATTTCAGCCTGAATGTCCGTTTTGCTCATACCTTCAAGCGTATTGGCATCTTCCGCTTTGGCGGCGTGGAACGCATAGGGAGCCCGGGTCAGGGGAATGCGTGGATCGTAAATCTGCATGCCGGTGCCTGTATCCACCGCCACTCCGAGCCATAGCGGCGCACCTGCCTGGTCTTGGAACAGCGCACCAAAGGGATTTATCAGTCCCAGTTCCACGCTGAACGCCCCGTCCAGCACTGCCACGGATTGCGTTTCACTCCAGAGGGCCGTACCGCCTGACGGCGCATCATATATGGCAAAGTCCATCTGATATACGCCGTCCGGAACAGGGTCGCCCCCAGCATCCCGCAGTACGCCCTGATAGGTGACGCTGTCCGCCGCGCCCACCGGCAGGGCAAGCATCACGACGGCAAGCGTCATTATTCCCAATCCACGACCGCTGCACCGTTTCCGAGAAAAAATCCCCCCTGTCTCATAGATCTTTGTCTTATTCATTGCCTCGCCTCCTTCTGTAGTTTATTCATTCCTTCCACATCATGACAACGATCGAGATATGATTATACATCATCATGCTTGTGTTCCAGCGCAAAAACCGTCTTCGGAGTCTCCACATGCATGATAACCATCGGAATTATAAAACTGAATCAGCCGTAACAGTTCACTCAAGGAAATGCGCCAGTCCTGGGGATTGTAGTCGCTGGCATGCGGCGCACAGGGTGCAGGATTGCTTTCGCTGTAAGGCGGCGTAACCTGGCCGGCTAAAAAACCATCTTCCGAACTGGAAGGTGGCACATCACATCGCAGCCCTCCAGAATTATAGAATTGAATAACCCGCAACAATTCCGAAAGATTGATTCGGTTGTCTCGGTTTTGGTCCGCACTGTGATATTGCCCAAAACCCTCACCCTCGCCTTCGCCTTCACCCTCGCCTTCGCCCTCGCCCTCGCCTTCACCCTCGCCCTCGCCTTCACCCTCGCCCTCGCCTTCACCCTCGCCTTCGCCTTCACCCTCGCCCTCGCCTTCACCCTCGCCCTCGCCGCTATCCACCCCAAAAACAGCCGTTATGTTTTTGTCTGCATCCATGATCACCACTAAAGGATTTTCACTGCCTGTTGCATCGCCCTGCCACGACTCGAATCGCCACCCCTCGGCGGGGAATGCTTCCAGCATGACGGTTTCATTCTCCGGATAGAAATGCAGTCCCACAGAAGGTACGGTATTGCCGCCGCCAATGGCGCTGACCTCCAAGAAAAACAACACCTGCGTGAAGACCGCCAGAATTGACTTGTCTGAATCCATACGCAACGTGGCAGGGTTAGCGTTTCCGCTCAAATCGCCATGCCATTCATGAAATCGCCAACCGCTGTCAGGATATGCCGTTACGGTAATTTCCTCATTGGCGGGATGAGTGCTTATGCCGGGTGGGTCCACGCTCCCGTTGCCAGAGACTGCGGTTGTGAGGACGAATTCACTGGGACTTTCCTCGAATACAGCGGTAACCGATTTGTCCGTGTTCATGAGAAGCAGGGAGGGATTCTCGTCTCCGCTCAGATCGCCCTGCCAGCCAATGAAACGCCATCCTGAATCGGCGTCGGCGGTGATCAACACTTCTGCGCCGATCTCGTGTCGGGTTTCACCCGGCGGGTCCACATTGCCATTGCCGATCACCGAGGTGGTCAGAGTGACATGGGTCGGGATAATCTCAAAGACGCCGGTTACAACCTTGTCAGAGTCCATCACAATCGTTGTGGGATTTTCATTGCCGCTGAGGGCCCCGATCCATTCCACAAAACGGGAACCTTCGTTCGGAACGGCTTCAATGGCCACCACGGCGGCAACATCATGCATGGTGGTGCCGGGGGGCGTGACCACCCCGTCTCCGATGGTCATTGTCGTAAGTGAATACTGGGGCGGCGCTTCCACAAACACCGCTGTCACGGTCTTATCTCCATCTATGTACAGCGAGGTCGGGTTGACGGAACCTGTCAGATCGTCTTCCCAATGATCGAAGACCCACCCCGGAGGCGTTGGAAAATCCGTACTTGCCGATACGACGATGAATCGTCCATCCAGGACGCCATGGACACCGGTCGGTGGGGTGGTAATTCCCTGGCCTCTCTGCTGCATGGTCAAGGTGTAGTCGGCCTCGGAAAATATCGCCCGAACCATCTTGTCGCTATCCATGATGACCTTTTGGTTATATGGATTCTCGCCGCTCAAGGCGCCTTCCCAATGGTCAAACGCCCAGTCGCCATCGGGGGATACGATAAACGCCACTTCCGCATAGGCGTTGTACGTGTAAACACCCGGCGGCGGAAAAACAGTGCCATTCCCTTCGGATTCCACCGTGAGCGTGTATTGTTCCACTTCTGTAAAGACCGCTGTGACGGACTTATCGCCATCCATGAATACATTGATGAACATATTTGAACCAGCGCCATCACCCTCCCAATGATCAAGCGCCCAACCTGGGGCCGCGAAGGCGGCCACGGAGGCATAAGCGCCATCCAGATAACTGTGCTCTCCGGGCGCGGGCGCTGTGGTTCCATTACCGATCACCGCGATGGATAGCGTCCAGGCGCCTTCCACGAATACTGCCGTGATCTCTTTGTCGGAATCCATGACCAATCCCAGACCGATGGGATCGCCTTCCCATGCGACGAACACCCACCCCGGCGAAGGGAGTGCTGTTGGAAAAATGATTGTGCCCGACTCATACTGATGTGTTCCTGCGGCCGGTTCGGTTGTGCCAGAACCGATCACATGTACCGTAAGTGTGTACATTTCCGGCTCCGACCAGGCTCCCATGGCCAATACCGCGGCGAGTACCACAACTGACAAAACAATTTGTCGCATCTCATTCTCCACGGGTTATTAAAAACATTTCATCTTCACGGTCATCAGAAAATCGGCGTGCAAAAAAATCAAACGCCCACGCTCAACTATCGAACCTCATTGTAGCATACTCAGATGATCCCGGCAATGAAAGAATCTACTGATTGTCAGTCTCCTGACTGAGGGGCCACCCAGGTGCTGTGGCAGCCTGATTTTCGTCCACCCGGAGGATACGGCAACGCTGGGAAGCGCCCTGAGCGCGGTGGCGAAGCCGGAGACGATGACAGGAGACAGGGCGTAATACTTCGCCGCGTTTTTATTCCTGCCGGATCGGCTTTATGCGATAAATCCCGGGGAAGTGGGAGCAAAGCATCCCAGGGAGAGGGGGCGAAACGTTTGCGGTTGAGGAGTCCTCGGCGCTGCACGAAAAACAGGGGCAGCCTCATCTGACCCGTCCGCGACGACCTCGCGCAAAGCATTCCTTCGTTTTTGCATGATCAGCGCAGATCCATTGAAGTGCAATGATCGAAGCGCCGGTGAACTGTTACCAATGCTTGGTTTTTCGATACGGTACAGGCATAATCTCGCAAGAATGGTCGTCCTTCGGCGAGCGTGACACGCTGGTCTGTGTTTCAACGCCGATTGGTTGCAGGGAGTCCGGATTCCGCCACGAACTGTGTGCAAAGGTGTTTTGTTTTCCAGGATGGTTTCAAGAAACAATGAGGGATTCATGCGCTATCACAATGTTCTTAATAGAAATTGCCGAATTTTCATGAACCTCGTCTGCCTTCTGGCCTCCCTCTCGGCGGCGGCGTCTGTCGTCCTGTTGCTGACAGCGCGAGGTCTGCCGGGGTTGGGATGGGGGAATGCGCGTTTCTTCGCCATGTCTGCGTCCACAGGTTTTGTAGCGACCGCTATTGGCGCGGGGGCGTTGTGGTCCTGGCACGGCCGTTTCATGCTGCTCGGATTGATCGGCTGTTGGTTGGGCGATTATCTCGGTCCGCATGATTTTGTCCATGGCCTGTATGCTTTTTTGTTCGGCCATTTCGCATTCATTGCGGCGTATGCGTTATTGGGGATAGATTGGCGGCGCGTTGCGGCGGCATGTTTGCCCATGCTTGTCTTGGGATGCGGTATCGCCTTGTGGCTGATCCCGCGTGTTCCCCGGGAGGACCTGCTGCCTGTTGGATTCTACATGACGGGTATCAGCGTCATGGTCGCCGTCGCGGCGGGCATCCGCCCGCCTTCAAGCCGGTGGATTATTCTGGCGGGCGCGGCAGTGTTCTACATTTCGGATATCTTTGTGGCGCGTTGGAAGTATGTCAATCCTGATCCCATCAATGCGATGTTCTGCTATCCCATGTATTATTCCGCCTGCCTGACGCTTGCGTTGAGTTTATTGGCATACGCGCCCGGCAAAGATAAAGACATCGCATCGGCGGAAGCGACGCCTGGTCGTCAGGCCTGCCTCCCCAACGACGCTTCGGAAAAGACCTGGGCGGAAAAGCGATAGAGTTTTGATCCGGGCTGGTTCCATGCGCCGTCGGGAACGCCTGCTTTCCGGCAGAGGCCACTGAGATATTGCTGCAGATCCCATCCCTGTTCCACGGGCACCTGGGGGAGCAGTAATCCCCCGCCGCGTGGACCCGCCTGCAAATACAGGCCGTCCCTGCCGATCACTATCTCGTTGATGTCGTGTACTTCGATAAAGGGCGAATCCAAGGTTTCGCCCGGACAAAGCGCCGACACTTCAATTTCGATTTCATCCAATTCATCCGGAGTTACGGGATGGAAGCGCGGGTCACGCGCGGCGGCATTCACGGCATTGTCACGCACCGCCTCCGCCAACGCCTCAATACTCTTGGTATAGCCGATGCAGCCGCGCAACTCGCCGTTGCGGCGCAGGGTGACGAACGCCCCGTGTTTCTCGCGCAGCCGGTCTGTCAAGGGATACTCATCCAGATCAAGCGAAATGCCGCGACGCACATAGGCCTCCAGGCTGTCCCGAGCGATGCGCAGCAGCAGTTTCTCCTCCTCTTCGTCCAAGTAATGATTGCCGGTCTCGTTCATGGCGTGCTCCTCTTTCAAGTTCCAGCCATTTCCCCGGAATTACGGTGTGGCCTCCTCCATAACCGGCGGCTTTCCCGGGCCGCCCTGATAAAGCACTTTGCCTCCCTTGCCTCCGGCAGGCGCTTGGCCCTGAACATCTATCTGGATAGCGCCCTGCAAGTTTTTGGATCCGCGCATTCGGATAACGACCGGCCGTTCCCCAGGTACTGTCGCCGGCGGGGCAGTTGGCGCAGGTGCAGCGACTGGCTCTTGCGGCTGTTGCGTTGGCGGCGCATCAACGGGCGCCGATGCCGGCGGCAAGGGCGACGGCGTTGCGGTATCCGGCGGGGGCGCGGTATCCGCGCCCGGCACGGCAAATCCTTTTCCGTGCGTTCTTTCAGGCGGAAGCATCGGCATTTCAGCCGCATTATCCTCGCCGGACTGGATTGGCGGCGGCTCAGAATAGATATCGGGCCATGTCTCCTCTTCAAAATAACCTGTTTCGTATTGCGCTCTGTCTTCGGATGCGCTCCCCTTGAGACGGAAAACGCGGGGGGCTTGTGCGGCGTCTCCCGTTCGATCCGCCGCCGGTTCCGCTTGAGTCAACCCCAAGGATTGGTTTGGGATATAGAAATTGACAGCGGCATAACTTACCGAGTGCCGGTCATTATTCGTCTTGCGTCCGGAGAGTTCATGGGCAAGTACGATACCGCGTGCGGCGGGTGGCAGCAACTGCATGAAAACGTGAATTGCGCTGACCCCGCAAATGGGGGTTCGGTTCTGCTCCAGATACTCCTGAAACCCCTCAGCGTCCCGGTTCATGATAAAATCGAGCACCTGCCTGTCGAGCGCCTCAATGTTCTCAAAAACATCCTCGCGAAACGGCCGAAAACTGAAATCATTTCCGTAGTGCGTGAGATCGGTGCTGAGCACGAGGAGGGTCTGTGCATCCATGACTTGCCGGAGCGTATTCGCCACGGCTGCACTGGTATTCATATTGAAACGACCCGATGCATCGGCCAGGCTTCCCACCAGCACGGGGATGAGGGCAAAGACTCCAAGGCGTTCTTGGAGAAACGGCAGGAGCACTTCTATGGCGTGTTCCTGCTCATGGAATGGGACCCGTTCGGCGCTCACCTGGGGATGAATCGTCTTGCAGGTGAACAGCGGCGATCGGCACAGCCGTTCAACGGCCGCTCCATCCACAGGGACCAGTCCTAACGGCGTGGCGAATGCGCTCACATACGGCACGGAACACCCCTCGAAACTCGCGTAATGGGACGGGGCCAGAATCATGACCTTGGTGAATTGTCTCGGACGTAGCGCCTTGAAGGCATGGGCTGCAACCTCTCCGCAGAAACCGTAGGCGGAATGCGGCGAGATTGCCGCGACCAGCCGTGCGTCGGGATAGGGCACTACTGCGGCATCAAAGAAACGGGTCAGTGCCGCGTGCAGGCTTTCGGAAGTCTCCGGGTAAAAAGTCCCGGCGGCAATCGGCGGTCGCACCACTTCAGCCGCAAAACCTGTAACAGCGGGCAACATGGCCCCGCACACCAGGATGACCACTATTTGCAGCGCCCTCATGCGCCATACTCCCATGCGCCCTGTCCCGGTATCGGCGATATGCGACACATCGGCCGGCGCCTTTTCTGTCTAGGATACCACAATCGCCCCAGTTTTGATCAGCAGATTGCAGTCTTTTTTCGCCTTAGCCTCGGCAAGCGGACGTGCCGTATTGCTTTTTGACCCTCCTCTGACATACTACTTCTGCATAATGTGAAATAAAGGAACCCATATGAGTTCTTGGGGAATTTGGGCTGCGTGCTTATTGGTCGTCGCCTGGACCACCTTTGCATCCGACGCATCGGACGTTTTCTCCTGGCGTGATTTGCCGCCATTACCGGAAGCCATATCGGGGCACAGCGCCGGCATTTCGGACAATGCGTTGATCGTTGCGGGGGGATCGTCCTTTTCGGTGTCGCCCTGGCAGGGGGGGGCAAAGGAGTGGAAACGGGCCGTCTATGTGTTGGAACCGGCCGCTACGGCATGGCTCCGGGCGGGCGAATTGCCTGAACCCCGCGCTTATGCCGCCGCCGTATCCGACGGCGATGCATTGTGGATTTTCGGAGGTACAGACGGGAAAACGGTTTTTAACGATGCGTTACGGCTGCGTTGGCGCAATGGCGCACTGGAAATCTCCCAATCCGCCCGGCGATTGCCCCGGCCATGCGCCTACGCGGGCGCAGCCCTTCTGGACGGCGTCGCGTATATTGTGGGCGGACAGTCCAGCGTGGATGCTTCACAAGCGTTGGATGTCTTCTGGTCATTGAATTTGCGCGATCCCCAGGCAAGTTGGGAAACGTTGCCTTTCTGGGATGGTCCCGGCCGTCTTCTACCGGTGCTCGCGGCCCGGGACGGGGCGGTCTATCTGTTCAGCGGTTGCGCCCTGCTCGCGCAGGACGATGGCGGGGTTGCCCGGGAATACCTCCAGGATGGCTTCTGCTATGTGCCCGGAAAAGGATGGCGCCCCGTTGCCGGTCCACCGCGTCCCACAGCGGCCGCTCCCGCCGCGCCGGTCGGCCATGCACACATTGCGGTGATCGGCGGCGATGATGGGTCGCTCGTTGCACGCAATGCCGAATTGGGCGATACACATCCCGGTTTTCCCGGACGTGTGCTGCTATATCACACCATCACGGACACATGGACCGAGAAGGGAATGGCGCCGGAAGGATATGTGACCACGCAGGCGGTGATGTGGCGCGGGGAATTCGTGATTCCTGGTGGCGAAGACCGCCCCGGTCATCGCGGCAGCCGCGTATTGGCGGGGACGCTGATCGCCGAAAGGGGGATGCTCGGTTGGGTTGACTGGGCGACCATGGCCGCCTATCTATGCCTGGTGGTCGCCATCGGCGCGTATTTTTCCCGCCGCGGGAATACCACGGAATTCTTTTTCCTGGGAGGGCGTCGCGTGCCGTGGTGGGCGGTGGGACTGAGCATTTTCGGCACCGCATTGAGCGCCATCACTTACTTGTCCATTCCTGCCCGGGCCTATGCCGCCGACTGGGGCTTTCTGCTGACCAACATGGCGATAATCATTGTCGCACCGTTCGTGGTACGCTATTACATCCCCGCTTTCCGCAGGTCTCCCATCACCACCGCCTATGAGTATCTCGAACACCGTTTCAACCTCGCCGTGCGCATCTATGGCAGCCTGTGTTTCATGGCCTTTCAACTCGGCCGCATCGGCATTGTGCTCTTGCTGCCCGCGCTGGCCCTCTCCGCCGCCACCGGCATGAACGTCTATCTCTGCATATTGCTGATGGGCGTATTGGCGACGCTTTACACTGCCCTCGGTGGTATCGAAGCGGTTATTTGGACCGATGTAATTCAGTCATTTATATTGGTTTTCGGCGCTTTGCTTGCATTTGCGCTGATCCTCGCCCGCATTGACGGCGGTCCCAGCGCCTTTTTACACACCGCGCATGATGCGGGCAAGTTCCATGCTTTCGACTGGCGATTGGATTTTAGCGCCGCGACAGTCTGGGTGGTGCTCATCGGCAACGCCTTCTCCAATCTGTATCCCTACACGGCGGACCAGACCACCGTGCAGCGGTACCTGAGCACAGCGGGGCAACGCGAGGCCGCGCGGGCGGTATGGACCAATGCCTTGCTCACCATCCCCATCACCTTTCTGTTCTTCGGACTGGGTACAGCACTTTGGGTCTTTTTCCGGCAGCATCCCGAATTACTGGACCCACGGATCAAGAATGACGCCATGCTGCCGCTTTTCGTTGTACGGCAGTTTCCTCCCGGACTCAAGGGGGTGCTGATTGCGGGAATCTTTGCCGCCGCCATGTCAACCCTGGACAGCAGCATCAACAGCGTTTCCAGCGTACTGATTCGCGACTATTATGTCCGTTTTCGCACGCAGATATCCGATCGCCGGGAACTGGCCGCTGCGCGCCTGCTGACGCTGATCCTCGGCCTTGCAGGATCTCTTGCCGCCGTGTATGCCGCGCGGTTGCAGGCCGTTTCGCTCTGGGAACCGTTTCTCGGATTGCTGAATCTGGTTGGCGGCGGCCTGGCAGGAATATTTGCCCTGGGCGTGTTTACCCGTCGGGCCAATGGCCCCGGTGCGCTTGCCGGCGCGGTCGTCAGCGCGGGCGCGGTGCTCCTTGCGCGCCAGACGCCGCTGAACTATCTCATGCACGGGATGGTGGGATTCTTCGCCGCGTTCATCGTGGGATACACGGCAAGCCTATGCTTCGAAATCAGAAGTGATGACAGGGCCGACACCTAGCCGCAAGTACGCATACCCACACCCAAATCTCCGCGAACGGTTCCGAAACAGGCGTCATTCGCGCTCGTTGTGTGAATTTCCCACCGGATTCAGACCAGTTTCTCGGCGATCTGCACCGCATTGAGCGCAGCGCCTTTGAGGAGGTTGTCGGAAACGATCCACAAGTCAAGTGCGCTGGGATGCGAGATGTCTTCGCGGATGCGGCCGACAAAGGTCTCGTACTTGTTCGCGGCATAAATCGCCAGCGGGTAACGCTGCTGCGCGGGGTCATCCTCGACTGCGACGCCCGGCGCCTTGCGCAGGATTTCCCGCGCCTGCTCTGCGCTGAGTTTCTTCTTTGTCTCCACATTGACCGATTCACTGTGGCCGGTGTGGACAGGGACGCGGACGGTCGTGGCGGTCACGCGGATATTGGGGTCGCCCATGATCTTCTTTGTCTCATTGACCATCTTCATCTCTTCGCTGGTGTAGCCGTTGTCCGTGAAGGCCCCGCTCTGCGGAATCTGCGGGATGCAGTTGAACGCAATGGGGTGTGGGAAAACCTTCGGTTCAAACGGTTCGCCGTTCAACACCGCGCGGAGATTCTCGTCGAGTTCATGCAGGGCCGCGCTTCCCGCGCCCGATACCGCCTGATAGGTGGAAACCACCACCCGGGTGACGGTCGCTGCGTCATGCAGCGGTTTGAGCACCACAACCATCTGGATGGTGGAGCAGTTCGGGTTGGCGATGATGCCCTTGTGTTTGGCGATGTCGCCCGGATTGACTTCCGGCACCACCAGCGGCACTTCGGGGTCCATGCGCCACGCGCTGGAGTTGTCCACCACGACGCAGCCGTCCTTCGCGGCGCAGGGCGCAAATTGCTTGCTGGTGGCACCGCCCGCGCTGAACAGGGCGATATCCACTCCCTTGAACGAATCTTCGGACAGCACCTCCACCGGAATTGCTTCACCGCAAAAACGAAGTGTTTTACCCTTGGACCGTTCCGACGCCAGCAGTTTTATGCTGGCCACGGGAAACTTACGGTCTTCGAGCACTTCGATCATTTTTCTGCCGACAACGCCGGTCGCACCCGCCACCGCCACGACTTTCGCACTCATCGTTGTTCTTCTCCTCAAACACAGGTTGATTTGCGCCTGGTTGCACCCAGTGTCATGCGCATTTCATACAGGTGGCAGTTGTACGCCGCCTCGAAGGGATGCTAAAAAAGCACCTTCGCATCTGCCCAAAGGCATCGCAAACGTGCTTCCTGAAACCGTTGTTCCCGGACCGCCGCGCGGCCCGATTCGACTAGGCCAGGGCGGCGTTCAACGCCTCCGCCAATTCGTGTTTCTTCGTATAGCCGATAAATCGCTTCACTTCCGCACCGTTTTTCATCACCAACAGGGTGGGAATGCTCTGCACATTGAATTGCGTCGCCAGGTCCGGTTCCTCGTCCACGTTCACCTTGCCGACTTTCGCCTTGTCGGCATACTCCGCGGCAATCTCATCTATTACCGGCGCGATCATGCGGCACGGACCGCACCATTCCGCCCAGAAATCAACCAGAGTCACGCCATTGGCCACAGCGTTCTGAAACGTCGCGCCTGTCAACGTGGTTGCATTGCTCATGAAAAGAATCTCCTTGAATCGCAGGCTTTATTCGGGGGCGCCTTGGATAAGGTCACTTTTCCCCAGCCCTGCCAGTATACCGCACTTTGTGAAGCCGGCGCAAATTCGGGTTTGTATAAGCGGGAATCAGGCGCGTGTTTCATCACGGATGGCCAGAAGTTCCTTCATCACATGCGCGAGGTTGGCGCTATATTGACGTGTGCCGAAGGCGTCGTGCAGTTGCCGGTACAGGCGATAAAGCCGATCATACACGACCGCGCGCCCGGGGTCCGGCGCATATTTGACGTCCTGCACTCCCGTCATCGCCTTTGCCGCCGAGGTAAAATCGTCATGACCGCCCGCCGCTTTGCCCGCCACCACCGCGCCCGCCATGGCAGCGCCCAGCGCGCAGGTCTGCGTGCTGCGCGAAATCTCCATTGTGCGGTTCATCACATCCGCGAGAATCTGCATGACCAGCGGATTCTTCATCGCAATGCCGCCGCAATTGATCACGCGCTTCGCGTTCACCCCATATTCCTCGAAACGCTCCATGATCACCCGCGCCCCAAACGCCGTTGCTTCGATCAGCGCGCGGTATATCTCCTCCGGGCGCGTGTGCAGCGTCATGCCCAGCATCATCCCCGTCAGGCGGGGGTCCACCAGGATGGTGCGGTTGCCATTGTGCCAGTCCAACGCGATCAGGCCGCTTTCGCCGGGCCGCAACCGTTGCGCGGCATCAGTCAGCGCCTCATGCGATCCTTTGTCCGGCCCGCCCGGTTGCAGGTAATTGACGAACCAGTTGTAGATGTCGCCGAAGGCGGACTGCCCCGCTTCCAAGCCATATGCGCCGGGCAGAATGGATTCGGGAACGATCCCGCAGAGGCCGGGAATATCGGGCAGGTCTTCGTCCATCGGTGCGACCATCATGTCGCAGGTGGAGGTGCCGATGATTTTCGTAAGCACCCCAGGTGTGATGCCGCATCCCACCGCGCCGAGATGCGCATCGAACGCCCCGACCGCCACCGGGATGCCTGCCTTCAACCCCAGTCGTTTGGCCCATTCGTCCGTCAACGCGCCGGCGGCGTCCTTGATGCAGTACAGATTGTCGGGCAGGGTCTCACGCACCCGCGCGAGCGCCTCGTCCACCGACGCCAGGAAAGCGGCGTTCGGGTAGCCGCCCCAGGTGGGATTGGCCATGGCTTTGTGACCCGCGGCGCAGATGCACCGCTTGACCCGGTCCGGCGCGGTCGTGCCGGTGAGCAGTCCGGGAATCCAGTCGGCGCATTCCACCCAGGTATATGCGGCGTCAAAAACTTCCGGCGCGACGCGCCGGCAATGCAGCAGTTTCGACCAGAACCACTCCGAGGAATAGACCCCGCCGCATTTTGCCAGGTATTCCGGGTGCGTCGCCGCCGCCTTCTCAGTGATTTCCGCCGCTTCCGCATGGGAGGTGTGGTCTTTCCAAAGCCAGGCCATCGCTGCCGGATTATTCTTGAAGGTGTCCTGGAACGCCAGTGGCTCCCCATTCGCGTCCACGGGCAAAGGCGTGCTGCCCGTCGTGTCCACGCCCATACCAATCACTTTGTCCGGAGAAAAGCCTGGGATTCGCGCGGCGTCCTTCAATGCGCCGCGTACCGCCGCCGTCGCTCCCTCCACATAATCCGCGGGATGCTGCCGTGCCAGATTGGGGTCCTTCGCATCCAGAATGATGCCCGCTTCGCCATGGGGATAATCAAAGACATGGGTCCCCACCTCCTCGCCGGTGGCGACATTGACGACCAGCGCGCGCACCGAATTGGTGCCGTAATCCAGACCAATCGTGTATTTCTCCGACATCGCTTCCCGCTCCTCTCCGGTTGACCCTTTGTTTTACGCCGCTTTTCCCCACAAACGACGTGCCAAATCATAGCAAATAGAACCTGCATGACGAAAAACTTTGTTTCGTGGCCCACGCCCTCCATTTTGTCCGTTCGGTCCAAAAATGTCCCTTCCCCTCCTCATGAGGGCCATTTTCTTGTGAAATGATTCCCTTTTTGGCATACTTCCTCGAAATTCGGGTTTAATGCGGGCTTTGCGGAACGCCGCAGTCGCGGGGAGAGCAGCATGACGGAACCAACAATCGGTCTGGCATCAATAGACATCGTTACCATTTTTGTCTATCTCGTTGGCATCTTTGTGCTGGGCACCTTCTTTGGCAGGTACGTCCAGAACGCGGGCGACTTCTTCATTGCGGGCAAGGCGCTGCCGTTCTGGGCCATCGGCTTCTCCATCGTGGTGAGCGACATTGGCGCGATGGACTTTGTGGCGGTGGCAGGCGCTACGCATAAGGACGGCATCGCGGCGGCAAATTTCGACTGGATTGGCTCGATGCCCGCCATGGTGTTCGCCGCCTTTGTATTTGTGCCGTATTTCTGGCGTTCCGGAGTCTTCACTATCCCGGAATTTCTGGGCCGTCGCTATAACGCCGGGGTACAGATCATTCACGCGACCATCTGGGCCTGCTTCATGCTCACCATGCTCGCCCTGATGATGTGGGTGGCGGCGGACAAATTGATGTACACGGTATTGGGCTGGGAACAGACCCGCACCGTCTGGCTGATCGCCTTTGTCACCGGCGTCTATACCTTCTCCGGCGGCCTCTCCGCCGTGGTCATGGTGGACGTGGTGCAACTCATTGTCATGTTCGTCGGCGGACTTGCCTTGTTGACCCTGAGCATGTGGGAAGTGGGGGGATGGACCGCACTGCGCACGCAGATCGAGGCCATGGGGCCTCAATATGAGAATCACTTCCGGCTCCTGCTGCCCCATGACACCGCAACGGCCTTCCCGTGGACGGGTATCGTCTTCGGCTTGGGCATCGTGCTGGCCATCGCCTATATGAGCGGCAACCAGACCGTCGTCCAGCGCACACTGGGCGCGCGTTCGGAGTGGGATGCCAAAGGCGGCATGCTGCTTGGCGGGTTTCTGAAATCCTTCATCCCGCTCATGGTGGCATTGCCCGGCCTCTGCGCCGTGGTGCTGCTGCCGGACTTGACGGATTCCGACAGCGCGGTGCCCACGATGATTCGCCTGCTGATGCCGCCGGGCCTGCGCGGGCTGATGTTCGTGGCGCTATTCGCGGCGCTCTTGTCCAGCGTGGACTCCACCCTGAACTCGTCCACCACCATTTTCGTCACCGACATCTTCGGGCGCGTCAAGACGTTGTTCTTCGGCAAGCCCTTCAATGAGCGCCAGGCGCTGATTCTCGGGCGCACCCTGACCGTCACCTTTATCATTGCCGCCGCCCTGCTAGCCAAGACCGTCGGCCAGGCGGAAGGCATCTACATCTTCATCCAAACCGCCCTCTCGCTCTTCCAGGGGCCGACCCTCGCCATTCTCCTGCTCGGCATCATGTGGCGGCGCGCTACAAGATGGGGCGGTTTGGCGGGACTGGTGCTCGGCGTGGCGTTCTGTTTCGTTTTGAACTACACCGACGGGCTCTTTCCTTCGGATGACCCGTTCCTCTTCGTGGCCTGGTGGTCATTCGTTTTCGCGCTGGTCGTCACCGTGGTGGTCAGCCTCCTGACCCCGCCTGAGCCGGAAGAAAAAATTCGCGGGCTGGTATGGGATTCCGTGGTGCGCGACGAGGAAATGCAGGATACCCTGCGGGACCGGATATCCTGATGCGGCGCTTTGACACATATTCGTTGATAAGGAAAGGAACAAAGATATGCTGCGTGAGATAATGACCCGGATATTCCAGCCGGTGCTGCAACCGGTATTTCATCCGGTCAATGTATTCCTCAGCACCGACTTTATGGACGCGACGGCCAAGTTCGTCACAATAGGATTTTTTGTCGGCACAATGGTCTGGGTCGGGATCATTCTGAGAGAAGGGTATGTCAACCGCGGCCGGCCCAGCAAATCCATCTGGACGGACCTGCGGATTTGGACCGTCCTGGCCATGCTGCCGCATGTTTTTGTGTACCTGTACTTTTAGGAGGCCGCGCCATGAGCGACATGCACACCATTGACACCAGCAAGAATACGGGGGATGTCCTGAAATTGCGTGACGCGGAAACCCAGATGGCCTTGGGCATTTTCGTGACGGTGCTCTCCATCCCCGTGCTCATAGGCACCTTCTGGGCCGATGTTGACCCGCATGCGGGTGTCGTCAATTTCGTTTCCGGGCTGGTGTTGTTCGGCGTCGGGATGGGCCTGCTGATATTCGGGTTCCGGGCCAGGAAACGCATCAAGCGGCGCTCATGAGCCAATTGTGGCATCTGCCCGCGCGCTATGACGCAGAAGACGCATGGCGCTTCTTCCGCAGGCCGAGATGGGGAAATCTCTTTGGTATCCTCGAACTCGCCGGAACTGCCCCGCCCCTGGCGCGCGGTGCGCTCCCCCGCATCGAACGCATCTGGATGCCCTATTACCTCATCGACTTCCGCGTCAACTCACGAAAAGGCCCGGGCATCATCAGCGTTTCCCTGGAGGCGTGGTCCGGAAGTTTCGCACTCTTCGAGCGCCAAAACGACCTCGTCAAAGCCGATGTGGGGGAGGACCATTTCGACCCCGGATGGACCGAAGAAGCCGCCGTCGCCCAAGCCCGCCGCGACCTCCTGCAGAGCATCATGCGACGCCGCGGGCAGCAGGACAAACCCGTCATTGAAGCCGCCGAACAGGTCAGCCTCTTCCACTACCCCTTCTGGATTTACTACTTCCTCAAACATGGCCGCTACATTGACATCCGCATCATGGACGCCTACACCGGCGAAGCCGGCGGCAACCGAAACAAGCAGGGCATCCTCAACGCCATGGTCGCCAAGAAGCGCGACCGTTCTACATCTACAGAGTGAAAACTGCTGTGCTTTCCAAAAAGGCTTTGCGTGCCGTGTAAGACCCTTTTCGTTAAAAAGTTCCCCCTCACCCCACCCCTCTCCCAGGGGGAGAGGGAGTTTATGGCGAAACCTCAGATATGCTCCTACTCTTCCCCCAGGGAGAGAGGGAGTTTATGGCGAAACCTCAGATATGCTCCTGCTCTTCCCCCAAGGAGAGAGGGAGTTTATGACGAAACCTCAGATATGCTCCTGCTCTTCCCCCAAGGAGAGAGGGAGTTTATGGCGAAACCTCAGATATGCTCCTGCTCCCTCTCCCTATGGGAGAGGGGTGGGGTGAGGGGGAGACAATACTATCGTCCGCAGGGGGTGAAATGAAGCAAAGCGCGATGAAGCCCACCCTTGATCATCGCCTCATGACCCCGTTCCCGCCGTGTCATGAAATAGACATGGTGGGTGCCGCTTCGCTACACCCAACTGACAGTGCTCATCATTTGCTCCGGGGGTAGCGCGGCCACGGCTTCCGTCACATTGCGGGAGTGGCGTGAGGAGGCGACAAGGCTTATCGCTATTTTTTTTCCAGAGAGACTCAGATTCGACGAAAAGGTCTTTGAACCACCCGTGACATCCTGTATTTTCAATGGTTCAGGTGGTGCAAAAAAAGAGGAAGGCAACAACTGGCGGAGAGGGTGGGATTTGAACCCACGGTGCGCTTTTGGCGCACAACGCCTTAGCAGGGCGCCACCTTCGGCCACTCGGTCACCTCTCCGCAGAGCCTTTGAACTCTAGCATGAAACGGGCGCGGG
>CALEDJ010000025.1 GCA_937951485.1 uncultured bacterium
CAGCATACCTCAGGTCAGGCGGCAAACGCCCTCTCCCGCTGGGAGGGGGAGCAACAGCATTCCGCAGGTGGCGCGGCAAACGCCCTCTCCCTCTGGGAGAGGGAATAACAGCATACCTCAGGTCAGGCGGCAAACGCCCGCTCCCTCTGGGAGGGGGAATAACAGCATACCTCAGGTCAGGCGGCAAACGCCCTCTCCCTCTGGGAGAGGGGTGGGGTGAGGGGGAACAAAACAGGACAACTCGGCACACGTGTCAATGATGCATCAAGAATCCCATGGAGAGGTTTTCGTATGGAATAAGCCCGCCACATCATCTTGATTCAACAGGATTTTCCAAGGGTTTCGGACATGGTCTTTCATCTTCTTAATAATCTGTTTTGGACAACACTGAAATCACCTGCAGGATAAGCAATGGCCAAGTGGATGTCGTGCTGCCAGTCTATGGGATGGCTGTGTAACTGATTGCATTTCTGCAACATGCACTATGGGGTTTCGTAATTTTGATCTGTCGGAAAGGCTGCACGGCTGCGGCCGCATCATCCGCGTGGCGATGCTTGAAACCTAGATGTTGTTATAGCGCAATATCTGGATGAGTTTCCACGTGAAAGCCGTGAGATGCCACGCGATTGTGCCGAAAATCATGGAGAAAAGAAAACCGTAGGGGAGAAGGATGCTTGCGATGCCGACCGTGGCGGCATTGAACAGGGCGACGCGGTCCGGGAGGGTTTCCGTGAGGCGGCGGGTGAGGGCAAATCCTTCAAAAAACAGGAGTACGCCGAGAATGGGGAGGGGAAATGCAGCGACAATGCCTGAGAATCCGCCGCTGAAGAAGCAGCCGAGGCCAAGGAAAAACAGGCCGTAGAGGAGGGGCGCGCCGCCGGTGCGCGCGCCGAAGAAATGCATGCCGAGCATGCCGCCGGAGCCGTGGCACATGGGGATGCCGCTGAAAAAAGGCGCGATGAGGTTCATAAGGCTGTAGGACAAGCCGATTTGCCGGGTGGAGATGTTGCGGTGGGGGAAGAGGTCGTTTGCGAGTTGGCCGGTGGCAAAGATGGAATTGCCCAGTGAGACGGGAATCTGTGCGAGGCCAAGCAGAAGGAATCCCTGAATAATATCAGTCGCGGCGGGGGTGTACAGCCGGGGGAAGGCAAACCCTGCGGCCCCCGCAATCGCGCTGAGCGAGGCGGCCCCGGAAAGGAATGCGTAGGCCATGCCGAGGCCAATGACAAGGAGGGCGGGCGGCACGTGACGATTGCGATAAAGCAGCAAAATCAGCGCCGCGCCGGCGCATGCCAGAACGCCGCCTTGGACCCCGTCATTTGTTGCATAACCGATCGCCACCTCGATGAGTTTCAGACCCAGCCCGACTTGCAAGCCGAGAATGATTGGTCGGGGGACGATCGCCCCCATTCGCGAGACAAGACCCGTCAGTGTCAATACCAGCATCGTTGCGCCGATGGCCAGTCCCGCGCCATAGACCAATGCGGCGGGCAGTTGCTGGGTAATGACCAACGCAGCCACGACTTTGAGCGGTTGCACCGGCATCGGAATGCCGTAATACAGGGCGGTGAAGAGTTGCGCCGCGCCGAAGAGGATGAGTACGCTGGCGGCGTCCATGCCGGACACGAGGATCATACCGGCAATCAGCGGCAGGTCCGTCCCGATGTCTCCAAAGGCACCGCCGAGTTCATGCCGGTCCATGCGGATGCGTTCGCGGAGGAATTTCACGGGAAATCCTTCCGAAGGGGCGCGGGGACGGATCGCGTCGGGGAAATCGCCCTGTCCTCATCGTCCAAATCGGCGGGCCGGTTGATATTTCTGCATGCGTGCCAATCTTGCGGAAGCGGAAGCGCGCGGCCAAGAATGCGCCCGGAAAAGAACAACGCCGTCATCGCCAGGCGCCCTTCGGTCATCTGTGTATCTACTGCAGAGGCGACGGAGCAATGAAACAGCGCCGGGAACGGCTCTGGCCGGCGGTCCTGAAAATACACCATCTCGATGCCTGCGCGCCGTCCATCGAGCAGAAGTTGCAACCAAACCGGGGAAAGCGGAACCATGTCGCAGGACAGCAGCAGGATCCAGGGTTCGGGCGCGCAGTCCCGCAGTGCGGCCTGCAATCCACCGAGTGGACCGCATCCGGGATGAATGTCGGCAATGCCGCGTAAGCCAAGATCGGCATACATTTCGGCGCGCCGCGCGACCACTGTGATGCGCGAGGCGACGGCCTCTGCCTGTCTGGCGATATGAGAAAGAAGCGGTTTACCGCGCCACAAAGCGCGGGCCTTGTCATTGCCGAATCGGGAACTCCTGCCTCCCGCGAGGATGTACACGGGCAGCCGGTCCATCTTCAGACGACCTCCGCCAATTCCAGCACGGCCTCGGCGATTTCGGGGATGCGGTCGCGCTGCCAGATTATCCGGTCCGTCTCAATGGGATCGTTGGAGACGATTCCGCGAATATCGTCGCGCAGCATGGCAATGGGATCGCCGCCGACATCGGCCCGCCAGACCTCTATCTTGGGGCCTGGGCCGTCCAGGTCGCCTTCTACCAACACAATGTCACAGTGCTCAAAATGGGCGCGGATTGCCGCGTATGATCCATTTTCCGCCTGCCGCTGCTGGAAGACAGCCATCTGGGAGGGGGTCAGCACCACGGTGGGTTCTGCGCCCGCCTGCCGGTGCAGGGCGGAGTCTTTGCCGGGAACGTCCAGCATGTGCTCGTGGCCGCAATGCTTGATGCTTCCCACCCGCATCCCCATCCGGGTCAAGTGCGCGATGAGTTCCGATATCAGTGTGGTTTTCCCGTGGTTTTTCCGTCCAACAACATGCAACACCTTCATGATTCTTTCACCTTTTTCCGCGTTATTTCCGCTTCCCCTGATCGCCCTGTTTTTTCGTTCTCCGCGCGCGGCCACGCGGCCCCATTCGTTCGTTTTCACGAGCGCTCTGCGCGATCAAATCCTTCAGCGTCTTCGCATGCAATTGCGTAAAAAGCCGTTCCCTGGCATTAGCCCACACGCCATGCAGCGGGCACGGGTTCCTGCCCCCGCATTCCGGAAGTCCCAGGATGCAACCGTCAAACGTGTCTTCGCCGTCTACCGCCCGGATGACTTCATACAAGGTAATCTCAGACGGATCGCGCGTCAGTTCATATCCGCCGCCCGGCCCCAGCACCGCGCGCAAAAAGCCCCCCTGAACCAGCGATTGCAGCACCTTCCGCGTGTATGGCTCCGGTATGCCGCCACGCCGGCAAACATCCCTGGCCTGAAACCGTTTTACAATGCCTTCGGGCGCGGCGCACATCAGGGCGCGGATGGCATATTCACACCCCTTTGAATACAGTCTGAACACGGCGCTCCCTTTTTCTTGCGGCGTAATCCGCGTGCGTTATTGTGGATAGGATTATCCAGTTATTGCCGCAAATTGTCAACCCCCGTGTGCAAGCCCCGGCAATCCCGGCGCACCCGGGGGAAACGGGGCGATTTTTTGGCAGCGGCGGAGGGTATTGACAAACGCGGCACAATGGTGGATAATAGCATCCACCTTTTGGTGGATATAGAAATCCACAAATAGACGCAGCGCGAGAGGGCATGCGAAGGCAGGCGGAGACAAGGGAGAACAATGGGCGTCAAGGTGGAAGTGCCGGACCGGCAATACTGGAAGGAACAGATCAAGTGCCAGGCGGCGTGCCCGGTACATACGGATGCGCGGGGGTATGTGCGGGCCATTGCGGAAGGGGACGACGCGCTGGCCTATCTGATCGCGCGCGGGCCGAATCCGCTGGCCTCGGTGTGCGGGCGGGTGTGCGGCGCGCCGTGCGAGACGGCATGCCGTCGGGGCGATGTGGACAAACCGATTGCGATCCGCGCGTTGAAGCGCTTCGTGTGTGACCGCTTCGGTCCGGAATCGCGCAAGGGTGATGGAAGCGCATTCATCGCATTTCTCAAAGAAGCCGCGTTGCGTGCGCAGTCGCGCGCGTGCCTTGACCGGGACGAACTGCTTTTCCTTCTGCAGGGATTGATGCGAGGCGATGTCACGCCTGTGACGGATAAAAGCGTCGGGGTTATCGGAAGCGGTCCGGCGGGCCTGGCCGCAGCGCACGATTTGGCGCTCCTGGGTTTTTCCGTGACGATCTATGAAATGGAGCCGGTGCTGGCGGGCATGCTGACGACGGGAATCCCGGAATACCGTCTGCCGCGCGACCTGGTGCGGGCGGAGGTGGACGTTATCCGGGCGATGGGCGTAAAGGCGGTCACCAACTGCCGGGTAGGGGAGGACATATCCTTTCCTGATTTGCGCGCGCGACACGATGCTGTTGTCATTGCCACGGGCGCCAAGTCCTCGCGGAAATTGAACCTTCCCGGCGCGGACGCCAAGGGCGTTTACGGCGGCGTCGAATTTCTGCGCGACGTGTTCCTGGGGCGTCCGCCGGCATTGGGACAGCGCGTGGTGGTCATCGGGGGCGGCAACGTCGCCTACGATGTCGGGCGCACCGTGCTGCGGCAAATCTCGCTGGATGCGGCGCGCACCGCCGTGCGGCGACCCGGCGTGGGCAAAGTGCATTTATGCTCGCTTGAATCGCTGGAGGAAATGCCTGCCGACGACATCGAGATCATTGAAGGCGACGAGGAGGGGATTGTCCGCTGCAACAGCGTCGGTCCCAAGGCGATCCTGACCGATGCGCAGGGCGCGGTCCGGGGCGTGCTGTTTCAGAAATGCCTGCAAGTGTTCGATGCGGACGGTCGCTTCAAGCCGATATTCGACGAGAATGTGACCATGGAGATTCCCTGCGACAACGTCCTGCTGGCTATCGGCCAGACCTACGACCTCTCATTCATTGACGGCGAACGTGACGGACTGCGCTTGCTTCCCAACGGGTTGATTGAATGCGATCAGGAAACTGGCAGGACCAGCGCGCCGGATGTTTTTGTCGCGGGCGACCTCGCCTACGGCACGAAACTTCTGATTCATGCCGTGGCTTCCGGCAAGGCGGTTGCCCGCACTATTTATCAGTCGGTGACGGGCCGCGCGCTGCGCGCGGAATCAGTGGAATTGCATTTTCCGCTCGCGGACTATGCGCGCGAACCGGATTACGAGAAATTGAAGCGCGTGCCGTTGCCGACGCTCCCGGTCGAACAGCGCCTGGCCAACCCCGCCGCGTTGGTGGAGGAGGGATACGACGAAGGGGCGGCGCGCCGGGAGGCGTCGCGCTGTCTGAACTGCGGGGTCAACACCATTTTTGACGGTGAAAAATGCGTGTTATGCGGGGGCTGTGTGGAAGTATGTCCGGAATCCTGTCTGGACATCGTTTCGGCGGGCGAGTTGCAGCCTGTGGCGCCGGTGCCTGCGCTGTTCGATGCCTTGTTGGAGCCGATGTCGCCCGTGCAGGCATCCGCCATTGTCAAGGACGAGACGCGCTGTATCCGTTGCGCGCTGTGCGCGGAACGCTGCCCCACCGGGGCGATAACGATGGAAGCGTTTCATTTCAAGGAGAATCCGTTATGTCAGGGCGTTTAGCACCCGAACCCGTGCCGCGCCGGGATTTTTTGGGGATGGCAGGGCTTGTGAGCGCGGGCGTGGCGATTTTCGGTTCCATCCTCGGGATGGCGCGTCTGCCCAAGCCGCGCGTGTTGCCGGAGGCGTCAAGCCGATTCCGGGCGGGGCACCCCGCTGAATTCCCGCCGGGTACGGTGAAAATCATTTCACATCGCAACGTGCGCATTCTCTCCACCGAGGATGGAATCGCCGCCATGTCGCTCATCTGTACGCACCTCGGCTGCGTCGTCACCGAAACGCCGGACGGCTTCCAATGCCCTTGTCACGGGTCCCGGTTCGATACGGAGGGCAAAGTGAAGCAGGGACCCGCACCCCGGGCGCTGGTCTGGTTGTCGGTAACGCGCGCGGCGGATGGGGCGCTGGTAGTGGACACCGCCCGCGAGGCGCCGCCCAACCAATACTTCAAAGTGTAGGGGAGGGCCGGACATGGCAAGCAGCGCACTCGCAAGTTTTTGGGAAAACCTCAAGGGACTCCCGCACAGGTTGCGGGATTCCGTGTTGCGCCACGGCGCGCCCACCTCGGACCGGGCGCGGTCCCAGGCGGTCTTCAGCAATTTCTTCCTGCACATTCACGCCACGCGCGTGCATCCCCGGTCCCTGGGACTGACCGCCACCTTTGGACTCGGCGTCGCGCTGGTGTCGCAGTTCATCATACTCACGGTCACCGGCGTGCTGCTGATGGTGTACTACAAGCCGTCGGTGGAACTCGCCTACGACAGCATCAAGGATTTGCATTATGTCGTGCCCACGGGGCGCTTCATACGCAACATCCACCGCTGGGCGGCCCACCTCATGGTGATCACGGTCATCCTGCACATGGCGCGGGTTTTTTTCACGGCCTCCTACAAGTCGCCCCGTGAATTCAACTGGGTGCTGGGCATGATCCTCTTTGTCCTGACACTCATGTTCTCATTTACGGGCTATCTGCTGCCCTGGGACCAGTTGGCCTATTGGGCCATCACCATCGGGGCGAACATCGCAGCGTCGCCCAACGAACTGGTCGCCGCAATGGGATTGCCCGAAATCTTCAACGTGGGCGACTTGCAGCGCGAACTGCTCCTGGGCGCCACCAGCATTGGTCAGGAAGCCTTGACCCGGTTCTACCTCCTGCATGTGATGGTGCTCCCGATTGTCATGACCATCATCATCTGCGTGCATATCTGGCGCATCCGCAAGGACGGCGGCCTGGCGCGCCCGGAAGGCTGCCCGACCGCCGCCGGCAAGGGCGTGGGCGCGCCGGTATCCGAGGCGCTGCCGCCGTCTGTGGCCCCCACCAAGACCTATGGCTTGATGGCGCTGGTGCGCGACAAGTCGCCCTACACCGGCAAGGTCATGGACGAAACGCTGCCATCCTGGCCGTATCTGTTGCGCGCGGAATTGCTGGTATTCATGATTACCATGTTGATTTGCGTGGCGCTGGGGCTTCTTTTCGACGCGCCCCTCAAGGAATTGGCCAGCCCGGATATCCCGGAAAATCCCGCCAAAGCGCCCTGGTACTTTTTGGGCTTGCAGGAAATCGTGTCCTATTCGGCCTTCGTCGGCGGTATCCTCATACCGACCATCGCCGTGCTGGGCCTGTTGTTGATTCCTTACCTCGATCGCGAGTCGGAGCCTGGCGGGGTGTGGTTCAGCGGCCGGCGCGGGCGACGCGTCGCCATTGAATCGCTGGTCTTTGCGATCGCGGCCGCTGCGGCGGCGGTGGGGATCCCGGTCCGATACGGCTGGCTGCGCACCTGGTTCCCCGATATTCCGCAGTTGTTCATCATCATTGTGAATCCGGGCAGCCTCCTGACCCTCGCCTATGCCCTGTGGTCTTTGTGGATAATCCGGCGCTTCAACTCGACGCGCATGGGCGCAATCGCGCTCTTCGTCTGTTTTTTGGCAGGGTTCGTCATTCTGACTTACGTCGGCGTCTCCCTGCGCGGGCCGAATTGGGATTTCTACTGGAGCCGGGCCGATTGGCCCGTCCATTAAACCGGAGCATGCATGATGGAGAAACCGGACATGGAAGTGCTGGACCGGCGCATCAAATGGGCGCTGTTAATGGTCAGCCTGCTGACGTTGGTGTTCCTCGCCGCCGCCGCCGTGCAGGAGAATCTGATCGCGGAATGGCGCATTGTCCGCGGCCGCTATGCCCGGATACTCCGCGAAAAAGCCACGGATGACGCCGGGCGCGAGATTGCGCGTCAATTTGAGAACCGCATCATGCAAAATGTCATTCCCGCCCTGAACATCACCGACCGATGCATCACCTGCCACCCCGGCATTGATGATCCGCGCATGGCCGACCAGGAGCAACCCTATCGCACGCATCCCGGCGACTACCTGGAAAAACATCCGCCGGAGCAATACGGTTGCACCATCTGCCATCAGGGACAGGGCCGGGCAACCGTCTTCGCCGACGCCAAAGCCGCCGATGTGCATTGGGACTATCCCCTTTTGCCCAAAGAATTCGCGCAATCCAGTTGCGCCATGTGTCATGCGCCCGATGCGATCAAGGAATACGCGCCGCTGGCCGCCCGGGGATATGAACTCTTTGTCGAGAAAGGCTGTTATGGATGCCACAAGGTGGCAGGTGTCGGCGGTGCGATGGGTCTCCCACTGGACACTGTGGGCGTCAAGAAAAAGGCGGCCTTCCCCTTTGCGTACATCGAGGGCGATCACACCATCGCCAACTGGCACATTGAACACCTGATGGATCCGCAGAAGATCGTCGCCGGCAGTACAATGAAGAACTACAATTTCACCTATGACGAGGCCCTGGCGCTGACAAACTACATCCTGTCATTGCGCGGGCTTGACCTTCCAATGAATTACATCCCCAAGGACCGCATCGAATACGAGTATCATAAGGCATTCCGCAAGGCATTGCCCGGCGAGGAACTGTACAAGCGCTATTGTTACGCCTGCCACCAGGACGGTCTCAGTTCTCATTACGATCCCATACTCAAACGTTATATCCCCACCGTCAGGAATCCCGCATTTACCGCGATTGCAACCGATGACTTCCTGAAGAGGAACATCGAGAAGGGCCGCCCCGGCCGCGACATGCCCGCCTGGGAAGAACAGGCCGGCGGACTGCGCGAGGATGAAATCCTCAATATCGTGGCCTATCTCCGGGGCGATACGCCGTTGTCCCCGGATTATGATGAACGTTACCGCGCATCGGGCAATCCGGAAAGAGGCGCGTTCCTCTATGAGCGCAATTGCGCCGGCTGCCATGGGGAGACGGGCCACGGCATCCAGGCGCCCGCGCTGGCCAATCGCGTTTTCCAGGAAAGCGCCACGGACGCCTATATCAAGGCGACCATCGAGCGGGGACGGCATGGCACCACTATGACGGGTTTCGCCCAGGACTCGCCGTCTTTCGCCGCATTGACAAGCGCAGAAATAGAAGATTTGGTCACTTTTGTCAAAACCCTGCAATGAACCGCTTATATAAAGGAATTTCCAATGGGCGATGAACCGAGACAGAAACAGAGGCCCAGCCGGCGCGAGTTTCTCGCGATGGGCGCGGCGAGCGGGTTTGCGGCGCTGGTTTCCCAGGCCACGCGTGCCTGGGGCATCGAAACCGCGACCAACCCGCTGGACGATTACCCCGACCGGGATTGGGAAAGGGTTTACCGCAATATCTTCCAGTATGACAGCAAATTCACGTTTCTTTGCGCGCCCAACGACACCCACAACTGCCTGCTGGTGGCGCATGTCAAGAACGGCGTGCTTACCCGCATCAGTCCCTCGTACAAATACGGCCAGGCCACCGACCTCTACGGCAACAAAGCGTCGCACCGGTGGGACCCCCGGTGTTGTCAGAAAGGATTGGCGCTGGTGCGCCGTTTTTATGGTGACCGCCGCGTCCGCGGCCCCCATGTAAGAAAAGGCTTCAAGGAATGGGTTGACGCGGGGTTTCCACGCGACCCGGTGACGGGCGCACCGCCTGCCAAGTATTTCAGACGTGCGGAAGACACATGGCTGCTGCTCTCCTGGGATGAAGCCACGGAAATCGCCGCGAAGGCGCTCCACAACATCGCCGCAACCTATTCCGGCGAAGAAGGTATTAAGCGGCTCAAGGCGCAGGGGCACTACTCGGAGGAGATGATTGAAGCCTATCAGGGCGTGGGGACGCAGGTACTGAAATTCCGGGGAGGCATGCCGCTGTTGGGCGCGCGCATCTACGCCATGAACAGGTTCGCCAATTCACTCGCCTTGCTTGACGACCACCTGCGCAAGGTCGGCCCTGATAACGCTGTGGGCGGCCGGGGCTGGGACAGTTATTCGTGGCATACCGATCTGCCGCCGGGACATCCCATGGTCACCGGCCAGCAAACCGTGGATTTCGACCTGTGTTCGGTGGAACATGCGAAGATGGTTGTCGTGTGGGGCATGAATTGGATTTGCACCAAGATGCCCGACGCGCACTGGCTGACGGAAGCCCGGCTCAAGGGCGTGAAGGTGGTCGTGATTGCCTGCGAGTACAGCGCGACCTCCTCAAAGGCGGACGCGGCCATCGTGGTGCGCCCCGGAACGACGCCGGCGCTTGCCCTGGGTCTGGCCAACGTCATTATCCAGGAGAATCTGCATGACAAGGATTTCGTGAACAAGTTCACCGACCTGCCGTTGCTGGTCAGGCTCGACACCCGCACCCTGCTGCGGGCCGGCGACCTGTTCGGCGATCCCCCGGCGGAACTCGGCAACTTCACCAAAGTATTCACCAGGGATGAGACGCCACCGCCGCCGATGCGACAGCAACTGCAATGGATTCCCAAGGAACTAAGGGATGAATGGGGCGATTTTGTCGCCTGGGACCGCCGCCAGAATGCGCCGGTCAAAATCACGCGCGATCATGTCGGTGAAAACTTCAGCGCGTTGCCGATTGATCCTGTGTTGGAGGGAACCTTCGAAGTCACCTTGAAGAACGGTCAAACGGTCCGGGTGGCGCCGGTCTTTCAACTGATCAAGAACAGCCTGGGCAGGAACTACACGCCCGAGATCACTTCGGAGATCACCTGGGCGCCGAAAGAGTCCATCATTGCACTTGCCCGCGAGATCGCGAAAAATGCGCGCGCGACGATGTTTCCCGTCGGCATGGGACCGAACCAGTTCTTCAACAACGATCTCAAAGATCGATCGGTGTTCCTGTTGGCGGCGCTGACCGGAAATATCGGCAATATCGGCGGCAATGTCGGCAGTTACGCGGGCAATTACCGTACCGCGTTGCTGAACGGCTATCCCCAATTCATCTACGAGAACCCCTTCGACATCGAACTGGACCCGGAGAAGCCCGCGAAAGTGAAACCATACTGGAAGGGAGAATCGGCCCACTTCTTCAATTATGGCGACCGGCTGCTCAGGGTCGGCGACAAAAACTTCACGGGCAAGGGGCACACGCCCACGCCGACCAAATCGGCATGGCTCTCAAACTCCAATTCGATCATCGGAAACGCCAAGTGGCATTACGACCTCGTGTACAACACCCTGCCCAAGGTGGAAATGTTGGTGCTGAACGACTGGTGGTGGACGGGGTCCTGCGAATGGGCGGACATCGTGTTCGGCGTGGATTCCTGGGCCGAAATGAAGCAGTCCGACATGACCGCCTCCGTCACCAATCCATTCCTTACCCTGTTCCCGGAAACGCCATTGCCCAGAATGTTCGACACCCGGGGCGATATGGAGGTGCTTGCGTTGGTCAGTGAGAAACTCGCCGGCATCACCGGCGACCGCCGCTTCGGCGATATGTGGCGCTTTGTCAACGAAGGTCGCGCCGACATATATCTCCAGCGCATCCTCAATATGAGCAACTGCACGGCAGGGTACCGTTTCCCCGACCTGCTGGACAAGGCCAAACAGGGGATTCCGGCGCTCATGATGACGCGCACCACGCCGAGGTCCGTGGGCTATGAGCACACCCATGAGAATCGCCCCTGGTACACCAAGACCGGAAGACTCACCTTCTACTGCGAGGATCAGGAATTTCTGGACAACGGCGAAAACCTGCCGGTCCACCGCGAACCGGTGGACTCCACCTTCCACGAGCCGAACGTGATTGTGTGCGAACCCGACCCGATTGTGAACCCGTTGACGCCACAGGCATGCGGGTTTCCCGAGAGCGACCTGAGCGTGGAAACGCGGCAGGGACGGCATGTCATCAAGAGTTGGAAAGAAGTGTCCCAGACGAAGCACCCCCTGATGAAGGACGGCTTCAGGTTCATCATGCACACCCCGAAATACCGCCACGGCGCGCACACCACGCCCATTGACACGGACATCGTGGCGGTCTATTTCGGGCCGTTCGGCGACATGTTCCGCCATGACACCCGGATGCCGTTCGTCACCGAGGGCTATGTGGACATCAACCCAATGGATGCCAGGGAACTCGGTATCGCCGACGGCGACTATGTCTGGATTGACGCGGACCCGTCCGACCGGCCCTATCGCGGACACAAGCCCGGCGATGCCGCTTTCAAGGTCTCGCGTCTGCTGGCTCGCGCCCGCTACTACAACGGCACGCCCCGGGGCGTCACCCGCATGTGGTTCAATATGTACGGGGCCACACCGGGCAGCGTGCGGGGGCAGCGCGAACGCAAGGACGGCCTCGCCAAGAATCCCGACACCAACTACCAGGCGATGTTTCGCGGCGGATCGCACCAGAGCGGTACGCGCGCCTGGCTGAAGCCCACCCTCATGACCGACTCATTGGTCCGCAAAGAGGGCATGGGGCACCTCATAAGAAAAGGCTTCCTGCCGGATGTGCATTGCCCCACCGGCGCGCCGCGCGAAACCTTCGTGAAAATCACCAAAGCGGAAGACGGCGGGGTCGGCGGCCAGGGGCCGTGGAAGCCTGTCACGATGGGCATGCGCCCTGCCAGTGAAAGCGATCAATTCAAGAAGTACCTGAACGGCGGCTATATCGAACAGCCGGAAGCGTAAGGAAACTCCCATGGCGAAAGTGTTCAACTGGCAAATCAACCGGGAGACGGACTACTGGTACACCGGCGTGCGTCCCCAGCGGCAGTTCGGGGCCATTTTCGACATCAACAAGTGCATCGCCTGCCAGACCTGCACCGTGGCCTGCAAGACCACATGGACCGGCGGTCGCGGCCAGGAATACATGTTCTGGAACAACGTCGAGAGCAAGCCCTTCGGCTGCTATCCCATCATGTGGGATGTGCGCATTCTGGACATGCTCGGCGCGGGCGCCTGGAACGGCGCCACCTACGCCGGCCGCACCATCTTCGAATCCGCACCCGTGCGCCAGCGCGTGCTGGGATGGCAACCCTCAGACTTCGACTACGCCCACCCCAACATCGGCGAGGATGAAGTGAACCGGCCCATCGAGGGCGGCGCATACTTCACGGGCAAACACGCGGCCTGGATGTTCTACCTGGCACGCATCTGCAACCACTGCACTTATCCGGCATGCCTCGCCGCGTGTCCGCGCGGCGCCATCTACAAGCGGAAAGAGGACGGCATCGTGCTGGTGAACCAGAAGCATTGCCGGGGATACCAGGAATGCGTGAAGGCATGCCCGTACAAAAAGGTTTTTTACAACGCTGTCGAGGGCGTATCGCAGAAGTGCATCGCCTGTTATCCGGCGATCGAACGCCGGGAACAGCCGCAGTGCTTCATGGCCTGCATCGGAAAAATCCGCATGCAGGGATGGATCAACCCGCCCGAACGGATTGTTGAAGACAACCCCCTGGATTACCTCGTTCACATCCGGAAAGTGGCGCTGCCGCTTTTCCCGCAGTTGGGACTCGAACCCAATGTCTATTACATTCCGCCGGTCCACGTCTCCGATGCCTTTCTCACACAGATGTTCGGCCCCGGCGCAAGAAAGGCTGTGGAAACCTATCTCCAGGCGCGAAAAGACAAGACCCTGGCGGGCATTTTCACGCTGTTGGGATCGACGCCCCACACGGTCTCGTTTTTCAAGATAGAAGGCGACGAAGCGGTCGGGTTCGATGATGACCGGAATGAAACCTGTCGGGTTCCCATCAGCGAACCAGTCGTTACCCGTGATGCATTCGATGAAATACTTCAGGTGGGCAGGCACAACATCACATGACGGCGCGCCCGCGCGTCGGGCATTAGCATCAAAAAAAAGATGAAGCACAGGTGAAAGCATGAAAAGAATCGGTTCCATAATGCTTCTTATGGCGCTCACGTCCTGCGGCAACGAGCCTCCTGTATCGCTGGATCGTATCAAAGCGACCTACGCCGAGGGCGACCTGCGCGGCATAACGATGGAAGACCCGCGTTGGAAAGCCGCCGTCGAAACCCCCATAACGCTCGCGAAACAGTTGATCGCTTTACCCAAGTCTGAGAATGACGGTGTTACGGAAATCAGGATCAAGGCTCTTTACAATGAGTCTTGGACGGCATTCCTGCTGACTTGGGATGATCCCACGCCGGACCATCTCGCCCGGATTGGCAAATACAGCGATTCGATTGCCATCCAGTTTCCCGGCGTTCCGGGCGATCTTCCGGACAGCGCGATGGGCGGTGCGCCGGGGAGCGCGCGCCCCGTCGTCATCCACCAGTGGAAAGCGGTCTGGCAGGAAGCCGAGGCCGGCAATATCGAAGGCATCAGAACCTTCTATCCCAACACATGGAGCGACATCTACATCTTCGAAATGGCCAAAGACGACACCGCCAGAGCGGTCATGGAACGCACCTTCACCACGTCCGTCGCCGCTGAGAATCCCCTGGCCCACCACGGCACCGCCGTCCGCGACCTGGAATCCGTCGGTTTCGGTTCCGTGGAATTCGCCGCCGAGCAGACGTCCGCCGGATACGGCCAGTGGGAAAACGGCCAATGGCGGGTGATCATCTCCAGACCCATCGCGCGCGACCGCGGCGCTTTGGATACCTCGCGCCTTTTCTATGCCGCCTTTGCCGTGTGGGACGGGTCGCGCCTTGAAGTCGGCGCGCGCAAGATGCAAAGTTCCTGGTTTCCCATTCAGTTCGTCAAGAAGCCCGATGGCGCGGGCGCACAAAGGCCCCATGGTTCTCACTGAAGATCATGAATATGCCCGATGAAAAAAAATTTCATGATGTTCTGACCACTTCAGCGGCGTTTCGCCTGTTTTCTCTTTGTTTTCAGCATCCCCGTCCGGGACGGCAACGGGAATTGGAAGAACTCTGCCGCGAAGTCGGCGGCCCCGCCAATCAACTCCTGGCACTGTCCCCCGACAAGGAAAACGATTATCATTTCATTCTCGGCGCCGGCGGCGTCTGTTCCCCCTGCGAATCGGAATATGTCGGCGACCGCCTGGGCGGCAAAGGCCCCCTCATGGCCGATGTGGCCGGATTCTACCGTGCCTTTTCCTTCGACCACCGCGTTGAGATCAACGAATCCGTGGACCATATCGCTGTTGAGTTGTCATTCCTGTCCTACCTGAATTTCAAGAAGGCATATGCGCTGTTCCGGGGAAATCCCGACGAATTACGACGTTGCGACGACGCCCTCGATAAGTTCAGGGAACAGCATCTTCTGCTTTGGATTGGACCCTTCAACGAAAGACTCCACGCAAGCGCTCCGGATTCCTTCTACGCCCGCGCCTCCGCGCTCATGTGCGAATACTTCAGCAGGGCCACTTCCTGAAACGGCACGACCGCAACCACCTGGATTTACTGCTTTGCGCGCCGCCAGGAATATTTCGGACTGTCCTGAATTAATGTATAATGCGCCGTTCAAGACATGAATACAGGAGAGACCGAATATGAAACGCGCGACTACGTTTTTGGCCGTTTTTGCAGCCCTCATATCCCCGGGCGCGATGCTTCATGCGGCGGGTTCCGCCGAGGATGCCGCATCCAAAGCAGCGGATTCGGCGGAAAACGAAACCATCTGCCTCTTCAATGGCAAGGACCTTGACGGCTGGCACGTTTATCTGAAGGAACCGGGGGTGGATCCGAAAGAAATATGGAAGGTTCACGAGGGGGCGATCTGGTGCAAAGGCGATCCCTTCGGTTTTCTGCGCACCAAAGAGGAGTACGGCGACTTCAAACTTGTCCTGGAATGGCGGTGGCCCGAAGAGCCTACCAACAGCGGCGTTCTGCTGCGGATGACCAGTGAAGACAAGATATGGCCCCTTTGCCTGGAAGCGCAACTGAAGCACGAACGTGCCGGAGATGTCGTTGGCATGGGATGCGATTTCAACGAGAATATCCGGCCCGCCGGCGAATTTTTCCGCGTCGCGCCGCGCCGGAATCCTTCCAACGAAAAAGAACCCGGCGAATGGAACACCTACGAGATCATCTGCAAAGGCGACACCGTTGAGTTATATGTCAACGGCGAATTTCAGAACAAGGCGACGGGCGTGCAGGTTCCCCCTCGCGGCCATATCGGCCTGCAGAGCGAAGGCTCCCCAATCATGTTCAGGAATATCGAACTCACGCCGCTTCGCTGACACCTGTTTCGTTGCGTGGACCGGGCAAATGATGTGACAACGCCGCGGAATCAGGATTGGCAATCCTCATAGGGACTGCGCTTCCGGCAATGCGAAGCATGCCGCCTCGTCGGCGTTTCTGACAAACAGTTTTCCGTGCGCCACCACGGGATGATTCCAGGTTTTCCCCGTCAGGGCCTGGAAACTCGCAACCTCATTGAAGCGCGTCGGGGTCGCCTCCACAAGCGTTACAACGCCTTTCTCGCTCAACACCAGCAGCATGTCAATGTCCGCGACAAGCAGAACCTGCCCGCCATAGCGTTTGCCTTCCCAAAGACGATCGCCGGTCTTGATGTTGATGCACAGCAGCCGGTCGCCGTCAAAACCGTAACAATATCCCTTGTGCAACACGGAGTCATTGAAATAGGGCCGGAACCGCCGTGTGGTCCATTCCTCCCGAACCTCCCAGGTGTCGCTCCGGCGCTGAATCCGGAGAAGGCGCGACCCCAGCGTGCCCGCAGACCCCATCATGACCAAATCACTGCCGACGACAAGGGGCTGAACGCAACGGGGATTGCCGGAGAGTTTCCACATATGCTCCCAAAGCGGATCACCCGTCTCCAGGTCGAAGGATTTCAGGCCGAAATCACTGAGTATCAACACCTGCGGAAAGCCGGCAATGTCGGCAAGATGCGGCGAACTGTATCCATTTGCCGCGTCACCCGCAGACCACACGATTTCGCCCGTTGCGCTCTGAAAGGCGATAAGGCTCTTTTCCTTGCTATCGCCCGCTCCCACGACAATTAATTCGTCCATGACCAACGGAGTGGCGGAAAAGCCCCAGTTCGGCATTTTGACCCCCATCTCCGTTTTCAGGTCTTTGCGCCAGATGGTTGTTCCCGTGGCCGCATCCAGACACTGCAAGACCCCTGTCGCGCCTTGGGTGTAGAGTCTGCCGCGGTTGAAGACCGGCGTCGCGCGGGGGCCGGAACCCATCGGGTCTTCATGAAAAGCGTCCACCCGGTTCACCCAGACATTCTCCCCCGTCGCTGCTCGATAACAGGTTACGAGTTCCGATTCGCCGTGCTGCTCCTGGGTAAACACATATTCGCCAACCACAGCAAAGGAAGACCAGCCGATGCCCACCCGCCGACGCCATAACTGCCGGGGCGGGGTGCTCCAGTCCGGTGAAAACGTGATTCCGGTCACGCGGCCATCCCGTGATGGCCCTCGAAAACCCGGCCAGTCGCCCGCGCCGGCCTCCGCCGGCAACAACGCCGTTCCACCCCCGGCCAGTTGTGGTGGTTCGGACAGGAGTTCCTCCGAAATCGGCTCCCACCGAAAGGACATGACGGGCAGGAATGTACCGCCAAGCCCATTCACCCTGAAAAGGGTGAAGGCGCCTGCAGCCAGTAGCATCGTTGCCGCGGCAAACCATCGCTGTATCCGCCAACCGAAGGGCAACGTAACGGCCATCGCCAGCACCGCGATTGCCGACAACGCCGGCAAGGCATACATGAGAAGCAGCGCGCCGTTCATCAGTGACCGCTGCGTCAGAAGTACCAACAACAACGCCGCCACAAACAACGCCAGACCAATCAACCGGTCGCGTCTCGGCGTCCGGCTCGCCCGCAACCACCACACCGTCAATAGAATCATCGCTACGAACGGCGTCACCATGAAGACCAGAACATTGTGGATTATCGTCGAGGCGAACGGCGAAACACCGAGAATCAGGGCGCCTGCGACAACCACGATGAGGACAGCCGGCCAGATACGCACACGCATACCCGGAATCCCTGAAGATTTTCCGCTTCCCCGCGAAATGTTCAACTGGTCCTGCCCATTTTTCATATTGGCAAAATCCTCATTGGGTTCAAATCCTCATGGATTATGAACAGAGTCCTTTGTGAAGACAAATAGAGCGACTGAATGCAGAGAATCCCGTCTGCGGCTTCCTGTCGGCAGATTGTCTGCAAAAGGGATTCCGTGACGTTTATTGCGGGTGTATGTGGCAAATGCCGCCGGCGGTTGTTTCAAAGGGATCGTTGCTTTCGGCCAACATTGTCTGGCCATGACAGGTGCTGATGAGGGTGGCGGCGACAACTATGCACGGTTGACCGAAGTCCGAACGGATTACGGCGTCTTTCAGGCGCCCCTCATGCCGGCGAATATCCACCTGGAATCCCCCGCGCGCACGCAATCCGGTCGCTTCCCCTTCCGGCCAGGCATCGGGCAGCGCCGGGAGCAAATGGATTTTTCCCGCATGACTCTGGAGAAGCATTTCGGCAATACCGGCCGCACCGCCAAAATTACCGTCAATCTGAAAGAGGGGGGGATTATCGAAGAGGTTCGGGACGGTTGATTTTGTGATCAGGGCGCAAAGGTTGTCGTGGGCGGCGTTGCCGTCGTGAAGCCGTGCGAAGAAGTTGATTATCCAGGCGCGGCTCCATCCGGTGCGCCCGCCGCCATGGGCGATCCGGCGTTCCAACGTTTTCCGGGCGGCAGCCGCCAGTTCAGGCGTGCCGTCCGGGGTGATGGCATCCCCCGGATGAAGCGCATACAGATGGGACATATGCCGGTGTCCAGACTCCGGTTCTTCATAGTCTTCAAGCAGCCATTCCTGTAAGTGCCCAAGCCTGCCGATCCTGTTCGGGGCGAGACGCTCGCGCGTCTCCGCCAATTGCTGACGGAAACCTTTTTCCATCGCGTACTGCCGCTTCTCGGGTCACGATGAAGGCGCACCGTCAAGTCCAGCCTGCCCGGGCCGGAAACATCGAGGCGGATAATCAGCGCATTGTCGGGAACGCTGATGAAATGCCTCCTATCGTACAGGATTTCTCCCATACGACAGGACACACGGGCAACACCCGTTTCCAGATTAAGAAGGCGTCTATATTCTGAAGCCTCTTCCCCCGACAAAAAGGTCAGACACAGATCGCCCAGCATCCGGCAGGAGCCGCAGGGATCACAGGCGCCATTGCCACGACCGGATCCCACGCCCCGGCATACGAGCCGTTTACTGGCCGACCGGTCCGCCGCCGCGACCTTGCCTTCAAAGAGCAGACGTCGAATTTCGGGAAGCGCATTCAAGGCGTCGGGATCATCCGCATCCTGCGAGTGACCTGACCACAGACTCTCCTCGTTCAAAGCAATGCGCTCTTCCTTTACCCCCCCGAATACCATGGCGCCATTGGCGCCATTGCCACGCGGTAGCGCCTCGACCCAACCTTGGGCCGGCGCCGCGTACCAGAGTTCGGATTCTTCCACTGGATTTGATTCAGAAACGCCAAGCAATGATAAAATCCCCGCAATTGTTCTCAGAACCATGAAAGTCCGCCGTTCCATGTCTTTCCAGACCCGCAAGGTGCCTGGTAGAGCATTCGTGATCCGACAGGGCTGTGCATTCGTGTTCGGTTATTGCGTGATTCTTCATTGCTGGATTCCCGCTTGCGCGGGAACGCTGATCGTCGAACGCTGGCATTGCGCGCTGGATGTAAAAATCCAGCAGTCGGTTTTCAGGAGACTCCTTCGCGTTGTCGGTTGCCGGATAGGGGAGGAGTCATGAGCAAAGGGAGCCACATTATGCCGAGAAGCAGCCGCAGGACCTTTCTGAAGCAATCCCTGGCAATTGCCGGAACATCCGTTCCATTTATCCGTCGGGTATCCGCCTTGAATTTAGGAGAAACGCCCATCGCCCCTATCAGAGACTCCATGAAACGTGTAGCCAAGTGTTGTCTGGCATGGCTGAATCCAGACGAAAATCATCTGCCCACGGGAGGCTATGAAGTCGCGCATGACACCGGACGATGGTGGGACGCCATGTTGCGGTACGAGGCCGCAACCGGCGAATCCATTCCCGCACACATCGAGAAGGATATGATGGAGAACCTGCGCGTGATGACGGACAACCCGGCCGCGTTGCTGATGAACGTGTCTGGGCCGTCGGAATCGCAAGTTATCAATCTACACAATATCCGCGAAACGATGCTGACATACGCCGCCCTCGTGAAATACCGAAGGAATGACTGGGCGAACCAGCAGGGAAAGAAACTGGTTTCCGCCTTCGCTGGTTTCCTCAATCCGGACGGCCAACTGGATTATGAACGACTAAGGTCTTTCATAAGCGGCAAGGCAATCAATCCGGATCCGATGATGTGTCCCCACGCTCCGGAGGGCGAGTGGTTTGACTCGACGGGGACGACTGGCCGCGCCATCGAGGCGATGCTGTGTTTTGCCGATATCACGGGCGACGAAAGTGCGATGAGCCTGGCGAAGCGTCTGGCGGAGGCGCATCTGCGCACGATTATAGACCCAAGCGGCAAGGTGCGATCCGAATTGCTTGACCCCAACCATGTCGGACACAACCATTCATATTGCGGAACGTTGCGGGGTCTCCTGTTGTACGGGCTTACTGCGAATGAACCGCAATATGTAGAGGCCGTGCTCAACACCTATCGCAAAGGGCTTTGGGGAACGGTCATAAGCCATTCGGGGTGGACGCCGCATGACTTGGGCAAATTGCGTTTCCCGAACGGAGACGGCGACCCGCTTGGCGAACATGGCAGTTGCGCGGATGTGCTGCTGCTCGCTCTCTGGTTGGGGCTCAGGGTTGGCCAGACGGATCTGTTGGACGATGCAGAACGACTGCTGCGCGCCAGGCTGCTGCCTTCGCAGGGAAGAGATCCCAGCAATCCCCGAAATGACGGCGCTTGGGGGGTTTATGGCCATCCATTCAGTTTCGGTTCCATCCTCGACGTATTCGCGGCTGTTCTGCACGCACTCGTCGAAGTGGATGCCTGCACGGTTTCCGCGTTGCCCGACGGCACATGTTCGGTCAACCTCCATTTCACCTGCGATACTCCTTTGGCATCGGTAGTGGCAAGGCGGGAAAACACCGCGAAAATAGTCATCACCCCCAAACGCAATGCCGGTTTGCGTGTCCGCGTACCCGCATGGACCCCGCGGGATTCTGTGCAGATCACGGCCGGAGATAAAACGCTTGCGCAGCGCTGGGACGGTTCCTACCTGGTTTTGGAGGCCGCGGAGGTTTCTGTGGGGCATGTTGTCGTTCTTCAGTATGGACTGCCCCAGAAGACAACAACAGAAAAGATGCCCGTCAGCAAGCGGGAATTCACCTTGTCATGGCGTGGTGACGAGGTGATTGCATGCGATCCGCCCGTGCCGATTTATCCCGAAGAAGTCTGCCGGATTTGAGGTGTTTGCGAAATGGCCTTTTTTTTGCGTTCGAGAACCCGAAATATGTGGGATTCCTGATGGAACTGAGGTCCGAAACGCCCATTTCGCAAATGCTTCTGTTTGACAACAAAAAAGTTGGAGCCTTACCACGAGGCGAAGATTGTCGCGAATATTCATCCGGACCACGGGTCTTAATGACTTGTTAACAGCGGTCGCATCCCTGCCGGATTCAGGGGCGGGAAACGGCGATTCTCGTGTTGCGCTTCAAGTTACAACAGATGACGGGAAAATGTGTCGTAACGGGTGATAATGCGTCATTTTCCTCGTTTTGGAGAGAATGGTCAAAAAACGAAAACATCCCAAGAAAAACGCTATTTTTCAAGGGGTTTCGGACAAAAAAATGGCGCGCCCGGCGCGACTCGAACGCACGACCCCTTGCTCCGGAGGCAAGTGCTCTATCCAAACTGAGCTACGGGCGCGTTGGCCGTGTAAAGCGTAGCATATTTTCCGGGGAAAGTCCATTTTTTGGACGACACTCTTTTTTTGAGGCGAATGCTTTCCACTTGAACGATGAAAGTGGCTGGCGCCTGTTTGGCATCGCATAATTGGCCGGGCAGCATCGTATGCCGTTTGGGTTTCCCGGTGTCAGAGTGTCAGGTATGTGTTCAAAATCTCAGCACATCACCGGGATTTTTTGAAATGGCATTTCAGGGGGGATCGCCCCGCCATCGAGGTTTACGGGGTGGTTTTCGCCGGCAGGATGGTGTCAAGCGCGGCTTGGCATCCGGCTGGGAAATTGACGGGATTGCAGCGCGCGGGCGCGCCCTTGGGGAAAAGTACTTCGTAGCCGGTTTCGGGATGCGGGCTGCCGGGGGGATAGTCAGTGCTGACGATGTGCGCGCCGCTGGCGAAGGCGGCATCGCGGCGGGAGGTGTTGCCGTGCCGGGCCTCGCGCAGGCCGCTATCTGCGCGGGTGCGAATGATGAATCCGCGTCGGACCATCTCGGGAATGGAAGGATCGCGGGGATTGTCCATGACGATTGTGGCGGCGTCGGCTCGTTCCGGGGAGGAATTGACGAACATCAGCCGTCCCTCGAGAGAGGGCCGTCCGCAGGTGTACAAATCGCGCCACCTGCCGCGGTCGTGGAGGATGAAAAAGACTTTGCCGCAGGCGTCTTTGATCAGGGGCCAGCCCTGGTTTTCCACGGCCTCGCGCAGGGTGGGCGCATCTCCCCGCACCGTGTCGGGAGTGAGGATGTTTTCGCGGGGAAAGACGGACAGAATGTCCGCTTCGATGTGGAGGAGGGTGCTTTCTTCAATGGGCATGACGGACCTTGTCGAGAGCCGCGTTTCCTCGACCTTGATCTCCATCAGGAAACTGATGGGCAGATGTCCGGGGTGCCGGTGGGACCAGTCGCGCACGGTCTGCAGACAGTCGGTAAAGCGTTGACAGGTGGTTTCTTCGTCGTAGAGGGGTACGTGAAACACTTCGATGCCCTCGGGGAAGACATGTAAATCCAGTTCAAAACTGAGGACGCCCCGGTCCAATTGCACGTCCAGCGGCGGATGCGTATATTCCCATGTTTGCGCATCAGGATAAATGCGGCGGATGGTTTCCAGAAATCGCGTTGCGGGCTGCACATGGTAACTGTTGTGGGTGCCAATCACCTGGATGTGGTTGAGCCGGAGGGGCGTCGTTTCCCGGGCATCCCCGGCGGCCACCGCGCCCAGCATCCCAATGGCTGCAAGACAAACTTCGAAGGTCATGATTACAATACTCGTTTATCTATGGAGAAGGTTGCCATGTTCCTTGTTCTCCTGCCTGCTTCCTCCCCGCGACCGGCGGCGCGATTTCCTCCGGTAATCCCGGCGGCGGCTGGCCGCCCATGGCTTCACAACGACGGACGGCTTCGAGCGCACCCTCAGCGTCGCCCATACGCCAGCGGAGCAGGGCGATGCGTCCCTGCGCGTCCACGCGCTGCGGGTCGATCGCGACGACGCGCTCAAACGATGCGATGGCGGCGTCAAGTTTGTCGAGTGCCTCCTGGACGACACCGAGCCGGAAGTGCAGCGCTGCGTCGTCCGGGCGCAATGCGACCATGGCCGAATAGGTTTCCAGCAATCCGGGCCGATCGCCCATGCGTTCGAGGGTTTCGGCGAGGATTACATATATGCCATAATTATCGGGTTGTTTTTCCATACCGCGCCGCCACTCCGCGATGGCCGCTTCCGTGTCGCCCTGCTGCCGGAGCGCCTTGCCGAGATAGTAATGCAATCCGGCGTGCGCGGGGTCTGCGGCGATACCCTCGCGGTAGGTCTGTATCGCGCCGGGCAGGTCTCCCATGGCCTCCTGCGCGGCGCCCAGCATCCAGTATGCCTCGCCCTTGCGCGGGTGCAGTGCGATGAATGTCCGGTAGGCCGCCAAGGCTTCCTCGTTGTGTCCGGCCTGTTGCAGTGCCTTGGCGTGATCGCGGTGGGTTTCCGCATGGAGGGGCGTCAATTCGGCGGCGCGCGCCAGCGATTCGGCGGCGGCGGGCGCGTCGCCCGCATCCAGCAATGTGCGGCCGAGTTCCAGCCAGATCTCGCCGGAATGGGGAATCATCTCGGCGGCAAGACGCCATTGTTCTGCTGCCGCTTGAGGATTGCCGAGTGCGCGGAGCACCTGTGCGTAGTTTCTGTGAATCATGGGATCGGATCGCTTGCGCGCCAGCATCTCCCGGAACCACACGGCGTATTGCCTGAGCCGGTCGGGTTCAATTTGCGGCGCGAGGGCGTCAATGCGATCCTGAAGCCGCTTTTTCCAGTCCGGATGGTCGAATCGGTCGGAGAACGGCGGCTTGTCGGAGACCAGCAGCACGTATTGGAGATGATTTTTTTGTTGCAGGGGGGTCATGCCGAGGCGTTCCGCGCATTCCTGTTCATGCACGGGCGGGGCTGCCGGCGATCCGGCCGTCAGCGGTGCGCCGCCCAGCAGGGCGTGTGTTTGTTCAAAGACCGCGCGCGCGAGTGTGTGGTTTCCGGTGAAATTCGGGTGGCAATGATCATGGAAGAGGTTTTCCCCGGGGATGCCTTCGGCGCTTTGCGCAGCGAAGGTCTTTTCCACGTCCGCCAAGGCCGTCCCTTTTCCCATATTCTCGGCAGCCACCAGACGGATGCTCTCGTTGATGGCGGAATCGGCGCGGAAGCGCAGGGTGTCCAAGTCACGGGCGCGATCGAAGGCCAGACGCGCCGCATCATAGCCTTTCAAGGCCCAGTGACATTGGCCGATCCGAAATTGGAGGGCGGCGTGGGTGTCATCCAGTTTTGCGGCGCGGGTATAACGGCCAAGCGCATTGGCCCATTCCCCACGCGACGCCATGGCGTCGCCTTCCTCTACGAACGCTTGCCATGCTGCGTGCGCCGCGTCATCCATCCCTGGATGGTGCATCGAAGCCAGCGGTGAGAAATCCTTCAAGTTCTCCGCCATGGTGCATAGCACCACCCCCGCATCGGCGCGCCGCGCGATACGGCAGAGGGTGCGCAGATTTCGCTCGAATTTGGCGCGTGCATTTTCTCTGCGCGGGTCTTCCCATCGAATCCGGCGGTCCAGCCACATGCGCATGTCGCCCCAGGAAGGGGCTTCTTCATTGCGCCCGATGGCGTGAGCCAACGCCTGCAGCAACTGCGCGGTCCGCGTCGCGCGCAGCGCGATTTGCAGACGAATCAGGAAAAGCGGCTGACCCGGATTGCCCAGGTCGCCGCCGGGACCGAAAGGTCCGATGATTTCATTGTTGCCGGCATAGATCACGAAGAGGTCCGGTTGATACCGCGCACATTCACGCGCGATGGGCAGCATCACATGCGCGTTGATGGCAGGCATTGCGGTGTTGATGACCTCGAAGCGGGTGCCGGGGTAGTGCGCTTCGAGCATGACCTGAAGGATGCGGCTGAAACTGAAGGCTGCATCCGGGAATCCATAGGCTGCGGACTCGCCGAAAATGAATATGCGCCGGGTGTTCTCGGCCTTTTCCGCCGGAAACGCGAAGGGGTAGGGTCGAATCGGCCATTGTTCGGGAAAGAAACGGCGCGCGAAATGGGGATTATAGACCAGCATGCGCGCCCCGCCAATCTCCTGCTCCTGGAAAAATCGCTCTGACCAGCCGTAGCCGCCCAGACACAAACCGCCCTCCAGCGCCGCAACCAGCGCCGCGCCAATAAGCAACGGCACAAAAAAGCGCAGGGAGGATTTCCAATGGGCGCCTTGCGTGGCAGCGCTTGCGGGGTTTGGATTATTGATATTTTCCGGGGCATTGGCCATGGTTACGGATTTAAGCGTTGTGGCGGGTCCTCTGACCGTGCCACAGTTTCGACCGATGGTCTCCAAGAAATACCGTGCAACAGTCATGAAACACGGCGATCGCAGTATTTATGATGCAAACGGGACGCCTGCGCCACTTTTGCACCGCATGGAGGAATGCCATCTATTGCGACACATTTACTTTGCGGCGGGCAGATACAATTCAACGCCGCTGACCCAGATGCGTACGGCGGGACCGGGCGGCAGGCTTATGCCGATCTTGTTGATGAATCCGTCTGCGACGCTGTAACCCTTTTCGTTCGCCTCCGCCAGCCGCTCGTTATAAAAATCGCGTTCGATCACGTACTGCTTCCAGCCCTCTTTTTCCTCCAAGGCTTCCCGATTCAGCGTGGTGGCCGACTGTCGCGCCGACTCGAACCAATACCCCAGCACCACCGCCACGCCTACAGGCGGATCCTCCTTAACGTGCAGACGCAACGCAAAGGGTTTTTGCGACAACGGCAGATAGGTGTCCATGCTGTACCAACTGCGGCCTTCGCCTTGCGCCTGTCCCAATTCAAGCAGGACAGCGGCGGCGCCCTGACGCCGCTCTATTGGATCCTGGCCTGCGGAAATCAGCGTTCGGCCCTGTTCTTCAACCACCTGTTCCAAGCGGGCTGCGTCGGGATTGCGGAAATCGTTGACGAAAATCCGGGGCGGTCCCTCCGTGCCCCATACGCGCGTCTGTTCCGCCGGGGACAGTGTCTTTTGCAGCGCATGCAAGAATTCGACAGGATGCCCGCTGATCATTCCGGCGGCGGAGAAAGCGCGCAGGGCCGATTCCGCATCGTCGGATTCCAGAAAACGCCGCCCAAGCGCTTCGCCGAATTGCGCGGATTCCTCGCGGTCTTCTTCGGTCGCGTAGAAATAGCGACGGGTCCAGAACGCGGCTGCCGATTCCAGTTCCGTCAACGCCTGTGGCAGGCGATTCATGCCGGCATAGGCTTGGGCGCGCAGGGCAAAGACCTTGCCGTGGTGGTCACTGCGGTTCACGCCGGACTTCAACGCGCCCGTACAGAATTCAATCGCTCGCTGGTGCCGCCCGGCGGCGATGGCCTCGCGCGCATAGGCCTCAAAGGTGGATACCTGGTATTGGGAAACCTCCAGGGATGCCAGACGGATGAAATGGAATCCCGGAATCAGCACCAACGAGCAGATCAGGAACAAAAGAACCTTCTGCCACGCGGAGAGCAATGGCGGCTCGGGCGAGGTGTCGGTTTCAAAGTATTCCTCTGAAATTGCCATTCGTCTTTTCCGAAAAGGATTTTTTGTGTCCGGGCGTTTCGGTGATCATCCCAGAGCAGCCTGCCCAAGTCAAATCCCGCAGCGCTGCGATGCCGGGTGCCGCTGGGGACGTTGGCTTGCAGGATAGGTGTAATGCCGGTTGCCGGGACTGCAAGGACTGCAAGGACTGCAAGGACAACAAGGACGACGGAGGCGGCGGAAACCGCAGGGATGGCAATGACACGTTAGGGATTGCAAGGTCTTGGTATTGCATTGGAGGATTGGTGCAAGAGGGAGGGGGCCACCGACATGCCAAAATAATGAGACGTTGGTTCCTTTTGCAGTCGGATTTAAATGCGTGTTTTCCGGTTGCGCGTGGCGTACTCGCTTGCTATGATTGCGCGCATGGTGTCGGGGGTGCTTCAGATTCGAGGAGAAGGACCGGGGTGCAGGAGCAACTGGAAGCGATTGACGACACATGTGTGGTGTGGTGAATGAAGCGGCGATTGACCGGGAAAACTGAGAAACGCACGGTGCTGGCGTTCAGCCTGCTGACGGATGCACTCATCCTGTGGGCCGCGATGAACATAGCGACCTTGACGCGAACCCATACGCTGATCTATCTGGACAGCCTGTGGTTGCTTCACCGTGATCAGGCGGTGTGTGTCGGGTTGTATCTCGCCGCCATTTTCCTCGCCAACGGTTACCATCCCGGGCGCATTACCGACCGCTTCGATTCCATGTATTTTGCCTGTATCGGCTTGGGCAGCATGGCGGCAATCGTTCTCGGGGCGACCCGTCTTATGCCGGAAGGCGTACTCGCCATTTCCGGACGAGAACTGACGATTGGCCCGGTGCTCGCCGGACTGGCCTTTGTTCTCTGGCGTTATCAACTGGGGAACATCGCCGTCCGATTTGCCTCGCTGCATCGCAGTTACCATGTCATCGGCCCGGAGGCGCAGTCCCGGCGCATTGCGGAGGCCATCAACGAGAAGTCGGACGTGCTTGCGGATGCCCGGTGCGTCACTCTTGCGGAATTGCAGAAGCAACTGGAACAGGCGCAAACGGAAGGCCGTCCGGATCCGTTCTTCGGCATGGAGGCGATTATCGCGGGTGTTGACGCAACGCGCGAAGAATCTTTGAATGCGCTGGAATTCTGCGAGAACCGTTTTGGCCGCACCTACCTCTATCCCAGCCTGGATGACCTGCTCTTTTTTCGCCAGAGCAAACTGATGGCCATTGCAGGCATTCCCCTGATTGAAGTGGCCAACCGGCAGTTTTTCGCGCCCTATGTATATCTGAAGCGCGGCCTGGACATTGCCTGCGCCGTCGCCGGGCTGTTGCTGGCCCTGCCCATCGGCGTGGCGGCCGCGATCGCCATCAAGTGCATGTCGCCCGGCCCCATTTTCTATACCCAGGAACGTATGGGGCTGCATGGACGCCCGTTCCGCCTGTATAAGTTTCGGACCATGATCCCCGAGGCGGAGGCGAAAACCGGTCCCGTATGGGCCAGCGCCAAGGACGACCGCATCACGCCGGTGGGACGTTTTCTGCGCAAGCACCGCATTGATGAGATTCCGCAATTGTTGAACGTGCTCAAAGGCGACATGAGCCTGATCGGCCCGCGCCCGGAACGCCCCCATTTCCACAGGGAATTCTGCAAACAGTGGCCGCTTTTCGAGCGTCGGCTGGCGGTCCGTCCCGGCGTCACCAGCCTGTCGCACGTGCTGGGTTCGTATGACTCCGATCCGGCAGATCGACTGCGCTATGACCTGATGTATATCAGCAGCCTCTCGCTGCTTACCGATATGAAAATTCTGGTGGCGACCATTCGGGTTGTGCTGGGCGCGAAAGGAGCGCAATGAAATGACAGGCGCGTCCTGTTCTGAGCCGAAAAAGATATTGATTCGGTGGGCGTGCGGTATCCTGGCAGGCGCGGCCTTCGTCGGTTTGTTCAATTTCCTGCTGTTCCGTCATGTCGCCGCATTGCGGGAAGCCAGTCCCTGGACTTATCTGCGGGAAGCGGACCGGCTCCGGGCGGAGAATGACTGGATGGGGGCCGTGGGCATGCTTCGCGAAGCGGCCCGCCGCGACCCGGCTTCCCCGGTTCCCTGGGAGCGCATGGGGTTACTCTATTATAATGCGCGCCATTGGGACAAGGCGCTCGATGCCTACCGGACCGCCCTGAAAAACGGCAGCCGCGACGCCGATGTGCGCGGCAAAATCATCTGGTGCCTCATCCATCTCCATCGTTTCGACGGCGCCGCCGAATTCGGCAAGGCCTGTCTCGAAGAAGGCTACGCCTCGGCGCATATCCATCGCGCCATAGGCGAGGCCCTGCGCCGTGCCGGGCGACACGGCGAAGCCATCCCTTATCTGGAGACGGCCCTCAAAAGTTTCCCCAACGATATCTATCTCATTGATCAACTCGCCCAGGCGTGCCGCCTCGTTGGCGACGAAGAACGCGTTCAGCAACTGCGCCGGCGCATAGACGACCTGCAGGGACGCTGATCGCATGCGCCGGAAACCGGCACATCCCGGTCATTTCGGCGCGATGTAATCAAAAGGCGCTTCGGTCAGGGCCGTCAACCGCATGTTGCGAATGGCGCCGGTGGTGCGCCATGTGGCGATGCCAAGGGGCACTGACGGCTCCACTTCCCAGCGGATCCCGATTTTGCGCCCCGTGGTGACCACTTCCACGATCTGCCGGTCATCCAGCCATGCCTCGATTTTTTCCCCGTACACGCGCAAACGCACCCGGTACCATCGGCCGTTGTCAAAATGGACGATCCGGGCGGTCATATTGTTGGCTGCGTCCTCATAGTCAATGCTGGAGAGGCCGACCAGCGATCCGCCCCACCCGCCCAGGATCAGAGAACACGGATCCGGACCCACCGGGAAGGTCAGCCCGCAGAAGAAATCACTTCCCGCCACGCGCATTGCCTCCAGCGTAATCTCGTAATCATTTCGAACAAGCGGCCCCCGCCAGGTGACCCCCGTCATGTCGTTGCCCTCTTCCAGGAACAAAACGCCGTCCTCCACCCGGACGTTCCCCTTCCCGTAGAAATCCGATACGCGCCAGTCGGCACTCTCCTGCATGGGGCCGGGGCGCGGCGCGCCGTCAGGACCGAGATTGTGCCGGAGCACGAAACCCGGCACCGGCTCCAAGTCCTCTTCCGGCGCGGGCGCTTCCGGAACCTGGACAGTTCCCTCACGTTCTGGTGCGCGCGCATTACCTGCTTGCACTCCGATGGTAGAGCAGGACGCCAAGGAGATCATTGCCGGCAGAAGAATCGGTAAACCGCCCCGCCTGATCACCCGCAAAAATCGATCACAAAGCGATTCTTCAACATACGACATACCTTGGTCAGCCTCCTTCTCAGCGCCCGAAGCGTTGGCTTATTCCCACACGTCAATGCGCGGTCATCCCATATGTATTCTCCAACTACGATTTCATAATAGCCATCCTCGGTCGGCAAATGCTACCCCCTGTCCTCAGCGGGCTTTTCTATTGCCTGGTTTTGTGTTACCCTTATGGAGGACGACCAAGGTGCGTCCAGCGCGCAAGCGTTGTCATTGGCGAGGCGTGTCCTGGTGGGAGGGCAAGCGGTATGGAATCGAAGCCGAACTGTCGAGAGTTCACCAGAAGCGAAGTGAACGCAAAAATGGAGGTGCGCCTTCCCAGCGGGATCGTTCTGGATGGGTGCAGCCGGAATGTGAGCCTGAGCGGCGTGCTTTTCGCCACGGAGCGCTCCCTGCCGGTGGGGAACAGCGTGCAGGCAACGCTACTGCTTCACCACGGGCATGACGAACACCGCATCGCCGCGGAGGGCTTTGTGGTGCGTGTGACGGATTGCGGCGTCGCCATCGAATTCACGAAAATCTCCCCGGAGAGCCTGGAGCAATTGCGCCGGCTGATCATGGACGCTGCCAGTGATGCCGAACAGGTGGAACGCGAGTACCAGTCGCATTTGAAATCGAAACGCAAGAAGGAAGATGCCTGACGAACGGCGTCCTCGTTTGGGGCGCAGTGCGCAGGCGGCCCATACAATGCCATCCACCTTTGCCTTGTCACTGAGCAAATGGGCGTTGGACGTCGCGACGAAAATCGTCAAAGCGGACGTCCGACTCCACCACGCCGATGTTGTTCGCGACGATCTGGCCATCGTTTTCGTGGTCAACCATTTTACGCGCCTCGAAACGCTGCTGCTGCCCTATGTGCTTTACAAGCACACCGGGCGCGAGGTGATGGGACTGGCCGCCGCGGAATTGTTCCAAGGGCGCATCGGTCGGTTTCTGCAATCCACGGGCGCTGTTTCCACTGCCGCGCCCGACCGGGACAAGATCATCGTCCGGTCCCTTCTGAAGGGGGACCATCCTTGGATGATTTTTCCTGAAGGGGCGATGATCAAGGACAAAAAGGTCATTGACCACAAGGGTGAATTCGCAGTTTATAACAACGGACAGCGACGTCCCCCCCATAAGGGCGCAGCGGTGCTGGCGCTGCGCGCCGAATTTTACCGCCGCAAGATCGAATGCCTTTACCACCGCCCCGGACGGGAAGGCCTGCAAGCGGCCCTTGAAAAATTCGGATTGGATTCCGCCGAGGAGGTCCTGGGCCGAAGAACTGTTATCATCCCCGTGAATATCACTTATTTCCCCATGCGCGCCCATGACAACGTGCTGCTGCGCATGGCCACACGCTTCGCCGAAGACCTGAGCCAGCGCGCTATCGAGGAATTGTCGGTGGAGGGCACGCTTTTATCCGAAGACACCGACATTGACATCACCCTCGGCGACCCCATTGAACTGGACGAATACTTGAACTTGCCGGAATACGCCTCACTCATGGCTTGTGGTGCGCGGGACTTGGACGACCTGGAAATGGACCCCTCTTCGCTATTCAATGATGCCGCGCGCCAACTCATGATCCGTTATATGCGGGAAATCTATGAACTGACCACCGTCAACTATGATCACCTCTTCGCGAGCCTCCTCCGGCACCTGATTTTCAACCGATTCGATGATCGTTGTCTTCGCGAGCGCGCCTTTCTTTGCGCATATCACTTGCGACGTCTGGGGGTACGCCGCATGCACAGTCTGCTCGAGCGCACCTACCGGGGGCTTGTTTATGAGGACTCTTTCCAGAAATTCGACGATTTCCTCGCCCTGTGCCTGCAGGAAGGCGTGGTAACACAGGAAAACGGCGCGCTGGCGCGGAAGCCCAAGCCGCGTGTCGGAACGGAAGATTTTCACACCATGCGCGCCCGCGAACTCACAGAGGTGATCGCCAACGAAATCGAACCGCTGCCACGCCTGTGCGAGCATATCCGCCGGGTGGCGCGCCTGCCGCGCGTCATGGTCGCGTGGCGGGTGCGTGAACTGCTGCTGCAGGAAGACATGCGGCTTTTCGAGGAGGACTACTCGCGCTATTTCAATCCCGGTCTGAGCAAAGGCCCGGAAGTGGGCCGACCTTTCCTGCTTCGGCCGCTGTGGGTGCGCGGCGGCGTTGTGCTTGCCCACGGTTACATGGCGGCACCGCTGGAAGTGCGCGCGCTGGCCGAGTATCTCTGTCAAAGGGGCTACGTGGTCTACGGCGTACGGTTGAAAGGACATGGCACCTCGCCGGAGGACCTCGCGCATAGTGCGTGGGAAGAGTGGTACGAAGCAGTCAGTCGCGGTCACGCCATCGTGCGCACGTTCACAGACCAGGTGTTCGTTGGTGGTTTTTCCACCGGCGGCTGCCTGGCGCTTATTGCCGCCGCGCGCAAGCCCCGACATCTGCGCGGCGTCTTCTCCATCTGCGCTCCGCTCAAACTGCAGAACTATTCCGTGCGGCTTGCGCCGTCCATCGTCACGCTGAATTCGCTGCTTCGGCGTTTCGGCCGCAACCGCGAGTCCTGGGAATATGTGGACAATGATCCCGAAAACAAGCATATCAACTACACCCGCAACCCACTCACCGGCATCTCCGAACTGGTGAAGGTCATGGATGCGATGGAGGGTTGTCTGCCGCAGGTGAAGATCCCTGCACTCGTCGTCCAAGGCTCCAAAGACCCCACGGTGAATCCTGTCAGCGGCGCCCTCATCTTCGACCAACTGGGGAGCGCCCGCAAAGAACTTGCACTTTTCGAACGCGAACGCCACGGCATCATCAACGGCGATGGGGCGGTGGAAATTTTCGACCGCGTGTATCACTTTCTGCGCCGCGCCGGCGCGAAAAGCGCAGTCCCGGAAACCGCCGCACGCGCCACTCCGGCGGTCTTATGATATGGGTGCAGCAAAACGGAACCCATGCTGCCCCTATGAGCGGCCACTGCCGACGCTGTCGCGCGGGACCATCTCATTTTTCACAACCCCTTCACTGACCAGAAAATCCCGGATGTATGCGCCGATGATATTCGTTTTGAGTTCGAGGCCAATAGGTGTCATATGACAGATGTCGAAAAAGTGGTCGTCGCCGGCAACAAAACGTTCCGCCACGGGCACATAGAGGATGCCCTCGTTTTCACACATCCGCTTCAGGACGCGGTTGTACAGGGCCATGATCTGCCGGTAGGTGGAGAAATACAGGGGGCCGCCGTGCCATACCTCGCGCAGGTTCACGTCGTAGTAGCGGCGCGCGCGGAAATGATGCCAGGAAATGGTCGGATAGGCGAAACTGCAGACCGCCATTTGGACATTTCGTTCGCGCGCGGCGACAGCCATCGCCCGCAGGTTGCGCATGGTCGTGGCGTTCATGAATGCCGCAAGAACATCGTCCGGAGGCAGAAGCCTGCGGTTAAATATCCGCCGCAGCAGCCGCGAACGGTTCAGGGCGCTGCGCCACGGATTCGGAGCGTCCAGCCAAATCGGAAAATGTTTGTGGCAGACATCATTGACAGCGTTGTAGTAGAGGATGAGATCAGGTTCCAGGTCCAGATAGTCGTTGATACGGCGGCGCTCGGTATACGATGTCAGACCACACAAGCCGGCATTCACCACGTCAATCTTGTCCGTGTTCAGCCATTCCCGCAGTTTGCGTTCCATGATGTTGGGATAGGTGGAGGCGTTGTCATTGCCTTCTTCCGTGGTGGAGCCGCCGACGCAGACGATGCGAAACACGCCCGGCGGTTTGGGCAACACCACGTCGTCGTCACGGAAGCCATAATTGTTGGTGCTGAGGATGCTTTCCGGCATGGTCCAGTTTTTCTTATACGAAAAGAAAGGCTTTTCCCACGGGGATTCCGGCGGCGGCTCGCTGAGAATCTGCGCTTCGATGGGCAATGCGTCGGTGATCTCACGGGCGATGACCTCGACGATATCCCTTTCATCCCGTCTCGGGGCGACTGTCACCATGTAATGATGCGGCAGCATTGGAAACGTGGTTTCCACATAATGCGTACGGAACGTTGTAACAGCGTCCACCGTGCGGATGGCGTCGAACACCGCCTGCCAGTCGGGACGCGGCTCCCAGTCGCTCTCGCCACCCAGATAGCGCCGAAGATACTGTTCGAGAAGCGGCTCGCCGTGCGCCTCCAGCAGCGTCCCGTCGCGGGTGAAACACAAGTGCAACTCGCCTTGGAGGGCCAGAATGACGCTGCGGTGTTCCGGGCTTTGTCCGGCATAGTCTTCCCTGGATTGCCTCACCGATTCTTTCGCGATGGTGGGAGATGCGGGCACTGAAACGGCCCACCCCCGATCGCTTTGTGGAATAGTGAACTGGTGTTCTGGGCGCTTCAGTTCTTCCAGCGGCGCCATCCGATACACCTTTCGGTTTTGCGCCTCAAAATAGCGCTCGTAGGCGCGCTCGGCGATCAGAACCCGGCCGCGCTCAAAAACTTCCAACCCCAACGCGATGACCAGAAGCCAGACGAGGGCAATGCCGAAGCAATAGGCGCAGCGGGCGATCATTTGCACGACCTTGCGAACCATGAATATCCTCTCCAGGTGATTCATTCGTGATGCAGGCGTTTCGCCTGCATGAACAGGGTGGAACCTCTACTCCAGAACTGTAACGCAGGCGCTCCGCCGGCGATCAACATGAAATTCCTCGAAAAGTTGTTCGAGGGTGTCCGAAAACGCATGCAAGTAGACCGCGCTGCCATATAGCAGTTCCGGATTCAGGGCAAGCGCGCGCCGCAACGCTTCCTGCGCGACGCTGCGATCACCCGCTGTCAACAACGCTTTGCCCAGAAAATGCCAGGCACAGGATGATCCGGGAGATGATTCGGTAATTGCGCGCCATCCCGCGACGCGCGCCCGCAAGCCGCCCCGTCGTTCAAAAAAATCATCCAGGGCATTGGCGGCGACAGGTTCGTGGGGATTCGCAGAGAGCAGCATTTCCAAGTTTCGCTGCGCCGCATCCGTGTCTCCCGCCTTTTCCTGAAGCGCAGCCAATTCCAGAACGGTTTCCATGCGCCAAGGTTCGACTTGCGCCGCTTCCTGCAACAGATGCAGGGCCTCAGCATTCGCGCCCGATGAGGCCATCTCCCGCGCACGACGGCGTAGTTGCTGGTGATATGACTCACCGTATGGCACAAAACAGGGATTGACATCCTTCTGTCTCCATTGGATTTGCTGTGATCGCCGCATTGCAAGGGGCGGTTCGGGAATGCCGATATTCATGATCAACCCGAAGGCTCCAATATGGCGCACCGTGTGCATGGCGCGCAGTTCCAGCCCTGAATCGTCAGGCAGCAGGATGCCGCGAAAACGACTCCATCGCCTGAGGTCCACTGATTCATAAACAGGCAGGAAATAGCGGATAGCGCCTTCACCGGGCAAATAATCGGGGTATGCGGTAAGTTTGTGTGAGAAATCATGTATTCCTTCATAGAGAACCGAAAAGCACGGTACATGGCCCGATATATCAAAATCCAGAACGACATAGGATGTAAGAAATGTCTTTTCCTCCCACAGCGGACCTTCCGGGCGAAGCGCCAGGGGCTTCATTGGACAATAGAGACGTCCTGCCGGGTCGTTTCTTGCCGACATTTCAACTGGCTGCAACTCAGCGGCGGCGCACTGCGCCACCAGGGCATCTACTTGACGCATCTGGATATAACGTGCGACATGGAGGGGTGCGGCGATAATCAGCACTGCGGCGCCAGCGAAGATGGCCGTATTCCGCAGAGAACGCCCCTGCCATTGTCGCGGCCTAAGAGCGTCCTCCAGGAGGTTTCGACGCGGGTCTGAGCGACGCCGCGCCCGGACGGTGGCGAGAATCCAGTCGGCCGACAGCCCGGCGAACCAATACGGTGCGAATGCCAGATGGAAACTGTGCCGGTACAAGTACTGGAGGCTTGTGACTCCGGCGTAATAGGCAAGGAAAAAAGCAACGAACGCCGCCAATCGCAGATTCCTGCCGGCCATGCACAGCAAGGTCGCGGCGGCAAGAAGCACCCACAGCGCATTGGGCGATTTTGAATAGGTGGGGACGCCGCTTAGCACTTGTGCCACCGCCCCCCAACTTCGTGTAATTATATCTCCGGGAAATGTGCACGCCATTGCGACCAGAAAATCCCGTTTGGCGCGATCGGGATACAGGCGGTATTTTTCCATGAAAACGGCAGAATCGTTCGTCCTTTCCGCAAAACTCATGGCGGTTTCGCTGGCATAGAGGTCGTGCAGAACGTAGATGCGTTCATAGGAAGCGCGGGACAATCCTGCGTTGTCATCCGAAACGGTGGCCAATCCCATGATCATGTCGTGATAGCCGAGCGTGCCATGTTCCTGAAAACTTTTCAGAATGGGCCAGGCAGCGAGGAAAAACGCGGCCAGCATCAGAGCAGCACCCGCAAGCCGTTCCATGATGGCAACGCGCATTGGAGGCCGTGCACACACCAAAGGGACCAGTCCGGCGGGCAACAGAAACACCATGAGATCGCGGCGGAATCCCAAGCCGATGCCGATGACCAGCCCCAGCAGCGCGCACATTGCCCAGAACCAGCGGGTGCGGCGCGGTCTGACAATGATTGTTCCAAGGATGATCAACGTCGCAATGATGAACGGCGCTTTGGCGAAGTCGCGCAGGGTGGGCAATATCACCAGCGGGGCGGGAGACGCAATAAATGCGGCCGCAACCGTGGCCGCGAACGGGCGCCGCATGGCCAGACGCGCCACCCCATAGATCAGCAACACGGTCAGCACATAAAACAAAACGCACACACCGCGCACCACATCCCATGAAACACCAAAGCACCGCCACGCCGCGCCGACCGTCCAGATCAGATACTGGTGATATTGCTGGTAGACATCCAGAGGCTGAAACTGCAAATTGTCCGGCAGCAGGTTCGCGGGAAAGGTCATTTCCTGAAAATCGAGAAAGGCGCGCAGTCCCGGAACATCGGCGGGTTCCACATTGACCAACCCGTGCCCATGCCCCATCATCAGCGAAGGAATATACAGGTCGTTGGTAAGCGATCCCGCCGGACCCTGCCAGTCGGACAACGCCCGCACCGCTGTCATGGCGGCGAGCAATGTCAGTACAGCGACAAATGGGATATCCCCGAAGCGCCGATATGCGCAGATGACCGGGCTGTTCATGGCGCTGCAATCCTTCAGGCGTCTGATTTTCCAGGGTGCGTTTTGCAAGGGGCACTCGGGAGGTTCTTCGTGTCTGTCGGACAAGTCGGACAGGTCGGACAAGCCAGGCGACCCGAATGCGGTGCGGTGTGTCCGTTCATGGCTATTCTACCGACACAGGTGTCCAATAGCGGTCATAAAGCCGCTCGGTCTGGCCTTGGAGCGCGCGGAGCCGGTCCACCGCAGTCTCATCGCCCGCGGCGTACTGGATCATCAACCGGCCCTCCTCAAAGCAGAGTTCATCGTGTTGCGGAAACACTTCGCGCAGCAGAAACATGGTGTATTTAACCAGCCGAAAGGGACCATAAACACGCGGCAAGGTGCCCGCCGGCGCTTCGACCGCCACCGATCTCTGGTCCTTGATCGCGGCAATGAGATCAGCCGCGTCCGGAGACGGCGCGAAACATACGGTGAAATAGCGGCCAAAGTCATCACTGCCCTCAACCCAGTGTGTGTCGCTGACGCCGCAGATCGCGATACGCCGCCCTCTGGCGCGTTCTTCCTGGTATCTGGCGACCTGGATCGCGTTGATGTCCCGCGCGTGCGACGATTCCCAGTCGGAGCCACTGATCATTTCCAGCGCGTCGAAAACCTCCGTTTCGAATAAGTAGTTCAGCAGTGCTTCTTCCACATTGTACCGGTTGCCGGTAACCCAATAAGGGTGACAGAGCATACTCAGGCCGCCGCGTTCGCGGATGCGTGCGGACGCCCACACGCACGCTGCATAGTGAAACCTGTTCACGTGGGGCGGAGTGGGGGGGAGCGACTCCATCAAGATCGCGACTTCCGCGCGATACGTGGTCTCGTCGTCCCGATACAATTCCGTGATGCCGGCGTTCGCGCTGAAACTGACAATGTGGACCGGATTGTCCGGTGTGTGCACCTCTTCGCCGGGGTAAATGCGCAGATCGATCGGAAGACCGGCGAAAGCCTCCCGCGCCTCAATGGACGTGTCATACAAATGATGGTCGGTCAGCGCCATGAAATCCAATCCGGCGCGGCGGCACGCTCCCGCGACGTACGGCGGCGATTCCACCCCGTCGGACCGGTGGCTGTGCATGTGGATATCGCCCTTATACGGGCGCAATGCGTACAAATCCGGCCCAAGCGAATATACATGAAAGATGACCGAGCGCCTCTTGTCGCCGCAGGTCTGCTCAATAACGAACATGTGTTCCTGCTCGCCTTCGAACAACATCTTTATCCGGCCCCGTCCATTCTCGGCGGTGATCGGTATCTTCGTTCCCGGCGCCCATCCGCCCTTTTGCGGCGGCGCTTCCATCGGCGCATAGGTCAGTTCATAGGTGCAATCCTCGCGGAGGCGTACATGATCAAACAGCGGCACAATTTCGATCACAGACTCCTGATCCGCCGGAACAATGCGCGGCAGCACATCGAAATAGCGGTTTTCCGGGCGGATTTGCGCCCCGCTCGGCAATTTAGGACACAACAAAGGAGAGCCCGCTGCCGTGCCCACCAGGACGATACTGAACATCACGGCAAGTATTCTGAGTCTGCTCATGAACACATTCCTCCTTCGAAACGCATGTCAACCGTTTCTTCGTCGCCGACCGACCCATAAGGCATCTTCCACGCCTGAAATAAGACCGCCGTGGTTAATATGCGCACCTGCCCTGCTCTGGACCTGCTCCGCCGCTGTTTCAGATTATCCTGATTTTGCCTGCAAAAACCAGTTCGGCGTGCATCAGCCGAAACAAAGTTCCGGAGTATGGTTTCATCTTGCGCAATAACGCCATGACCCTTATACCAACTTCGCCGTTTGCCGTTTGTAATGACAGAATTTCTCAAGAAACACCCGCCTCAGGCAGGCACACTGCCACGACAATTCCCAACCATCAATCATCGGGCCTCTTCAGAAACCGCGCGTTGGCGCGTGCGCAGCCGGTCGTCCAAGCGCGGCATGGCCTTCCTGGTCCAGCGCCTGGAACAGGGTCCACACGCAGGTGTTCGAGTAATAATGAATGCCCCAACTGATTTCCCCGGTGTCGGGCTTGTAGGCCCAGGGGATATTCCACGGGTTTCGCTGGCGCAGGGCGATGTTGGCGTAACTTTCCTCGAAGAGCCGGACCGCCTCCTCGGTGCGGCCCGCGAAGGCGGCCATGGCGCAGAAGTTCCACACCTCCCCGATGGTAATGACGGCGGAATGCGCCGCAAAAGAATCGTCAATGCTTCCATCGGAGCGGACACCGTTCACCGCGCCGTATTCCGTGGCGCGGGCATTCAGTCGCAGCACGGCGTCTATCGTGGCGCGCAGTTTTTCCTCCGGTACGATGCGGCCCAGGCCGGCGGTGAAGGCGAACCACTGCCCGCACAGGGCGTTGGTCAGCGAGGTGTCGCTACGGCGCATGCCGGCGGGGTCGTTGTAGAGGCGGTAGTATTCGCCGGTCCAAAGCAGCCGGTCGAACGCCTCGGCGGCGCGTTCGCGGGTTTCCCGCATCAGTTCGGCGAAGGTCGCATCGCCCATACGGATTGCGGCGGCTTCCATGGCGTGCAACGCGGCGAGACTGATGCTGCCCGTATAGACGCTTGTGCCGTACCACGGCCAAACGTCGTAATACTGGTTGGCGGGGAAGCCGCTGTCACTGCCCGGCGCGTCGTTCACCAGCCCGTTACCGTCGGTATCCAGGGTCATGGCGAAACGCATCGCGCGCTGCATCGCCGGGTAAACTTCCCGCAGATAGGCGTCGTCGTTCCAGAGTCGGGCGTTGCGCCAGCAGGTGAGCACAAACTCGGTCGAAACGATGGGCTTCTGCAGGTCCCACATCGGCGTCCGTGTGCCCATCGGGGTCCCGAAACCAAAGGCGATTTGCCCGGATTCCGCCTGGGTGCGGATGAATTCCCGCATCGTCGCTTTTTCACATTCCGGCCACAGCAGCGCCAGGGGAAAAGACCCGTTAAAACGGCAGACGAACGTTTCGGTGATCGGGCAGCCTGTGAAGGATTCGTTCAGGAAGAATCGTCCGTCGTCCATCCACCACGAATTGCGGCCCAGAATGTACAGACCGTTGATCAGCGCATCCTGGAGCATCGGAGGAATGTCGCTGTGGTAGATGCGCTCCTGCCACCGGACAATCGCGGCCTCGATGGCCCTGCCCTGCGGCAACGCGGCGTCCAGCACCCGCGCGGCGTCCGCATAGGTCGCGGCGTAGCGGTGGCGGAGTCGTTCCCCGTCGCTGGAGTCCCACTCCGGAAAATGCCATGCCAGCGCGAACAGCACATCGGCGGACTCACCGGGTTGCAGCATCTTCAACGCCGAGCACCACATCAAGGTCTCATCTTTGCCGTGCTGTATTGTCCATCCCTCGCCCAGCGCGCCGATGGCGTACGATCCCTTCGCGATCCGGCAGGCGAGGCCGTGGCGGGGTGCTTCCGGCTGGGCGGGGTCTTCGCCGAAAAACCGCGCCCTCCGCACCTCATCCTGCATCGGGTCCCAGTCAAACCGTATGGCTGCCTCCTTGGGCAGTATCCCGCTGTTTTCCACGGTGAAGCGGAAGAAAATCACAGGCATTTCGGACGCCGCGTAGTCATGCGGAATCAATGGCGCAAACGCGCGCAAATGAACGCGGGCATCCCTGAATCTGTCGCCGAAATCCACATCGGCGCAGGGGAAATGCCCCCAGAATCGCAGACCTGTTCGAGGAGGATGCGCGGAAAACATCGGAAATTCCTCGCCTCCGATGCGCAACAGGAAGCCGCAGCGCGGCCCCGTCGGCGCGGGCGACAGCCAGTTGTTCTCCAGCGTGTTCGCACCAAGGACTCCCGCTGAAGTGAACTCCACAAAGCCGGTACCCAGCGCTCCCAGCGGAACCCCTTCGGCGGCGTTGCCGCACTCATACCACACGCCGGATACGGACCCCGCATAGCCCGGGGCGTTAAAAACGGCGATTTCCGACTGTGCATGTAACAAAAGAAGAGAGATCATGATCGTCATGGCGGATTTCCCTTCTCGCTGTGTTTCAATATCATAGCGGAATGGGGCATGGAACCGCGAACATCGCGTGATGGGGAGGAGGCCATCCTCTCTTGTTATACCGCTCCTGCGGTGTAACGCAAAGGTATCTGAGATGATGTGCCGCCGGATCATTGCGTTGCCCCGCAGGTGCGGTGCAACGAGGCCTACAGGTTCTATATGTCCTATCAGGCCTGTTCTCTCAAAAATATAAGCGTGATTACTTGAGAATTTTCCGGCCTTCGGAGGACTTGATGCCGGAAATAATGCGCTCAAAGCCTTCCTCGTTGCTGCACGCGGAAATGGCTTCCTCTTTGGTGACCAGGCCCTTTTGATAAAGTTCCACGGCGTACTGGTCGAAGGTGCGCATGTCGCCGTCAATTTCCATGATCCCGTGGAGTTTGTCGAGGTCTCCCTCCAGAATGGCATCGCGGACGATGGGACGCCCGCCGAGCAGGATTTCCACGCAGGGGATACGTCCGCCGCCGATGCGTTTGAGCAGTCGCTGGCAGACGACGCCCTGAAGGGTGTAGGCAATTTCCTGGCGAATAAGGTCACGCTCGTTTTGCGGGAAATAACTGATCATGCGGTTGATGGTGTCCACGGCGGTGGTCGTGTGCAGGGTGCTGAAGACCAGATGGCCGGTTTCCGCTGCGCTCAACCCGGCGCGAATGGTGTCAATGTCCCGCATTTCGCCGACCAGGATTACATCGGGGTCTTCGCGAAGCGACCCGCGCAGCGCGTTGGCGAAAGACAGCGTGTCGCGCCCCACCTGACGTTGCGAGACGATGCTCTGCTTGTCGGTGTACACGTATTCGATGGGGTCTTCGATGGTGATGATGTTCACCTTTCGGGTGGCGTTGACGTAGTCAACCATGGCCGCCAGCGTGGTGGATTTGCCGCTGCCGGTAACCCCGCAACAAAGGAACAAGCCACGGTGTTTGTGGCAAATCTGCCGGACCACGTCCGGGATATGCAGTTTTTCGAAGGGCAGCGGATTTTCCGGGATCAACCGAATGGCAAGGGCGGTGGCGCCGCTTTTAATATAGCCGCTGATACGGAGATAACCGATACCCGCCGCGTGGTACTGGAAACTTGATTCCCGTTCGGTTTCCAGCAGGTTCAGTTCGGATTCCCCGCCGAGTTGCAACATGATTTCGCGCATGTCCTCGGCGGATATCACCGGCATGTCCAGCGGCATCAGATCATTGTCCACCCGGATGAAGGGCCGGTTGCCCGCACGCAGATGAAGGTCCGACGCATTACGCTTTCGCATCAACTCGATCATCAAATTGATGTTGAAGCCGGACTTGACATACGAGTCAACATCCAATGTCCAAGTCTTGGACCGCATGGTCTCTTTCGCGAAGGATTCAACCATTTTGTCCAGCGGCAGCAACTGTGAGATTTGTCGCCATTCAAAAGGCGGGGCCGTCAGACGACAGATGCCGTCCTCCATTTTCACCCGTCCGCCGATCTGCGATGATTTCATCGCAGCATCAACCTCTTCGGGATTCACGCCCTCCCGCAGGACGAACGAGACCATCATGTAGTTGACCCGTTTGCTCAGGTCCGTCCCTTTCGCATGAATGGAGCACCCCGATGTCTTGAAGTGTACTTCAGCAGGCGTGCCGCACTGCCGGATGACCTCGTGCAAGCCGATGCGGAAAACATCAAGGATTGTACTGCTGGATTGACTGCCGATGAACATAGACCACCTTCATAACGCCGCAGAACGCAGACCTCGCGGTTGGTTTCAAGGGGAGGGAAGCATAGCACAAGACGTTCAGGACAGTCAAAAGCCGCGCGCGCTTGACATTGTAGTCGCATTTGCGCGAATCTGTAGGAAATGGAAGGCCGGTCGGGTGAGGCAAGCCTGCGACCGGCGTGTGCGGCCAAACCATTACCAAAGGGAGGCATCTCATGAAACGACTGATTGTTGTTCTGATTGTTCTCGTTTTATTTTCCCTGTCGCTTCCGGTGTCCAACCTGATTGCGGGTCTTCCGGCCGGCACGCTGCGCACAGTCACCTCGGACGATCCGCTATATCGCAACGCAATGGCGGTGCTGGGGGCGAAATGTGTGAACTGCCATACTCCGGAATACAAGCTGCCATTCTATGCGGCTTTCCCTATTGCCAAGGGCATCATTGAGCATGACATCCGCACCGGTCTCAAGTTCATCAACTACCTGGAAACCCTGATTCCGGAGGAAGGTGAACCGGTATCCGAAGTGGTGCTGGCGAAGACCGAGCAGGTCATCGCGGATGGGAGCATGCCGCCGATGCGCTATCTTGCGTTGCATTGGAACGGCGGACTTACGAAGGCGGAACGTGAAACGGTGCTTAAATGGATTCAAGATGTTCGCGCCCAGCACTATGCCACCGAAGGGGTTGCGCCGAAATTCCGGCATGAAATGGTGCAGCCGCTTCCCCCAGTGGAAAGTCTGAACCTCGATGCGCGAAAGGTCGCCCTCGGTGACAAACTGTTCCACGATCCGCGCCTTTCCACCGATAACACCATTTCCTGCGCCAGTTGTCATGACTTGCAGAAGGGCGGCACCGACCAGGCGCGATTTTCCACGGGCGTGGGCGGCGCCGTCGGCGACATCAATGCGCCGACTGTCTTCAACGCCGGCTTCCAGTTCATGCAGTTCTGGGACGGCCGCGCCGCCGATTTGCAGGAGCAGGCTGATGGGCCGGTCAATAACCCCATCGAAATGGCGTCAAACTGGCCGGAGGTCATCGGAAAACTGGAGCAGGACGAGGCGCTCACGCGGGAATTTCTGGCTGTCTATCCGGGAGGTTACAGCAAAGATACCATTACCGAAGCCATTGCAGTCTTCGAGGAATCTCTGCTGACCCCTTCACGCTTTGACCGCTATCTCCAGGGTGAGGAAAACGCCTTGACCGATAATGAGAAACGCGGCTACGCCTTATTCAAGCAGTATGGATGCGCCACCTGTCACGCAGGAAAAATACTTGGCGGACAATCGTTCGAGAAGATGGGGCTGTATCAGGACTACTTCGCGGATCGGGGTAATGTGCACACCCCGGATTACGGGCGCTTTAATTTCACACAGCGCGAAGAAGACCGCTTCAAACTCAAGGTGCCCACCCTGCGCAATATCGCCATAACGTTCCCCTATTTCCACGACGGCACGACCAGCGACCTCAAGGAAGCGGTCAACACCATGGTGAAATATCAGACGCGCCATGCGCGCATCAGCGACCGCGAAGCGGACCTGATTGTCGCTTTTCTCAAATCGCTGACCGGCGAATTGGCGGGGCAGCCGCTCCAGTAACAGAAGCGATGTCTTCAAGCGGGTTTCCGATCGACGCATTTGCGAAATAGGCTTTTTCCCGGAACATCAGAAAAATTTCTGTCGGAAATAGCAGGAGTTTTCGATCGCAGGGTCGGCAGCAATGCTCATTTCGCAAATGCCTGCGTTCCGAATTCTGGCACAGAATCGGAATCCCGCGCCCCTTTTCGTTCATGAACTATCTTGTCATGTAACGGGGAATTACAGGGCGTTGCCAAGTACGCTGACACCATACAGTGTTCGCGCCGTGGTCGCATTCGCGGGGGGGCTTTCCGGTGGGGACATATTGCACGAACTCCGCGTGGCCATCCATATACAGGGTATTTGCGCCACCCGGCACATGGTTCATGGCAAACCCCACACCGGAAGAGGAGGGTTCTTCATTTACCACGTCGAACGCGACAATGATCGTGGACTGCGCCTGCGCGCTGGCCGCCGGGTTGTTGATGTCGGTGATCATGAAGTGCTCGATGCCTTCCCGAAGCCGATAGATGGTGCTGCCTCCCCGCAGTCCAAAGGGCGGATGGACCTGGAGATCGCTGTCGAAGTGTGCGGCGCGCCTCTGCGGCTTGCTGCGGCGGCAACTCAGAGGTGGTAAGGGCATTTCCGCTTATTCCAATTACCACAAGTAACTTAATCAACTTGAACCCCCAGCGTTTTTTGCTTGAACATGGCTTCATTTCTCCTTTCATGCCAACAGGGATCATCGCCCTGCCACTGTATGATGCGTCGTAACAACGCCAACAACAGCCTTCATCATATCAGATATGCGGAAAATACGAAAGACTTATAACGCGAGGTGGGCAGTCAATCTGTTGCGCCGGCGTTATCAGGCTTTTGCGCGAGCGTGCGCAGGAGTCCCTCGGCGTAGAGCGCGCGGCGGCAGGGTCCCAATCCCGGTACTGCCGCCAGTTCTTCCGGGGTTTGCGGATTGAGGCGGGCGATTTCCCACAGGATGTCACGGGGCATAACCACGTCCGACTCAACGCCCCGGCTCTGGGCGGCTTCTTTCCGCCATTGCTGCAACAAGCGATAGCGGTTGCTGATTTCCCTGGGTTGCCTCGTATTGGCCTTGGGGAGTTCGGGGGTGCGTTGGTGTTTGCTTTTGGCGATGGCCGCAAGAATGCGCGGGCCGTAGCGGTCGGCGAGTTTCGAGGGGAAGCCTTGCAGGCTGCGAAGTTCCTGGACGTCGGCAGGGGCGCATTCTGCAAGCAGCAGCAGGTGGGCATCGCTCAGCACTTTGAACGGGGGCAGATTGCGGCGTCGGGCTTCCGCATCGCGAAAGGCATACAGCGCCCTGAGGATGGCGCGCGCCTCCGGCGCGATGCGACGCGCGCCCCGCACCGACCAGAATCCCTCCACGCCGTCGTTTCGGTCCTCCAGCACGATGTAGCGTTCCTGATCAAAGATTTCCAGCGCCTCTTGCAGCCGCCCCGCCGCGTCGAGCCGCGCCGCGAGATCATCGCGAAGTCGCAGCAGGTAATGGGTATCCATTCGGGCGTAGTCCAGCAGCGCCTTGGCGATGGGGCGCGCCGCCCAGTTGGCTTTTTGGTATTTCTTGCTCAGCGCAACCCCGTAAAATTTCTGGAGCAGGCCCGCCAGTCCCATGCTCTCATAACCCAATACCCGCACCGCCCACATCGTATCAAAGAGATTGGTCACGTCCCATCCATAATGACGTTTCAGCAGTAATAAGTCATAACTGGAGGCATGAAAAACCTTTTCGATGCCGGAATCGGCCAGAATTTCGCCCATGCCGCACAGGGGGAATCCGGCCAGGGGGTCTATGATGAAATCGCGGTCCGCCGTGGAGACCTGCAAGAGGCAGATGCTTTCCTGGTAGGCGAAGAGGCTGTTCGCTTCCAGATCAACTGCAATACGCGGCTCCTGGCGAAGGATTTTAATGCATCCTTGCCAGGCTTCCGGCGTTTCAACGAGTTCGTAGGCGGGTAATTCCACAAATACCTTTTATCCTTCATGACTGCCCTATTATACAATCTTTGTTGAGGCCGGCACATCTCCCCGTGACATGGGACCGCTCATCACCATGGCGTTGCCTTATTCCCAGTGAATCACATACATGTGGGCGCTGGTGTCTGAACTGCGGACGATGACCCGGTTCTTCTCGGGCAGATAACCCCATGCATCGCTGTCGAGAGAGCGGCCGTCGCATTCAATCCGGGTGGGGCGGCGTTCAGCGAAAATACGCAATATGTGTGGTTTGCCGATGCCGTCCAAGGCGATCCGCGTTGTCGCGCCGTGCGCCACCGTCACGGTCAACGCGCCGCTGTAGTCCGTGTGGTGGACGGTGAACCGGTTCTCCCCGCAGGGGTAGAGGTTCAGCGTCAGGAAACCTTCCCAGTCACGTTCGCCGATGCCGGTATAGTCGCGGGCTATCTGCATGGGGATGATGGCGCCGTCACGGACATAAACCGGGAACTTCTCGACGGGAAAATCGCTGGTGAAGGTTGCGGGGCCTTCGATGAGTTGCCTGTCATCGAAGAAATAACGCCAGCGTCCCGGCGGCAACGCCACCTCGCGCGACTCGCCGGGCCGGTACATGGGCGCAACCAGGAAATCATCGCCAAAGAGATAATGATATTTCCCTTCTTTCAGGGGGCGCATGAGCGGTTTGCCGCCGTGGTGGCAGGCGACGGTGTGGCTGTACATGTAGGGGACCAGTTCGGTGTGCAGCCAGGAGAAGCGGCGGATGAGTTCCAGTTCGAGTTCGCTGCGCTTCCACATGCGGCGCTCGCCATGTCCGCCGTTCAGAAAGAGGCCGCAAAACGTGGAGAACTGCGCCCAGCGGATGTACAGCGCGGGGGGGATTTCTCTGCCGCCGTGATAGCCGCCGATGTCTGATCCGATGATGTTGTAGCCCATCCTGGCGCTTTCCAGAATCAGCCGGATGGCGCGTTCCAAACCCCGCCGTTCCTCTCTCCACTCATGACGGGTGTCGCCAATCCAGTTGACGGGCGAGGCGTCAAAGGGCGAAAACCCTTCCGGATGCCCCCAGGGCATGACACTGTCCAAAGACCGCGACAGTGTGATAAACTCCGGGTTCCGGGTTAAGCCATGTTGGTATTCATCGCGGTAATAATGGTCCATGTAGCGGCGGGTGGTTTTCCATCCGCCATGTACGCGCTTATAGGGGATGGGGACTTTTCCTCCGACCCAGTTCGCGAAATAGGTCGCGGTACCGTCCAGTTTCCAGCCGTCAACGCCCCAGTCAAAAACCTGCTGTTGCAGGCCGCGCCACCAGCGCATCGCCTCGGGATTCGTGTAATCAATCAGCCCGCCACGCCCTTTCCACCAGGGTATTTCGGCGTCGTCGGTCGCAAGATATCCTTTACGCACGGCTTCCTGAAACCAGTCACCGGAGTCCTGGATGGCGGTGTCCTTGCTGTAACTGTTGACCATCCCCGTCATCCAGAGGACCACGCGGATGCCCCGGTCTTCCAAATCCTTGAAGAATTGCGCGGGATTGGGGAATCGCGCCTCGTCCACGATAAAATCGTTGTAGCGCGTGGACCATGGACTGTCAATCAAGATCGTGCGCACGGGGAAATCATGCTCCAGATAGCCGTTGAGCAGTTCCAGCGTGAACTCGGCGGTGTTATAGTCGTCTTCCCACAGCCAACACTCCAACGCCCAGGGGGGCGTGATGGGCGGTCGCGTGTGCCGCTGGGCGTTGAATGGCATGCCCCAGAAGGGCAACACGACAGAGAAGTAAAAAAAGACCAGCAAAAAAATCAACGCGCCTGCAATACCAATCGCGAAACGCCGCAACCAGGTTTTCCACCGGCTGCGTCTCTGATGATTTCCAATCGCCATGTTTCTGTCTCCCATAGCGCTAGTGTCATGCCGTCCCCGGCGTCTATCGTACCTGCTGCGCAGACCGATTGTCACATAAAGTCCCCTCTTATGGTTGCCCTGGCCTCGGACGACCCCCGGAGCCGCACGATGGATGAAAATACAAGGCCGCTGCTGGATGTGTTCCGTGACCCGCCCCGGAAATACACCCTCGTTCCGTTCTGGTTCCTTAACGACGACCTGGACGAGGCGGAATTGCGCCGGCAAATTGATGATTTCGCCGATCACGGCGTTTACGGATTCATCCCCCATGCCCGCATCGGACTTGCGGAGCATATCGGTTTCATGTCGGAACGCTGGCTGCACTATATCAAGGTCTGCGTGGACTATGCGGCCCAAAAAGACATGCTGGTCATTCTCTACGACGAGGGCATGTATCCTTCCGGGTCTTGCGCCGGCCAAGTCGTGGCCGCCAATCCCCGCCACGCCACCCGCTGTCTCGTGCGCGTGCCGACCGGAAATGAATCGCTGGAGGACGACGACGAGATCATCGCGCGCGATGATCGCTTTGTCTATGTTCACACGCGGTCTCTGGGGACGATTCGCGGGGTGCATTACGGACAGGACGACCGGGAACCCGGCGCGCCGCCTTCCGGCGACATTCTCAACCCGGAAGCGGTGGCCAGTTTCCTGCATCTGGTCAACGACCGCCACTATGAAGCGCTCAAGGACCATTTCGGCAAGACCGTCATCGCGATTTTCACCGATGAGCCGGATGTGCTCGGACGCGGCCATCGCAAGGACGCCCGCCCCTGGACCCGGGGTTTTGAAGACTATCTGGAAAAGCGTCTCGGCTACGATTTCCGCCCCTGGCTCCACACCCTTTGGGACAGCGACGCACCGGAAGCCGAACGCCGCCGCAAAGATTTCTATCTCACCGTGAACACGCGCCTGGAGGAGGTCTATTACAAGCCCTACCGCGACTGGTGCGACGCCCACGGCGTCGCCCTCACCGGGCACCCCGCCGGGCCGATGGACATCGGCACGCTCAAGTATTTCCATATTCCCGGTCAGGACGTGGTCTGGCGCTATCTGGAACCCTTCCAGGACAAATCTCTCGAAGGGCCGCAATCCACCATGGGGAAATGTTCCGCGTCGGCGCAAGTGCACTACGGACGCGCCCGGAATCTCAACGAATGCTTCGGCGCATACGGCTGGGAATTCACCTGGGGGGAAATGCGCTGGCTCACCAACTGGCTCTTCGCGCGCGGGGTCAACATGCTCGCGCCGCACGCCTTCTACTATTCCATCCGGGGCAAGCGCCGCGATGAGCGCCCCCCGGACGTCGGCCCGAACAACGTCTGGTGGGACCAATACAAGACCTACGCCGACTACTGCCGACGGGTCTGCTGGCTCCTGGCCGAAGGCCGACAGGTCTGCCGCATCGCCATCCTCGGCGGACCGACCTGGCTGCCCTGGCGCGCCGCGCGCGTCTGCTACGAACGCCAGCGGGATTTTAACTACCTCGATACAGACACGCTTTGCGATCGCGCCGAAGTCACCTCGGACGCCATCACCGTCGCCGCCATGCGCTATGAAGCGCTCATCATTGACGGCAATGACGCCATACGTCCCGAAGTGTTGACCCGCCTCCAACCCTTCCTCGACTCCGGCCGCGTTATCGCCTACGGCGAACCCGTCCCCGGTGTGCCGACGCTGGCGGGGAATCCCGGCGAACTTATCAGCGCACTCGATGCCATCACCCCGCCCGACGTTCAACTCGACCCGCCGGCCCCCGACATCCGTTACCACCACGTGCGCCACACTGATGCCGACCTCTATTTCTTCGCCAATGAAGGGCCTGGTCCCGTGGATGCCGCCCTCGCCGTCGCCGCGCGCGGTCCCCGCGCCTGGTGGGACCCCGAAACCGGCCACCCCGTCCCCGACGCCGACCCCGCCCGCATCCAACTCGATATGTTCAAGGCCCTGGTGCTGTATGTCCCGGATAGCCAATAGCGCCATCATCATCTGAATCCCTGGGGCGTGCATTGACGAACAGGCAGATGGCTGTTATCATCAATACGGGAGTGATTCACCATGCCGCAGGTAATCATCGAACAACCAGGCGTATCCCCGATGACGGCGCCGTTGACGGGTTCGGAAATCCGCTTTGGCCGCGCTGAGGATAACGACGTGGTGCTGGTGGCGGACGAGGTGTCACGGCACCATGCAAAGATTTGCCGGCGTGGCGGCAAGATGGTGCTGGTGGACTGCAAGAGCCTCAACGGGACCTATGTCAACCGTCAGCGGGTGGTGGAACGGGTGCTCGCGCATATGGATGAAATCTGGTTTGGCAGCAAGTGCCGCCTGGTTTACCGCGACGACACGCAGGTGGGCAGACCAGCCCAGGACGAGACTACGTCCGCCTCTGACAGCCACATCATGCAGAGCGTGGTGAAAATCCGCGATGAAATGAACCGCGTGGGCGACCACATGACCATTATCGGCGGACGCACCACCCAGCCGGATGCGATGCAAACGGCCGCCATGCCCGCCGCTACGCCCGAAGACTTGGTCCGGATGGGGCGCGCCTACCGCCGGATCGCCGCCTTGTACAAGGCGAGCCAGGTGATGGCATCGCATTTTGACCTGAACCAGCGGCTGGCGCGTGTCCTGGACATTGTGATGGAAGTCCTGAACGCGGAACGCGGCTTCGTTTTGCTGCGCCAGGAAAACACGAACAATCTGATGGTGAAGGTGGCGCGTGAAATGGGGCAGGACCTGCAGGCCAGTTCGCCAAGCATGGGCATCGCCGGTCGCGCCGCCATTGACGGCGAACCGGTGCTCATGAATGACAGTTCGCTGGACCAGGATTTCGGCATGCGGGAGAGTATCATCGTCAACCGCATCGCTGGGGCCATGTGTGTGCCGCTGCGCATCGAAAACCGTATTCTCGGTTCGATTTATGTTGATACGCGCAAGAAAAATGTGACCTTTTCCGAAGAAGACCTCGAACTTTTCTGCGCCCTCGCGGCCCAGGCCGCACTCGCCATTGACGGTGTGCAGGCGCACGAGAAGGTGGTCGAAGCGGAAAAGAAACGGCAGCATTTTGCGCGTTTTCTTTCGCGGCAGGTTGTCGAAAAAATCATGAACGACGATACGGGCCTCACGTTGGGCGGCCAGAAAACGGTGGTCACCACGCTCTTCTGCGACATTCGCGGCTCCAGCAAGATCGCCGAACAACTCACCCCGCAAGAACTCGTCATGCTGCTTAATGAACATTTCACCGCAATGACCGAGATTATCTTCAAGTATGGCGGCACGCTTGACAAATACATCGGGGATGAAATCATGGCCGTGTTCGGCGCGCCCATTTCCTCCGGCGATGACGCCTTTGATGCTGTCTGCACGGCCTTGGAAATGCTTCATCGCAACGAGGAACTGAACAGGGAGCGGGCCAGGGAAAAACGGCCGGAACTGTTGTTGGGCATCGGCATTGACACCGGCGAGGTTATCGCGGGCTATATCGGATCTCCGATGCGCATGGAGTTTACCGTCGTCGGAGACCGTGTCAACACCGCCAAGCGCTTCTGCGACATGGCCGGCCCTGCAAGCATCGTTGCAGGGCAGGAGACATGGGCCGCTGTCAAGGACCGGGTGAAGGGAAACCCCATCGGCACAATTATGCTCAAGGGCAAAGAAGTTCCTGTGCAGGCGCATAAAATCCTCGGACTTAAGCCCGGCGCCGCCCGGAAAGCATAATGCGCGAGCATGGATTGGTGAAGAATTGGTTGTATCGAGAAGAGGAATCGAAGAGACGAGAAGGACGGGAGATATCTTGTTTGCCGGCGTGAAACTGAAAAGGGGAGGGCGTTTTATCGGCAGGCAGGTGTCTATAATGGGGATCAGATGAAAACCATTTTTTTCAGAACAATTGCGGCAAGGACAATCCCTATCAAAGCCATTGTGATATGTCCACCCCATTGCCGCATCCATCCGGGGCTTCCCGGTGAAAGGCCGGGCAGGTGAGGCGTCTCATCGGGCGTAATCTCCACAGGTTGGGGGCGTAAACGCGCCTCCACTGACGCAGCCATGTCGCGGGCGCGCCGGGCGAGTTCAATTTCCTGGCGGAGGATCGGGCGGCGACCATCCGGAGTATCCATAAAGACATAGCCGGCGGCGTCCCAACCTTGTTCGAGGCGCTTACGGCGCAGAGCGGGCGGCTCATAAGTGTATTCCCGCACGCGGCTCAATACCGTTGGAAATGACGGCTGGGGGTTCCACGGCGTATCAAAGACCACTTCGATGCGACGCAGTCCTGACTCCAGGTCCTGAGGATCGTTCACCCAGTCATTTCCTCTGCGAATGCCGCCGACGTACTCGCTTTCATCGTTCTGAAAACGGAGTTTGAACGTCGCGGCATTCTCCGGTACAGCACCGAAAAAGAAAGTGTTGTTCTGGGAAACCAGGATGAAAATGATTATCGGCATCATATGTATCATGGTATTCAGTATAGAATGCGGCGGCGTGAGTCTCAAGCAAGGCTTTGCACATGACGGGGGCCTTCCGAGTGGGGAATAACACAGCCAGTGCGCTTGAATTTGAAACCTTATCAACAACCTGTGTATCAATAGCATTATGAAATTCAACATATATCGCAGTCGTTGGTGCGTGCCGCTGGCGGTGCTGGCGGTGCTGGGCTGCGCTTCACACGGAAAGCCGCCAAAACCCTATCCGCCGTATGAAGGCCCCAGACCGGCGGACGCGGTGGATTTTCCGCGTGTGACGCTGACCCGGGATTTCAGCCCCTTGGATGACACGGTGCGATGGGTCGGCGAGCGCATTGGCGGCGGTCTGGTGACAATGAACGGCATCGGGGACCGGCCGTTGCCGCCGATGAAGATGAAGCGGAAGCCCTACGAACATCTGGTCGCGCAACTCGCCATGTACACGGGCTGCCGATTCCATGCCGGACCGTATTATTTCTTGCTGTACGCGCCCGGATATGAGACCCTCACCAACATTTCCCTGCAAGACCGGCTGCATGATCGGTATGCCGGCTTGAGCGGCGCGATGGCTTTCGGCGCCAACACGGAACTCTTCAACGTGTTCGCGATGCTGAGCAAGAGCCTGGACATCACGGTCATCGCCGACAATCCCATTGCGGACAGCCGCTGCGGTGAGATGGCGCTGGCGGAAATCCCGTTGCGAGCGGCGTTGGAGGCCATTCTGCAGTCGGCGCGCATTGCCCCCGGCGCTTTCAGCGTGGACAGCACGGAAGAGTACATCTTTCTTCATTCCCTGCAAAACCCGAACCCGCGTTCCCTGTTGCTGAACGAATCCGAACTCAACAGCGACCAACTCGGCCTCTTGAATCGCAAGATCAGCCTTATGTTGCCGGAACCGCCAATCGTCACGGCGGGCATGGTGTTCCGGCACAATGCATCGGCGTTGGGTCAGGTGCTGGGGCCGATGTCCAGCCAGATGGGCGTGCGGGTCGGCGTGGATGACGCGCGCCTGCTCCCGCTGCCGGTGAATCCGTGCGTGATGAACAATGTCCGCATCCGCACCGCGATGGATTTGCTTATCCGCCAATGGCCGCTGCCCGAATTCGGTTATGTGCTGCGCGGAGACCAGATCGTGATTGTACGGCGGAACGCGGTTCCGGCGGCGCAATAGGCGGATGCGGCGAACCGCATTATTGCCCCTGGTAATGCTGCAATTTCACCAGGAATGCCGTGGCGCGGTCTTGCATTTCCGTGGCGAGTTCATCCACACGCTTGTTGAACAGGCTGTGGAAGGCAAGCGCGGGTATGGCGATCATCAGCCCCGCCACGGTGGTGACCAGCGCCTTGGATATGCCCGCGGAGAGCACCTGCGGGTCGCCGAGTCCCCGTGCGGTGATGGCATCGAAGACCTGGACCAGCCCCAGCACGGTGCCGAGGAGTCCCAACAGCGGGCTGATCCCCGCGACGATTTCCAGCACGGTCAAGCCGCGCTCCAGGCGTCCCACCTGGGTGCGCCCCACCGCACGCAGACTTTCCACCGCCTGCGCGTGGTCGAGTCGCCGGTTGCGGATAACCTCCGCGAGAATGCCCGCAAAAGCCCCTGCGCAGCGCTGGCAGGCGATGAGCGCCGCCGGCGCTGATGCCTCGCCCTCGTAGTCCTCGATGATCCGCAGGGTGACGGGGTCAATCACGCGGTTGCGACGGAGCGCCATCGCCCGCTCGATGATGATAGTCAGCGCCACCACCGAGCAGATGCCCAAGGGAAGCATTGTCCAGCCGCCCTGGCGGACCATATGCAGCGTTTCAAACATGCCCGAACTCCCGACCGCGTCGGCGCGCCGTGCTCAGAGGACGCAAACGACACAAACGACGCAAAGAACGTATCTGATAAGCGCAGAATCGGGTGCATTATAAGATAGAAATGACAGCAAGGGCGAAAAAGGCATGAGGACGTTCTAGCGATTGTACTTTTGTGGCCGGTCTCCAGATCGTGCCGCAGATGCGACCGCGGGTCTCCACTCCAGATCGCTGGTGCGCGCATTGGGGGCCTTTTGCACCCGCCTTGTCGTTTATCGCTGAAGGAAACTGAAAGTCCATCGAATTTCCAGGTGCTTCTCGCGGTACAAGTCCGGCATCTCAAAGGGGAACGGGGGGAATGGCGCGGCCTGTTCCAGTGCCGCCCTGCACAGCGCAGCAAAAACCCGGTCCTGCGGCCGGCCCACGATGCGGGCAAAAAGAAGCGACCCATCCGGCGCGATGGCGCAGTCAATCACGGCTTCGGTCGGATGGACACCTGAATAGCGCGTCAGCAGGGCGACATGCCAGCGGCGCTCGACGCGGCGGCGCACCTCGCGCAGATAAGGCGCGATCTGATCCTGCATCGCCTCGAATCCGGCAAGGCCGCGCTGCTTGACCTGATCCCGCACCCGCCCTTTGGTGGTGCGCGATTCCTCTTCCAGAGGGGCGGGCCTGTCGGCGGCGGGGCTGTCATAGTCAGGAAACGACGGGGGCATTGACGGCGGCAGAGGAACGTGCGGCGGCAAGATGGGGGAGGGGGTGGAGATGCGTGCATCCGCCACACGCAACGGCGCATCCGGGACTGTGTCAGGTTCCAACTCGGTCATCTGTGCGGGGGATTCCGCAGTGGCGTCTGTGGCGTCTTCTTGCAGCATTGGTTGCGGTGGGGCCGGCGGGGTGGGCGCCGCAGGCGCGGGGCTTGCGGCGAGCATGTCGAACTCCGCCACTTCGTCCACCTGTGGCCCCGCTTCCCCGCCATCGCGCAGCACTTCGTCCGCGGCCTGCGCGTCAAATTCGCCGATGAGGTCGGTCGGTTGCACCGGTTCCCCGGCGGGGGTCTGCACATCCGCGAGACGCCGGATGGCTTGCGGCGGTTGCAGGTTCAGCACCAGCGGCGCGTGATGCGGAGTCAGTCCCCAAGAATCCCGCGCGGACCGCGCACTCCATGGCGCCGCCAACAGCAGGACATGGATCAGCACCGAAGCGACCGCCGATCTTTTCATGCGCTGTGCGTATGTCATCGCCTGTCCAGATCGCCCGTTTCAGACTTGCAACCGGCATTCTGTTGTCTCGTCTGATTCCACATCATGGATGAACTGGATGCGATAACGCCCTGCGAATCTGCGAAGAAGACTGATTCATGAGGTCCTGAAACCTTTGTGCCGGCACCGGCTAAAAGATTTCCGTGAGATGCATTCCCACGTAATTCGCCGGAAATTTGCTTGGCCAGCGCAGAAACTCGACATGGCCATCCATGAACAGACAATTTCCGCCTCCCGGCACATGGTTGAAGGAAGTGGCCCCGCCTTTATAAGCGATTTCATCCCACATGATGGGAATCTCGCTGGCGGCCTTGGCGCTGGCGGCCGGGTTGTTGATGTCGGTGATGAAGAACCGCTCGATGCCCATGCGCAGGCGCGGGATGGGACCCAAATCCTGGTGCATCAGTTTGACCCCTTCGCGTACAAGGTCCTGCCCTGAAAGCGTCGTGAGCACGGCAACCAGTTCCAATATTTTCATGACAACTTCAGGACGAAGGTAGGTGAGCAGTTGCATGGGGTCCGGCAAGCGGTAATGCGGCGGCTCGACGCCCGGCTGCAACAGCCGGTCTTCCATGAACGCGTAGCCGAGATAATAGTAACTACCCCGTGCCAGGCGGCATGGATCCACGGGTTTGTTCAGATCGTTATCCTGGTGAAACGCCCTGCGCACACTCTCAGCGTCGGAATCCGAGGGACACACGCAGACATTTACATCGGTCAGGTATTCAGGATAAACCGCCGGACCGTTGAAAGTCGCGTCACCGCTGAAATCTCCATTGCAATTTAACAGTTTCTTTGTCGGGAACATGTTGCCAGGCGCTTCATTCGCATACATGTTGAAAACAAGCCCCATCTGCTTCAGATTGTTCTGGCAGGAGGCGCGTCGGGCCGCTTCGCGCGCCCGCGCCAATGCCGGCAGCAGAATCGCCGCCAGAATCCCGATGATCGCAATGACCACCAATAACTCAATCAGAGTGAATCCCAGTCTTTTCATGACCTTCCTCCCTTGCAATGCAGTAATCAATGACTTTTGACCACGCCGCCCGCCGTGCCCATGCAGCGTTCCGTAGCAGGTTCTATTGTAAACCTTTCATGGTGAAATGCAAGCGGAGTTTTTCGCAGTTCGGCGAGGTGAAAAAGGGAGCCGACATCCTTCCATCTGTTACGTGTGTTTGTCGGACCAGTCTGACATGTCGGACCAGTCGGCCGCCTCGGCCATTGTTTCTCAGATGATAAGAGAAAAGTTCTGGAATACAGGCTTTAGCCTGTCGGGATCACAGGCAAACCGCACCTGCTACTTCGTTCCGCACTCCGCATTCGCGCGCTACTCCAGTTTTCGAATCACAATGTTTCGGTACCAGGCTTCCCCGCCGTGATCCTGAAGCATCAGCATTCCCTCAAGCGGCAAGTCATTGTAAGCGATCTTGAATTTTCCGAGGGGGATGGTCATTTTGGACAAATCCGTGTGGATGATCCGCCACCCATTCATGAAAACGACGACCTCTTTCCCTTTCACGGTAATATCGAAGGAATTCCACTCGCCGGCGGGTCGGGACATGTTAAACATGGGAGTGACAATGTCGTAGATGGACCCGCAACTGTTCTTGCCGGGCGGCTTGCCGTGGTCTTCGAGCACCTGGATTTCAAAGCCGCGCTGAACGGGGTCATTGGGCTGGGAACGCAGAAAGACGCCGCTGTTGGCGCGGCGGGCGAGTTTGAATTCGATGTGCAATTCAAAATCGCCAAAACGCTCAGGCGCATACCCCACATACCGGAGAGGATAGATGGTCTTCCCATAGATATGCAGCGTGCCGTCTTTGATCTCGAAAATGTCTTTGTCATCGGTAATGTTTTTCCAGCCCGGGGCGTGTTCCGCATCCAGAAGATCAATCCATCCCTCGCCTTCAGGGCGGGGCGTGGGTTGACCCAGAGATGCAGGGCCTTTTGAGGGGCCGCCGCACGCGGTAAGTGCCATGGCGTACAGCAGCGTACAGAACAAAGGGATGATGTTTTTCATGGTTGAATCCTCCAATGCAACAGATAGGACCGGCAAGACAAAGCACTTGGGTGGCCGGCATGAACTGCACGACTTTTCAAGCGCCATATGTGTAGTTGATTTTATGGGTTCTACAGGTTCTATGGGGCCTGTTTCATCTTTCAAACCCATGCTTGTCGCCGCCTCGACTGATGTTATACTGTACCGGATCATGGGATGCAAGGCGACCGGCAAGACCCCGGACAGGCAAGGAGACAAGGACATGCAAACAGGGATGAATCGGCGGCATTTTCTGGGGGTGGCGGCGGGCGCGGCGGTGGCGGCGGGAATGGCGACACACCGGGCTTCAGCAGAAGCGGGCAAGCCGGTGCGGGTGGGCGTGATCGGCACGGGCAACCGGGGACGTTCGCTCTCCGGCACGATGCTGCACATGCCGGATATAACGATTCCGGCGGTATGCGATATCCGTGAGGCAGCGGTGGAGGCCGCGCAAGATTTGGTGGAAAAGGCAGGCCATCCGCGACCGGAGGCTTACACAGGCGATGAATACGCATACCGCAAATTGCTGGCGCGGGACGACTTGGACGCCGTAATCATTGCGACACCCTGGAACTGGCACACGCCGATGGCGGTGGATGCGATGCGGGCGGGCAAATACGTTGGTGTGGAAGTGCCCGCCGCGATTACTTATGAAGAATGCTGGGCGCTGGTGAACACCTGCGAGGAAACAAAGGTGCCCTGCATGATGCTGGAAAACTGGAGTTTCCGACGCGACAACCTTGCTCTCCTGAACATGGTGCGGCAGGGGCTTTTCGGCGAAATTGTGCATGTACACTGCGCGCATTCGCACGATTGCATAGACCACTGGTTTTTTGACACCGAAGGGAACATGCGCTGGGGCGGCGAGTTCCTCGTAAAGCGCAACTGCGATCAATACCCCACGCACAGCCTGGGACCGGTCCTGAGTTGGATGGATATCAACTGTGGCGACGCCTTCGCCACGATGACCTCAACCGCGACGGCTTCGCGCGGGATCAACGCCTATTTCATTCGAAAGTTCGGACCGGACCATCCCAACGCAAAACGCGAGTACAAACAGGGTGACATCGTCACTTCGGTGGTGCGCACGCAAAACGGCAAGACGCTGGTCATCAACTACGACATGCAACTGCCGCGCCCCTATGACAACCGCTGGATGCTGCAGGGCACGCTGGGCGTGTACAGCGAGATGCGCGATGCGCTGTATCTTGAAGGCCGCAGTCCCGGGTACCATGAATGGGAGCCGTTCCCGCCGTATCAGGAGGAATTTGAGCACCCCTGGTGGCAGGCGATTCTGGCGGAAGCGGCGCAACATGGTCATGGCGGCACCGATTACCTGGAATTGAAACTTTTCCTCAAGGCTGTGCGCGATAAAACGCAAACGCCGATTGACGTGTACGATTCGGCCACGATGAGCAGCGTCATCCCCATGTCGGAGGAATCCATCGCCAAGGGAAGCGCGCCCGTCACCTGCCCGGACTATACGCGCGGCGCGTGGAGAACCCGAAAACCGACATTCGGCGTGGTCACATAGCGCTATTCAATCACCAGCACGTTGTGGATCGCAAGACCTGCAATGTGCGCGGTGAGCGCGCCGTCTTTCCAGGTCCAATCCAGACCCGCTTCGTCGGGGGCCATGTAGCAGCGGCGCGGCCGTTCGGACAATGGCACGCGCACGGTGAAGGCGCCTGCATCCGGCACATGTTCAACCATGTGCCGGTCGGGTGCGAGATAGCCTTGCGCCGCGCGGTTTACGAACTGGATCAGCCGGCGCCCATCCTTCTTGCGCGCGGCCATTTCGATGTGCCACGGTCCATCATGCTTGATGATCCCAGGCGCTTCCAGCGCCGCCAGGGCATCGCCGATGAAGCGACGCAGTCCCGGATAATGGCTTTGATGATAACCGCGGAAGATGGGGCCGTGAATCGCGACGACGACGCCATCGCCGAATCGGTTCACCGTGGCCGCGGCCATGTCGCGGCGGTTCAGTTCCGGCTCCTGCTGGTACAGCATCGGCGCGAGTTCCGATGCGCCGACGAGATTCGTAGCCTGATACGCGCCGGCAGCGATTACCGCGCCATTGCCCACCGGCAGCCATCCGCCGTGGCGTTCCTCGCCGCGCGCCTCCACGCCCGCGAGTTCTCCGTACTGCGCCGCAACGTGCGCGCCGCTGATCAGCAGGCGGCCGCCGCCGCGTACATAGGCCGCAATCGCTGCTCTCACGTCGTCGGGCACATGCTCCTGCTCCGGCACGACCACGATGGCATATCCGGTGATCCGTTCCATCAGCGTCGGCTCATTGAGAATATCCGCGCTGTATCCGTTTTCCAGCACGGCGTGGAGCGCGCCTTCCATGGGGTGATTGGCCTGCGCGAAATTGAAGAGCGGATCATTGTGACGGTAATACGACGTTTCGCTGTGCAAGATAGCGACCTGTGGGATGGTTTCGGTCTGAAAGCAGTATTCCCTGCGTTTCCGGCAGAAATCCGCCACCTGCCCCAGCAGTTCCTGATGCCATTCGGTGAGGCGTCCGGACCGTTGCGGCTGGTTGTAAATAAACACCGCGCCGCCCTGCGCCAGCACCATGGAAACCTCCTGGCATAGATGCGGAACGGTCTTCATGGTCCAGCCCTGCCCGCCGGTCTGCAGGAACGACCACGCCATCAAATCCCACGGCTTGCCGCGACTGGCCAGAAAGCGCGCTTCGGCGCATGCGCGCGCCGCGCCGAAGGACGGATCAAAATCGCCGCTGAGATAGTCCACCGGCGCGGAGATGGCCTCCGGTTGCCGCACGCTGTACATCCAGTTGCTGCATATCAGACAGGACGGCTTGACCTCATGGACGGCATTGACGACATTTGTGACGTGTTGCGTGAAAAGGTCGCGGTGGAATGCGAGCCAATCGTGCCAGTGGGGGTCATCGGGCTTGCGCGGAATCTCGCGGATACCGGTCTTTTCGGTGAACGCTTTCTTGCACGATTCGCTCCAGCAAGGGTGGCTCGCCCAGTTCTCGCCGTCAATCCACATGCCGTCCACATCGTATTCGCGGACCACCTCGATCAACTGCGGGATCATCAGTTCGGCGTCGTAATCGCTGAGGCGGCAGGTATTGTTGGGGTCGGGTTTGCCGTGCTGATCAATGCGCGCCCATTCAGGATGCAGTTCGATGGCGCGCGTATCCCACACGCCGGAATAGTGGATGGAAAGCGGAATGCCCATCTCGCGGGTGATTTCCCGCCACACCTTGAGCGCATCGTTCACGATGCCCGGCGATGGCGACCCAATCCTGGTGGGATAGCCGGTATAGCCGGGATGGCCCTTGCAGTCATACTGCACGAAATCCGGCCGCACCTTTTCCAGCATGGCGCGGACATGATCATGCGTCGTCTCGCGCCCCAGTTCCGTATCCCCGGCATTCGGGTGAAGATCATAATGCAGCCCGAAAAACGCCGTGTCCCGCCAGTTGCCTTCGCCCATCGCCGCGCTCCCCGCTGTTGTCGCCACAACCCCCAAACAGATCGCTGTCCAGACAGGAAAAACACACTTCATCGCATGAGCCTCCCTCTTGAAATGCCTGTTGCCATATGCCATCACTTTCACGTCGTCACGGCTTTTTCAAGCGCGGCGCGTTTCCCCATCCCGTTGCTCCGCAGGGGCGGGGCAACAGCGTCCGACAAGTCCGACAAATCCAACTGGTCCGGCATGTCCGACATGTCCGACTCCCCAAAAATCATTCCGCATGCTCGACGTCCGTTGCCGGACGCAGACGCGCGGCAGGACGAATGCCCTCCACCGTGGTCCGCACCTTGTACAGTCCGCTGCGCGCCGTCACATAGAGCGTTTTCCCGTCGTCATCCCCGAAGGTGCAATTCGCGGGCGCTTGCGGGAAACGTATGCTCTGCAGGGGCTCCCCGCTGGGACTGAAAACCTCCACGCCCGCGCCGCCGGTGCACCAGATATTGCCGTTTACATCCACCTTCATGCCGTCCGGCCAGCGGATTTCACAGATCACCCTGCCATTACCCAGCGAGCCGTCCGCCGCCACCTCGAATACACGGATATGTTTGGCCTCGGTGTCTGCGATGTACAACGTTTTTTCATCCGGCGACAAAGCGAGGCCATTGGGTCTCTTGAAATCCTTGACCAGCAGTTTGACCTCGCCGGCCGGGGTGATGGCGTAGACGCCGGAAAAGCCCAACTCGTCGTTGGGACCACCCGGGCCGCCTTCAAGGCCATACGGCGGGTCTGTGAAGAAGACCATGCCGTCGGACCGCACAATGACATCATTCGGACTGTTGAAACGTTTGCCGTCATAGCGGTCGGCGAGCGTTTCCACCGTCCCGTCGGCATTCGTCCGGCTGACGCGCCGGTTCTTGTGTTCCGCCGCGATGAGCCGGCCCTCCAGGTCCAGCGTCAGGCCGTTGGATTGCCCGCTGGGATGACGGAACACCGTCTTGTCGCTGCGATAGATGGTGTCGGCGGGAATGTCGCTGAATATCAGTTCCCCCGATGGCAGCCACAGCGGCCCTTCGGTGAATTGAAACCCGTCTGCCGACAGTTCCACCTCACCCGCCAGGAATCCTGCTTCCGCCCCCAAGAGCAGCGCACTCAGCAACAACATTGACATGGCTTGTTCCTCCTGTCGTTCACGATATACATGCCCTCAGTATAACCCGCCCAAGTTCTGGAGTACAGGCTTCAGCCTGTCGGGGATAGAAGCAAACTTTTCGGTGTTTCCCATCTCCCGCACGCTAAAGCGTGTACTCCAGACTTTGCCCCGTTCAGGAACAGGGGGCTTCAGCCTGTCGGGATTTTGGAGTCCGGGCTTCAGCCTGTCCGGAGGCGTACACCACCCCTGCGCTTGTCCGAAGGCGCTTCGCGCCGATACAATCGGGTCGGCCATGAAAATAATGTGTCAATATGTCGTCGCCCTGTGCTGCGCGGCTGCGCTGTTGAGTGGCTGCGACGCAGTGCGCCGCAGCGGCGGCGATGCTTCGGAAGAAGTGAAGGTTGAAGTCGCGGTGTTTGAAGGCGGCTATGGCGTTCACTGGCATATGGGGGTCGCACGGCGTTATGAACAGGAAATGGCGGCGCAGGGAAGGACAGTGCGCGTTGATTTATGGGGTGATCCCCGGCTCTCGGAGAAAATAAAGCCCCGTGTTCTTCGGGGGGACCCGCCCGACCTTGTCTTGATGCACGACCTGCCGTTATGGTTGCTCATTGCGGCAGGGAAGGTGTTGCCGTTTGACGATGTGCTGGACCAGCCGGCGGTGGGCGCCGACGGACGATGGCGCGATCTGTTCATGCCCGGCATGTTGGCCACGTACCGGGCCGATGACAGGACCTTTGCGGTTCCATCCGCGGTACAGGCGTGGGCATGCTGGTACGATGCGCGGCTTTTTCGCAGGCACGGCTGGACACCGCCCGCCACATGGGCGCAGTTTATGGCGCTGTGCGACAGCATTCAAGCAACGGGTATCGCACCGCTCGCGTTTCAGGGCAAATATCCGGGCTATGCCTGGTTCACGTTCATTTCGCTGGTGCAGCGTTGCGGGGGTCTGGCGGCCATCAATCGCATCAATCTCATGGAAGAAGGCGCATTCAGGCACCCGGATGTGGTCTGGGCCGCGTCGCTGCTTCAGGACATGGCGCGTCAGCATTTCCAGCGCGGCGCAATGGCCATGACCCACACCGAGAGTCAGTTGCAGTTCGTGAACAACCAGGCGGCGCTCATCTTCTGCGGTCTGTGGCTGCACAATGAAATGAAAGCCTCCACGCCACCGGGCTTTGAAATGCGCTGTTTTACCGTGCCCGCCGTAGAAGGCGGCAAAGGCAATCCGCGGCTGATAAACGGCGCGGGCTCGGAATTTTTCTTCGTGCCCGCTGACGCCCGCCGTCCGGAAGAAGGCTTCGCATTCGCGAGGTACATGATTTCTCCGCGCAACGCGCCGGAAATGGGCAGGGCCATCGGCGTGTTGTCGCCGTTGCATGGCGGTACGCCGCGTGAGGCCCTGGACCCGCCGCTTCAATCCGCGATGGACATGATAGACCAGGCGGAGGGGTTCTTCTATGAACGCACCTTTGAATTACTGTTGGAATGGACCAATCAGGTGATGCAACCCGGCCTTGCCGCGCTTTTGCGCGGCGAGTTGACGCCGGAGGCCTATTGCGCGGCATTGGACCGGGGCATGGCCGAAGCGAAAAAGAATCCGGACCTCATCATTCCCGTATATACGCCGTTTGATCTGACGCAATTTGGGGAGACGTCATGAACCGCGATTATGGCCGGAGCATATTCATTGCGGTATTTCTCGCGCCGGCCCTGGTATTGTTCACCGCATTCGTGGCGCTGCCCGGCGTGCGCGCGCTGCTCTACAGTCTGCAACGCTGGGACGGGTTGACCGAAGCGAGATGGGTTGGCCTGGACAATTTCGCACGCCTCTTCCGCGAGGGCGATCTGTTTCTCATCGCGCTGGGACACAACCTTTTCCTGCTGGCCGTGGCGGGATCGCTCATTCTTGTTCTGGCCCTGGCCTTCGCTGCGATGCTGCACCGGCGTATCCGGGGCGCGGGGCTTTTCCGCGTCGCGTTCTTCTTTCCCAACGTGATCGCGGCGGTGGCCGTGGCGCTCTTGTGGATTCTGCTCTACAGCGCCACGGATTTCGGCGTGATCAACGCCGCGCTCGGCGCGTTCCAACGCATGTGCCATTCCTTCGGATGGGACTGGCCGCGCGTGCCCCTGCCGTTTCCATTTCTTGATTCCCGGTATCTCCTTTATTCGTTGATCCCGATGATGGTCTGGAGCGCGGTGGGCTTTTACATGGTGCTCTTTCTCGCGGCGATGGAAGGGATTCCGGAGGAGTATTACGAAGCGGCGAAGATTGACGGCGCGACGCCCCTCCAGCAGTTTCGCCACATCACGCTGCCGCTGATCCGCGAGGTCTTCACCGTCGGCGTGGTGTTTCTCGTGATCACGAGCCTGAAGTTTTTTGATCCCATCTGGGTTATGGAAAATCAGCGGCCGACCCGTGACTCGCATGTCCTGACCACACTGCTGTACCAGAAGGTCTTCACCGAGTACAACGTCGGCTACGGGTCCGCCGTAGCCGTGATGCTGTTTCTGCTGGTCTTCTGTGCGACGCTGATCAGCCTCAAACTGTCGCGCGCGGAAAGGGTCGAATACTGATGCGCGTCACTCTCGCCAAATCGGCCGCATGCCTGCTTCTTTGCGGGTGGTTCGCCGCCGTGGCGTTGCCCTTGGGATGGGTTTTTCTGAATTCACTGCGCAGTTCCCAGGAATTCGTCGCCAATCCCTTCGGATTGCCGTGGTTTCTGACCGGCTCCCCGCCGGACGGACGCCTCTCCTTGGAAGAACTGGATGCGGCAGGGGCCCGCCATGACGCACCAGAGATAGACCTGCCTCGGCAACTGCGGACGCAGTTTGATCTCTTGGACGCCGACGGCAACGGCTTCATCACCGAAGAAGAAGCGCGTGCGGCCGGACTGGGAGAGGCGCAGTGGGGGAGGTCGCTGCGCCTGGCGGACCGGCCGGGGTCGCGGCGCGCCGCCTGGAAGGAAGTGAAGGCGAACTACGCGAAGGCGTGGGTGGAATCGCGTTTCAGCAGTTTCTTCACGAACAGCATCATTGTCACGGGTACCTCTTTGGCGGGCATACTCGCTGTCGGCGCAATGGCGTCCTATGTGCTCGCCCGATTCACCTTCGCCGGATCCCGCGCATTGTTTCTTTTCTTCATCAGCGGCATGATGATCCCCGCGCAACTGGTGCTGGTGCCGCTGTTCTTCCAGTTCACCTGGATGTCGCAGGCCGGCACGCGGCTGCTGCAGCCATTCGGCCTCGAACTGCAGATGCACGATTCGCTTTCCGGACTCATCGTGATCTACATCGCCCTGAGCCTCCCCTTCACCATTCTGGTGCTCACTGGATTTTTCAAAACCCTCCCCGGCGAACTGCGCGAAGCGGGCATCATGGACGGCTGCGGCGAATACCGCGTCTTCTGGCATATCATGCTCCCGCTTGCGCGGCCCGGCATCATCACCGCTGCCATCTTCAACTTCATCGGCCTGTGGAACGAGTACCTGTTCGCGCTGGTTTTTGTAAATGCGGCGGACAAGAAGACACTCCCGCTGGGGCTGGCCAGTGTCAGCATGCAGTCGCAGTACAAGACCGATTTCGGCCTGCTCTTCGCCGCGTTGGTGATCACCATTGCGCCGACCTTGCTGGTGTATATGCTGCTGCAACGCCGCCTGACACGCGGGATCACGGTCGGCGCGCTTAAGGGGTGATGGACTGGGGCGCGGAGTCGGGCGGACGAGTCGGACCGGTCGGACACGTCGGACATGTCGGATATGTCAGTCATGTCGGACACCTCGAACTATTCGCGGCGGCTTGGTTGCAGACCAGACTTTCGCCTGAAGAGTTTTGGAGTCCAGGCTTCAGCCTGTCGGGGAACGAAGCAACCTCTTGGGTTTTCCCAATCCCTTGCACGCTAAAGCATGTACTCCAAACTTCGTCCAGTTCTGGAGTCCAGGCGTAAACCTGCTGCAATGCAGCGAGATACCCACCGCAAGTTCAGTGGTCTCCTTTATCCTCTTCACGCATCTGTGCGACAATGCGTCGCATGAGAACCAGAATCAAAACTCCGGCCTTCGATTGGATTTGCCACGGATGCGCCAAACAATCCCCGCTGTCGGAGGAACATACGTGCCCTGAGTGTGGAGAGCCACGCGCCTTGTACGCGCTGGCCGAGCCATCGGCGCGGTTGATGTGCCGCACACCTGCATCGCTCTGGCACTACGCGCCGTTGCTGCCGGTTTCGCAGCGCCGCTGCCGCATAACGTTGGGTGAAGGCGCGACGCCGCTTGTGGCGGCGCCGCGTCTGGCAAAAATCTTCTGTCTTGGGGAACTGCAAATCAAAAATGAAGGGGCCAACCCCACAGGTTCCTTCAAAGACCGTCAGGTTTCCGTGGGCATTTCGCACGCCAGGGAACTGGGTGCGAGAACCGTGGCGGCGGTGTCATCGGGCAATGTCGCAACGGCGACGGCCGCCTATGCGGCCCACGCCGGAATGCGCGCCGTGGTGTTCATGCACGCCCACGCGGGCGCGGGCAAGATCACTCAGGCGATAATGTATGGCGCGACGGTTATCCGGGTGGACTCGGACGCGCCTAGCGCGGTGTTTCGACTATGCATGGACGCCTGCGCCATATACGGCTGGGCGCACCTCTCCACCGCGGGCATGTATGAACCTTACAATGTGGAAGGCGCGAAAACCATCGCCTATGAGTTGTTTCAGCAATATAAGGGCGATTTGCCGGACTGGGTCGTCATGCCCGTGGGCGGCGGCGGATTGCTGGGCGGCGTCTGGCGCGGCTTCACTGACCTGCAACGACTCGGCCTTATTGACCGTTCTCCACGTCTGGTCGGGGTGCAGGCTGCGGGGTGCGCTCCGCTGGTGAAGGCGCTCAAGGAGGCAAAGGACTATCTGGATACCCTCAAAGACCCCTGGCCGAATCCGAAGACCATTGCCGGTGGCATCGCGGACGACATACTCTTCGACGGGCACACCGCGCTGCCCGCCATTCGCTGCACCGGCGGCGCGGCCTTCGCCGTACCCGATGAGGCCACCTGCGCCGCGCAAAAGATGCTTGCGGAGGAGGAGGGATTGTTGTGTGAGTTGACCAGCGCTGTTGTGTTCGCTGCGTTGGAGAAAATGGTTGACCGTATCGCCGGTGAACGGGTGTGTTGTATCATGACCGGCAGCGGGTTTAAAGAATTGGCGCAGATGATGGAAAATGCGCCGATGCCGCCGGTAATTCCACCGGATATCAACGCGCTGGCGAATATGCCGGCGACAATGGGGGAGCGCAACAGCCTGTGAGCGCGCGGATGTTGCTTTTTGCGTTGGTCATTCTGACCGGATGCGGGTCGCGGGAAACCGTTGTGATATACAGTCCGCATGGAGCAGCGATGCTCAGTGACTATAAGCGGCTTTTTGAGTCTGCCCATCCCGGCGTGAACGTGCGGTGGGTCAACATGGATTCAGAAGAGACATTCAACCGGATTTCCTCGGAGCGGGCCGCCCCTGTCGCTGATGTGTGGTGGGGCGGCCCAGTCGCTGTGTTTCAGCGGGCCGCCGGCGAAGGATTGCTTGAGACCTATCGGCCCTCATGGGCGGCTCAGGTTCCGGATGCATACAGGGACCCGGACTGGCGTTGGCACGCGACTTTTCTCTCGCCCATGGCGATTGTGTTCAACATGCGGAAGTGGAGTTCCGCCGATGTTCCGCAAACCTGGGATGAATTGCTCCAACCCAAATGGTCGGGTCGTATTGTGCTCTGCAATCCGGCCTCTTCAGAGGTCATGCGCCTGTTCCTCTGTGCGATGATCCTGCGTGCGCCCAGCGAGAAAGCCGGTTTCGCCTGGCTGAAAGCGCTGCATGCCGCTACGCGCGACTATCCTGAAAACCCGGCATTTCTCTTCGATCTTCTGAGCAGACGGGCAGACCTCATCAGTGTGTGGTTGCAGTCGGATGTCATGATCCAGCGCGAACGTAACGGGTTTCCATTGGATTGTATTGTGCCGCCGGACACCCCGGTGTTCTCCGAGGGGATTGCCATTGTTGCAAATGCTCCCCACCGGAACGTCGCCGAAAAGTTTTACGAATTCGTCACGAGTGAACACACCCTCGCCCACCAGGCGCATATATATTCCAAGCGTCCCGCAAGAACGGATATAGACTTGGCGCTGCTTCCGGAATGGATGCGTGAGTCTTCCCTGGTCCCCATGAACATGGAGGAAAAGGCGTTGGAGGCCAAGGGGCGGGAATGGTATGCCCGGTGGGAATGGGATGTCTATCAGGCAAGATGAACGGCGTCCGCCTGGAAGAACCTCCTCCGCGTTGCTTTGAAGAGGAAGGGGAGGATGTTTTCCCGCGGCATTTGTGAGGAAAATGTCATGTGCCGCATCATCGGAACGCAGGCGTGAAAAGGAATAATCAGCAATTTCAATGCGGTTTCTTTCATGGATGCTTTTTTGTGTCCTGTTGTTGTGCCTGCGGTGCCTGCGGCCGTAAAATAAATATTGTGTGCTGCAGGCTGTCATCACAAGGGAATCGAGGGTGTCAGTGTCATCAAGGCGCCGAAACAAAGCGGTTGATCGTGTTGCGCTGTTCGCAAAGAAAGGATACCAGGTCGCTCACATCGTGGTGAGCCGGGCTTTACGTCTTCCCCCCCGCTATCTGCCCATCGTCCTGCTTTTCATCACCTTCCGCTGCAATCTCCGCTGTAAAATGTGCGGCGTTTGTGAACACATACTTGCGGGGGAAAGAGCGCAGGAACTGTCCACGGAGGAATGGAAGACGGTTATTGATTCGACCGCGTTGCTGGGAACGATGATTGTCTCCATCTCGGGCGGGGAACCACTTCTGCGTCCCGACCTTTATGAAATCATCCGTTATATTCGCGACAAGGACATCGCTGTGCATCTTTGCACCAATGGCGTGCTGCTTGACGCGCGGCGGGTCGCCGGACTCAGGGAGTCCGGTGTGAACACCGTATCCGTGTCTATCGAAAATGTTGACCGCGAAGTGCACGAAGCATTGCGTGGGGGGAATACCTTCGATCCCGCCATCGAAGGGATTCGTCGCCTTCGGCGTGACGCGCCTGAAATCCGCGTGGGCATCAACTGCGTATTTACGACCCGAAATTTCCGCAACATGGCCGCATTGATTCCCTTTGCGGAGGAACTGGGGGTTCATCAGGTGAAGTTCGCCCCCATACACACCAACCTGCTCCATAAACGCAAGCATCTCGAACAGTATTCCGACTTGATTTTCAGAGAAGAAGATCTGCCCGAACTGGACCGCGAAATGAAAGCCGTGATGCGCGCCGCCGCCCAAAGCAAAGTGCAAACCACTTCTTCGATGTTCCTGGCCGGCGCTTCCAGCCTGTATCGTCAGCCCCGCCGTTTCACCTGCTATGCCGGCTATATCACATGCGCAATAAACCCCGACGGCAATGTGGCGCCCTGTTGTGATATGGACGGATCGGTTTCGGTGCGGGAGAGGCCGCTGGACATTGTCTGGCGCAGCCCGGAATTCCACGGCCTGCGAAAACAGGTGCACCGCTGCAACAGTGCCTGCTGGGACACCACCAACACCGAACTCAGCCTGAGGCTCAGACCTGATGCGCTCCTTCGGGAATTGCGTCAAACATGGCGCGACGTTGGTTTTTATTTCTGACGCAATGGGACATAAGAAGCACATTTTGCAGGCGGATTATGGTGAATATGCCCGTCGAATCAGAACCAGAAGCCGCTTCTCAGGGCGCCTCCGGAAACAGCCTTCGAGCGGCGCACAGGCTGGAAGTGCGCCCTCCAGTACCATAACCTTTTGCGGACCTCTGCAACCGAGGCATTTGCGAAATGGACCGTTTCTGGGCATGGGAGCATGAAGTATCCGGGGTTTTTTGGATAGAATTCAGGTCCGGAACCGCCATTTCGCAAATGTCTCACCACAACAGGCGTCTCCGGAAGGGGCATCTCGCTGATATTCACTTATCACAAGCGCCCGATGCGGGTATAATCACGTGCCGGTGGATTCGTCCCGCGGGAGAAGAAAGGAGGATGTTCGATGGGAAACAGTGGCCTGCCGGTTTTCATCGTTGTGACGACACTGGCGTTTTCGTGTGATACCCACGCCGCAATGCGCGCCGTCGCAACTCAATCCGTTGGCGGGTGGCGCATCGAAATTCGTGATGGGGAACGAATGGTCTTCAGTGGAATTCAGGACGGGGCTTCATTGCTGGCTACGCTGGCAACCGCGAGCGGCGGTGTCGTTCATCCGGTCTTTTTTCAGGATGCACGTGAAACAGAGGAGATGGTGCGCGTTTCGGGCGGGAAGGCCGGTCCGTTGGAGGTCGAGGAGACATATCGCATGAGCAGCGCCAATCTCATTGAAAGGACCGTAACGGTGCGTGCGCTTGCGGACACACGATATTTTCTGGATTTTGGATGGAAAGTTGGTGTGGCCGGTGATTTCTATTCATTTACCGGTCAAGAGAAAAATCCGGCACATTACAGCCCGGGATGTTCGGGTCCGGAATTCGGCGGCGGGGCGCTGCAGACCTTTCCGTTTCTTGGATGTCTGCATGCAGACACCGTCTACGGGCTTATAGGCGATACTCCGGGACATTGGGAAAACAGGTCATTCATGGGCTTCGATCCGGAAAACCGCCGATTCACACTCACGAACGGAGACGGGTCACCGCGCCGGGTCATCGCTATTCCGCGTGATGTTGATGCGACTTCGGTGTACCGGGCGGTATTCGACGGTTGGCAGCGAATCGAAGCGGGAGAGACGCAGACGTGGACCACGTGGATGTTTTCGTCGCCCGCCAAGTCCCTCTACGATATTCAACTTGCGGCTCATCTTGCACTCGCAAACGCAAAGGGTTTCAATCAGTCCGGGCTCGAGGCAATCCTGCGCAATACCTCCTATTTGCTGCTGCGAAGAAACCTGTTGCGCCCTGAGAGTGACTATATCTTTATTTCCGGGGTGGGTTACGGCTGGAAACAATGGGTGACGGATGGATTTTACATGAGCCGGGGACTGAATGACCCGGAATACGACGCATCCGCCCATGCCGCCGTGTTCTACGAGCGCATTCATTACGAGGATAATGCACAGTATTACCTGATTTGGTCCGTGCTCGTAAAACGCGCGGGCGGCGATATTGACATGCGCACCGTCCAGAGGGCGTACCATTTCATCCGGCAGCACGAAGTGGATGGTCTTTTCATACCCCCTCGACTCAAACCGGATACGACCTCCTTCAAAACGTATCACGACCTGCTGCCCTATGATGACGATGACGCTCCCTCCTCAAACCAGGGTTTTCATTGCGGCGCGTTGATGGCGGCCCGAGAATTGGGATTCCCGGTTGCACAAGAAGATATTGAAAAGGCCAGGCAGGGCTACCGGCGAATGTTTAATCCAGACGGCGGATATATGGCTACAAGCCTGAAACAGCGGGAACACATCGGCCAGGATGCTCTCTATGGCGAAGTGCTGACCTATGCGGTGTTTGGCGAAACGTTGCTTCCCGATGAAATGGTGAAAACCCACATTGAGACCACCATGAGGATTCAATCCCCCTACGGCATGCGGGTCATTTCAAAAGCGAACGGCGATTTGCTGGAAGGACACAGCGGTGTCTATGTTTTCGGCGGATCCTGGTTTCTCAACGATGCGTGCGTTTACCTTGACGGACTCATTCACGGCATGGACGCGGATTGGATTGACGAAAAACTTCTCTGGCGATTGGAAAAGGAATTGGCTTTCATGCCGGCTTTTCACGAATCCATCAGTACGGTTGACGGTCATCCCCATGGGCACCACCTTTACTCATGGAACTCTGGTTTCTGGTGGCTGCGGCGGGAAGTCCGGAAACGGCTGGGGATGGAAGGTCCCGATCTCTTGGCGGCAGCGTTGGATGACCGGCTGGGCGTCGTCCACCGGGAGAATTTGCTGGTTCTGGAACCGGACCGTGCGCTCCTCAGGCCTGAAAAATGAACAAAAACGTTTTATTCCATCTGCTTGTGCAGGCGTGGCACCCTCACGTACCAGATTGATTTTGCAAATCCCGCCGGAGAAGCCCAGGGGCACGCAATACGCAGACGCCTTGGCCTGCCGCCTCGCTGTCAAATGCAACCCAATACAAACAAGTGAACCTGTGTTGTCCAAAACAGATTATCAAGAAGATGAAAGACCATGCTCAAAACCCTTGGAAAATCCTGTTGAATCAAGATGATGTGGCGGGCTTGTTCCATACGCAAACCTATGGGATTCCTGAGGCATCATTGACACGTGTGCCAAGGTGTCCTGTTTTGTTCCCCCTCACCCCACCCCTCTCCCAGAGGGAGAGGGTGTATATGGCGTCACCTGCGGCATGCTGTTGCGCCCTCTCCCAGCGGGAGAGAGGGTGTTTGCCGCGTCACCTGCGGCATGCTGTTGCGCCCTCTCCCAGCGGGAGAGAGGGTGTTTGCCGCGCAACCTGCGGCATGCTGTTGCGCCCTCTCCCTCTCCCTTCGGGAGAGGGGTGGGGTGAGGGGGAAGGCCAATATGATCATAGGCTATGCTCAACGCGAAGAATATTTTGGACAGCACTGCAAGTGAACCATGATTGCGCAAAAACGGCATTGCCATTCCGGCCATGGAACTGTATTGCCGCTCACCCGCAGCAAACCAATACGCTGTCCTCTCTGTCTCTGATGTCCCTGGTGTCCTTGTTGTTCCTGATGTCCTTCTCGGGTTCTGTTCCGCTTCCCACACCCTGGAAAACCGCAAAACAGCAAAATATCCCTTCTCCTGCGAAGCGCCGTCGAAGACAATGGAGCAATCCGCAATGACATGGATGGTGTTTTGGGCAAAGCACATGGCCAATGTTGGCGGTTTCGTTCGTCTGCGACAGGGCGGCTACAACAGTCTTCAATTAGATTTCTCTCGTCAATACCATTACACTATGCGGCAACCCGCCCGCATAACCGCCGCCGGTGCGCCGTGACGAACATGTGGGCGGGCGCATAACGCCATGATGGGCAGGGACACACAATAATCCGCGCCAGACGGCGCGGCGATGGAAATGAAGGAAAAAGCGTTCCCATGAGCGGCATCACCTGCAAATTCGGAGGCACCTCGCTGGCCGATGCGGCCAGTGTGCGACAGGTTGTCAATATCATTCAGGCCGACCCTGACCGAAGGTTTATCGTTCCGTCCGCCCCGGGCAAACGCCACCCGCAGGACAAGAAAATCACTGACTTGCTTTATGCATGGCACAACATCGCCCAACAGGATTTGGACGCATCGGAGCCGGCGGATATCATTGCCGATCGTTTCCTGGAATTGGCACGCGAACTGGGCGTCGCATTTGATATTCAAAAACATCTTGACGCCATCGGCGCACAGGTGAAGCGTCACAAAACCCCTGATTACATGGCTTCGCGCGGGGAATATCTGAACGGCCTGTTGCTGGCCGAAGTGTTGGGCGCGACGTTTGTGGACCCCGCGGACTGCATCAGATTTAAGGAAACCGGGGAACTGGACCCGGAATCCTACGGCCTTCTTGGCGAACGACTGAAAGGCGGGGGACTGTTCGTAGTGCCAGGATTCTACGGCGCTATGCCGAATGGCGAAATCAAAACCTTTTCCCGGGGCGGCAGCGATGTCAGCGGCGCCATTGTCGCCCGCGCCACCCATTCGCGTATCTATGAAAACTGGACAGATGTTTCCGGCTTCCGCATGGCGGACCCGCGCATTGTGCCCGATGCCCGGCGCATTGAAGAAATCACCTACCGGGAACTGCGCGAATTGTCTTATATGGGAGCAACTGTTCTGCACGATGAGGCCATCTATCCCGTGCGCGAGCCGAAAATTCCCATTCACATCCGCAATACGAAAGCGCCGGATGAACCGGGCACGATGATCGTCGCGGAGCGAGTGAGCGTCAAGCCGGTGGTCGGCATTGCGGGGCGCGCCGGTTTCTCCATGATCAACATTGAAAAGGCATTGATGAACAAGGAACGGGGCTTCGGGCGTCGCGCCCTTATGGTGTTGGAGGAATTCGGCGTTGGTTGGGAACACATGCCCACCGGCATTGACACCATGTCCATCATCATTCGCGATGAAGAGTTCAATGGAAAAGGACCCTTGATTGTCAAGGCGATCGAGGAACGATGCAAACCCGACGAGATTAACCTGGTCACCGGACTTGCCATGATTGCAACGGTGGGGCAGGGCATGAACCATCATATCGGCATCGCTGCGCGCCTCTGTGGCGCGATGGCCGAGGCCAGAGTCAATATCCGCGTGATTGATCAAGGTTCTTCAGAAATGAATATCATTGTCGGCGTAGAGGAGGCAGACCTGGAAAAAGCGGTGCGCGCCATTTATTACGCCTTTGCATGGTGGGAGTGAACATGTCGCGGCGCACCAAGATCGTCTGCACCATCGGGCCGGCCTCCAGGAAACGGGAGACCATCCGGCGCCTGATTGACGCCGGGATGGATGTCGCCAGACTTAACTTTTCCCACGGAGACCACGCGGAACATGAAGAAACCTTCGGCCACATCCGTGCGACCAGCGAGACGCTCGAAGCGCACGTTGCGGTCATGATGGACCTTCAAGGCCCGAAAATCCGCATGGGCCGAATGAAAGACACGGAGGATGTCGAACTTGAAAAGGGCGCACCCGTCACCATCACCACCGACGACGTCCTGGGCGATGCGCGGCGTATCTCCACCACATATCAGCATTTTCCGGCGGATGTGCGCCCCGGCGACCGGGTCTTGATTGCTGATGGCTCGGTGGAACTGCGTGTGTGTTCCGTGGAACCGCCGGACGTTCACTGCGAAGTGGTGCGCGGCGGTCTTGTCGGGCAGTACAAGGGCATCAACCTGCCGGGAGTGCGTATTACGGAGCCGTCGCTCACCGAAAAAGACCGCGAGGACCTTGTGTTTGGCCTGTCGCTGGGGGTGGACTATGTGGCGTTGTCCTTTGTGCGTTCGCCGCAGGACCTCCGCGATATCCGCGCAGTGATAGACGCGGCGGGCGCGGATGTCGGGGTGATTGCGAAAATCGAGCGCCCGGAGGCGGTGCAATGTTTTGATGAAATTCTGCCGCTCTGTGACGGGATCATGATTGCGCGCGGCGACATGGGCGTCGAGATGTCTCTGGAGGCGGTGCCCGTGGTGCAGAAACGCCTGATTCGCGCCTGCAACGAACACGGCATCCCCGTCATCACCGCCACGCAGATGCTGGAGTCCATGACGCGCGATTCAAGGCCCACCCGCGCGGAGGTCGGCGATGTCGCCAACGCCGTTTTCGACGGCACGGATGCCGTAATGCTTTCCGCTGAAACCGCTTCCGGACGATATCCTGTCGAGGCGTGCGCAACGATGGCGGGCATCGCGCGCGAAGCCGACGAGGAAATGGGGCGGACCATGTCCGAAGCGCGTTGGGGCTGGTTGCGGGCGGCCAGTTTGCGTCATCGGAACAAAATCTCTCCGGAAGATAAACAGACGCCACAGGAGCTTTTCGCGGGCTCGCTGGGGCTTGCTGTTGCGCAGATGGCCGGCGCGCTGCGCGCGCGGTGCATCGTGTGTTATACAAGTTCCGGCTACACCGCCGCCGCAATCGCGCGCTACCGCCCGACAGCGCCCATCTTCGCCATCACCGACCATCCGTCGGCGTGCAGGCGGTGCGCCCTGCACTGGGGCGTCGCCGCATGCTGCGCCGAGGAAGTGGACGGTATCGAGGCCATGTTTGCGCAGGTGGACCGCCTGATGATTGAGAAACATCTGGCCGAACCGGGAGACACGGTGATCATCGCTGCGGGAACGCCGCTGCCCGTCGCGGGACGCGCAAACCTGCTTAAACTGCACACCGTCGGGGAAAGCGCCAGCGGGGTCGAGGAGCCGCAGACGGCGTGATGAGCGATAGCCGGAATGAAGAACCAGTTGTCCCGAAGGACTGGTATGAGGATGCCTTTGGCGCGTTCTATCCCGTCATCTATGCTCACCGAACCGTGGAATCTGCGGCGAAAGAAGCGGCGTTCGCGGCGGCGCAAACGCAACTTTCTTCCGGCGACACGCTTCTGGACCTCTGCTGCGGAAACGGCCGGCATCTGGCGCATCTGGTCCCCCGCGCCGGGCGTTCCGTCGGCGTGGACTATTCGCCGCCATTGCTGCGCCTGGCACATTGCAACGCCCCGGGCGCGCTTCTCTTGCGTGCGGACATGCGTGCCCTGCCGTTTGTGGAATACTTCAACGTCGTTGTCAATTTCTTCACCAGTTTCGGGTATTTTACGGAAGACCGGGACAATCGGGCCGTACTTTCCGCCATGTGCCAGGTGTTGCGACCGCAGGGCCGATATTTCCTGGACTACCTGAATCCCGTCCATGTGGAGACCGAATTGCATCCGCACACAACGCGCCATCTCGGAAAATACCGTATCGAGGAAAACCGCTGGATTGATCGCGCCGCCCGCCGCGTCAATAAGGTTACTCAGGTGTGGCTGCATGGCGACTGCGTGGCGCAGACCACCGAATCAGTGCGCATGTATTCTCTGGATGAGATGGAGGCGATGCTCGTCGGGGCGGGTCTTGAAATTGATCGCATCTTTGGCGATTATGACGGCGCTTCATTTTTCAATGACCGGCCGCGGATGATCATCATCGGCCACAGGGGACGTCATGGCGCGTGATTTCTGGGAGGATTACTGCGGGGAAAACCCGGCGCTCATGTCCTTCTTCGCCGGTTCGCCGCGCAGTATCGGCGCCGGGGTGACAACCGCGCCCCATTGGAATCAGGACCTATTGCAGGCTGTCTTGCAATATCAGTCGCGCCTCGGACTGAGCCGCACCTGCGATGACAACGCGGCGGTCATCATCACCGGACAGCAACCCGGACTGCTTGCGGGTCCCATGTTTACGATCTATAAGGCGATGACGGCGGTGCTGCTTGCCGGGCAAACCGCGGGAAAGACGGGCCGACCGTGCGTGCCGGTATTCTGGGTCGCCGCCGATGACCATGATTTCGAAGAGGTGCGGTCCGTTCATCTGCTGGGCAGGAAGCATGAGCGCATAACGCTGCAATATGATCCCGATGAGGCGGCCATGGTGGACGCCATGCCGATGCACCGCCTGCCGCTGTCGCAATCACTGCATGAGATCATTGACGAGGCGACCCGCGTAACGACAGGTTCGGAATGCCGCGCGGAAATCGCGGCATTTCTCCATGAATCGCTGGATGCGTCGGCATCCATGGCGGATTGGTTCGCGACGATCATGGCGCGGTTGTTTCGGGATACGCCGTTGCTGGTCTTTACGCCGGCGCTGCCGGCGGCGCGCGCGGCGTGCCTGCCCATTCTGGAAAAAGAAATCGCCGAACCACTGGAAACCACGCGTCTGCTGCGCGAAACAGGAGACCGTCTTCGAGCGCTAGACTATGCCGTGCAACTCATCAAATCGCCCAGTCAATGCGCATTCTTCATAGAGATGGGCGGCCGCCGACGGCGGGTCTGCTTCGAGAAGGAACGTTTCGTCATCCCCGATGAAGCCATCTCCTGCACGCCGGATGAAATGCGCACCATGCTCCACGCCGCGCCGGAACGCTTCAGTCCCAACGCCGCCCTGCGATGCGTCGTGCAGCAGGCCCTTTTTCCCGTTGCTGTTTGCGTGGTGGGGCCGGGCGAGTTGGCCTACTGGGCGCAGTTGAAGCCGGTCTTTGAACGCCATGACCTGCCGATGCCCATCCTTTATCCCCGCATGCGCGGCGCACTCGTGCGTCTGAAAACCGCCAAATTGTTGCGAAAATTCGGTTTTTCGATTGAGGACGCCACATTGCCGGAGGAAACACTGGTGGACCGCGCGCTGCGCGCGGAATACTCCGGCGATGCGCTGGCGGCATTGGCGCGCAGAAAACTGGAACTGGGGGCCGTCTTACAGGGATTGGAACACGACCTGGAAACGCTGGGCGCGGCCAAGGCGCCTGCACCGCTTATTGCCGGTATGTCGGAACGCCTTATGGAAGGCATGAAGAGAATAGAACAGGCGCTCTTGCATCTGGACGCCGTGAAAACAGAGGCCATCCGCCGCCAGGTGCGCCGCATCCAAACGGAACTGGCCCCGGACCAGAAGCCGCAGGAACGCATCTATTCGCCCTTTTCTTTTCTCTTTGAGCAGGGATGGGATTTCGTCCCCCGATTGTTGCATGCTATGGACGTAAACCGTTGCGACATGCAGGAGGTGGCATTGTGAGCATGGATGTTCTGGCGGTCGGCGCGCATCCCGACGACCTCGAAATCGGCGTGGGGGGACTGCTGCATCAGTTAACGCGACGCGGATTGCACATAGCCATGCTTGACCTGACACGCGGCGAGATGGGTACCCGAGGCACTCCGGAACTGCGCGCCCGCGAAGCCGACGCGGCAGCGCGGCTTCTGGGGGTATCCATCCGAGAAAACGCCGGGTTGCCCGACGGTGCCGTTGCCAATACCACGGAACAGCAGCGCGCAGTGATCCCGTTCATCCGCAAGCATCGCCCCCGTCTGATATTGGCTCCCATGTCCCCGGACCGCCATCCCGACCACGCCGCCGCGCATCACCTTGTGTACGATGCGAATTATTTTTCCGGGCTGGCCCGTATTGACACCGGCCAGGAACCATATCGCTGTTCGGCAATATGGTATTACCATCCCTACACTGAATCCGCGATCCCGTTGTTTGTCGTGGACATCTCCGAGGACTACGAGGCGAAGGTCGCCGCACTCCGTGCCCATGCCTCGCAATTCTTCAACCCCGACTTCGACGGACCGCCAACCTATATTTCTTCCAAGGTATTCTGGGACAGTATCCACACCCGCGCCGCGTACTGGGGTTCGCGCATCGGCGCGCGCTACGGCGAAGCGCTCTACGCCGACGCCCCCGTCCGGATGGATGTCGCACACTTCCTGCGGTCAATATAACATTGAGCGACTTTGCAGTTCAGCCAACATCAGAGATGGAAATGGACAGTATGAAGATTGGGATCACTTGTCATCCTTCCGCGGGCGGGAGCGGCATCATGGCGACGGAACTCGGCCTGGCATTGGCGGAGCGGGGCCATGTCGTGCACTTCGTCACCGAGGACGCGCCGTTCCGGCTCAAGGGTTTCCACGAAAATGTCTTTGCCCACTACGTCAGCGCCGTGGCCTATCCGCTCTTCCGCACGCCGCCCTATTCCCTCTCGCTGGCCGCCAAAATCTGCGAGGTTGCCGAGGAACACGAAATAGACCTGTGGCACGCGCACTATGCCATCCCCAACGCCGCCGCCGCCATTTTCGCGCGCGAGATGCTGCCGCCGGACCGCCGATTCTGTCTGGTGACCACGCTGCACGGGACTGACATCACCCTTGTGGGCAGCGACCCGTCGTTCCATCGCGTCACACGCTACGCTATGCTGAAAAGTTGCGCGGTGACCGCCGTGTCGGACTGGCTGCGCCGGGAGACGGAGCGCGAGTTCGCTCTGGAACGCGCCATCCATGTCATCCCCAATTTTGTGGACCAGGACAAGTTCGTGCCGAATCCCAATCAAAAATGCCCGTTCGCGCGCGAAGACGAAAAAGTCATCATGCACATTTCGAATTTCCGGCCCGTCAAGCGCGTCACCGATGTTGTCCGAGTCTTCAAGCGAATCCTGGACCGTGTTCCCGCGCGGCTGATAATGGTGGGGGAGGGACCGGAACGCCTCTCCGCGGTCGGCGTGGCCAAACAACTTGGCATCACGGACAAAATCACCTGCCTCGGAAATTACGAGAACATAGAATACCTGCTGCCGGCAGCCGACCTCGTCATTCAGCCCAGCGAGCACGAAAGTTTCGGACTCGTGCCGCTCGAAGCCATGTCCTGCGAAACCCCCGTCATCGGCACCCGCAGCGGCGGCATCGCCGAAGTCGTCGAACATGGCGTCACCGGCTACCTCTGCGAAGTCGGCGACATCGAAGCAATGGTCCACTGCGCCCTGGAAGTCTTGCTCGACCCCGCCAAAGCACGCACCATGGGCCGCAGTGCACGCCAACGCGCCATAGAACGCTTCAGCAAGGAAAAGATTGTGGCGGAATACGAAGCGATGTACACCCAATCCCTGGAAAACCATCGCCGCGTCCTGGCATGTCAGGATAGTCCCCATTGGTGAATGTCCTCGCCATCTCGTTGCAATGCTCCCGCGGTGCAATGTACTCATCGCGGCGCTCCGCGCCAGAAAAGCAAAGGCCACAACGTCTTGCATGCACTACCGCGCGGCGCTGGAGCGCCGCCACAGGGCGTGACACCGCCAGAATGGTGTGATGAGATCGTCTGTGTCCGGAGGCATTTGCAAAATGGGCGTTTCGGACCTCAGTTCCACAAAAATCCCGCATATTTCATGTTCTTGAACGCAAAAATGGGCCGTTTCGGAAATGCCTCGTCTATGGCAGTGCTTGACATTTTCCCATATCCATGGTATGGTTTTCCATATGAAGACGACATTGAATATCAGCGACAGTGTGATGCGGGCATTGAAGCGCGAAGCGGCAAAACAGGGGAAAACCATGTCGGAACTTGTGGAAGCGGCGCTGCGGGCGTTGTTGGCGGATCCCCCGAAAAATGAGGAGTTGCCGCCTTTGCCGGCATTCAACAGCGGAGGGGCGCGGGTGAATGTCGCCAACCGCGATGCATTGTACGACGTGATGGAGCGCTGACGGTGTTCGTTGTTGACACCAACATCCTGCTATATGCGGCAGATGGCGACTCGCCGAACCACGCAGTTTGCCGGAATCTGCTTGAGACATGGCGCCGCCAGCGGACTCCCTGGTATCTCACGTGGGGGATAGTCTACGAGTTTCTTCGCGTCTCCACCCATCCCAATGTGTTTCGTAATCCGTTCTCGGCGCGCGACGCCTCGCGTTTTCTGATGGCGGTGCTGGCTTCCCCAAGCCTCGGACTGCTGACTGAAACCTCCCGACACGAGGCGATTCTGAGCGAAATGATCGAAGCCCTTCCGGCGCTTCGCGGAAATCTTATGTTTGACGCCCACGTCGTCGCGCTGATGCGGGAACACGGCATACGCACCATCTATACGCACGACGCCGATTTCCACCGATTCCCGGACCTGACCGTGACCGACCCGACACAATAGGCGCAACAGGTTCTGGGGTTGCCCTCCCCGGCTTTACCATCTGGACAAGCCTGTGGTTTGCAGAAGCGCTTTGAGAGCAAAAGGGGAAATCCCAATTCACTTGCTCAACGCTTTTATTTCATCCGTGCTGAGCGCCCGGGCGAAAAACAGCGCGTCGCTGATACAGCCCCGGAAATGCTCGCCACCCGGATAGCGTGGGTTGGCGCCGAAGGCAACCTCCAGGCTGTGACTTGACAGTTTCACAGGCACTGTCACTGAGGCTGCGGCTGCACCGTTGACATACAATGTCAATTGACCGCCCTGCTTGACCGCCGCAACATGGCCCCACTCGCCTTCGCGCAAAGGAACGCCCATTGTACCCGCAAATCCTGCAGGGTTTTCGATGCGCGCATGCACGGCCCCGCCTTCAATCGTGATTCGCAGGGGATCATCCGATGCGCGGCACCACGCCGAAAAGACCTGCTGCAATCCCGGCGCCCCCGGCGCCTCGGGGCGAATCCATGCCGCAGCGGTGCAATCGGACTCAGGAAAGAAGGGCAGCCGATAGCGCGCCATGCCGTTGGCAAAGCGCAATGATTTCTCCCCCTCGCCTGCACGGTTTTCGGCAGGCGTCACATTGCGCGCTTCATCGAGCATGCCGAATATTGGCGCGACGTCGCCGTGCATCGGTGCGTCAATCATGGCGCCATCTTCGCGTATCCCCGCAGAGAACGTCTCCGTGGCGGCGGGGTTCACGCGAAATCGCCGGGCGCCGCCCACATTCTCCGCTGATCCATGTGCATTTTCCGCTATGACCTTCCAATAGTATTCCCCGGAATCCTTTAACGCATCGTCAACAATGATAAAGGGATTGCTCAGACCCTCCCGTTGCACGACGATGTCGGTTAAATCCGCATTCCGCGCGACGCACAGCCGATAGGTGATGTCGGGATGCGCATAGGCGTCCCAGCGGAACAATATCGCGCCCGGAGCGCCTTCGGCACCGTCTTCGGGGAGGCTCAAGGCAACCGGAACAGGCAGCGGTCTGGCATCGGGAAGCCATGCGGCATACTCGGTGCCATGGGCTCCCGCGCTCGCAAAATCACACAGCACAATCGCTGTCCCGTCCGCAGCGGAGGCCCGCCACAATCCCATGGGCGCGAAGCGCCCCACATGCGTTGGAGGCGGCACAGGCATGGGCTGCAGCGCAAGGCTCTCCGGTGCAATTTCGGGAATCTGTGATGGCTCAATGTCATTGAAGAACGCATCATAGGCCAGCAGCAACGGCCCCCGCAGAAGCGCAATTTTTCCGAAACGGTCCGGCGGCGCCCCTGTCACCTTGCGGACCGACATGTCCAGCCTCAGAGTAACCGTGTCGCCCGCCGTCCAGGTGCGTTCGATCGTAAAGTAGGAACCTGCCTGCGGCGAAGCCGTTTCCGGGATGTCATTGATGCGCACTTCCGCATAATTGGCCCATCCGGGAATACGCAGGCGCAAGGGAAATGTACTGGGTGCATCCGGTTCCAGCACAATCTTCACAAGGTTATCGACGGGATAACGGGTTTCCTGCCGGATGTTCAGATGCGCGCCGTTATCGCAGACAATTGAGAAAGTGGAAGGGCCGTAGTAATTCAGGACGATGGCGCTGCGGTCGCGCAACACCGCCCACTCGGACAGCATGCCCAGTCCACGCGGCGCATTCACGGAGCAGCAATTCAATTCCGGGGACCCTGGCCGATATTGAAAATTGATCTGATGATATGCCGGTGCGCGCACGCCGTTCATCGGCGTGTCATAGGTGCACCAACTGCCCGAAGGGTGCTGCGCGGCAAGGCACTGATTCCAGGTGCTGTATTCCAGTTCATCCGCAACGGTCGGGTCGCCTGTCAGTTGCAGCACATCCACGCTCAACGCCATCCACGCCACCGTGCAGCAGGTCTCGATGGAACCATGGGCGTGGATTGTGCCGAAGGCCTGCTCGTGTGTGGAGAATGCCCCTGAGGGATGCCGGTCGTTTTCGCGGATGCTGTTCCAGAGATTGATCGTCGCATCACGGTAGTGCGGTTCGCCGCTGATTCGGAACAACTCGACAAATCCCTGAACGATGTGCAGGCTTTCCCACCGCGGGCCGCTTCCCGGCAACTGGTGATACGGCACACCCGCCGCGCCTTTCCGCAGCCAGTCGCCGTCCCTGGCCAGGTCCTCCTCAAATCGCTGCGCCATCGCCAGGTATCGCGGTTCCCCGGTGCGCCGGTGCATCAATGCCATTGCGTGCAGCATCGCCAGATTCATCGCGGGCGTGCCCGCCTCGATTGGACGGCGTCCCCCTTCGGGATACACATCACACACAAAATCGGCCATGCGGCGCGCACACGCCATCGCCTTGGAATCGCCCGTGGCGTCGTGCCACTGCAACAATCCCAGCATGACATGATAATGCCCCCAGAGGTCCCAATGGGTGAGCAGGCGTTCATGTTTCGGCCACGGCCCCAGGTATCCGTCCTCATCCTGCGCGGCCACCAGCCCTTCAGTGAAAGCCTCTAACAGCGCGCGCAGACGCGCATCATCCGTCACGCGCATCGCCTGCACCGCCGAGATCAGGTATTTTCCCGCAAATTCGCCCGCCCAGGGTACCGGCGTCGGATACGGGAGATGACGGTCCCGGCGGTAAAACATTTCCAGCATGTTCGGATTCGCCCCCGGCGCACGCAGCAGCCAATGATCCAGGTTCGCCTGAATCCGGTCGCCCATGGGGCCGTCAAATTGAAACTGCGCCGACAAAAATGTGCGCATCTGCATGGCTTCGTCCATTGTTCCACTCTCCGTCACTGCATGTGCCGGCAACAGTCCCGTTGACAACAACGCCATTCCAAGAAACACCAGGCTTATCCGCATGGACCGATTCTCCTGTCTTTTTGTCCGCGAGAGGGTGCCAGATGGTATCAGAAAACGTCATGGATGCCGCAAGTATATCAACATCATCCCAAAGTGGGATATTGTTTTTTCGTCTGATTCGAACGGATGGGGCACAACATGCTTGAATTCATCCGGCCAGTTCAGAAAACAAAGCGAAAGCGCCAACCATGAAAACTTCAAGAAGAACATGCTTGCGGCACACAGGAATTGGGCTGTCAAAATTCAATTGACGGGGGCTTTGCCATTCGTCAACGTCGGTGGAAACTCATTGACTGGCTGGGCGGCGGTGATTGGTGCAGCACGGGTGATCATGCGCACCAGCCCGGCGTCCCGGCCGGACAACTCCGTTGCATGAATACGGATGTGCGCGAAGAAGGGAGCCTCCGGGAACAGCATCCCGAAATCGTCGAAGAACTCAAGACGCTATTGGAGCGACACAAGGCAAAGGGCCATAGCCGGTGGCAGGATTCATGACCGGCTGGTGCGCCGTTGCCAATTACTTACAGGCTATTCCTCAAAGGGAATAACCCCATTCACAGGGCCTCGTATCTATAGCGGAAACGGCCGAGGGGCGCGGCATCGCCGTTGATGTAGCAGTCGAGAATATCGCCGGGTTTCTGGGAATTGTCCATCCACTTGAATTCAAGGGTGAAGCGGTCGCCCTGAATACGCAACATGGCCTTTGGGATGGCGACGTGCATGCGATTGCCCTCGACACCCATGTCCACCGCGCCGACTGGCCGCCAGTTCCAGCCGCCGACGCTCTTTTCAAGCGACGTCTTCCCATCATCGCCGGGTTGCCGGTTGACAAGATAGGAAAAACCTTCCCAGTCCGGCTGGCCGTCGCCATGCACATCAACGAAAAGCCACATCCAGTTCGGGTCGGTGCAGGGGGAAATGGCCTCCCGGGTTTCGGCGTAGAAATAAACGGCGTCCTTGTCATGGGTAACCTTGAGCAGGCGGAAATCATTGCGGCCGGTGGTGACCGTATAATGATAGTCCCCGCAACCCCGCTGGTTTCTCGGCATGGTTCCCAAGACATGGGCGCGGTATTCGGTTTTGACCACGTCCCATTGCGAGAAGTCGCCGGCGATGTTGATGCTTTTACCGCGCCGCTGCGGTTCGACGGGGTCCATCCCCTTGAAACGCCGGATATTGGCGGCCATTTGCATGTAGTAATTGTCGCCGTAGCCGCCTTGCATCATTTCGACATCCCGGCTGAATTCCAGGTTGTACTGGTCGCAAAACATGACCGGGCCTTCCTGCTGGTTGAGTTGCATCGCAATCCATTCGTTCCAGCCGGTGATAAAGACCACCTCCGGGTCGAGTTCAAACGCGCGTTCCCATTGTTCCTGGAAGTTGAAGCCGTATTTCCAGGGTTCCGGACGGTCGTCCATGCGTCCCTTGTGAAAACTCCGACCCCGCGCCTTGCCCGTGCTCATGAATTCAACCCGACCGTCGTCCTGATGCAGGTTCTGGCCGACGGACACGTTCACCTGTTCCGGCTTCGCCGGGTCTTCATCATAGGAATAGACCTGCGGATAGGTCGCTTCCCAGTGCCACGCGTTGTGGGTGTTGACCAGTTGAAAAGGCCAATGAGCCTTGCGCAGCGTGAAAAACGCCTTCACTTCGTCCGAAGCCTCGGCCGGATCGCAAATCATCAGCGGCCTGCCCTTCCAATGGAACCACAACTCCGGATATAGCCCCGGCTTATAGAGCACATCATAAATCGCTTGGGCGGTCTGGCCCGCCGCAGTGTTCACCATGAACGCAATCTGCGGCACATGCGCGCCGGTACGGCGTTGCTCGTCAAAGACCTCGCACAGTTTGAGGAATGCCTCTTTGTAAATGAGAGCGTTGGTGGTGTCGAAGACCAGGAAGTCCACACCCGCGTCAGAGAGCAGCATGGCGTGACGCCGCAGCACCCACGGGTCGTCGCTTCGGTAATAGCCGTACATCGGCTCCCCCCAGAAATGAAATGCGTGCACCGGTCCCCACGGGGGCGAGGCAGTTGTGTCGTGGGCCGTGGGATTGTCCTTAAGAACCTTTGAAACATCAAAGACGTAATCCAGATTCATCCAGAGGAAGTAGAAAATGCCAACATATCGGTCATTCCGAAACGAACCGACCTCGGTCGCTTCCGGCATCATGCGGCCCAGCGAGTCGGTTCCATACACATGCGCGCCGGGATGACTGGGCGTCGCAGCGTGCAAGGAGTGCATGCACAAAGCGCCCATGATTAGCGGACCGAAACCCTTCATCTCTCTCTCCTTAAATGCAGGTGTACAGCCATTATGCTCATGATACCGTCGGGCAGACAGCCGTTCAAGGTGGCATGAAGGGTCTCCTTTGCGGATAGACTGACAGAACGGAAGCGTATTCACCTGTACAAGCGCGACCGCCAGAGACAGACGAGAAGTGGATCATTCCAATAAAAAGCATCGTTTCCTTCATAATCACGGGACGAGACTGTCGCATATGTTTCTCTTATGCCGTAAAGACAAATTATTGTCAATTATCTGCTTTTTCGATATAAATCATTCATATATATCGGTATTAATTTTTTTTCATGAAAAAATTCTATCCTCTTGTGAGATTTTTTCTTTGTTTTTTTGATTGTGTATTCGATATACTCTACTTAATCATTTTTCAGAGACTAATGCTGAAAACCGTGGAGATGTCGCGATATGGATCAGTTTTTGACAGTAAGCGAAGTCGCGGAAATCCTCAAGATCAAAGAAATGACCGTGCGGGAGATGTTCCGTAGCGGCCGATTGCGCGGATTCAAAATCGGGAAATCGTGGCGAACGACCCACACGATGCTTCAAGCGGATTTGGATGGGATGTGGCGGTCTCAAATGACTCCTGCGGACGTTACAAAGGAGGATCGGCAGGACAGCGAGGGGGATACGCCGATCAAGAGACGTCGTGGTCGTCCAAGGAAGGATGAAAGGTTGGAAAACACGCATCCTCCGGAAAAAGTCCCGGCGCCACCGCAAGAAAAGGTGAAGGAACCTGTTGACGATTCGCAAACATATCTTTTCTGAGGAAAACGGTCTTATTCGTTGGGGAAATGCATGAAAGGAATGGTGATGGCCCACGCCAAGGCCGCGGGAAGAGACAAAAGCAAGCAGGTACAAAGGCCTGAATCTCACAAGACGCCGATAAAAAAGGTTGTTTGGAAACCGGGTACCATGCTGTGCCCGGTTCCAGTTGTCATGGTCACTTGTGTCGGCAGGGACCGCCCGCCCAATATTGTCACCGTGGCCTGGACCGGCACGGTATGCAGTGATCCGCCGATGCTGTCCATTTCCTTGCGCAAAGAGCGGTATTCGTTTGGTTTGATCAAGGAGACGGGCGAGTTTGTGGTGAATATTCCACCGGCGTCGCTGATACCGCAGGCGGATTACTGCGGCGTGGCGACGGGGCGCGAGGTGGACAAGTTCGCGGCAACCGGCCTGACGGCCCAGCCCGCCGCCACGGTCAAGGCACCGCTCATCGCGGAATGCCCCGTAAGCATCGAATGCGTCGTGCGGCGCTTGCTGGATTTAGGATCGCACACGATGTTTCTCGCGGAGGTGACGGCGGTGCAGGCGACGGAGGCGCTTGTCACACCTTCGGGACGGCTGGCGTTGGAACGCGCAGGACTGGCGGCGTATGCGCATGGGGGTTATTACGCATTAGGCAAAAAACTGGGATACTTCGGGTTTTCGGTCTGCAAGCGTAAAGGACCGAAAAAGCAGTGAGTTCTCCGGATTACAGTTCCTTCAAGCACAGCGGCGACGGCGCAGGAGTTTGAAGCCCTCGAACCAGACGATTGCCCCGACCCCTGCGGCAACGGCGATACCGATGTCGCCGACATGCAGCGGCGCAAAGTGAAAGATATTTTGCAGCCCCGGCGTATAGATGACCAGTGCCAGAAAGGCGAAGGCCGCCCCGGCCACCCACCACACCGCCGGATTGCGCACGGCGAAACTCTCGAGAATTGTTCTCGACCACGAGCGATTGGCGAGAATCAGTGCGATGTTCGCCACAATCAACCCGGCGAAAGTCAGGGTCCGCGCCTCGTTTTCAGCCAATCCCCGCGTCCGCGCCACAGCAAAAACAACGAGCGATACCACCAACACAAGAATCCCCTGCAGCAGGCTTAGCGCAAAGACGCCCTTTCCAAGCAATGGGGCGTTGGGGGCGCGCGGACGGCGTTTCATGATGCCTTCCTCTTCCGGTTCCATTTCAAAGACGATGGAGCAGGCCGGGTCAATGATCATTTCCAGGAAGACGATATGCACCGGCAAGAGCACCAGGGGCCACCGCAACAGCACCGGGATGAGCGTCAGCCCGGCAATCGGCGCATGGATGGCCAGAATGTAGGCCATTGCCTTGCGTATATTGTCGAAAATGCGGCGTCCCAGCCGCACCGCTCGGACGATACTGGAGAAGTCATCGTCCAGAAGCACGAGGTCTGCCGCTTCGCGGGCCACGTCGGTGCCACGCCCACCCATGGCGACACCGATGTCGGCGGCTTTCAGCGCGGGCGCATCGTTCACGCCGTCGCCGGTCATGGCGACGATTTCCCCCCGTGCCTTCAACGCTTGTACCAGCCGCAGTTTCTGTTCCGGCACCACACGCGCGAAGATGCGGACGTCGCGGATGCGTTGCGCCAGCGTCGCGTCGTCCATGGCGTCCAGTTCCGGCCCGGTGATCACGCTGCCATGATGCGGCAGCCCGATTTGCCGCGCGACATGGATGGCGGTGGCGGGGTAGTCGCCGGTGATCATCACCACCCGAATGCCGGCTTCATGGCATTCCTGGATTGCGGGCGGCACGGTGTCGCGCACGGGATCGGAAAAGCCCGCCAGGCCCAGGAATTGGAAATCGAAATCATGCTGAATTTCCGGCATCGGCGGCTCGATCAAGCCTGCCCGCGCCACCGCGATCACGCGGAGTCCCTCGGCGCCGAGACGGTCCACATCGCGCGCCAGCGCCGCGCGCTCGTCCGGGTTCATGTGGCAGAGGTCCGCAATGGCCTCCGGCGCGCCTTTCGCCGCGATAACCCGTTTGCGTCGCCCCGGTGATCGCCAGACATGCGACATGGCCAGCAGTTCCTCGGAAAGCGGGTACTCCTGTTCCAGCACCCAGTCCTTGTGCAGGTGCTCGGTGTCTTTCAGATACCTCTCGCCGAAGGCCCTGAAGGCCCGTTCCATGGGATCAAAGGGATCGATCTGACTTGCGAGGATGCTGAATTCCACGAGTTCATGGAATGCTTCCGGGAGGTCGCGGCTGATGCTGTTCGCCACGTCATGGATTTCGCCCGCCACCTGGATCTTTGTCACCGTCATGCGGTTCTGGGTCAGGGTGCCGGTTTTGTCCACGCAGAGCACGGTCGCCGCGCCGAGCGCCTCGACGGCCGGCGTCCTTCGGGTGAGCACCTGGCTTTGCGCGATGCGCCATGCCCCCACAGCCAGGAAGATGGACAGCACCACCGGGAATTCCTCGGGGATCATGGCCATGGCCAGCGTAATGCCCGCCAGCAACGCGCCCATCCAGTCATCGCGGGTCAGGCCATAAACCACGATTACCGCGAGACACAGAAAAAAACCCATCGCGGCGAACACCTTGACGAGTTGCGCCGTTTGCCGATGAAGTTGGGTGCGTTCCGGGCGGATCGCTGCGATGGCCTTGCCGATCCTGCCGATTTCCGTATTCGGCCCCGTCGCCACCGCTTCGGCAATCCCTTTCCCCTTCACCACCAGGGTGCCACAGAAAAGACTGGAACCGCCCTCGCCACCGGGCGATTCCAGTCCCCGCGTGCCGCCTTCGGCGCTTTTTCGCACCGGGATGGACTCTCCCGTCAGCAGCGATTCATCCACTGCAAAATGGGTGGTATGCAACAGCACCGCATCCGCGGGCACGCGGTCGCCTTCGGAAAGCACGAGGATGTCGCCGCGCGCCACCTCGCGGCCCACGATGCGCCGCTCCACGCCGTCTCGAATCACCAGCGCCCGCGGGCTGGACAAGTCGCGCAGCGCCTCGAGCGTGCGTTCTGTTTTCCGTTGCTGGTAAATGCTGATCCCCATGATGACGAACACGAACAGCAGCAACATCATGGCGTCCGTGGTTTCGCCGATGAGGAGATAGATCAAGCCCCCCGCCACCAGCAGCAGGAACATGGGTTCTTTGGCGACCTCAATGGGCGTGTCCAGCCAACGCCGCCGTCCGGACGCAGGCAATTCGTTGTAGCCTTCCGTGGCAAGGCGGCGTTGGGCTTCAGATTCGCTCAGGCCGGTGATCGCGCTGACGTCCAGAGGCTCAGGCATGGGGGAGTTCTCTTGCCTCGGATGGAATGCGAAAAACAGGATGAAGGGAAAAGAGCATCAGCAAGGACAACAAGGACAAAAGGGACGCCAGAGACGCAGGGGATGACAGGAACGGCAGAGCCACGAAAAGCAAGAGCGCCATGAACGGCCACGCCATGAACGATACGTTTTCTCTTTTGCTGTGCATTGTGTCTATTGTGGGCATCGTATCCATGGCCTCTTTGATGTCTTCCGGCATTGGATTGCCTTTTCTGTCTTTTTCGTTACAGTCTGCTTTATCCATGGCAATTCATTCGAACAAATCTTCGGGGTCGGGTTCCGCGACATCATCCGGCCCCTCCCCTCCTGAAAAGCGCCGGCTTCGCGCGATTTTTCTCCGGACGCGGTTGAGCCGGGCCTCGATGGCGGGGCCTTCTTCCGGAATGGCCGCCGCCAGCGCCTCCACAAGCAGCGCTTCCGCCGTCAGCAGGTCACGGCTGCGGTGTTCATGGTGCTTGGCCAGTTCAATCCGTGCAGACACATCGTCCGGAAATTCCTGCACGAGCAGTTCCAAGGCCTGCTGCATGTCCAGCCAGCGGCCGGTCCGCTTGCAGGCCGTGGCCAGCATCCCCAGGCATTCCCGGCGCAGCGGACTGCGCTCCTCCTGCTCCAGGAACGCATTGGCATGCGCCACCACCTGCTCGTACTGCTTTTGCCGGAAATGCAGCCGCACCAGCGAGAGGCGGTCTTCGACATGCATGAAGCCGCCGCCAACGGGCGCGGCAAGACACCGCGACAGCCACGCGGTCAGCGCGACCAGCGAAAGCACGTCCATCCGGTGGTGATAGAAAACGCGGTCGAGCGGGCGGGCGTCGCGTGTGCGCAGGTAATCGAACCACATCTGCGGAATCAGATGACCCGCCACGTCGCCCCGGCGGCGGACCCCCAGCACGGCGCGCTCGATGTTGCCCAGACTGCAATCGGCGAGACGGCGCTTGTAGAAGCGGCGCGCCGCGTGCACCAGGTCGTAGTGCGGGACACCCTCCAGAGGGAAGGGGATGCGGTGCTGGATGAAACGCGTGCGCAGCAGCGGCAGATCGAAACTTTTGCTGTTGTACCCCACCACCGAACCACAGTTGCGGAAGCGTTCCGCCAGGAAACGCAGCATCGCCTCCTCGTCGTCGTAATCACGCAGGAAACACTGGTCCAGCCGAAACATATCGTCGAAAAAGCAGCCGACACCCACCAGAAACGCGACCGTGCCCGCGCCGCCCGCAAGCCCGATGGTCTCCGTATCCATGAACAACGCCGTTTGCGGATTGAAGTCCGCCAACGCGGAATCACATGCGGAAAACGCGACATGCGCCGAGAGGCATTGCAGCGCGTCGCCCAGCCGCAGATCGCCCTGCGGATAGTCCAGCGGATAGTCCCGGCGGACCAGAAAAAACCGGCTGTCTTCATCGCCGACCAGTTGTCCGGGCATCACGTTGTCAATCTCGAAGTCGCCAGCCTCCCGCCGCGCATCCTGCGCCGCCTTTTCCTGCGCCCACTGCGCGCCGCTGCGAAGATTCAGGCGATGAGACAGGTCCAGCAACGTCTTCCGGCGGCGGCGAAGTTCATCCTCGGACAATTCCGCCGCAGGCCCATTGTCATGGTTCGCGCCGTTGGCGTCATCTTTCGGCGGCGCGCCCGCCGGAACACACTCCGACGCCCGCTTCAGCGAATGCTGCGCCATGAGGTCCGCAATCTTTTTTCTGATATCCGACATGGACAGCGCTCCACAGCCCTCAGGTTTCGGATAGAGTATAGCATCTGGGGACGCCGGGAGGCTTGGGTCCGCGGGCCGCAATGCGCGTGGGATGGAACGAAACGCAATGGAACCCGGCCCCTCTTTTCCGACGCCGGTGCCTTCCGTTCTCCTGCGCGCATCCTGGATGACCTGTCGGTACGCGGCATGCGGCCATAACGTTCCGCCGCGGGATGGCTGCAAGGCGCAACGTTGCAACGCTAGGGCCGTATGCGCCGGTATCGCTGCAGGGCGAATGCCGCGCCAAAAATCAGCGTCAGCGCGCCAATACCAAGAGGAGTGGCTACGGAAAGACTGTTCTCCGGATAGACCGTGAAAACAAAGGGCGGACTCTGGTAAACCGCCTTGCTTTCGTCCTCGACCACGAGGTGATAGACGCCTGCATGTTCGTAAGCCGCGAAGGGGATGTGATATTCGGGACCGGTCGCCCCATCAATCGGAGCGTCGTCTTTGTACCATTGGCACGCCACCTCCCCCGTCAGAGACGTGAACGCGCCGCGCAACAGCACGTCGTCTCCCGACTCCACCCACGCGCGTCCAATGATCCGCACGCCCGGCGGCGGCGGATCGATCTCTTCTTCGACTTCCCCCTCACCCTCGCCTTCGCCTACATAAGGCGTTACAACAAATGGAAAATTCAC
>CALEDJ010000026.1 GCA_937951485.1 uncultured bacterium
ACCGATCCTGCGGTGCAACGCCAGGGCCGGGCGCTCCCGTGAAGAAATGGGAGTGCCGCAAGGATGGATAGGACGTGACACCGCAGGAGGGGTGTCACGAGGGATAGGGATTTCCTGTGCGCGCGGATTACGCAGAGATGACGGCGACCCCGGAGGCCATCGGGCAGTCGGAATTGTTTCTGGCGTTTCAGGAACGGCTGTCACGGGTGGCGCGGGTGGACCGTCCGGTGCTGATTGTCGGGGAGCGGGGCACGGGCAAGGAACTGGCGGCGCGGCGGATTCACTACCTGTCGAAACGCTGGCAGGAGCCGCTGGTGGCGCTGAACTGCGCGGCGCTTGCGCCATCGCTGATGGAGTCGGAACTGTTCGGGCATGAGGCGGGGGCCTTCACGGGGGCGGCGCAGCGGCGGCGCGGCCGTTTCGAGGCGGCGGACGGCGGCACGCTGTTTCTGGACGAGTTGGCGCACATCCCGCTGGAAGTCCAGGAGAAGATTCTCAGGGTCGTGGAATACGGCGGTTTCGAGCGCGTGGGCGGGTCGGAATCCGTGCAGGTGGACGTGCGCATCGTGGGGGCGACCAACGCCGATTTGCCCGCCCTGGCCGAGGCGGGCGTGTTCATGCGCGATTTGCTGGACCGGCTGTCCTTCGAGGTGATCTATGTGCCGCCGTTGCGCGAGCGCGGCGACGACATCCTGTTGCTGGCGCGGCATTTTGCGGCGCACATGGCGGCGGAGATGGGCCGGAGCGACGCGCCGGAATTTTCTCCGGAAGCGGCGGCGCGGCTCGAGGCGCATCCCTGGCGCGGCAATGTGCGCGAATTGAAGAACGTGGTCGAGCGCGCCGTGTACCAGGCGGAGGGCAATGTCATTCACGACCTGGAATTCGACCCCTTCCGCCCGCCGTGGGCGGCGCCATCAATGAAGGGAGCGCAGGGGGAACCGCATTCCGATGAGACGCCTGCGGAACTCACGGAATGGACACCCGGCGCTTCCTTTACCGGGGCGGTGCGGCGCGTGGAAATCGGATTGCTGCGCCGGGCGCTGAGGCACGCCCGGCATAACCAGCGCGTGGCCGCGAAACTGCTCGGTCTGACCTACCATCAGTTCCGGGGGCTGTACCGCAAACACCGCGAGGCGCTGGAGTAACGCCCCGTCGCGGTCTTTATTTTTGTGTTGTGTTCGCGGCTGTGGCACGGGCAGGAGGTCGTGCCACAGCCGGAAATTGCTTCTTGACTGCTAGAAACCGGTCAGGATGGCGCCCATTAAGGATGCGACCGGTTCGTTTACGGGCGCCGGACCGTTTGCCTGATAGCGCCGAAACTCGACATGGCCGTCCATGAACAGGACATTCGACCCGCCGGGAACGTGATTGTAGTAATTCACTTCCGTGGCGACGCCGTCGGCCATAATCCACACCTCGCTTTGCGCTTTGGCGGAGGCCGCGGGGTTGTTGATATCGGTGATCAGGAAGCGCTCGATGCCTTCACGCAGGCGATACACGGTGGTCGGGCCGCCGGGCTGAGTGGTGCCGATGCCGCCGTTGCCCAGTCCGGGAGAAACAGTCGCGTCGTTATCCATGCGCTGTTCCTGGGCGGGGCTCCAGGTGCGCGTCAGCAACAGGGTTATCAGGCCACGGTCGGCTGCCATTTCAAGCATCTGGCGCGGGCCTAGAAAACCACCCAACTCGAGGGTGTCGTGATCGGGATCGCAGAGGTCAAACACGAAACCCAGATACTGGTAGGTCAGATCTATCATCTGCTGGCCCCGCACCTGCGAGGTGCACGGCAGATGGATGATGACTTCACCCTTACGCACCGGAACGCCGTACTGATCGAGGAAATCGGTGCGCGCATAGATGTCGGACGACTTGTACAGCGCGCTGGACGGGCAGAAGATGATGGCGGGATCGGTCAGATACTCGGGATAGATTGCGGGCAATTTTGGGCCTGCGGCGATGACGAAGGTCCGCGGCGTATCGCTCTGCGGGTCGTCGCAGTTAATGGTGCCCGTGGGCACGTACGCCGCCAGCATGGGCGGATACCGTTCGCCCTTCGACTCGTTCGCATACATTTTGAAGACCAGACCCCACTGCTTCAGGTTGTTCTGGCAACTCGAACGGCGCGCCGCCTCGCGGGCGCGGGCCAGCGCCGGCAAGAGAATCGCTGCCAGGATACCGATGATCGCGATGACCACCAGCAATTCAATCAACGTGAACCCCCGCTTTTTCATACATCATTCCTTTCATTTTCCGCCCTTGACCGTTGCAATGCCTTTTCCTTGCTGCGGCAAGAGAAACGTCTGCGCCTTTGGGCGGTGTCAGGGCAGGTGTTTCTCCTCCGCAACCATAAGCAAAACCCAAATATAAATATAGTGAAAAATTGCCGGCATGTCAACCCCTGAACCAATAATAATGCGCGAAGCACGGGGGCGTTTTGGGTCGCATAAAAAGAAACCTATTTTTCATAGAGACTTATGAAACTATACAGGGAAGATTATATCGGGACGGGCGTGTGCGGTTGTTTTTAAAAACGCCGTGGCACGGTCGTAAGACCGTGCCAC
>CALEDJ010000027.1 GCA_937951485.1 uncultured bacterium
GCCGCAACGGACAGGCAATCGCCATCAGCCGGTGAATAGCCGTCTGCTGTGGCCGCCCTTTGGACTGCGTGTGTTTTCTGAATCGCCACGAGGGGCGGGAAGTGTCGCTGTTCGCCTGCTTTATTGTCAACGCTGCACCCCCGGGAAAAGGACATTTTCCCCCTCACATCGTGACGAGGAAAGCATCATGATGAACCATCCCTGAATTCCCCGCATTTGCGGCGACGGCGGGGGACGTGTCAGGATAGGCGCATGCGCACATTGATTTTCGGGGCAAAGGGCCAGTTGGGCCGGGAACTGCTGGCGCGCTTTGAGGAAGCGGGGCCTGTGTGGGGCGCGGATTTGCCGGAGGCGGACATCACGGATGCCGCCGCCGTGGCGGAACTGTGCGAATCTTTCGGACCGAATCTCGTGATCAACGCGGCGGCCTTCACGGATGTGGAGGGCGCGGAGGAGCGTCCGGAGGCGGCGTTTGCGGTGAACGAGCGGGGCGCTGCGCATGTGGCGGCGGCCGCCGCGCGCCGGGGCGCGCCGGTGGTGTATTACAGCACGGATTTCGTGTTTGACGGCCGCGCGACAACGCCCTATCCCCCGGATGCGCCCGTGGCGCCGCTGTCGGTCTATGGGAAATCGAAGGCGGCGGGCGAAGCGGCGACGCGCGCGGCGCAGCCGCATCATTGCATCATCCGGACGGCATGGCTCTATGGCCCGGGCGGCAACAATTTTGTCGAAAAAATTCTGCGCGCGGCGGCGGCGCTGCCCGAATTGCGGGTGGTGGAGGATGAGGTCGGATCGCCGACCTATGCGCGGGACCTGGCGGCGGCGACGTGGGCGCTGGTGCATCACCGGGCGCGGGGCGTTTTTCACGCCGTGAACGCGGGGCAGTGCTCACGCTATGCGTTTGCGCGCGCGATTCTCAGCCTGGCCGGTTCGTCCACACAGGTGCATCCATGCGGCGCGGCGGAATTCAAAAGCAAGGCGGCGCGCCCGCGGTATGTGGTGCTGGACTGCGCGGGATTGACGGCGGCGACCGGCCACGTGATGCGGCCCTGGCAGGAGGCCCTCGCCGAGTATATGAAAGAAAGAGAAAGCAACACATGAAGCGGATTCTGGTCACGGGGGGCGCGGGATTTATCGGGTCGGCATTTGTCCGTTATCTGTTGCGGGAATACCCGGAGGTGCACGTCGTCGTTCTGGACAAACTCACCTACGCCGGAAACCTGGACAATCTGCGCGAGGCGGACCCCGCGCGGCATACCTTCATTCGCGGCGACATCGCCGACGCGGCGGCCGTCCGGGAGGCGATGCACGGCTGCGATGCGGTGGTGAATTTCGCGGCGGAAACGCATGTGGACCGGAGCATCCTCGGTGCGGCGGATTTCCTGCGCACGAATGTCGAGGGGGTGTACAACATCCTGGAGGCGGCAAAGGAACAGGGCACGGCCCGGGTGTTGCTGGTCTCGACGGACGAGGTATACGGGAGCATCGAGCAAGGGTCTTTCAAGGAGACCGACCCCCTGAACCCGCGTAATCCCTACAGCGCGGCGAAGGCCGGCGGCGAACTGATCGGGCGCTCCTATTTCACCACCTTCGGCGTGCCGGTGATCATCACGCGGGGATCGAACACCTACGGCCCCTACCAGTATCCGGAAAAGGTGCTGCCGCTTTTTGTCACCAATGCCATTGACGGCGAACCGCTGCCGCTCTACAAGGGGGGGGAACATAACGTCCGCGACTGGCTCTATGTGGACGATCACTGCCGGGGCATTGACGTGGCGCTGCGCGAAGGCGCGCCGGGCGAAATCTATAACATCGCCGGGGGCAATGAACGCGAGAACATCGCACTGACCCGGCGGATTCTGGCATTGACGGGCCGGGACGAATCGCTGATTCGGCTGGTGGCGGACCGCCCCGGCCACGACCGCCGCTATTCTATTGACGCGGGGAAAATCCGGGCGCTCGGCTGGAAACCGTTGATGGATTGGGACGAAGGCATCGTGCAGACGGTGCGCTGGTACCAGGACAACGAATGGTGGTGGCGCAAGATCAAGTCCGGCGAGTTCCGGCAATACTACGAGCGCCAATACGGCAACCGCTGACGCATTGGACAGGATGGCGCGGCGGCGCCAGGGTGCATAATCTGTCCGGCGTATTTCAGAGCCTGCACCGTTGTTTGTGGATTGACCATCATTTCACGATGGGCTTGCGGGTGCGGCGGCGCGCTGGAGAGACGATGCGTTTGCGGTGTTTTTTCACATCTTCGCGAAGTCGTTCAAAAAGTTTGCCCACATCACCGCCCCCATCCCGATTCAACCGGTCCTTTTGCCGGTAAACTTCTTTCAGAACCTGAGGCGGCAGCCGAAGATGCGTTACGTCCGCCTATCGGCGGTGGGTCCATTGAGGAGATCGGTATTTGCTTTGGGCAAGGGCGGCTGCGGTGGCGCTTTCTTCGGGGGTGGGCGATTCCGGGGGACCGGTCGCGCCAAAGGCTTCGCGCAACGCTTCGCGGAGCGCCGCCGGATCGAGGGGGACGGCGCGGACGAATGCGCGGTGGCTGCGCGCACCACGATAGTCCGGGCGGTCTTCAGGTTCCAGAAGATAGCGGTCCATGCCATCGTAGTCAGGCCGATAGACCAGCGTGCCGTGGTGCAGAATCGCGCGCCGGCGGCGGCGCTGGGCGTTACCGGAAATCTTGCAGCCGTCCAGGGCGAGGTCGCTGATGCCCGCAGGTTGCGCCGGGACGCCGCGTGCGGCCAACGCCGCCGCGATGCGGCCGAGGATAATCGCGTAGGATGCGTGCAGACGACCCAGTTCCGGCCATGCGTCCAGCGGAACCGCAAGGGCGTAATTCAGGCATCCCGGCCCCTGCAGCACGCAGCCGCCGGCCGTGCATCGGCGCAGCACGGGCACGCTGTCGGCCCGGCAATGGGCGAGATGCGCCACGCGCGCGACCGCCTGTCCCGTACCGATTACGACAAACCGGATCGGGCTTTCCCAGAAACGAAGCGTCGGACCGGAGAGACCGTCTTCCGCGGCATCCAACAACGCCTCGTCCAGGGCGAGGTTCTCCGCGGGGTCGGCGAGACTCACATCAATCAACCGCATGGCAGACGCGCGCAGTTCAGTTCCCGGGCGGCCTTGACTTCGTCCAGCCTGCCGACGGGCGTGGTGTGCGGGGCGGTGCGCAGCGACTCCGGGTCGGTGTCCACACGGCGCGCGATGTCAATCATGGCGTCGCAGAAGGCGTCCAGCGTTTCCTTTGTCTCCGTTTCGGTCGGCTCGATCATCAGGCATTCCTTGACCGTCAGCGGGAAATAGACGGTAGGTGCGTAAAAACCGCAATCGAGCAACGCCTTGGCGATGTCCAGCGCGCGGACGCCCTTCTCCGCCTGCGGCGTCGCGCTGAAAAGGCACTCGTGCATGAAACGGCCGTCAAAGGCCGGCTTGTAAACGTCTTTGAGTCGCGCGTGGACGTAGTTGGCGTTGACCACGGCGCCGCGGCTGATTTCGCGCAATCCTCCGTCGCCCAGACTGCGGATGTAGGCATAGGCACGCACCGCCACGAGGAAATTACCGAAGAACGCGGCGATGCGCCCGATGGATTTCTCCGGCATCTCGAGCGCATACGCATCGCCGTGACGCGCCACGCGCGGGCCGGGCAGATAGGGCAGCAGGCGCTCGCCCACGCCGACGGGACCGGAGCCGGGGCCGCCCATGCCGTGCGGCGTGGCGAAGGTCTTGTGCAGGTTGTAGTGCATCACGTCGAAGCCCAGGTCGCCGGGGCGGCACTGGCCGATGATGGCGTTCAGGTTTGCGCCGTCGTAATAGAGCAAGGCGCCGCGCGCGTGCGCGCATTCGGCGATGCGGACAATGTCCGGCTCGAAGAGTCCGTGGGTGTTTGGACAGGTGAGCATGATGCCGGCGACCTCATCGGTCATTGCATCCTCGAAGCGCTGCAAGTCAATCGTCCCCTGCGTATTGGACGGGACCTGCACCACGCGGAAGCCGGCCATGGCTGCGCTGGCGGGATTGGTGCCGTGGGCGGAGTCCGGCACGAGAATGACCTTCTTGTGCGTATTGCCACGGTCGCGGTGGTAAGCGGCCATCATCAACGCGCCGGTCAACTCGCCGTGCGCCCCCGCGATGGGTTGCAGCGACACCGCCCGCAGCCCTGCGATTTCCGCAAGCAAGCCCTCCAGTTCGTGGATAAGGGCGAGCGCGCCCTGACAGCGCGACAGATAAGCGCCAACGCTGGACAAATGGGGATGCAATTGTGTAAACCCCGGATGCGACACCGCCTTTTCCGTCGCCTTTGGATTGTATTTCATGGTGCAGGAACCAAGGGGATAGAAACGGTCGTCCACGCCCGCATTGCGTTGTGAGAGGTGCGTGAAATGGCGAACCACGTCCAATTCGCTCACCTCCGGCAATTCGGCGGGCTGTACGCGCCGCAGTGCTTGCGGAAACGGCGCCGCCGGCACATCCAGCGGGTCGAGACGGGTGGCGCGGCGGGCACGGCATTTCTCATAGATCAACTGCATGATATTTCCTCCAGCGCCGCTGCGAAGGCGTCCAACTGCGCGCGCGTCCGCTTCTCCGTGACGGCGATAAGCAGGTCGCACGGGCCGCCCACGCCCAGCGCGGCAAGCGGCAACCCTGCGTAGAATCCCCTGTCCAGCATGGCGGCGACCACTTCGTCCGCATGGCGCGGCAGGCGCACCGAGAACTCGTTGAAGGTCGGACCGTCGTTGAGTATTTCCACGAAACGCAACCGGCCCTTCAGGTATTCGGCTTTGGCGTGGCAGGCCTCGGCGGTTTCACGAAGGCCTTCCTTGCCCACCAGCGACAGGTAAAGCAGCGCGCGCAGCGCGCAGAGCGCCTGATTCGAGCAAATATTCGACATGGCCTTTTCGCGGCGGATGTGCTGCTCCCGCGTTTGCAGCGTCAATACGAAGCCCCGCCGGCCGGCGGCGTCCACCGTCATCCCCGCAATGCGGCCCGGCATTTTGCGCACGTATTCCCGGCGCGTTGCCATGATGCCCAGATACGGTCCGCCGAAACTCAGCGGCATGCCCAGACACTGCCCTTCCGCCACCGCGATGTCCGCACCCATGGCGCCGGGCGTCTTCAGCATCCCCAGTGAAATGGGATAGAACGACAACACCAGCAATGCCTTCGCCGCGTGGCAGCGTTCGGCCAGCGCACTGTAATCGCAAACGGTGCCGAGAAAAGAGGGATTTTGGACAATAACGCATGCCGCATCCGCGGGGTCATCGCCATCGGCGAGATCAAAATCCAGATTCGCGGTGTGGGTTTCAAGCATACGGCGATAGATGGGATTGACGGAACCATGGACCACAATGCGGCGGCGCCCCGTTACGCGGGCGGCCATGGTCGCGGCCTCAAAGACCGCCGTGCCGCCGTCATAGAGAGAGGCATTCGAGAATTCCATCTCGGTCAGGCGGCAGATGGCGGTCTGGTATTCGTAGATTGCCTGAAGCGCGCCCTGAGAACACTCCGGCTGATAGGGCGTATACGCCGTATAGAATTCGCTCCTGCCCGCCAGCGCATCCACGGCGGCCGGAATGAAATGATCATAGTAACCGCCGCCAAGGAAACATACCGGTCGCGGGTCGTTGCGTTCCGCAAAGCCCGCGACATGATCCAGCACCGCCATTTCCGACATGCCCGGCGGCATGTTCCATTGCTGCATGCGCAATTCCGTTGGTATCGCGCTGAAGAGATCCTCCGTCTTCTCCACGCCGATCACATCGAGCATCGCCCGCTCATCGGCAGCCGTCATGGGAACCCAGGACATCCGATACTTCCTCCTGTATTGTCCGGTCTATCCAGCCCGTCGGGGCCGTCCGACCTGTCCGACTTGTCGGAGCCGCCCGACTTCCACCTCAAAACCAGCCCTTCAATGATCCTGTTTGTTCAGAAATTCCCGGTAGGCCGCCGCATCCATCAGCGCATCCAAATCCGCGACGTTCACGTCTCCCATCTTGAAGAACCAACCGGCGCCATAGGGGTCTTTGTTGACGCGTTCCGGTTCATTTTCAAGGGCCTCGTTTACGGCCACCACGATGCCTGACACGGGCGCATAGACTTCGCTCCACGCCTTGACCGAATCCACCGCCGCCACCGGGTCGCCCTGTTGCGCTTTTGCGCCCACCTCGGGCAGGTCCACATGGGTGATTTCGCCCAATTGTTCCTGGGCGAAATCGGTGATACCCACCACATACGCCCCCTTCTGAAAACCGATCCATTCATGCGCTTCGGTGTACTTCAAATCTTCCGGATTCATTGTGGCCTTCTCCTTTTTGTCGTCCGTGTTTTTATTCCTCGAATCGCATTCGGCAGGTGCCGTGTCTGTAAACAGGAGCCTCAGCAGTCGTGACCGGAACGGCCCTTGGCCCGACCGTCAGCCTGGTGCCCGGCGCGGCAAACGCCGGTGGCACGTATGCCAGGCCGATGCCGCGTTCGACGCTCGGCCCAAAACCGCCGCTGGTGACCACGCCGACAGGTTCCCCGTTGTGGCGGACCTCGAAACCGTGGCGCGGGGCCTGCCGGGTGTCCGATACGATGGGGGTAAGCCTTCGGGCGCAGCCGCCATCCCGCTGCGCGAGCAGCGCGGCCTTGCCGGGAAACTCCGATTCCCAAGCAATAAAGCGGTCCATCCCCGCCTCCAACGGGGTGGTGTCTTCCGTGATATCCTGCCCATAGAGGGGATAACACATCTCCATGCGCAGGGTGTCCCGCGCACCCAGGCCGCACGGCAGCACGGCGGGATGCGCAATCAGCGCCCGCCACAGGGCGGAGGCATGTTCCGCCGGGGTGAACAGTTCATAGCCGAGTTCGCCCGTGTATCCAGCGCGCGTGGCGATGAGTTCCTTTCCCTTCCACGCGCAGCGCCGCCCTGTCCAATAGCCCAGCGAGGCTATGTCCCTCAGGCCGATATCCAGCAATACCTGTCGGGATGCGGGCCCCTGAAGGTCCAGTTTTGCCGTCGCATCCGATACATTCTCCACACCCGGACCGCCCAACAGGGCCGCAAGGCGCTTCAGGGGACCGGCGTTGGTGACCAGATACAGTTCATCCGCGGCCAGACGCAGCCCGACGCAATCGTCCACGATGCTGCCGCGGTCGTTCAGAATGGCCGTATAGCGGCAACGGCCGGGCTTCAGGCTGACCATGTCGGAAATGACCATGCGGTCAAAAGCGCGGATGGCCGCGTCTCCGCGCAGGATGAATTCGCCCATGTGCGAGCAATCGAAAAGTCCGGCCCGGCGGCGGGTGTGCTGATGCTCGGCGATGATGCCGGAGAACTGTATCGGCAAGGACCAGCCGTGGAAGTCGGTGATTTTGGCCCCGCATGCCGCATATTCGTCGAACAAAGGGGTGCGTCGCACGTCATTACTCCTGGACGCCGCATGGGTTTCCGACGCGGCGCGCAGCCCGCCGGGTCATGGCGTGACCATGCCCTGCTGTGTATTCGTGGTGCGCCCAGGCGATCGGCATCCCATTCCCGCCGCTTCCCCGTGGTTAAGGCCACGCCAACGCTCGCCAGTCACGACGGGATGCGACAGATACTGTGCCAAATCCCACCCCGTGCCTGTCAAATTGGGGCCAAAGTTCTGGAGTACAGGCTTCAGTCTGTCGCGCCTTGGAATACAGACTCTTCATTGTCGGGAAGGCAGTCGGCAAGACCCACGGTCCCGGAATAGGCTGCTCAGGTTTCCTGGAACATCCTGTTGATGAGATGCGTACTGGACTGTCCTTCGACACCGGGAATGATGGCGATTTCCCCACCGTAACTTTCGACGAGGCGGCGTTCGGGCTGGACGATGGTGTCGAGTGTGTAGTCGCCGCCCTTGGCATACACGTGGGGCTGCAGCGCCTCCAGAAGGGGCATGGGCGTTTTGCCATCGAAGATGATGACGTAGTCCACACATTCGAGGGCGGAGAGGACGATGGCGCGGTTCTGTTCGTTGACGAGGGGGCGGTCAGGCCCCTTGTTTTCGCGGACGGAACGGTCGCTGTTCAGGCCGACCACGAGCACATCGCCCTTCTGGCGCGCGCGCAGCAGGTAGGTGATGTGGCCGACGTGGAGGATGTCGAAGCAGCCGTTCGTCCAGACGATGCGCTTGCCGTCCTGCTTGAGTTTGTCCACGATGGGCTTGAGTTCATCGAGGGTTTTCAGTTTCGCGGGGCCGTGCTCGCTGGTGAGCGCCTGGACGACTTCGGCGTTGGACACGGTGACGACGCCTTCCTGGGTGACCGCGATGCCCGCCGCAGTGTTTCCGAGGAATGCGGCGTCGTGGAGCGAGCCGCCGGCGGCGAGCGTGATGGCGACGGCGGCATCCACGGTGTCGCCGGCGCCGGTGACATCCACGGCGCGCACGGGGCGAATAGGCACGTCTTCGATGGCGCCGTCGGCGGCGAAGATGGTGATGCCGTGGGGGCCGCGGGTGACAAGCGCGTTCTTGGCGCTCTTGAGCAGAAACTTCCCGGCTTCGCGCAGGCTTGCCTCGTCTTTCACTTCGATGCCGGCGGCCAGACCCGCCTCGGCGTCGTTGGGGACGACCACGTCAATGCCCTTGAACATGCCGGCGCGCTTGCGCGAATCGGCCACGGTCACGAGATGATGCTTCTGCGCGCATTCCACAATGGCCTGCAGCACATTTTCCGTGATACAGGACACCACCTGATCGCCGATGATCACGGCGTCCACCCGGGGCGCAAGCGCGCGGATGTTTTCGATCACGCGGCGCTCGGTGTCGCCACTGATGAGCGTCGGCTTGGGGGTATCCATGCGCAGCATTTCCTGCGTGGGGATATTGTGGCCGCCGGCGCGGACCTTGCCGTAGGTGTTGGTGTGGCGTTTGGGGTCGGCGACGATGTAGGCGGTGTCCACGCCGCGCACCTCGAATTCGCGCCGCACGATGCCCGCGTTCGTGTCTTCGCCGACCACGCCGACCATGTAGGTTTTTGCGCCGAGCGCGGCGGCGTTGCATGCGGCGTTGCCGCATGCGCCGGGGTTGTAGCGGCGTTCCTGCACTTCCAGCACGGGGATCGGCGCTTCGAGGCTGATCTCCGTCACCACGCCGAAGACATACTCGTCCAGGTAGATGTCACCCACCGCCATCACGCGGATGTCGTGGAATTTTTTCAGCAATGCAAGGTAGTGGTCCATTGTTTCCATGTCTACAGGTGTTCCCATTCTCATCCGGCGCAACCGCAACCACGTCCATTGGCCCACGCACCCGCACCCCAAAGGACCTTTCCGGGTCATTTCCGCGCAGGCGGGAATCCGGCAATCGGGCAGCCGATGCCTGCGATTTTCTCTGGCCCGCCGCGTTCGCGGGGGTGACGGGCGCCGGGCAAGAAGAGCGTTACATGATGCACAACACGACAACTCTTGCCAAACATCCATGCACAGCGCGCGGATATCGTATTCAAAGAATGCAAAACGTTCGTGCCTCTCAACCAAAGGTTTCCCGCATCCGGTCGCAGTAGTAGCGCACATTGTCCCATTCGCCGTCGGGGGCGATGCGGTGGTCCGGGCAGGGGATGAACCCGCCCAAATCCACGAGGGGCTTGAGGCGCTCGATCTCCGCGTCCACGGCGGCGCGGTCGCGCGCAAAGACCACCTTGTTCATTCCGCCGACGCCGCGAAGTTCGCGCCCGTATTGCGCGCGCCATGGCGCGATGCTTGCGTTCCAGGTGCCCACTTCGATGGGGAACATCGTGTTCACGCCGTTGTGGAACCAGGTGGGGATGAGCGCGTCAATGCAGCCGTCGCAGTCCAGCGAACAGATCGTGATGCCGTGGCTGCGGCACAGTTCCGTGATGCGGCGGTAATGCGGCCCCACTTTTTCGTCGAAAACGGACGGAATCACCAGCGGCCCGTTCTTGAAGCAGATGTCCTCCCAGAAATGGGCGAAATCAAACTTCGCGCCGCTCTCCAGCGCGGCCTTCGCGCACAGATAGCATAACTCGCCGACCGTGTTGATGATCTCGTCGTAGAGGTCCGGGTCTTCCGCGAAGAGATAACTTGAACCGACCACGCCCAGCGTGTCGCGGATTTTGCCGAAGAGGCTGCCGCAATGCAGCCCGTAATGGTAATCGCGATGGTCCTGTTGCAGGAATTCCAGGCCGCCTTCGTCAAAGGGGATCATTTTGTCGTTCACCCGCACCTTGGCCTTGTTGATGCGGTCCATGTTGAACTGCAATCGGGGCAGGTAGTGCTCCTCCCACTCCTTGCGGCCCTTGAGCAGATGATCAATCTCGGCGGGAATCGAGGTCGCCCCGTCGCGCTCCAGCACGACGACCCCATCCGCGTTGCGCACCTGCCGGGAACCGTCCGGCAGGGTTTCCAGCACTTCCCGATCGAATGCCGGCGAAAGAAACGTGTTCGGATGGAATGCGGAATAGTAATTGACATCGAAGCCCAGTTTGGCGCTGACCACCGCGTCCACGGGATTGCCGTCGCCCCATTCCTCCGCCTCTTCCTTGGTGAGATGCCCTTCTTCCGCCCACTTGTCCAGCGTATCTTTCCAGAAGCCGAAATGCACAATCGGCAGCCGATCGCAGGACTCGTAATTCAATACAGCCAAAACACGCTGGCGGTTATTCATGATATGCGGTTCCTTCCATCATTCTATGATAATCGCCGGAACCTGCCCGGCACAACGGCGTGGGGCTTGTCAGTCCATGTGAAAAACTTCCGGAATGGGCTTGAAGAGCGGTTTCTCGTTTTCGGTCAACATCAGCGGGTTGGTCTTCGCCCACCATTCCTTCATGATGGGTTCCAGCGCAATGCGTTCCAGACAGCCCGGCGGGTCGTCGGCCTCGTAGTAGCCGAAAAGGTCCAGCCCGCTGCGGAAAATCGAGTAGTTTCGAAACCCTGCGCGGCTGTGCGCCGCGCGCACCTCATCCCCGATGTCCACATGAAGCCGTTCATATTCCTCAACGACGGATTCATCTTTCAGGCGCATCATAAACGCAAAGCGACCCATGGCATCACTCCTTTGGTTTGACGGCAAAGTGTCCCACAAGCGCCGCGCCAAGGGCAAATTTCCGGGTCGGACATGTCGGACCGGTCGGGCGACGGATCAGCGGGATTGGCGATCGCCGTGTTGTCTTTGTCTTTTGCTGTCCTTGCCGTCCTTACCGTTCTTCTTCATCGTTTCTGTCTGGGCGCGTCGTCTTCTTTCTTCATGATGAAGAGGTAGTTGAAGCCCCGGAGAAAATAGTTCCCCTTGAGGGCTTCGGTGTGGTAGTGCCGCCGCTTGAGGGTGCGGTTGTGGCGGACGACGCACACAATGTCCACGGGCCGGAAATAGCGCTCCAGAATGCCGAAGAGCCGGAATCCGATGGGCGCGAAAGGCTTCTTGACGCGAAAAGAATCGCAACAGTACAGCGCCATGAAGCGGCGGTTGCGCAGAATCCGGTGAATTTCCCGGATGACCTTCTCCATCGCCTCATAGTATTCCGGCTGCAGCGCGTCGAGTTTGCCGATACAGTCCGGATGATCGGAGTATTCGATGTGGGTGGAATAGGGCGGGTCCACAAACACGAAATCGGCCTTTTCGTTTTCGAGGGGGAGTTTCCGCGCGTCGGCGCGGAAGATGTCGTCGCGGAACGGAACGAGGTCGTAGCCCAGGGCGCGGCGGCCCAGGTCGCGCGCGACATCCAGCGTGGTGCCGCTGCCGCACATGGGGTCCACGACCAGATCGTTCTTGCGCGTGTAGCGTTCCAGCAGGTTCCAGATGACGTATGCGGGCGTGGCCCCGATGTAGTCCTTGTCGCCCTGCATACCCTCGCCGTAATGCTGCGACGGGTAGTCCCAGAGGGTCGTGGTCATGGGGCGCAATTCCGGTTTCTTGTACATGGTGTCTGCTCGATTCACCAGGTGGCGGGCGGCGTCGCTGCGCCGCCCATTATCTCCGCGCGTATCGCCTCGTATATCGCATGCACGCGCGCGCAATGTGCGCGGACATGCGCCGTCAGGTCCTCTTGGATGCCAAGGCGCGCCGCGAGATCGGCCTGTTCTTCGGGATTCTCCGGCGGCACGCTGGTCTGGCTGCCGTGCATCATGCGCAGGCGGTTCAGGATGCGGCGCAGTTCGGCGTAGGCGCAGCGCAGGACATCGCAGTCTTCAGGACGCATCCCGCCGCGATCTTCGAGGATGTCCAGCGCAGCGAAGACGCCGCCGCGCTTCAGTTCCGGCCACTGCCGCGCGTGCATCAACTGTCGGCAGCGCACGGCGTATTCAAGTTCCGCGAGCCCGCCTTCCTGTTTCTTGAGGTCGCCGGGCGCGGCCTGCGCGACCATTTTGCCGCGCAACAGATCAATGTGCGCCATCGTTTCGCGGTCCAGCGGCGTGCTGAAAGCGATGTCGCGCACCAGCGCTTCCATGCGCGTGGCGAAATCGGCGTCGCCCGCCACGGCGCGCGCCTTCATCAGCGCGAAGCGCTCCCATGCCTGCGCGCGCACGCGGTAGTACTCCTCCAACTGTTGCGGGTCAATGGCGAGCACACCCTTGCTGCCGTCGGGGCGCAGGCGCGCGTCAATCTGGTAGAGCAGGCCGTAGCGCGTGGGCTCCTTGAGGATGCGGATGGTCTGCGCGGCTACCTCGGCGAAATAGGCCGCCGCGGACGGGTGGCTTGCGGCCCCCTCGGCGTCGTACACGAAGACGAGGTCCAGGTCCGCGCCATAGCCCATCTCGCGACCGCCGAGTTTGCCCAGGCCGAGGATGGCGAACGACGCCTCACACGAACCGAGGCGCTGCGCGACTTTCGCGCGCGCCTGCCTCAGCGCCTCGTCCAGGATGACCTCGGCCAACTGAGTGAGTTCATCGCCGACCTGCGCCACCGTGATGTTGCGCACAAGATCGCGCATGGCGACCCGCAGCGTCTCGCCGTCGCGCAGGCGGTACAGCGCCGCCTCGGATTCGACGGCGCTTTTCAGCGAGTCCAGTTCCGCTTCCAGGCTTTCGCGGGTGGAGGCGACATCCAGGGCGTCTACGCTGCTCATGAGGTCAAGCAGGCCGGGGTCGCGGATGAGCAAGGCGCAGAGATACTCGCTGTTGGCCACGAGCGTCACCAGAAAATGACAGAGCACGGGATTGGCCGATAGCAGTTCATAGAGCGTGGCGGGCGCGCTCAATCCGGCGAGAATCTGCCCCAGTCGCATCAGGATTGCGTCAGGATGCGCCGTGAATGACAACGCATTGAGCAAGAACGGCGTGATCGCGGAGAACTGCTGGTGGACGTGACGGCGGAAGGGGTGGCGGTCGGTGCCGGTCGCGAGTTGCAGCAGTTCCCGGCGCGCGCGTTGGGGGTCGCGGAAACCGAAGTCGCGCAGGCGCGCCATGCCGGCCTCGCCGTCGGAATGTGGGTTCAGCAGGTCGCCCACCCAGAGGTGTCCGGAGCCTTTCGCGGCGAGAAACTGTTCCAGGATGCGGCGCGTCTCCTGGGTGCGGTCCCGATAGACATTCATGAACGACGCGCCGTCCTGATAGCCGAGCCGCCGGGCGAATTCGTCCAGCGCACCGCGGTCCTCCGGCAGTGCATGGCACTGCCGCCCGTCTTCGATTTGCAGGCGGTGTTCCACCTGCCGGAGAAAGACGTAGTGGCTGGCGAGCGCGGCGGCGTCGAAGGGGCGGATGCACTCATGTCGGCCCAGTCTGTCAATCGCTTCGAGCGTGTTGGCCGTGCGCAGATCGGGCCAGCGCCCGCCGTTGAGCAGTTGCAGCATCTGCACGGTGAACTCGATGTCGCGGATGCCGCCGCGCCCCATTTTTACCTCGCGCTCCGATGCGCCCGCCTCGGCAATCATCGCCTCGGTGCGGCGCTTGGTTTCGTGGATGTCCTCCAGCGTAGCGTCATCAAAATACTTGGGAAACACGAAGGACCGGATCCTGGCGAGAAAGGCATCCCCCAAGGGCAGATGCCCGGCGCAGGGCCGCGCCTTGATCAGCGCCTGGCGCTCCCACGCGCGCCCGCAGTCCAGGTAGTACTGGAGGGCGGTATCGAACGCGACGGCGAGCGGACCGCTGCGCCCGTAGGGCCGCAGCCGCATGTCCACCCGGAAAATCAACCCTTCCGCGGTCTGTTCGGATAGCGCCCGGATGATTCGTTCACCCAGTTTCTTGAAATACTCCGCGTTGCTGATACAGCCGCCGCGACCGCCGGCCGTCTCCCCTTCGTCGGCGTATAGAAACAACAGGTCAATGTCGGAACTGAAGTTCAACTCGCGCCCACCGAGTTTGCCCAGGGCGATGACGACGAAGTCCGCGCGACGCACGCCGTTGTCCGGCGTCGCCAGCATGGGCGCGCCGAAGCGTTCGCTCAATTCGCGGTCCGCCGCGCGAAGCGCGGCCTCAAGCATTGTGTCGGCGAGGTTGGACAGGTCCTCCGTCACCGACGCCACCGGCGCGTGCATGAAAATGTCGCGCGCGGCGATGCGCAGTATCTCGCGCTGCCGGAAACGCCGCATGGCCGGCAGGCACGCATCAAGCGACGCCAGGGCCGCCTCGTTGCCCAGGAACTCCGTCAGCATTTCCTCGCGCGGCCGCGCGCGGGCGAGATCGGCTTCCGACCACAGCCACGAGGCGTATTCAGGATGGCGGAAAAGAATGTCGCTCAGGAAATAACTCTGCGAAAACAGCGTCAGCAGCAGACGTAAATACTTCGGACTTCCCGCCATCAGCGCCGTTTCCGACGGCGCGGACAGGCACCGATCCAGAAAGCGCGCCAGCCCCGTCAGCGCGCGGTCGGGATTCGCGCATTCCGCCAGCGCCTGCGCCAGCAGGCGGTCCAGCCCGGGCCGCTCATGCGCGAGGACCGCCGCAAGATGCGCCTCCGCCTTCGATGCGTCGGCAAATGGAATATGTTCAAATCCGGCATGCATATCGGCATCAGCACTTTCACAAGAAACCGGCGTCAACGATCAAAGATACCGCGTTTATGGAATCAAAAGCACATCAACCCAATCCGTAACCGCCGGCGCTTTGGACTGCGGCGGCTTGCCGCCGCTTTTCTCCGGGCGGTGTGCCGGAACCGATCGGCCCATTTGCCTGAAGATGTGCCACCGGTGCTATAGTGCGGCGGTGGCCGCGATGAAAGAAAGACCGCAGATGAGGGCAGATACGATGCAACGGCGATGGTGGCAAGGGATGGCGTTCCGGGCTGCGCTCTGCCTGCTGGCGGTTCCGGGGATGCTTGTGGCGGGGGAAGCGGGGACGACGGTAACGGCGACCCTGGGCGGTGTGCCGGCCAATCCCGGTGATCCCGTGGAAGTCCCCCTGCATCTGGTCTCGGAGGGCGATGCGCCGGCGGCGCTGGTGATCTTTGTGGCCTTTGACCCTGCGCAGATACAGCCGGTGGCGGGTTATTTTGCGACAGCGCCCGGCGGCGCGCAATTCGAGGGCATGCCGGGCGTGGCATACGGTCTGGGCGCGGCGGCGCCCGGCGAGGCAGCGGTCGCGGCGGGGAAATTCGTGGACAGCCATGCGCCTGCACCCGGGCTGCTGGCGATCGGTGTGGCGGGCCTGAACGCAAATCCCATCGGCGACGGTGTCGTGGCGCTGTTGGCGTTCCGGGTGACGCCGGGTGTCGCGGAAGGCGCCACCGTGGTGCTGCGCGGCGTGGACGCCGATCATCCGCCGGTGCTGGTCGGCGACAAGGAAGCGCTGTCCACGGCGGCGCACTTTGACGGCCGCGCCCTGGCGCTGGCCATCGTGGACGGGGGCATTGCGGTCGGATGCCTTCCGGCCCCGCCAGTCAGAAGCATCCACGCAACGCGCGATTTGGCCGACGGCGTCCGGATATGTTGGGAGCCGGTGCTGATTCCCGAAGCGGCGTATCGCGTCTTTCGCAGCGAAACAGCGGACCCCTCGCTCGCTGTCGCGTTGGGAACGGGGTGGACGTTGCAAACAGAATACTTTGACACGACGGCCGCGCCGCCCGTCAGGATCGATCCCGGCGGATGTTTTCGCGCGGCACGATATGCGCCGGTAACATATTTTTATTGGGTAAAGGCCCGGGGGACCGGCTACTGTGAAGGACCGCTCAGGTCGTCGCCCGCGGCAGGCGCGCGGGCAATCTCCGGCGATATGCCCGGACAAGGATGCGCCGGCCAGAGCGCCGCCGGAACCCGGGCAGCCGCGGGCTTTGGCCTGGTCCATGGCGCGGCCCTGGCGCTCGCGCTGTTTTTCGGACGACGGGCGCGCCGACGCACATGACGGACTTGATGAAACCATACTCTTAGTTGTTATATTGTTGTATACAATCGCTTCCGGATTTTCAAAGGAATTTCGATGCGGCCGGTACTGGTATCGCTGGGGTTTCTCCAGTTTCACTCCTACACGGTGATGCTTGCGACAGCCTACCTGATGGGGGTCTTGCTGTCGGTGCGGGAGAACTGCAAGCGGGCCGACCCCTATCCTGTGACACCGGTGGGTGGGGTGTGGGTGTATTTCGGGGCGCTGATTGGCGCGCGGCTCTATTACATCATTCAGTACGAGGGGTGGCGCGAGGCCTATCGTGCGGTGCTTTTCTGGGAGGGGGGCCTTGTGTTCTACGGAGGGCTTTTCGGCGGCTTCCTCGCAGCAGTGCTGTACTTGCGTGTCAAACGCGTGCCGATACTCCCCATGGCCGACATTGTGATGCCCTATGTGCCGCTGTCGCATGCGATTGCGCGCATCGGATGTTTCCTGAACGGGTGCTGCTGGGGATTGCCGACAACGCTGCCTTGGGGGGTGCGGTTTCCGAAAAGTCTCTGGGGGGCCTATGGACAACAGATGGAACAGGGATTGATTGACGCAGGCGCCGCGTACAGCCTGCCAGTGCATCCCACGCAATTGTATTGCAGCCTGGGGTTGTTGGTCATTTTTTTCATCATGCGGTGGTTCTACAAGCGCAAGCGCCATGACGGTTCGGTGGCGCTGCTGTATCCACTGCTTTATGGCGCGCTTCGGTTTGTGGTGGAAATTTTCCGGGGCGACAGTGCGCGACCGCTTTGGGGCATGACAGTGTCGCAGATGGTTGCGCTGTTGCTGATTTTGGGGGCGGCCGCGGGTTTCCTGGTATTGAATAGGAATTGGGATCGCGCTGATGCACCGGAAAAAACCACGGGGGAAATCACATGACAAAGGGGAAAAAGCCTATAATTTGCGTTCCCGCCGGGTTTTGTGATACCTTTTTGATGTGTGAGGCATGCAGACAGGGACAAACCGAAAGAGACGTAGTACGCTGCTTGGGAAAGATGTTTCAAGCCATCCCGCGTCATTGCAACCCCCAAGCGTCGAAAAAAATTGAAAAAGCCCCCGGTTATGTGTTGACAATGGGGGTAGTCTTGTCTATAATGGCTTATCATTGACCCATGATGTGTGTGTGAAACCGGGAGCCTGACACAGGGGGAAACCTGCGAAGGCAAAGGGTTTACAAATAATCGGTAAGGTGTTTTTGGATGAGGGACGAACGCAGCGGGCGTCTTCGCTCGGGGCGGAAACTTTGCTGTGTGGGACCAACGGTGTAAAGGAGAAACCAGTATGGGGACCAGAAAGAAACTTATTCTTGCATCGCTCGTAGGCATGATGATGGTGCTCGCATTCATCATTGGCCTCGTGCCTTCGCATGACACGGACCGTTCAGGAGCGGCAATATCCGACAATGGCCGTGTTGATATGGTCGACATCCTCGACCTGATCCTTGGTTCCGCGGCGAAATCGGATGGCGTGACGCTGGCGTCGCGGTTGGATGGCGTGATTGTCAAGACCCCGGTGGATAACGCCGAGAGACCGGTTATCCCTGTGCCGCTGCAAGCAACGGTTGAGGGTGACGGCAACGATCTGGTGACCTTCGTGGCCAATGTAGCGGACGATCCCGACGCCTTTCCCGCGCCGAACGAGTGGTCAGGGGATGTCTTTACGGACGCGCTGTCTTTCCCTTACATCGGCGCGCTGGACATCAGCCCCTTCCTCACCGGTGTGGCCAATACCAGCACCGCCATCGCCATTTATGCCCTGACAAACGCCACCCGGCAGACCAAGGCCGTCACCTTGGTGTATGAGGCGGCGAACGCCCGTGAAGACGCAGTGCTGCTTCGTATTGATGAGGTGGAGGCGGGGGTGGACACCGATGATAACG
>CALEDJ010000028.1 GCA_937951485.1 uncultured bacterium
TGATGTGGCGGGCTTGTTCCATACGCAAACCTATGGGATTCCTGAGGCATCATTGACACGTGTGCCAAGGTGTCCTGTTTTGTTCCCCCTCACCCCACCCCTCTCCCAGAGGGAGAGGGCGTTGACCGCGCCACCTGCGGCATGCTGTTGCTCCCTCTCCCTCCGGGAGAGGGGTGGGGTGAGGGGGAAGGCCAATATGTTCGAAGGCTGTTCTCAACGCCAAGAATAATCTGGACAGCACTGATGCGTGCTATACCGTCCGGAGTATCCAAACGCCCCGCTGACCGCGCATTTCATGGAAGGGTCCTTTCTTTTATCATTCCCCCCTTCCGGCAGGCGCGCCATGCTTCACGGACCATGAATGGGGGATATTTCGCGTATTATACCGCCCCTTGGGCAAGATTCAGTGCGCAGCAGACAGTCGGGCGCATTGGTTGGGCTTCGGACTTGCCTGGCGCCGGGCGTATGTGGATAATGGGCAATACGGCCCGCGCTTCGATGAAGGGCCGTGGGTGAAATGTGGGTGTAACATTGGCAAGGAAAAGGAAAGGAGAAATAATGAAGCATATTCAAGCCGTTACGAAGCAGGCGCCGCCGCGTGCCACAGCGTCTTTCTTCTGCTTCTTCCTGGCGGTGCCCGCGGCCATTCTCGCCAAGGGCGACTCCGCAACCTATCGCGGCATCATGGAAGACAAAGGCTGTCGGTAGGATTCTCCCGAAACCAGATGAACTGGCGCCATCCGGGCTGAAATGCGCGGGGTGGCGCCGTGTTTTTTTATCGTTGGGCGCGTTCGACAGCGCGGCGCACCCCGTCTTCGAAAAACGAAACGGTGTGCCCCCCACCGGAAATCGCACCCCCGCACCGTCCGACTGGTCCGACTGGTCCGACTCGTCCGCCTTATTCTCTCCCCGCTTTCGTCTCACCAGAACTGCTTGGGCACGAGACTGATGAAATAATTCATGGGGCGTTCGCGCTCGGGGATATCCACTTCAATCCCAAGGCTGTCCAGGAGCGTGCCCTCGGCGAGCCGCAAATCCACCAAGGCCTTCTCATAGGCGATGCGCGCCTGCAACTCCATCACCTGCGCCGCCGTCAGGTCTTCCTGCACCTTCAGCAACTGCCAACTTGTGGTGACGCCGAGGCGCAGGCGCTTCTCTTCCGCCACGACATTCGCTTCCTGCAGGCGCGACGTCTGCCGGTTGCTTTCCACCAGAATCTGGTTGGTGATTACATTGCGCAGGGCGAGGTGCACATTCAGCATCAACCCCAGTTCGGCCTGTTTTTCGCGTTCCTCCATTTCGCGGCGGCTCAGTTTTGCGCGCAAATGCGCCCCGCGCGCAGCGCGGTTACCGATGGGCACGGTGGCCTGCACACCCAGCGTATAGGCCCAGTCCTGCTGGCCGCGGACACCATACATCATCTGCCGGAAATAGTGGTCGCGTCCCCCACTGGTCAGGCTGCCGATGACATTAAATTCGGGGAGCATGTCCTGTTTCGCGCGAAACTCGTCCAGTTTGGCGTTTTTCACCTGCTCCTCCAGAATCGTGACTTCGGGGCGGTTTTTCAACGCAAGCGCAACGCTTTCGTCCAGGCGGCGTTCAAATTCCTCAGGATTCAGCAATGAGATGTCTGAGAGATTGGGCCGATCCGTGGGGGAAATCTGAGCCTTGGAAAACAGGTCGCCCTCGCGGAGATCGAGCATCTGCTTCAGAATATCCCCAGCATCGGCCACGCGGGACCGCGCCGAGATCAGTTCACTTTGTCGAGAAGCGACGCCCGCCTTTGCCTGCAGCACCTCAATGTCGGCGGCGGTGCCGATTTCCCGCCGCGTTTCGTTGATATGCAGCAGCCGCTCCGCGTTGGCCAGCGCGTCTTCACGCACTTTCAGCGCCTCGACCGCGCCCACCAAATCCCAATACGCCTTCACAACGTTGGACACGGTATTCATGACTTCCAGGCGCAACTGCGCTTCCGTCATGCCCCGCATGTTTCGCGCCATCATGATTCGCGCCCGGTTCGCCTTCCAACTCATGCCGCGCAGCAGCGGCTGGGTCAGGGTAAGGGTGAGGCGACCGCTGAATTCCTCGACAAAACGTCCAAACGTGGACTCCTCCTTGGTCATATCGAAAGCCAGAGAATACTGCGTGCCGGTTTGCAGTTTCCCCGCCAGGGCGGTGTTGAATGTGGTGCGATACAGGTCAATCGCCGTAATCCCGCCGCCGAAGACCCGGATGTCCTGGCTGGTGGACGTGGAAGACCGGAGGTAGGTGGCCGTGCTCTGCCAGAAGGGGTCGAATTCGCCGCGCGCCGCTTTGAGGTCTCCGTCTGTCTTCATCGGAGCGAAACGCGCGATGATGATGTCGGGGTTCTGGCGCAACGCAATCGCGATGCACTCGTCCAGACTGAGCCGCAGGACATTTTCGGCGCTCCACGCCTCAATCGCCTGTCGCAGCGCGTCCAGGTCAATGAGGTCCACGGAGATTTCCTCCTGAATGCTCCGTTCCTCCTTCGGCGCATAATACTGATCGTAGGTCAGCGAGAGTTGGCCTTGCGGCGGCGCAGGCGCCTCCAGCAACAGTGTTTCTTCGTCCGCCTGAATCAGCAACTCGAGATTCGGCGGCTCCGCCGCATCCTGCGGCTGCGCCCACAGGGCGAACCCCAAGAACACCATCAATGCCACGGCTGTTATCCTGGAATCCATGAAAACCTCCCGCGCCCGACAGACGCCCCATCGGGAATCGTCCTTCCGCGCTTATCGTTGCAGTCTATGTCTGAGAGATACCATGCGCCATCCGTTTCACCCGATTGTTGCCGGATGTGTTCCCTGGCGCATTTCACATCCAAGTCTACTGAAGCGCCCCCATCCAGTCAAAACACCGCGCGCCCATTGTTGACTTGTCGGTCAAAGCGGCTTAAGATGCGCGCTGTGCCGGGGACAACGCGTCCGCCGGCGGGGAACGATTACTGCAATCAGGAGGAGAAAAATCATGGCGGTCAAGTCGCTGCGCATGGGCGTGGTGGGCACCGGATTCGGGCGCTACCACATGGAGGGCTACAGCAAGTTGGAAGGCGTGCAGGTCCACGCCGTCTGCGATTTGAATCTGGAGGAGGCGCGTTTTTTCGCGAATCAATACGGCGCAAAGCATGTGTTCAAGGACTATCGCGAAATGTTTGCGATGGATGAATTGGACGGCGTCTCCATCGCCACGCCGAACTGCCTGCACGCGCCCATGACCATTGACGCATTGAAAAAAGGCAAGCACGTCCTGGTGGAAAAGCCGATGGCCACGACGCCCAAAGAAGCGGAAGCGATGGTTGCGGCGGCGAAAAAGGCCGGCAAGCGGCTGATGGTGGAACAGGCCATGCGCTTTGCGCCCGACACCCAGTTATTGCGGGCCTATTTTGACCGGGGTGTTTTCGGCGAGGTCTATTACGCCAAATCCTCCTGGATACGCCGCAAGGGCTGGCCGAAACTCAATTTTCCGCCGGGGGGCACCATGGGCCGGGGCGTGTGGTTCATCCGCAAGGAAGAGGCGGGATTCGGCGCCCTTGGCGACATCGGAGTGCACCTGGTGGACCTCGCATGGTACCTCATGGGCGCGCCCAAACCTGTCGCCGTCACCGGCATGATGTGGACCAAGGTCGCCGTGCCCCTGCTCAAAAAGAAGCGCCTTCCCGTCGAGGTGGACGAAATGGCCGCAGGCGCCATCCGCTTTGAGAACGGACAACTCCTCGCCGTGGATGTTTCCTGGGACGCCTACAACGAACCGATGCAGGAGGTGCGTATTTTCGGAGACAAGGGCGGCGCAACGCTGTTTCCCGCCAAGGTCTATCGCGGCGAGGACATCATGGAGACCGCGGAATTGTCAACCACCTTCGGCGCTTATGAGCCGGTGGACCCCTACGCGCATTTCGTCGCCTGCATCCGCAACCCTGAGATGAAGTGCATCGCCCCCGGCGATCAGAACATCCAATTGATCAAGATGCTCGACGGCATCGCAAGGTCCGCGCAGACGGGAAAAGAAGTGCGGCTCTAAGCCTTGCCGCGAGATTCACTTCGCCCGCAAAATATGCGGGAGAGGACAGAAACAGCCAAAAGGATCAAGTGTCTCTCGCGCGCCCCGTGCTGGGGCCGACTAATCACGACAGCGGCCTTCATCGATCGCCTGTCTGATCGCCATGGCCAGGGTGCGCGCGCGCACGGGCTTGTGGAGAAAACCTGCGGCACCCGCATCCATCAAACGCTGGGCGGCGACATCCATTTCGTAGCCGCTGCACAGGATCACCTTCATTTTGGGCCTGGCTTTCATAAGAAGCGGAAAAGCCTCCGCGCCGCTCATGACCGGCATGGCCATATCAAGCAGGGTCAGATGAATGGGTCCCTCATGGCGCTCCGCCAAAGCCACCGCTTCCCTGCCATTACAGGCCATCAGAACGGTGTATCCGAGACGTTCGAGAATCTCGCGCATGATATTCACGAGAAGGTCTTCATCTTCCACCAGCAGAATGGTCTCATGGCCGAGTGGCAGTTCCTGCGATTTGATGCCGTCCGATAGGGCGCGATCCGAGGCGGCGGGCAGCAGGATTTCGAATACAGCCCCCTCACCTGGCCGGCTGGACACGCGGATGTGCCCGTGATGGCTTTGAACAATACCGTAAACGGCGGCAAGGCCCAGGCCGCGTCCCTGAAATCGGGTGGTGAAAAACGGCTCGAAGACCCGCGCCCGCACTTCATCGGTCATGCCATGACCGGTGTCCTGGACGCGCAGCCGCACATAACGCCCGGGTTGCAGATCAGCGTCAGGAGGCGGTTGTTCCAGCAGACAATTCTCGGTGATGATGCGAATCTCGCCGCCGTCCGCCATGGCCTCCACCGCGTTCAGGGAAAGATTCAGGATTACCTGGCTTATCTGCGCCCGGTCGGCCATCATATGCCACAGATCGCGCGCAAAAACGCGCTCCATCCGCACATTCTTGGGGAACGTGTGTGCCTCCAGGCGCAACACTTCCTCAATAATCTGATTCAGATTGACCAGCGTCGGCGCGTACTTGCCGCCCTGGGCGAATGCAAGCAACTGATGCGCCAGGTTGCCCGCCTGCACCGCCGCCTTGGCAATGGCGCGTAGCATCCGTTTGGAATCGGCGTCCTGCGCGAATTTCATCTCCAGCAGTTCCGCATTCCCCAACACCGCCGCCATCAGGTTGTTGAAATCATGCGCGATACCCCCCGCCAGGGTCGCGGTGGCCTCCATGCGCGAGGACGCATGCACGGCCTTTTCCGCCTGCTTGATCCACGAAATGTCGCGTATCGTGCCGATCCGAGAAACAGGCCGTCCCGCCTCATCCTTGATGATACTCGCTATCTCGCTGAACCAGCCGTATTCGCCGTTGCTCCGGCGCATGCGGTACTCGCATATCTGATGTTCTGGCGACGCCGCGCCCGCAGCCAATTGATCAAAATACGCCCGGCGTTTCGCCAGGTCTTCTTCCGGAAGCAGCGTCGCCAGTCCTTCCGCGCCCAGCGCCATGACCTCCTCCGGCGTCAGGCCGACCAGCGCGCTGGTGGACGGACTCAGGAACTCGTAATTGCCGGTGGACACGTCCACCTTGTACACAATATCGCGGGAGTGCTCCAGGATTTCGCGGAACCGCCGCTCGCTGCTTTCCAACGCCGCCTGCGCATTCTGCTCCGCCGTCACGTCGCGCCCGATGCCGACCAGCCCCACAACCGCCCCCGACGCGTCACGCAACGGCGCTTTGCTGCTCAATTCCCAGAAATGCCTGCCGTCCGCCGCCCTCACGTGGTTCAGCACATTGCGTTTGCTCTCCCCGCGCCGCATCAATTCCAAATCCTCTTCGTGGTACTCCAGACCCGCCCCCGACGGAAAAAAATCCATCGCCGTCTTGCCCAGCACGTCGCCCAGCGATGACGCGCCCAGCGCGTGCAGTTTGGCGACATTCACATTGCGGTATCGCCCTTCCCTGTCCTTGACATACACCGGATCAGGCAGGTTATCCATCAGGGCGCGCAGTTGCCGGCGTTCTTCATCCAGTTCTGCGGCGATGCGCTTCTGTTCCGTCAAGTCCGTGATCACCGCGAACACACCCCGAAAATGCCCAGATTCACCCCGGAAAGGGGTGGGGGCCATCAGCGTGTAGACAGACGCCCCGCTTTTCGCGCGCCAGACCAGGTCAAAGCGATCCGTGTTCCCGACCCGCCACTGGACCGATTTTTCTTCATAGTGCTGTTGCCATTCCGGAAGCAAAAAGACCGTAGGGCTGTGCCCCAGCATTTCTTCGGGGGTATAGCCCAAAGTTGTATAAAGAGCCTGATTCGCGTAAATGATCTGGCCGCGCTCATCCAGAATGAGCAGCCCTTCGGCCATGGACTCCACCAACATCTGATAAAACTGCGCATCCTTTCGGTGCATCGCCGCGCCCTTGCGGATGCTGTTGCGAAGGCGCGCAACTTCTGTGCGCAGAATCTCGTTTTCCGAGTGCAATGCAGCCATCTGTTGCCTGTCTGCAGAATCCATCGCCTGTCCACGCCCTTATGGAATCACTGTCCTTCCCACCCGTCACCGCTGACGATACATCTTATGCGAGCCATTCCATATTATTTTTATGATACCATAAAAAAAGCCGCTCCGTTTCCAGAGCGGGATGGGGGCATTTTCTTGCGCGCGCGTTACATCGGGGTTGGCGGACGGCTTCCGAGACGGTACACCTTCACGTGAAGCAATCCCGCCTCATGATGCAGTTCGCGCATGGCCGCCTTGCTCAGATCAATGACCCGTCCCTTCTTGTAAGGACCGCGATCATTCAATCGGCAAATCACGGAACGCCCATTCTCCGCCACCACCAGGTAATATTCGCCGAATTCGCCGTCCAGCATCGCGCAGGTCAACGCGCCATCGCGCATCCGTTCGCCGGATGCGGTTATCGCGCCGCTGCTGTGAACTGTGTAATACGATGCGATGCCTTCGGTGACGGGCTGCATCGGCTGCTGCGAAAGCAGCGTCAATGCAATCAACTCAAACATGACCGAATCAGCCTCCATCATCGGCGCTTCCAAGGCCCGGGATTCTGATATCCATCCCACAGGTCACCCCCGTGGGTTCCAGGTTTCCGGCCTCAAAAGGCGACTTTGTTGCTTCGGGTTCCTTCCTGGAAAGCCCTGTTCCAGGATTGAAAATGCCTTGCCAAATCAGCGATTTATAAAAAATACAATTTGTCACATGATATTGCTGTCTTTTATAAGAACCCCGGCTTTCATCACCTGCATGCCTCTTGGGGATGCCAGGGAGAGCATAGTTGCAGTGTATGAGGCGCGTCTAGGCCCTGTGCGCCTGAAACTATCGTTTCATCACTTCGTTGTCAAAGCGTTTGTCAAGACCCTATTGGGGGCAACCCAAGCAGGATTCGCCGCACCTGCTCCAAAGAAACAATAGCGGTCCTGACTTGATTCCGCTCGACTGCGCCGAAGGAACCGATAACCCAAGTTTCGGCATGTTCGGGCGACACGAATGCCGCCTCGCTACAGCGTTCCTCTAATCTGGCCTGTACGGCCAATACGCAGTCAACCGACAACTCTAGCAAAAAACCGCGGGCCATGTCAATAGTTTTCTCAACTTTTTTTGCCCCTGCCGGGGGCAGGGGCTGAACGCGTCCCCCGCGAAACATAACGGAACCGATGGCCGTCAGGCGCTGGCAAATGGCCCCGCCGGTGATATCCTCCAATACGCCCAAGGTCCAGCCCCGTTCTCGCAACAATCGGTCCACCACCCCCTCCAGCGTCTCCGGTTCACAACCCATCACCGCCCCCCCCAAGCGTTCCCGCACCAGCGCGTCCACTGGGTCAATCAACGCCTCCGCCGCCTCCACGCTCTCCGCCCGCGCCATGATACGGATGCGCACCGCGTCCGGCGAGGCCAGCAAGCCCACTGTCGGGTTGCTGCCCTGGGTGATCAAATCCCCGATCATGCTGTCCACCCGCGACTCGCCCATCCCGCAGACCTTCAATACCCGGGCATGCAGCACGCCGGAAATCCCGAAGCGCTTGCGGAGATAGGGAATCACGTGCTCCGTCATCATCGGCTTCAACTCGTGCGGCACCCCCGGCATGCAGATTACAGCCCCGCGATCGTCTTCGACCAGAATGCCCGGAGCGGTGCCATGCGGGTTGTCAATCGCCACCGCACCTTGAGGAAGCATTGCCTGTTTCTTGTTGTTTTCGGTTATTTTGAACCGAATATGACGAAACCTGTCGCAGATCGCTGCAAACAACCGCTCATTATATATGAGTGGACGTTGCAGCAATTCCGCCACGCATTCGCGGGTGATGTCATCTTCGGTCGGGCCAAGCCCCCCGCTGCACAGGACGACATCCGCCCGGCGCAGGGCGGCGTCCAGCGCGGCGATGATCCGGGCGCGGTTGTCGCCCACCGTGGTTTTCTGGTAAAGATTGATGCCGTTTTCCGCGAGCGCATGCGCCATGAACGTCGCATTCGTGTCCTGAATCTGGCCGATCAGCAGTTCCGTGCCGATCATCACTATTTCCGCCTGCATGGTATGGACACCTCCTTGGCCTGGAAGCATACGCGAAAAATGCGACAGGGACAACCGGGCGAACATCGTATTGACGGCGCGGTGAGCGCTTCACTAGAATCGGTTTTCTGATGCGGAAGCGGGCGATTGTTTCCCGGGCATGGGCGCGGGGCGGAACGTGACGTGACAGAAAACCGTTGGAAAAACCTGAGTGTGCTGGCGCCGCCTGCGGCGACGCAGTTTCTTGCGGCGCGGATAACGGAAGCGCTGCTGTCGCAGGGGGAGTCCGGCATCCCGGAAGCGGCGGGCGGGGAGCCGGCGCGGTTTTTGCGCATTGAGACGGCCATTGACACGATTTCGCCGCTGGACTGGCTGGCCGCGCAACCGGATTTCACCCAGTATTACTGGGCGGACCGGGAAGGGGCCTTTGCGATGGCGGGGGTGGGCGAGGCGGACGTGGTTGCGCCGTCGGACGAAGCGCCCCTGACGGCGCTGTTCGCGCGGCTGCGCGCCTACCTGAACGCGCGCGTGCCCAGCCTGCGCTATTACGGCGGCTTCCGGTTTCACAAGGGACCGGTGAAGGGGGACCGCTGGCGGACATTCAAGGAATACCGTTTTGTCGTGCCGAGATTTGAGTTGATTCAGCGGGACGGCGGCCTTTTTCTGGCGTGCAACCTGCGGGTGACGCATCCGCGGACCAATGCGATGCTGCATGAATCGCTCCTGCGCGACTTGGGGACGCTGCGTTTCCCGGAAACGCCGCCGGAGATTTCGCTGCCGCCCGTCGTGCAACGGATGGATTTTCCGGACCGGGAGGGATGGCGCAGGTTGCTTGCGCGGACGCTGGCCGCCATTGACCTTGGCGAGATGGAGAAGGTCGTGGTGGCGCGTGAAAGCCTTTTCCGGGCGGCGGGACCGATTGACTCCGTGGCGCTGCTGCGCCGCCTCGCGGACCAGGCCCCGTTGTGTTATCACTTCTGTTTTCATCCCGCAGCGGACCGGGCCTTCATCGGCGCGTCGCCGGAACGGCTGTACAAACGCATCAACTGCCACCTGCGGACGGAGGCGCTCGCCGGGACTCGGCCGCGCGGGCATAGTGATGCGGCCGACCGCCGTCTGGGCGAGGCGCTGCTGCACAGCGACAAAGAACGCCGAGAACATCAAATCGTCGTCAAAGCGATAGATGCGCTGCTCCGCCCGTATTGCCGGCATTTTGACACAGAAAAGCAACCTGCGTTGTTGCGTTTGCGGCATTGCCAGCACCTGCATACCCGCATCGAGGCGCTGCTGGCCCTCCCCGACGCCGACGCCCTGCTGATCGAACTGCTCCACCCGACCCCGGCGGTCGGCGGCCTGCCGCGCGATCGCGCGTTGCAGTGGATTGAAGTCGAGGAACCGTTTGACCGGGGCATCTATGCCGCGCCGGTCGGCTGGGTGGGCTATGACGCGGCGGAATTCAGCGTGGGAATTCGGTCCGGGCTGATTCAAGGGAACACGTTGGCGGTGTATACCGGCGCAGGCATTGTGTCGGGCGCCGATACGGAGGAAGAATGGGCGGAAATCAACAGCAAACTGGCGGCGTTTCTGGCGGCAATGCGGGCGGATTGATTGCGGACGCCCCGAACCTGAACTATTTCTGGGCGGGGCTGCTGGTGGAGGAATTGGTCCGCTGCGGGGTGGAATGTTTCTGCCTGTCGCCGGGGTCGCGTTGCGCGCCGCTGACGGCGACGGCGGCGCGCCATCCCCGTGCGCGCACGATCGTGCATTACGACGAACGCGGCGCGGCCTTTCATGCGCTGGGCCGCGCTTCGGCCACGGGCCAGCCGGTGGCGCTGCTGTGCACATCCGGCAGTGCGGTGGCGAATTACTGGCCCGCCGTGGTGGAGGCGTCCGCCGCCCATGTGCCCCTGGTCCTCATTACTGCTGACCGCCCGCCGGAATTGCTGGACTGCGGCGCGAACCAGGCCATAGACCAGCGCGACATCTTCGGGCGCTATGTCCGATGGTCGGTGCAACTGCCCTGTCCGGACCCGACCATTGACCCGCACATGATCCTGAGCACGGCGGGCCAGGCGGTCTATCGCGCGCAGCGCGCGCCCGCCGGACCGGTGCACATCAACTGCATGTTCCGCGAACCGCTCGATCCAAGCCCTTGCGACGGCGACGCGGTAGCGGCGGGCGTCAATCGGGTGGCGGAATGGCTGGCACGCCGAGAAGCATACGCCACATGGCCGCTGCCGAAAACCACCATCAGCGACAGGGAACAGGCATGGATCATCAATCGTTTCAATCATGTGTCGAAGGGGGTGCTGGTGGCGGGCCAGGTGCGGCACCCGCACGAAAGCGAAGCCGTCGCCATGCTGGCCGAGGCTCTGGGGTGGCCGGTCTTTCCGGACATCGCCAGCGGGCTGCGCCTGCGACCCGGGCCGCGATGCATCCATCACTACGACCAGTTGCTGCTTTCGGAGGCGTTCCGGGCGGAATGCCGCCCGGAGGTGGTCCTGCATCTCGGCGGCGCGGTCACTTCGCGGCGGCTTGCAGAGCACTGGGCCGCCATTCGACCGGAATACCTCTATGTGGCGGCGCACCCCCTGCGGCATGACCCCGCCCATCTTGTTTCCCGCCGGTGGGAGACCGACATTGTGGAATTTTGTCAATGGCTTGCGCCTGCCGTGCGGCACCGAAGCGCGAAACCCTGGGGCGAGCATTGGGTCGCGGCGTCTGCGAAGGTTTCCGAAACCATTGACGCTTGGATGGACGCAACGGATACCCTGAGCGAGATAGGCGTGGCGCGGATGCTCTCCCGGCTGTGCCCGGAAAATCATGTGCTGTTCCTGGGTAACAGCATGCCGGTGCGCGACATGGACATGTACGCGGCGACCGACGGGATGGTACCACGCATCGCGGTGAATCGTGGCGCGAGCGGCATTGACGGCAATATCGCCACCGCGTCGGGCTACCCCGCCGCATCAGGGAAACCTGTCACCGCCATCATCGGCGATGTAGCGCTTCTCCACGACCTCAATTCCCTCGGACTGCTGCGCGCCGCCGGCGCGCCCGTCGTGCTGGTGGTGATCAACAACGACGGCGGCGGGATTTTTTCATTTCTGCCGATTGCCGCCGCGTCGGATGTGTTCGAGCGGGCTTTTGCCGCGCCGCATGGACGGCATTTCGAGGACGCCGCGCGCCTCTTCGACCTGCACTACGCCTGCCCGGACTCGCCCGCCGCGCTTGAATCCGCATATGTCAATGCCCTGCGGCTGGGACAATCCATGCTGATTGAGGTTTGCACCCGCCGCGATGAAAACTTCCGTCAACACATGCAACTGCGCCAGCGCATCCATGGTGTGTTGGAAAAAAAAGCCCTGGATGTGGGCGCGAGACCGAACCTTTTTCAAGAAAACTAAGGACATCAGAGACAAGAGCGCATGAAAAATTGCGGAATACGGCTGTTTCTGCATCACGTTCCGCATCTATTATTGGCAACAGCATTAGCGTATAATCATCGTTCATCAGCGTATAATGTAATAATCCTTGATTGGCGAGTTGCATACGACGACTCAGAGGAGATGAGATTATGGCCATAACAGAAACGCCGCGAATTTTTTCGACGCATGAGGTGATCAATCAGCCGCCGCCGTTGCAGGATTACAACCTCTACACCTGCGACGCGCCGTTGATGGAGGCAGTGCGCCGCGAAGGCGCCGCCTGGGCTGAAAACGACATCGCCGCCTTCGGCGCGAAGATGGGAAGCGAGGTATTCATCACCCACGGGCGAATTGCCAACGAAGTGTTGCCGAAACTGCACACGCACGACCGATTCGGCCATCGCCTGGACTGGGTCGAGTTTCATCCCTCGTGGCATGCCTGCATGCGGGCAGGGATCGAGGCGGAAGTGCATTCACTGCCCTGGAACCATCCGCAGCCGGGGGCGCATGTCGCGCGCACGGCGAAGCATTATTTGCTCCAACAGACGGAGGCGGGCTGCTGTTGCCCCCTGACCATGACCTTTGCTGCCCCGCCCGCCCTGCGACAGCAGCCGGACGTGGCCGAAGAATGGATGCCGCGCATCACGGCGACGCAATACGACGAGCGAAACCTCCCGCCCCATGAGAAGGCCGGCTGCATTATGGGCATGGCGATGACGGAGAAACAAGGCGGTTCGGATGTGCGCGCCAATACCACCCGCGCTGTCCCGGTCGGCCCCGAAGGCCCGGGAGAGGAATATCTCCTGACCGGACACAAGTTTTTTGTTTCCGCGCCCATGTGCGACGCATTCCTCACGCTTGCATACACCGATAATGGGTTTTCCTGTTTTATTGTGCCGCGCTGGCTGCCGGATGGCACGCGCAACCGCTTCTTCATTCAGCGGTTGAAGGAGAAACTCGGCAACCGTTCGAACACCACAAGCGAAGTGGAATTCTGTGAGACATGGGGGCGCATGGTCGGGGAGGAAGGCCACGGCGTGCGCACCATTCTGGAGATGGTCTTCCACACCCGGCTGGACTGCGCCACAGGCACGGCGGGTCTCATGCGCCAGGCCCTCACCCAGGCGCTGCATCATACGCACCACCGATCAGCGTTCAAGGCGCTTCTGAAGGACCAGCCGCTGATGCGCAATGTGCTGGCGGATTTGGCCATTGAGTGCGAAGCCGCCACGGCGCTCGCCATGCGCCTTTCGCATCTCTACGACGTGGTGCAACAGGACCCCTCACGGCAACCCCTGGCGCGGCTGCTCACCACGGTGAGCAAGTACTGGATTTGCAAACGCGCGCCCAACATGATCTTTGAGGCGCTCGAATGTCACGGCGGCGATGGCTATATGGACCCCAGCCCCATGCCCCGGCTGTACCGCGAAGCCCCCGTGAGTTCGGTCTGGGAGGGTTCCGGCAACATCATCTGTCTTGAAGCGCTGAAGATCATGGAACGCGAACCCGATGCCATGGTCGCATTCATGGAAATGCTCGACCAGGCCCGTGGTGTTGATCGGCGCTATGACGCCTATCTCGTGGCCTTGGAAAAGGAACTGCTCAACCTCGACGATATCGAGTCGCGCGCGCGGCGCATCGTCGAGCGGATGGCGCTGGCCGCTCAGGCCGCGCTGCTCCTGCAGCACGCGCCCGATTTCATCGCCGGGGTCTTCTGCCGCACCCGCCTTGATGGCGACGAGGGCCACACGTATGGCGCCCTGCCAACAGGCGTCCCGTTCACCACGATCATCAACCGCGCCTATGGGATGACCTGAAAAGCATTTCAGATGCCGCATTTTTTTGTCGCGGCCATATGATTGAATCGATCTGGAACCAAACGGGGAAAAGTTTCCCTGTTGCCGAGCGGCGGGTGGAAAATTGTCTGACGGACAAGCAAAGTTGCGCCATCACCCGGAGGCATCGAAGTCCGAGGCGTCATCACATTCGGCAGATGTGGCCTGATTCCTGAATTAGCCGCAGGGGGAGTATCTGTGTTAACATGACCTCCGTTTTTCGCGCTGTGTGGAACTGCCCGCGCTTTGGCGCTGTTTTCAGGAAAGGAACGTGATCCGCATGCAATGTTCTCGATGTTTTCATGTGCGGCATGGAATGCCCCGGTGGTTGGCGGGAATGCTCTGGCTTGTTGCGGCACTGGCGCCGGCCGTTGTGGGCGCGATGGACGCGCCGGAGTCGTTGCGCGGCGCGATTGAGCAGGCGGTGGACAAGGTGCGGCCGGCGCTGGTCCGGATTCATGTGGTGGAAACGTACTACCGGGAAGGCAGGGAATTGAAATTCGAGGCGACCGGCAGCGGCGTTGTGATCACCCCCGAAGGGCACGTGATCACCAACCACCACGTTGCGGGACATGCCAAGCAGTTGAAATGCACCTTCGCGGACAAGGAGGAAATCGAGGCCGAATTGGTCGGCACGGATCCGCTGACGGATATCGCGGTCATCAAACTGAAAAACGAGAGCGGGCGCGTATTCCCGGTGGCGGCATTCGGCGATTCGAACGCGATCAAGGTGGGAGACCATGTGCTGGCGATGGGCAGCCCGATGTCCCTGGCGCAGTCGGTGACCCTCGGCATCGTGAGCATTACGGAAATGACCATGCCTTCCTGGATCGAGCGCTGGGGCGGGATTGAGCAGGACGGCGAAAACGTGGGCGCACTCGTGCGCTGGATCGGCCACGACGCACAGATTTTCGGGGGTAATTCCGGCGGTCCGCTGGTGAATCTGCAAGGGGAAATCGTCGGCATCAACGAAATCAAGATGGGGCTTGGCGGCGCGATACCCGGCAATCTCGCCAGGGAAGTCGCGCAAGCCTTGATTACCGAGGGCAAGGTTCGCCGCGCCTGGATGGGCCTTGAGGTGCAGCCGCGCCTCAAACACGACGACGGCGAAGCGGGTGTGCTGGTGGCGAACATTTACAAGGATTCGCCTGCGGAAAGCGCCGGGCTGAAATCCGGGGACCTGATTCTCGCCGTGGGCGACACGCCCATTGATGTGCGTTTTCTGGAGCAATTGCCTGATTTTAACCGCCTGGTCAGTGCATTGCCCATCGGCGAAGCGGTTGAAATCCGCTATGCGCGCAATGGCCGGGAAATGCAGACTTCCCTCATCACGGTGGAACGGGAACCCTATCAGCCAAAGGAATACGAATTGAAGGAGTGGGGGCTTACGGTGCGCGACATCTCTTTCATGTTGGCCAGAGAGATGAAACGCAAGGACACCGATGGCGTGCTGGTCACCTCGGTGCGTCCGGGAGGCCCAGCGGGTGATGCCAAACCCGGCATCCAACGTGACGACGTTCTTGTGGAGGTGGGCGGAAAGCCGATAAAAAGCGTCCGGGCGCTCAAGGAGGTGACCGAAGAAATTGTCAGGGATGCATCATCGCCAACGCCCACGTTGACCGGTTTTGAGCGGAAGACGGACCGCTTTGTTACAGTGGTGAAGGTGGGCATTACGGAATTGCAGGATCCCGGTCTGGAAGTCAAGAAAGCCTGGCTGCCGGTCGAGACGCAGGTGATCAGCCGGGACATTGCCGAGTTGCTGGGCCGTCCTGAAATGACAGGCTTTCGCATCACCAGCGTCTATGCCGACAGCACGGCCGAGAAAGCCGGGCTTCAGGTGGGCGATCTGATCCTCGCGGTGGATGGCGAGAAGATGACTGCATCGGCCCCGGAACACTACGAGGAACTGTCCGCCTTTATCCGACAATACCGCGCAGGCACAACGGCGGAGTTGTCCATTCGTCGGGGCGAAGAAGACCTTAAGGTGCCCGTGGAACTTGTGAGTGCGCCGAAACTCGCCCGCGAAATGAAAAAATACCGCGATGACAACTTCGAGTTCACGGTCCGCGACGTGACCTTCTTCGACCGGGCCAAGGAACAATGGGCCGAAGAACAACAGGGCGTGTTGGTGGATCAGGTCATCCCCGGCGGGTGGGCCGCGCTTGCGCAGTTGGCGGCGTCTGATTTGATCCTTGAGGTGGATGGTCAGCCCATCGCTGACGTGGCCGCGATGGAAGCCGTAATGAAGGCCATTGCAGAACAGCAGCCCAAGGCCGTGGTCTTTAAGGTGCTGCGCCGCATCCGCACCTTCTTTATCGAACTGGAACCGAAGTGGGACGCCAAATAACGTGTCCTTGATATCTCAACGCATCGCGACCGACAAGGTATTTGAGGAAAGGAAAACACACATGCAACTGAAATGCCGAATGCTGGCCGCCCTCCTGACAATGGCCATCGTTGCCCCCTCGGCGGTCCAAGCGGATGAAGACGCCGTGAAAGCCCGCGCCATCCTGGAGAAGAACAAATTGGCCGTGGCGACGGTCAAATTGGTGGTGAAGCAGAAATTCTCCATGTTCGGCATGGGGTCCGAAGAGAGTGAGTCCAAAATGGACATCACGGGAACGGTGATTGGGCCGGATGGATTGATCGTGGTTGCCCTGTCATCCACGGACCCAATGGCAATCTACCGCAACATGATGCCGAGCATGTTGGACGAGGGACTCCAGATGGACAGCGAATTGTCCGACGTAAAGATTCTCGCAGAGGACGGCGCTGAAATCCCCGCCCAAGTCATCCTGCGCGACAACGACCTGGACCTGGCGTTTGTTCGGCCAAAAGAAAAACCGGCGCAGCCCTGGCCGCATGTTGATCTGAGCAACGCCGCTACGCCGGAACTGTTGGACAAACTCGTGGCCTTGAACCGCCTGGGCAAGGTCGCCAACCGCGCGTATTCGCTTTCCTATGAATGGGTCGAGGCGATTGTGGACAAGCCTCGTACGTTCTACGTGCCTGGAAGTCAGATCACCAATTCCACGCAGGGATCGCCGGTCTTCAGTCTCGACGGCAGGATTGTCGGTGTGATTGTAATTCGGGCCATCAAGGATTCGGATAGCGGCGGCCCTTTCGGCATGAACGACGCGGTGATACCCATCATTCTTCCCGCAGCCGATATCCTGGAGGGCGCGCAACAGGCCCCGCCATTCGAAGAAAGCGCAAACGCCTCGACCGAAAATGGTTGACCGATCCGCACAAGAATTCGACAATGGCGGTCTGTCAGAAATGGCGGAGGGGACAGACGACAAGTCTTTCGGCAGAATCCCCCAACATTTACGGACATGAACACACTTGGATAAGAAAGCGGCGCAGTGTCCGACATCATTTCTTTGGAAAATAAAACGGCGCTGGTGACAGGCGCGGCGAAACGCCTCGGGCGGGCGATTGCATTGGCGTTGGCCCGCGCCGGCGCACATATCGTCGTGCATTATCGCGCATCCCGCGATGAAGCCGAAGAAACCGCCGCCGCCATCCGGGCCGAAGGCGTGCAGGCATGGGCGATTTCCGCAGATCTTGCCGTCCCACCGGAGGTCATGGCCCTCTTCGACCGCGCCGCGAAAGCGGCGGGCGCGATCGATTTCCTGATAAACAGCGCGAGTATTTTTCCGGCCTCCGGCCTGCGCGATTTTCCGCCCGAATCGCTGATGGAAAACGTGCAGGTAAACGCGCTGGCCCCGATATTGCTCGCACGCCGCATGGCGGAACAGAACCGACAAGGCGCGGTCATCAATATGCTCGACGCCATGATTGCGGACTACGACAGGAAACATGTGCCCTATCATCTGAGTAAGCGGATGTTGTATGATGTCACGCGCATGATGGCCCTGGAATTCGCTCCGAAACTTCGCGTGAACGGCATCGCGCCGGGGTTGATATTGCCGCCCGTGGGAGAAGATGAGGGCTACCTGGCCGCGCTGGCGCACACCACTCCGCTGCAACGGTATGGCAGTGTGGAAGGAATATGTGAGGCGGCGCTGTTCCTTCTGCGTTCCGGTTTTGTGACAGGCCAGGTTATTTTTGTGGACGGCGGGCGGCATCTGCGGGGGAGCGTTTATGGATAACGGCAATCTGGACAAAATACACATCCGCGACCTGCTCGTGCGCTGCATTGTCGGCATCTACGACGAGGAACGCGCCGCAAAACAGGATGTCGTCATCAACATCACGCTGTACGCCGATTTTTCGGCGGCATGCCACAGCGACCACATCGAGGACACGGTGGATTACAAGCGCATCAAGAAACAGGTGGTGGCGATGGTGGAAAATTCACAGTATTTCCTCCTTGAAAAACTGGCCGACGCGATAGCGGGGATTTGCCTGAATGATCCCAAGGTGCGGCGGGTTCAGGTGTGCGTGGACAAACCGGGCGCCTTGCGTTTCGCGCGGACCGTGGCGGTGGAAATCACAAGGGAGCGCAGGGACCATGCCTGACCGCAGTGAAGCGGTCTCGGCCTATGTCGCCGTAGGCTCAAATATCGAACCCGAACGGCACATCATCCAGGCCGTGCGCATCCTGTCAGAGACGATGCCGCTGACGGGGATTTCAACCTTTTATGTCACGCCGCCCATTGGCCGCCCGGAACAGGACGACTACCTTAACGGGATCCTGCGCATAACATGCGCGCAATCGGCGCGCGCGCTGAAGTATGATGTATTGCGTCCGATTGAGAAAGCGCTTGGCAGGATCCGGACACCGGACAAATATGCGGCGCGCACCATGGACCTTGATGTCGCCGTATTCGGTGAGATGGTAGTGGATGAACCGGACCTGGTGATTCCTGATCCAGATTTGCTGCGACGTCCCTTCCTTGCGGCGGCGCTGTTAACTCTGGAGCCGGACTTCGTCGTACCGGGAATCGGTACAGCACTGAAAGACCTGGTGGATATGGACGCGCTTCGCGGCTTGCAGCCTGCGACCGCATTTACGGACTTGCTTAAAGAAAGGTTTCTGTCATGAATCTCGAACGGGTGGCGCGGTTGGTGCGGGAATTGCTGATGGAATTGGGGGAGGATCCCAACCGGGAAGGATTAATAAAAACGCCCATGCGCGTGGCCAAAGCCTACGAATTCCTTACGTCCGGGTATTCCAAAAACATTGATGAAATCATCAACAACGCCGTGTTCAAGTCAGAATCCAACAACATGATCATTTCGCGCGACATCGAAGTGTACAGCCTGTGCGAACACCACATGCTGCCCTTCTTCGGCAGATGCCATGTGGGCTATATTGCCCGCGAAAAGGTGATCGGGTTGAGCAAAATCGCCCGCATCGTGGATTTCTATGCGCGCCGGCTACAGATACAGGAAAGGCTCACCGCCCAGATTGCCCGCGCCGTCATGGACAACACGCAAGCGGAGGGGGTCGGCGTTGTCATCGAGTGCCAGCATCTCTGCTCCATGATGCGCGGCGTGGAAAAGCAGAACTCGGTCATGACCACATCGTCGGTGCTCGGCAGTTTCCATGATGACCCCGCCACCCGGACGGAATTCCTGACGCTGATCTCCCGCGATATTCATCAACACTGATCGAAGTGATTTCGTCGCGGTTTGCGGGCGCCCCGGCGGGATGCCTATACTTGCGCCCCGGAAGCAAGACCAGGAGTCGCCTATGCCCATCACCCAAGTGCTGCAACCATTGCACAACCCGTTCATGATCGCCTCGTTTGTATTGGGGTGTGTCGTGGGAAGTTTCTGCAACGTATGCATCAGCCGCTGGGCCGCGGGCGAATCGGTCATCCGGCCCCGATCGCGATGCCCGAAATGCCTCAATGCCATCGCCTGGTACGACAACATCCCCTTGCTCAGTTGGCTGGCGCTGGGCGCAAAGTGCCGCCATTGCGGCCAGCCCATCAGTTGGAAATATCCCTTGGTGGAGGGGCTTACCGGCGCCTTGTTCATGGCGGTATTCCGGCGCTTTGGCTTTGACATCGCCACACCGATTTACATGGCCCTGTGCGCCGGCCTGGTCATCGTCACATTTCAGGACCTTGCCGACTGGACCATTCCCAATGAGATTACGCTGCCGGGCATTCTCGCCGGCCTCGGCGTCTCGATGCTCGCCATGGCTCAACCGGAAAGCATGCTGCGCGTCGCGGATCCCATTGACAGCCTCGACGGCATTGCCGCCGGCTGTTTCATCATCTGTCTTATGGACAGCGTCGTGGTATTGCTGTTGCGCAAACCCGGCATGGGATTCGGCGATGTGAAACTGCTGGCCATGCTCGGCGCATTCCTGGGCTGGCGCGGCGTCATCGGGACCCTGCTGATCGGATCACTTATCGGCAGCGTCTTCGGGGTGGCCATGATTCTTTATTTCCGGCGCAGACAAGATGCCGAAACGCATGAAACCTCGGATCAGCCCGCGAACTTGCAGGATGCGCCCATAGACCCCGTCGCTGCCGCCGCATTGGGCGCCTGCACGGTTTATCTGGCCGCCCGTTGCTTCTATTCCCTGACAAATGAAGACATGATGCCGTCTGAGTTGCGCCGGATTCTGATCATTGCAGCGGCCATCGTGACAGCCTTCGCCCTGATCGTGTCCGGCATCTCGCTTTCGCTCTACGCCCGGCAACGGAAAACCGCCTCGGGAAAACACCCATCTCGCATCGCGGAACATCTGGAAGGCGGCGCGCAGGAGGAAGACCTGGAAATCACCTTGCAGGGACACTATCTCCCGTTTGGCCCTTATCTGGCCGCCGGCGGCATTCTGTTCCTCTTCTTTGGGCCGGAATTATACCAATGGTATACCGCAACGTTGTGATTGGCAGCCAACAAATGATTGCGTGTCAAAGGAGTATTCATGATGGCGGAATTGCCGGAATTCATGCGTCGTCTTGACGCCATTGCCGGGGGTTTTCAACGTTCCAAAATATTGTTCACCGCCTTGAAGGGCGGCGTCTTCACCCTCTTGGAAAACCCGATGACGGCGGCGGAAGTCGCCGCGCGATTGGGATGGGATGAACGCGGAACCCGGATGCTCCTGAACGGCCTGATCGCGCTGGACCTGGCGGACAAGGACAATCAAGGTCGTTACCGCAACGCGCCCATCGCCTCGGCATGCCTGATCCCTGGCGCTCCAATGGACCAGACGGCCATTCTCAACCACAAGGCGAACGGATGGGAAGCATGGGCGCACTTGGATGAACTGGTGCGCACCGGTAAGCCGTATCCGCGCGGTGATCGAAACGACGAACAAGTGCGCGCCTTTATTTGCGGGATGAAAAACATCGCCGTGGAAAGCGCAAACGCCATGGTCGAGGCGGTGGACATTGCCGCATGCAGAAACATGCTCGACCTGGGCGGGGGACCGGGCGTCTATTCGCACGCATGCCTCCGGAAAGTTCCGGCTTTGCGCGCGACGGTCTTCGACTTGCCGGAGGTGATCCCCATCGCAACAGAAGAGGCTTCAGCAGCAGGATTGCTGGACAGAATGCATTTCGTCGCAGGCGATCTCACCAAAGACCCGCTCGGAACAGGGTATGACTTGGTATTGGTCTCCAATATTATCCATTCATATGGCCCTGAGATGAACCAACTGTTGATCAAAAAATGCCACCAGGCGCTTATTCCAGGCGGCATGCTGATTATCAAAGACTTCCTTTTGGATGATGATCAAAAAGGCCCCGCCTTTGGCCTGGTCTTCGCTCTGCATATGTTCGTTCATACGGACGAAGGCGACACATACGCTGTGGAAACAGTCCGCAAATGGACCCTTGAGGCAGGATTCTCGGATGGAAAACTCGTGGAACTCACACCGCAAACGCGCATGTGGATCGTCAGAAAATGATCATTCCCCGCGTAGTCTGCGCGGCTACCGGGTCTATGATTGCGGAAGGCGATGTGACGTCCGCCTGGGTTAGAAAAAAAGCCCGAGCAGATTCAGGATCAACTGAACAAGTTGAAGCACTTGAATGATGGATGCAATCACGGCTGCTACGGCTTCCATGGTCCTCTCCTTTGTTCTGTGGCAAACCTGCATTAATCAGCGGTAGTATAACTCAGGCGGACCAACGAAATCGAGTTGTACCACGAGGCATTTGCGAAATGGGCGTTTCAAACCTCAATTCCATCAAAAATCCCGGATATTTCCTGCGCTTAAACGCAAAAATCGTCCATTTCGCAAATGCCTCTACCACAACATCCCACCCACATCTGTTTTGGTGAGCCAATAAACTGTCGGCTTCAATGCTTGGCATCTTCTATAAGGCTGTGGTATAAAAACGCCTCCATGTCTGTTCATCATGGGGCACTATGCGAAAGAAAACGATGGAAAGTGGCCACATGGGGAAAAGGAGGTTCAACGTGTCTGGATTGACGTATGCATCTGCGACGGTGTTGCTGGCGCTTGGCGTCGCCGTTTCGGCATTGGCGGAACAGCCGCCCGCAAAAATCGGTCGGTTCCCCCAGGAAGTGACAACGCGCTTCGGCGAAGCCGAAGGGTTGCCCTCATCTAATGTATTGTCGGTGCGCATAGGCTCCGACGGTCAGGTCTATGCCATCACAGACCGGGGCGCAGCCCGCTTCACAGGCGAGACATGGGAAGTGCTGCCCACCCCGCACGCTGAAAATCATCTGATTCAGTCGCTGTTTGTGGCGCAGATTGAACGGCTGTTTCCGAAAGACCTGACCGACGCGGCGCATCAGCCCGCCATGCTGCCGGCGGCCACCGTGCCCAACAACCGCTTCCGCGATGCAGTGATCCGGGATGGCGCGATCTATATCGCGACGGAAACCGGATTGCGGCGCGAGGCCGCCTTTGAACCGGCGCGCGAACTGCTGCGGGATTGCGTCGTTCATCAATTGGCCATCGGCCCGGACAAGCGCCTCGCTGCGGCGACCTCCGCCGGATTGATGCTCGAAGTGGAGGAAGACGTATTTGACACGGCATTGATAGAGGATGACATGGGCCGCCGCTGGGCCGTGTCGGACGTCCGTGCCGTCGCGTATAGCAGCGAGGGACGTCTGTGGTTTGCCACGCGCGCCGGCGTGGGCTGCCGCACTGACGAAGGCTGGCAACTCTACACGCCTGCGGAAGGCCTGCCATACAACGATTTCACCTGGATGACAGCAGGTCAGGACGGCATCGTCTGGTTCGCCACCCGCATGGGCGCGATCCGATTTGACGGCAAAAAGTGGGATTATCGCCAAGGCTTTGCTTATCTTCCGAATGATCATGTGCGAAACGTCATCGTTACCCCCGACGGGTCCGTCTGGTTCGCCACCCCCCAAGGTGTCAGCCGCATCACATATCCCATGATGACCCTCGCGGAAAAAGCCGCGTTCTACAACGAGGAAATTGACAAATACATCAAGCGAACGCCTTTCGGATACACCTCGGAAGTGCGGTTGGCGCGTCCCGGCGACAAGAGTGAAATCATTTACACTGACAGCGACAACGACGGCCTCTGGACCGCCATGTACGGTGCGGCGCAGTGTTTCGCCTATGCGGCGACCCAAAATCCCCAATCGAAGGAGCGCGCAAAACAGGCATTCGAGGCATTGCGTTTCCTGCAGGTGGTCACCCAGGACTGTGAATACAGCCCCCCCAAGGGCTACGTCGCACGAACGATATTGCCGGCGGACGGCCCCGATCCCAACGAAGGCCGACTGGAACGCGACCGGCAGCATCGGGCGACCAACGATTCCCTCTGGAAAGTCTATGAACCGCGTTGGCCAAAAAGCGCCGACGGCAAATGGTATTGGAAGAGCGACACCAGTTCCGACGAACTGGATGGTCACTATTTTTTCTATCCACTCTATTACGATCTGGTCGCGGACACAGAAGAAGAGAAGGCGCGGGTGCGCGAGGTGGTCCGTGATCTGACCGACCACCTGATCGAACATGGCTTCAATCTGGTGGATTTCGATGGCACGCCCACGCGGTGGGGAGTTTATTCGCCGGAATTACTCAATCATGACCCGAACTGGTGGGTCGAGCGCGGGCTGAAATCCCTGAGCATCCTTTCCTATCTCGCCGTGGCCGAACACATGACTGGCGACCCCAAGTATGGCCGGGCGGCGCGGGAATTGATTGATGTGCACGGCTATCGGACAAACGCCATGTTTCCAAAAATGCAGTTCGGCTTCGGTTCCGGCAACCAGTCCGACGACGAAATGGCGTTCATGTGTTTCTATAACCTGCTGAAATACACCAAAGACCCGTTGCTCCGCGATATGATGCTCCTCTCGTGTTATGCCTACTGGACGATTGTGTCCCCGGAGATGAATCCCCTCTTCAATTTCATCTATGCGGTCTTCGGGCGGGGCGCGAAACACACCAACCCGTGGGGCACGCATCGTATTGACCCATGGCAGGGCTGGCTCGACGATTCCATCGAAACACTTAAAGGCTTTCCGCTCGACCGCGTGAACTGGGGCCGGAAAAACAGCCATCGCCTGGACATCATCCTGCTTCCCCGGCAACAGGCCAGCGAACCTACCGAGTTTCCGCGCAGAGACCGGGGCTATCGCAACAACGGCAAGGTGCTGCCGGTGGAAAACCGTTTCTTCGGGCATTGGAATACAGACCCATGGCGCCTGGACTATGGCGGCGACGGCCGGGAACTTGCCGGCGGCACCGTCTTCCTGCTCCCGTATTACATGGGGCTGTATCACGGCTTCATTGAGGAAACCGAGTAAGCCCCATGGCAATAGTCAACGTTATTCAACTGCCGGCAACGGTGTTGTACAAATCCATTTTGGACAACACTGCGTCCCTTTCAAAACGCCACCTCTTTGGAGTGCGCACTCCAAAATCCACCAACATCACCATGGGAGGATTCCATCGGCCCCTCGCACACGGTTTCTGAATTTGGATGGCGCGTGAGACTGAATCCCGGTGGAGATGCGCTGTGTAATCCAGTATATTGGCGAGTGGACATGCGAGATATCATTAAACATATCAACGATGCGATCGTTGTCAGGGACAGCCTGATATATCTAATTGCAATTCCAGCCTGTATCGTTCCGGCCCTGCTGCTCTGGCCGCGGACGGCCGGAACCGGCGCGGAGCGCCGCGCAGCGGCGCAAGGCAGGACCGTCATCGTGTACTGGGACCGCCATTCCGGCCACGAGCATGAGTCCCGGCGCGTGCTGATAGAAGAATTCAACGAAAGCCAGAATGAAGTCCATGTGCGGACGCTGCCCATCGGCTATAACGCGCTGATGGAAAAGACGCTGACCTCCACGGCGGGCGGCGCGCCGCCCGATGTGCTCTCGGTGGATGGCGGTATCATGGCGCAGTTGGCGGCGCAGGGGCTTTTCATGCCGCTGGATGACCTGATCGCGGAGGTGCCGATCCTCAACCCCGACGCCTTCATGCCGCACATCTGGGACATGGTCTGTTTCGACGGTCACGTCTGGGCCATCCCAACCACGACGGACACCTACTGTCTGCTGTGGAACAAGAGCGCGTTCCGGCGCGCTGGACTCGACCCCGAACGCCCCCCGCAAACCTTGAAGGAACTCGAAGAATATGCCGCAAAACTGACCATTCGCGCCCCGTCCGGCGCGATTGAACAGATGGGGTTTCTGCCCTGGCTGCCCTGGGACCAGAGTTTCATGTGGGGCGTGCTTTTCGGCGGCCAATGGTACAACGAAGAAACCGGCCTTGTGGAGACGGGCAGCGATCCCGCCATCATTGCCTCGCTTGCCTGGCAACAGAGTTTTACGATTGACCCTTCCTCGGACAACAATCCGCCCTATGCTTTGCCCGCCGAGCGCATTCAATCATTTACGCGCGGCATCGGCGACTACATGAGCGCGAACAACCCCTTCTATTCCGGTAAGGTGGCGATGATTTCCGAGGGGGAGTGGCAGGTGACGTTTATTCCGAAATATGCGCCGGGGCTGGACTGGGGCGTCGCGCCCCTGCCACAGCCGGAGGGCGTTCCCCCAATTGCCTTTGGACCAACGTGCGTGGCGGATGTGATCCCCGTGACCGCGCGCAATCCCGAAGCGGCGAAAAAATTCCTGCGCTGGTTCTACAGTCCCCGTCCGGACGGAAGGCCGTCTCCCGCCAGCGACTACAACCATGCGATTCACAACATCCCGCCGCGCACGGAGGAGGCATTGCAGGACCGCTTCACGGCGCATCCCAAGTTCCGGGTTTTTGTGGAACAATTGCTGCACCGGCCCGTCGAAGCCTATCCGGTGACGCCTTGCACCCAGTTTCTCACTGACACCATCGGCCGCTTTCGCGAATGGGTGGTCTTTCGCCGCATGACGCCGGAAGAGGCGGCGATGGCCATTGAAACATTGGTCAACCGGGAACTGGAGCGCACCCGCGCGCTCCTGGAAAGGCGCAGGCCATGACCCGCAGGGAACGACTTCATCTGCGCAATGGCCTGTTGTTCGCCGCGCCCTGGGTCGTTGGCTTTCTCTTCTTTCAGTTGTACCCGCTGCTGATGAGCGTCTATTTTAGTTTCACGGACTATAACGTGGTGCATCCGCCGGTATGGGCGGGTCTCGACAATTACCGCGAACTGTTCTTCGACGACCCACTGTTCTGGAAGGCGCTGTACAACACTCTCTATTTCACTGTCTTTTCCGTGCCGTTGAGCCTGGTCTTCAGCCTCTCCATTGCCATGCTCCTGAACCGGAAGATTCCCGGCATGTCCGTTTTCCGCACCGTCTTCTTCCTGCCGAGCATCGTGCCCATCGTCGCATCATCCGTGTTGTGGTTATGGGTCCTAAACCCGGAAAGCGGGCTTATCAACAGCCTGTTGCAGCAATTCCTCGGCATCCAGGGACCGGGCTGGCTGGCGGATGCGCGCTGGGCCAAGCCGTCACTCGTCTTGATGAGCCTGTGGGGCATCGGCGGCGCGATGGTAATCTTTCTGGCGGGGCTGGCGGAAGTCCCGCAGACCCTCTATGAAGTCGCCGAACTCGACGGCGCAGGCCGCTGGGCGAAGTTCCGCAATGTCACCCTGCCCATGCTCACGCCCACTATCCTCTTCAACCTCGTCATGGGCATGATCGGCGCGTTCCAGTATTTCACGCAGGTCTATGTCATGACCGGCGGCACAGGTTCGCCGATGGACAGCACGATGTTCTACGCGCTGTACATGTATCGCATGTCCTTTTACTATCTGCGCATGGGCTACGCCTCGGCGATGGCATGGATGTTGTTCGTCGTAATTCTCACAGCCACCATCAGCGTGCTGATTTCCTCAAAGCGGTGGGTCTATTATCATGGCGACTGAGCGGACGACACGGATTGCGGGTCTGGCGCTGCTGCTGGCGTTGTCCGCCGTGTTCCTGCTGCCCTTCGTCTGGATGCTGTCCACATCGTTCAAACATGAGTCGCGCATCTTTCCGCCGCCCGGTCGTCCCCCGCAGTGGCTTCCCACCACAGATGTGCGCGACGCGGAGGGACGCATCATGGTCTGGTACCGGGGCGAAGCAGCGGCGGAATTGGGCGTGGACGAAGCGGGACGCCATGAACTGCTGCTGGCGGACGGCAGGGTGGTCACCGCGCTCGACGAGGAAGTAGAGATCAAACAACGCATCGGATTGCACTGGCAGAACTACGTGCGCGCCTTCGAAATGATGAATTTCTTCCAGAATCTGCGCAACACCCTCTTCATCTGCTACATGACCGTGCTGGGAACGGTCATTTCCTCGTCGTTGGCGGCCTACAGTTTCGCGAGAATTCCCTGGAAGGGCCGCGAAGTGGTCTTCGTGGTGGTGTTGGCCACAATGATGATGCCCTACCAGGTAACGCTGATCCCCCTGTTTTCCGTGTACAGCGCATTGGGCTGGGTAGGCACCTTCAAACCGCTGATCGTGCCGTACTTCTTCGGCGTGCCGTTTTATATCTTTCTGTTGCGCCAGTTTTTCAAGGGCATCCCGGAGGATTTGAGCGCCGCTGCACGGATTGACGGATGCAGCGAATTCGGCATCTATGCGCGCATCATCCTGCCCCTGGCCAAGCCCGCCATCGCCACCACCGCCCTGTTCCAATTCCTGTTCCAGTGGGGCGATTTCCTGAATCCGCTGATTTACCTGCAAGATAGCCGCCAGTACACACTCGCCGTCGCCCTGCAGCAGTTTCAGAGCCAACATGAAAGTGCCTGGGGGCCGCTCATGGCGATGTCCACCGTAATCACCCTGCCGATCATTGTGCTGTTCTTCCTCACCCAGCGCACGTTCATCCAGGGCATCACCATGTCCGGCTTGAAAGGTTGACACAACGGCGCTACTATGTTGTTGAATTCCTCGTTTTCACAAGGGACCAGTTTATCATAGCAACCGCCGCAGGATCGCCACGCCAGGAAGTTTTTTCATGCGCGAAATTGATTTCATCGAGTTGTTCTTGAGAGAAAACGCCGCGTACGTTCGCAACAAATTCAATGACAAGTCCGGTCTGACCGTAAGCACAAAGGCGCACGCCGGCGATCTGTTGACCGAGGTGGACCTGACCATTCAGAAGCGCTTTGTGGACAAGGTGACAGCGACATTTCCCGACGATATTGTGGTGGGGGAGGAGGGAGAATTCGCCCGCTATCCCCGCCCCGGCGAATCCCGCGTATGGGTTATCGATCCAATTGACGGCACCTACAACTTCGTCCGCGGACTATACCCCGTTTTTGGCATCTCCATCGCCTTCACTGTAAACGGTGAATGCATTGCCGGCGGCGTGCTCCTGCCCATGAGCGACGACTTGTTTCTCGCTGAGCGCGGTTCCGGCAGTTACCATAATGGACACCGTCTGCGCGTCTCTGACGTGAGACAGGCGAACGAAGCGTGCATTCAGGTGGATTTCAGCGACCTGGAAGACCGCAAAGCCCTTATCAAAAGGGCATTGGACATGCTGCGGACGGTGGGGCAATTGCGCAGCATCGGTTCGGCGGTCGCCTCCATCTGCCAGGTGGCGATGGGGGAGGCCGAAGGATACCTGCACATGAGCCTCTGCCCGTGGGATTACGCCGCATCGCAACTAATCGTCGAAGAAGCCGGGGGCATGGCCAGCCGCCTCGACGGAAGCCCCCTGAGGCTTTTTGACAACCGCTCCGGCGTGCTTATCACCAACGGCGCCATCCACCGCGAAATGCTCGGCCTGATCACGCCGTAATCCCTCCGATCGCCAACCTATCCGGTCCATCCGACCGGCCCAGCCCGTCCAACATGTCCGACTGGTCTGACCCGTCCGACTGGTCCGACATGTCCGACCCGTCCGACCCGTCAGACCGGCCCAGCCCGTCCAACATGTCCGACTGGTCCGACTGGTCCGACATGTCCGACTGGTCCGACCCGTCCGACCCGTCCGACCCGTCCGACTGCCTTACCTGCCCGGCGCCCCGGCGCACCGAATAACCCGCTCTTCCGTGATAACCCACTGCACCGGCCGATCATGGGGCTGCGACTGGAAATCATCGGTGATCTGAAATTCGTAGGCCAACCCCGCCGTAGTCCCCGAAAACCCGGCCAGAAATCGGTCATAATACCCCGCGCCGTAGCCTATCCGGTATCCATCCAAGCGAAACGCAATGCCGGGCACGATGCACAACGCCGCGCTCGATATCGTCCTGACCAGCGGCAGCGATTCCGGGGGTTCCAGAACATCAAAAGGGCCCCGTTCAAGCGTTTCCAGGACATCCAGTCGCCGCCAATCCATCAGTCGCGACGGCAGCGCCTTGGGAACCAATACCTCCCGCCCGGCAGCAAGCAGTTCCCGGATAAGGCCGCAGGTATCCACTTCATGGTCTTTGGAAGCCACATAGGTCAGTATCTGCGGAGCATCCCGGAAGACATCCAGCGTTTTCAGGCGGTGGAGGATGGCGGCGCTTCGTTTCGCCGCTTCCTCGGAGGACAATTCGCGGCGTTTCTCGAGGAGTTGTCGGCGCAGTTCCTGTTTCTCCATCCAACGGCTCCTCATACACGATGATGGGGGGGGCGTCCAAAATCCCCCTACAGGATGCAGAAAGTTCCCAGACACGGCAAGATTTTCTTTTTTCGTTCTGAAGGAAACAGGCCGCGCATGCGCAAACACAGCATTTTCCAAGGGATAGGCCTTGGCACAGACCTTGCAATTACCCTGATGCAGGCTTGGCTCCCATCCGAGTCTGTCTTCGTGAGTGGTTGGCCCGGCGCACAGGAGCGCTTTCCCATTGGCGCTCCGGAATCCGTCGCTGGAATCTGCGCGGGCCTTCCTTGGGTGAACCGCTCCTTGGGGCGATGCGATAGAACGGAAGGCATGGAGCAATGCGATGATTCAGGGGTTATACACGGCGGCAGGGGGCATGCTGGCGGTGGAAACCAGGCAATTCACAATCGCCAACAACATCGCCAATGCAGCGACAACGGGTTACAAACGGCAGTCGCCGGTGCAACTCGGTTTCTATCAGGTTTTTTCACGATCATTGCGCCGTCCATTCCATTTTGACATTGCACCCGCCCCCGCCGGCGGGGTGAAGGTGGTGGAGACCTACCCCGATCTGAACGGCGGCGTGCTGCGCACCACCGAAAACCCCCTGCATGTGGCACTGCAAGGGCCAGGCTTTTTCGTGGTGGATACCCCACGCGGGCCGCGCTACACCCGCGCCGGCGATTTCACTGCGGATCAGGCGGGAAACCTCGCCACACAGAACGGCCATGTGGTGCAAAGCGTGACCGGACAACCCATCGCCGTGCGTGGCGGGGTCGTGAACATTGACCGCGAAGGCCGTGTCAGCGTGAATGGCGCGCCCACCGGGCAAATCCGCGTGGTTGAATTCGAGTCGCCGCACCGATTGACGCGCGAAGGCGACAGCCTCTTTGCGGCCTCGGACGAGACTGCCGCCCGCATGGCGGCGCCGGCGAACACCACCGTCGAGCAAAACCAGGTGGAAATGTCCAATGTCAACCTGCCCCGCGAAATGACCATGATGCTGCTGGGCATGCGCGCCTATGAAGCGAACCAGCGGGTAATTCAGGCGTTTGATGCAACAATGGGCCGTCTCATTGAGAGCGTCGGCATGCCTTTGTGATGCTTGGAGGGTAAACAATGATTCGTTCCATGTTCACCGCCGCAACGGGGATGATCGCCCAGCAAATGAACATTGACAGCATCGCCCACAACCTGGCGAACGTCAACACCACCGGTTTCAAGAAAAGCCGCGTGAATTTTCAGGACCTTCTGTACGAAACCATCAAACCCGCAGGCAGCGAAACCCAGGCGGGCACGACCATCCCTGAAGGCATCCAAATCGGCCACGGCGTGCGGCCTTCCGCCATCGCAAAGGTCTTCTCCCCCGGCGCGGCCATCCAGACCGGCAACCCCCTCGACTTAATGATCGAAGGCGACGGCTTCTTCCAGGTGGAAATGCCGGACGGCACCATCGCCTACACGCGGGATGGTTCATTTAAGATCAACCAGGATGGCGTAATCATGACCGCGGACGGCTATCCGCTCAGCCCCGGCATCACCATCCCCACAGACGCCGAATTAGTGAGCATCGGTTCCGATGGCACCATATCCGCGCGGGTCCCCGGCGACAACACGCCGCAGACCCTCGGCACGCTGCAACTGGTGCGCTTCTCGAATCCTGCGGGGCTGGATGCGCGCCTCGGCCGCAACCTGCTGCTGGAAACCCAGGCCTCCGGTCCGCCCAATACGGGCGATCCCGGCCTGGACGGCCTCGGCACGCTTGCCCAAGGTTTCCTCGAAAACTCCAATGTCCAGGTCGTGGAGGAAATCCTCCAGATGATCATCGCGCAACGCGCTTATGAAGCAAATTCCCGGGTCATTCAGACCTCCGACGACATGTTGCAGACAGCGAATAATGTCCGCAGGTAAACCTGACCGCAATCGAATCCTGTAAGGCTTTCAGAACCTCACGGGGATGAGCAATGAGCGCCATGTCAGCAACAAGATCAAGCATTTCCAGAACAACCACCGGCAACGCCCCGCGCCGATATGCGATGACGGTCTTCATCGCGGCCATGGGATGCTGCTGCGCCCATGCCGCCACGGACACTGTGACGCTGTTGGAAGAAGCGCAGGTGCGCGGGCCGAAAGTAACGCTGGGCGAGGTGGCGGCCATTGAAGGCGTCAATGCGGAGGCGTTGTCGGCCATTGAAGTGATTGCCGCGCCGGCCCCGGGTTCGGCAAAGCCCGTGTATGCCTCGCTCGTGGAATCGCGGGTCCGCGCATCTGGCTTTGATCCGCGCACTGTCGCCATCAAGGGCGCGAACCGCGTCCTCGCCACGACATCCTACTCGCCCGTTTCCCGCGAGGCGATAGCCGAATCGCTGCGCCGGCACATCCTGCTGGAAATGCCGTGGGACCCCCGCGATACGGAGGTGGACGTGCCGCCGCCGCTGAACGACTTCATTGCTCCGGAAGGCGAGGTGCAAATTGCATGGCGCGCCAGTCCGCAGTACCGCTATGTGGGCGCGGGCGCCTTCACCGGAGAAATTCTCGTGGATGGCCGCGTGCACCGGACACTGTTGTGCCGCGCAACCGTCGAGCCGTATGTCACCGTTGCGACGGCGATGAGCGACATTCCCCGGGGCCGAACCATTTCACCTGCCGACATCGAACTCCGCAAGGTGGCGCTGAGCACGGCCCCCCAGGGCGCCGTAACGCGCATCGAGGACCTCACCGGCATGGTCGCCACAAAAACCATCTTCCCCGGTCAAATCCTGACCACGCGCATGGTGGACATGCCGGTGCTCGTGCGTCGCAGACAAACCGTGCCCGTTGAACTGCGATCCGGCGCAGTGCACGTTCGCGGACAGGCCATCGCGCTGACGGACGCCCGCGTCGGAGACATAGTGGCTTGTGTCAACCCCAATTCCAGAGAGCAATTCTACGGCGTTGTCCGCCCGGATGGCGTCGTGGTGGTGCAGTAGGGAGGAAGAGCGATGCGATGGAAACTCCTCATTGCGGCAGGCGTGACGCTGGCGGCAACCGCAGCGGCGGACTCATTGTTTCAACTGGAATCCTCACAGTCCGGCACCCTGATTTCCGAGCGCCGCAACCGCTTCGAGCCGGGCGACGTCATCACCGTGCTGGTGAATGAGCGGATTGACGCCTCCACCACTGCCGACACCAACGTCAAGAAGGAATCCGATGTGGAGGCGAAAACCCCCACCGCCCAAAACAGGTTTTTCGTATCCAATGACGGCCTGAACATCCTCAACCCCGATGAACTTCCGAACTGGAACATCGAAGTCGAGAATGAAACCAAGGCGCGCGGAAGAACCGTGCGTAGAAGCACACTGAACACCGCTGTCAGTTGCATCGTCAAACAGGTCTATCCTAACGGCAACATGCTGATTGAAGGAGAGAAGGTGTTGTCCGTCAACCGCGAGGATTCTTCCATATTTCTCAGCGGCATCGTCCGGTCCAGGGATGTCACCCCGGCCAATACCGTCACCTCATCACAAGTGGCCAACATGCAATTAAGACTGCGAGGCAAGGGGCCGCTGTGGAACAACCAACGCCGGGGCCTGTTCACCCGATTGCTGGACTGGATTTCGCCGTTCTGAGAAGGAGTAAATGCGACGGTGAGACATGACATGAATGAAATCCCGAATGGGGCGCCGTATGGCCGCCTGTTCATGTGCATCTGTCTGATTGCCGCGCTGCTGGCGACGGCAGGCGATGCGCGCGCGGCGCGCCTGGGGGACCTGTGCGATGTCCAGGGTGTGCGCGGCAACATCCTGAAGGGAATCGGCATTGTGGTGGGGCTGGCCGGCACAGGCGACAAAGCGCCGGCGGCGGTTACCGCGCAACAGCGCATGCTTGAACGGCTCGGCATTGATGTCGAAAGCATGAAAGAATTGAAGAGCAACAATTCCGCCATTGTGGCGGTCACCGCGGTGCTCCCGGCATTCGCCAAGGAAGGCACCCGCATTGACGTCAAAGTGGATTCCATGTATGACTGCAAGAGCCTGGAAGGCGGCATGCTGCTGGAGACCCATCTGACGGGGCCGGGCATGGGGGAGACCGTCTATGCCGTGGCGCAGGGGCCGGTCTCGGTCGGCGGGTTCAATGTCGGCGGCGGCGGCGCGGGGGCGCGACGCAACCACGTAACCGCAGGCCGCATCCCCATGGGCGCACATGTGGAGCGTGAAGCGCCTTCGCGCATCACGGACGGTGAGCGCATCACGCTGCTGCTGAAGCGCCCCGATTTCGGTACGGCCAATGCCATTCAGCAGGCGCTCAACGCATTGCACGGCCCTGAAACCGCTGTTGCCCTGGGCGCGGGCACGGTCCGTGTCACGATTCCGGAGACGGACCGCGCGGACCTCATCGGCTTCATCGCCCGGCTGGAGGCGCTGAACATCGAAACGCGCCCGCCCACGCGGGTCGTGATCAATGAGCGCACCGGTACCATCGTGGTCGGGGGCGATGTGATGGTCAAACCCTGCCAGGTGGCCCATGGCAATCTCACCATGCGGATCACCGCCACGCCGCAGGTTACCCCGGCGCTGCCGTTCACCGACGTCCAGCCCGTCGTAACACAGATTACGGAACTGACCGTGGAAGAGCAGGAAGCGTATCTGATGCCGGTGCAGGGCACCTCGGCGGGCGATGTGGCGGCGGCATTGAACCGCCTTCGCGTGACCCCGCGCGACATGATTTCCATCTTCCAGGCACTGCGCGAAGCAGGCGCGCTGGAAGCGGATTTGGAGGTAATGTAGTGCTCTACGTCAACCCAATCGCGGGGCAAACGGACTTCCGGGCGGACCCCGCCGACCTCGCGGCATTCCGGGAACACCGTGCGTTTCAGGAATTGGAACGCATTTTTCTGTATCAACTGGTCCGGGAAATGCGCAAGAGCACCAGGGAAGGTCTATTTGGAAAGTCCCGCGAACGCGAATTCTTCGAAGATATTTTCAACGACCATCTGGCCGGCGTTCTGGCGGAATCAGGCGCGTTCGGCCTCGCCGCGCAGATGCAAGCGCAGTGCGATGCGGCGCAGGGGAGCGCCCGCCCCCCTCAGGAATCACCGCCTGCGATTCCGCTTCCTTCTGCGCTGTCACACCGCATTGCGCAAGCCGACGCGGCGTCGGCGCATTTAGCGAAGAATTCTCCGGAGCACCGAAAATAACACGATTGCGAAGGTGAAGGTAAAGAACAAGACATGTTTGCCGATATATGAAAACAAGGCGCGGCGCATCACGCGCCCGCCCCGCAAAGGAGCCGTCATGCTTGATTTCCTTGCCATCAGCGCAGTGGGCAAAGCCTTTCAGGGCGCAGCCGATTTTGTGCGCGAACTGAAGCGCCCCCGCGTCAGCCGACAGGACTTTTCCGCGATCCTGCGCCACGAAATGCAGCAACGACGCGCCGAGGCAAAGGACGGCGCGGAAACGAGCCGGGCATCGTCTCTGGCCGAAACTTTCATAAAACAACGCGACGCCGACGGCAATCGTCGCATATCGCTGGCGGAAAGCGGTTTGGATCTAAAAACATTCGAGGCGGCGGACCTCAATGGCGACGGGGAATTGTCGCCGCAGGAACTTCAGGCTTATCTCCTGAAACGGATTCAAACCGCCAGCGCCCAGGCATCAAATCATGGATGATCTTTTCACAGCATTGTGTGAAATTTTCGATGATGAACTGGAACGCCAGCGCAACGTACTCGATGTCTGCCTGGCGCAGGGCGCGGCGGCCCGCGCCCGCGATGTGGAGCATCTGGAAGCGAAGACGACGGCCCTCGCCATATTGATTCAGGAAGCGGTGGAAGCCGAGGCGCATAGGATGGAGGTCGTGCAGCGCCTTGTGGAGCACTACCGCCTGCCGGTGGAACAGCAGACGCTGTCGGGACTGATCGCCGTCGCCCCGGAACCATGGAAATCGCGGATGCGCGAATTTCAGACGGAAATCCGCAAGGTATTGGAATCCGTCAAGAGTGTCGCGCGGGAAAATGACGCGCTTATCCGACAATCCATTCATCATGTGAATGAGGCGCTGAACACGCTCGCAGAATGTGTCGAAAAGCCCCGGCAGGGTTACAATGCGCGAGGCGCGAAGTTGGGGGCCGCCGCGATCCAGCCCGCCATGATTGACCGACAAGGATAACAGGCTTATGGGCGCAATTCGGGTGACGCAACGCTTGCTTGTGGACCGCACGCTGCGCAATTTGAACCACCAGTCGCGCCGCATCCTGAACCTGCAGGACCAATTGGCCACGGGGCAGAAGGTCAATCGCCCTTCCGACAATCCCCTCGCAGCGCGGCGCGCCGTAAACCTGCGCATGGAAATCGCCCAGAACACGCAATATCTCACCAACATCTCCACCATGGGACCATTCATGCAGGAATCTGAAACCGCTGTATTGACAGTGGAGCGCCTGCGTCAACGCGCCAACGAATTGACGATTCAAGGACTGAGCGACACCAACGGCCCACTGCAACGCGCCCAAATCGCCATCGAGATCAATCAGTTGCTTGAAGACATGCTTTCTCAATCGAACTATTACACTTCCAACCGATATGTCTTCGGCGGCACCAACACGAGCAACACTCCCTTTGTCGCTGCACGCAATGCCGAGGGAGAAATCACTGACGTGACTTACGCCGGCAACGATGAGTATTTTCAGATTGAAATCTCCAATAAGATCATGGTCAATGTCAACGAAACCGGCCGCAGCGTGTTCATGCAGACCGCCCCGGGGACCGAGAACATCTTCGATACGTTGATCGCGATCCGCGACAACCTGCGCGCCAACGACACCGCCGCACTTTCCGACAATCTGGAATCCCTGCACGCCGCACAGAGCCAACTGATGATGGCCGTGGCGCGCCTCGGCGCAACCCAGAACCGCATCGAGCGCGTGGATGCCAACCTCCGCGATGTCAATGTGCAACTCCAGCGCGTTCTGTCCGACAATATTGACGCGGATTTCGCCGAAGTCATGATCAACCTGAACGCCCAGACCAACGCCTTACAGGCCGCGTTGAATGCCGGCGCCCGCGTCATCGTTCCCAGCCTGCTCGAATTCCTGCGATAATAAAGGCCCCATAATCCCTCCAGAACAGGTGACGCGCCCGTATTGCGCCATCCAATGCGTATCGGCCATAATTGTTCCATGCAAAGCGCCACACATTGGCGCCGCCTTGGAGGCGGCATGAAAGGAGCAGAGGCTTTGAGACGCATAGGGACCGTGTTGATATGCCTGACGCTGGCGGCCTGCCAGCGCAGCCCGAAAGAAGTGGCGGACAAGGTGCTGGGCGATTTCGGCTTGCGCGAACGGCCGGAAGGCTATGTTTCCGGAACCGAAAAGGTCATGGTGGAATTGGAAAAAGTCGGAGCGTCGGAAATCAAACGACTGAATGCGGAACAAAGCAAGTCGAACGTGAAGTTCCAAAGCGACGGGCTTCGCGGAATGTATTACAAGGAAGTGAAGATTTACGAAAGTTACTATCCGCTGGATGCCAGTTCAGCCAGGCGAGACAGCAGCGGGGAACGCGGTTTTCACGGGTACGTAGAGTTTACATATCGCATCTATCAAAGCGAGCGACGCCCCACGCGGACTGAAGCCCTGGCGGAATCGGCTACTATTCCCACCGACGAAACAGGCAGGGAAGTGTATCGGTATGTGTTTGACGGCGGTGGCGTATGGAATGGCGGTCGGGGCCAACGCATCCGCCGATGACTGGCGACACGCCCCTTTCCCCGGAGATTTGCAGCGCGCAGGGCGGGTGCAATGCAGCGCAGCGAAATGGAACCCACTATTTCCCTACTTCCCCCGAATTTCTTCCAGCACTTTCATTTTCGCCCTGATGAAGGTGGGATGATCAAGATTGAGCAAGGCCCGAAGTTTATGCGCGAGATGGTCCTCGTGCGCATCCAGCATGCCGTCGGCAAAGATGATGCGCCAGACATCCTCCATAATTCGGATTTTCTCTTCCGGCGTACAGGCTTCATTGATAGCGCGCGTAAACTGCCAGAAGTCCGTGCTGTCATCCCTGACCTGAATCGCCTCTTCCAGCAGTGCTTCCGCGTCTCCTTTTGACAACTCAAGTTTTTCCCGAAGCACCTCCAGAATATGCGTGCGTTCCTCCTCGCGGAAATGACTGTCAGCGCGGGCCGCCTCCAGCATTACCACGCACAGCGCCACCGCCGCCTGATCCCAAGGCGACTGTTCCCGCTGCAACGGCGCGGCGAACAATTCCGCAAGTTTCTTCAGCATCGTCGAATATTCTCGCCCCGCGCCAGAAGCATCTGACCCCGCTCATTCCGGCAATGGCGCACGACTGATTTCCGCCGGATTGTCTCCCGCCTTTAATGCACGCAAACGCAGTGCATGGCGAAAACATCCGGGCTGGATGAGATACTTGGGCAGCGTGCCCGGCCCGCAACTGCCATTGCCCAGACCGCTCATTTCGAAGTCAAGATGCAAGGTGGTCGCTCCATCCGGTGCGAGGGATACGGCGTTGACGGCTTCGGTCAGTTGCATCTGGCTGAAGGGTTGCGCGCCGGCCTGGATGACGGGACATCCCACGGCCAGCAACCCCGCGCCTTCAGGATTCGTCAGCGCCGCCCAGCGCACATCCGTCTTGTTGCCGTATTCCTGCGGGCGGATATAGGGAAAAGCGTCGGGGTCAACGATTTCCTGGTAGCAACCCACCGCCGCGCTTTCCTTGCGGTCCGGATAGTTCTCATGGGGTCCGCGCCCATACCAGGCAAAACGATCATAGGTCGCAGGGAGTCTGAGCATAAGGCCCACGCGCGGCAGATGGGGGAGTTCGCCGCACGGCTCCAAGGTCTGCTCCAACACCACGTCGCCTGTGGGAAAAACCGTGTAATTCCACACGCCTTCAAAGATTTTTATTCCCATGGCGTTGATAACTTCAATCGGTGCGTGAACGACAACACGGTCCGGGACGCATTGCTCCGCATGCATGGCTGTCGCGCGCATGTACACCGCATCATATCCGGCTTCCCGCCAGAGGTCGCTCACCTTGGGAATCCGGTCATTGTCCGTGGGCGCGCGCCAGAGATTGAGGACGACGGGTGCGCAAAACAATTCCCGACCGCCGCAACGCCAGGACGCGATCGCGCCGCTTCGCTTGTCGAACGTGATGCGGAACCCGCTACCTGAAACGACGCAATCTCCCGGACGCTCTTCAAGACTGATCTCCGCTCCACCAGTGCGTTCAGGCGTGGCCAACGCGGGTGCCTCCAAGGGCAGCGCAAACTGCGCCCAGGCCACTTCGTGGCCTCGCGGCGCCCAGGGCGTATCTTCGGCAAGCGTGAAATGCAGCGATACCCAGTATTCCATCCCCGCGACAGGCTCCGAAAGAACGTAGGGAACAATGATTTCGGCACTCGACTGCGGCGGAATGGACTGCGGCTCAAGCGTCCCCGATTGGATGATATGTCCCGAAACGACAAGCCGCCATTGAATATCCAGGTAATCCAAAGATATGAAGAAATTCCGGTTGGTGATTAGAAAACGGCCGCTTGCCGCATCTTTCATTTCCACCGCGACAGGCTCCAGCACCTTCTTGTATTCCCACATGGCGGGGTGGGGGATACGGTCTGGGGAAACCAGACCGTTGAGACAAAAACTGCCGTCCGTGGGCGTCTCTCCCAGATCGCCGCCATAGGCGAACCAGGGTCGGTGTATGGTCTCGATGTCTTCAAAATTCAAATGAAGCATGGAACCGTCCGGAACGGCGCAGCCCGCCGCGCGGACTGCCGCCGCATCCAGCGCGCGATCAAAGACGGCGGCATGAGCGACGAGACCGCGGCCTGCAGTCAGCGATGCCGGATTGCGACCAATAAAGACCGCCCAGGGATGGGAACGAATCATACCTTGGGCCGGCTGCGATGCGGCCTCATCGCCATCAATGTAGAGACGCATGATCTCGCCGTCATAGACCCCGGCGATGTGATGCCAGTCATCGTACCAATCGTCGGGAACCGGCGCGCTCAGAATGGCATTTCTTCCAATGTCCAATTGAAATGCCAGGGATTTCGTACTGATTTGGTGAAGCGCATACTGCGCGTCACCCTTGCACAAGAAAACGTTCAGTCCGTCATGGCGGTCCGGGCGCACCCATAACATCACCGTGATCGCATTGCCGGTGATGTTCAGCGCGGCGTCCGGCGCCACGGCGGCATAGCCGCATTGCAGCGCCTTTCCCGGCTTTCCTTCCAGAATATCCCCAAAAACAAGCGCACGACGATTGCCCGCCTTGTCCAGCGCAAATCGGGCCATGCGCTGCCGAATACCCTGGTCACACCAGTCCCAAATGAACCCTCCCTGAAGCCGGTCGTATTCCTCAACAGCGTCCCAGTACTCCCGCAGATTCCCTGTGCTGTTGCCCATCGAATGCGCGTATTCACACATGATAATGGGGCGGTCGTCGTCCTTCTTCGCCTTCTCGATAAGTGCATCCAGGCTCGGGTACATCGGCGCGATGATGTCCAGCATCGGCGCTTCTTCCGCCGGATGATAATGAATCAGGCGGGTGGGGTCATGGGCGCGAATCCAGGCGGCGGCCTTATCGTGATTGGGACCGTAGCCCGATTCGTTGCCGAGCGACCAGCCGAACACGCAGGGATGGTTCTTGTCCCGCTCGACCATCCGCGCCACCCGGTCAATGAATGCGGTTTCCCATTTCGGATCCTCGGCGAACATCCCCCAGAAGGTGTGCGATTCGATGTCGGCTTCATCGAGCACATACATCCCGTATTCATCACACAATTCCAGGAAACGCGCATCATTGGGGTAGTGCGAGGTGCGCACCGCATTGATATTGAACCGCTTCATCGTCACGATGTCACGGATCATGCCTTCTTCCGTCACCGCTTTGCCGCGATCGGGATCGTGGTCATGCCTGTTGACCCCCTGAATCCGCACCGCCTTCCCATTGATGAGCAACCGCCCCCCCTTGCGTTCCACCTTGCGGAAACCGATGCGCGCACCGACGGATTCCAGCGGATTTCCGCCTTCGTCCAACAACGTCAACGTAAGCGTGTGCAAATGCGGCGATTCCGCCGACCATTGCCGGGGGCTCGCTACCGCCGATTCCAGCATGGCTTCCACTTCTGCGGCGGGTGCGGGGCGTACTGCCTGCTCTTGAGTCAGCATCGGTTGTCCGTTCTGATCGAACAGGTCCATGCGCAGCCGCAGTGCAGGCGATTCGTCTTGCGTATGGCTACGCACCTTTGCCAAGACGGACAGAACGGCGTCCTGATACGCCGCGTCCAGATCCGTCTTCACAAAGAAATCTCGGATGTGGACATTCGGCGTGCTGAACAAAAACACTTTCCTGTGAATGCCCGAAAGCCGCCACATGTCCTGGTCTTCCAGATAACTCCCGTCGCACCACCTGAAGACCTTGCACGCGATGACGTTTTCGCCTTCCTGCAGATACGGAGTGATGTTGAATTCCGCCGGCGTCATGCTTTCCTGGCTGTATCCGACCATTTGGCCGTTGACCCACAGATAGAAGGCGGACTGCACCCCTGCGAAATGAACGAACACCTGCCGCTGCCGCCAGTTCTCCGGAATCCGGAAGGTTCTACGATAGCAACCCACCGGATTGAAGTCCGGATTGGTGTCGGGTGGGTTCGCCGGCGCGCAGCAGTTCCGAAAATTGACGTAGATCGGCACGTCATACCCCTGGAATTGCCAATTCCCCGGAACTTCAATCTCCGGCCAGCCGGAAACGTCAAAAGCGGTTTTGAAAAATTCCTCCGGCGCCAACGCGGGCGTGCGCGACCAATGAAAACGCCACGCCCCATTCAACGACATGCACCATGGGGATTCAGACGGAACGCCGTTCCGCGCGGCGTCCGGATCAGAATAAGGGATGAGCGTGGCGTGCCCCGGTTCTTTGTTGATTTGGATGACTTCCGGGTTTTCCCAATCATTCCTGGGAATTGCATGGACAAAAAGACCCCGCATCAAAGGTAGTTCACGAAAATACATATCCGTCCAAAACTCCTCGTGTTTCCCCGTATCACGTGTTCAAACCGCCGGTGACCATTAACATCTGCCCCGTGATATACGAGGCCAGCGGCGACGCCATCAGCAGAATCGCCCCGGCCGCTTCCGCGGGCGTGCCGGCGCGCCCCAATGGAATCAGCATGGTGATCATGCCCTTCATATGCCCCGGAATGCCCAATTGGACCTCTTCTCCCGCCACTACGATTTTCTCCCCTGATTCCTGGTCCCGGGTGAGCCGGGTGTCAATATAACCAAACGCAATCGCATTGCAGCGAATGCCGAAAGGCCCCCATTCCTTGGCCACCGTCTTGGTAAGGCCGATGATGCCGCTTTTCGCCGTACTGTAATTCGCCTGGCCGATGTTGCCATTGACGCCCGATGTGGAGGAAATGTTGATGATGCACCTGGGCTCCGGCGTCTTTCCCGCAGCCTTCTCCGCTTTGGCCACTTCGCGCATATGCGGCGCAGCGGCGCGGATCAGACGGAATGGCGCAAGATTGTGCACATCAAGCATGGCCTGAAACTGCCTGTCGCTCATCTTGTGAAGCATGCCATCCCACGTGTATCCGGCGTTGTTCACCAGGATGTTCAATTTGCCATAGGCGGCAATGGTCTTGGACATGATCTCTTCGGGAAACGCCGGGTCCGTCACATCGCCGACAACAACCATTGCCTCCCCTCCGGCGGACCTGATGGCCGCGGCTGTTTCCTCCGCGGGTCCCGCATCCAGATCACAAACAACCACCTTTGCGCCATGTTCGGCGAAGAGATGCGCCGCTGCCGCCCCGATGCCCCTGCCCGCGCCGGTAATGATTGCCACTTGATTGTCCAATAATTTCGTCATGATATTCTCCTCCCTGCGTTGATCCAGCGGCGATCATACACGAAACTATGGGGAATTTTCCCTTGTCTAAGACGCACAGCATTCCCATGCAAAAAACACGCTGGAAAGGTGGAAACAACATGCAGGTATGGAAAACGGCATTTGTGGCAGTGGCAGTATCGGCGGCGTTCAAAACCGGCCTCGCCGAAGAGAACAAATGCAATGTCCGCGAAGAAGCATCTGTCGGGGCGCGTTTTTTCTCGCAGTGCATCCTTTTGGGTGCACATCGAGGCGGACGCCATGTGTGGCCGGAGAACACCGTCCTGGCTTTTTCCCAAGCGGCGGAGCGATGGCCAAATGCGCTGCTGGAGGGGGACCTTCTGCTTTCCAGGGACGGCGAAGTCGTGGTTATCCATGACCTGACGGTTGATCGCACCACAAACGGACAGGGCTTCGTGAGCGACCTGACACTAGGGGAATTGAAGCAATTGGATGCCGCCTATCACTTCACCACCGACGGCGGCCTGACCTATCCCCTCCGGGGATCAGGCGTCACCATACCCACCCTGAAGGAAACCCTTGCGGCAGCGCCAAACCATCTTTTTCTCTTTGAAATGAAGGAGGCGACAGGTATTGCCGAGGCCACCGTGAAGGTGATCCGCGACGCCCAGGCAACCGACCGCTGCATCCTCGCATCGGTCAGTCCCGTGGCCATGCGCTGGGTGCGCGAAAACGCCCCCGAAATCGCCACCTGCTATGACCATCTTGAAGCGATCCGCATGCTGGCTGCCTATCGCGATGGAGATTGGGAAAACTACGCGCCCGTGGCGCAGATGCTGGCCATCTCCAGCGGCCTGGAAAAACAGTTCAACGTTACTGACGAAGAAATCAGCGCCATCCGCAAAAAGGGAATTCTGTATCTTGTGTTCACAATCAACAACCGGGAGGAAATGAAACGTCTTCTGCTCCGCGGAGTTGACTGCATCCTCACCGATTACCCGGATGTGCTGGAAAAAGTGATCCGCGAAGTTCAGGAATCAGCCGCTCCCCCGCCGCCTCAAACGCCGGGATAACGGATTTCCCCGCTGCGGCCCCTATGCGCCGTATTGACGGCGTCTGTCAATGCGATCTCGAACGGCCATGCGCTGCCGCGCATCTTTCACCACAGGCTGCTTTGCGCCCGCGATAACGGTCAATTTCTTCACGCGATGCTGGCGTTTTTCTTCGATGACCTGATGCACGTCCAACTTCCCATCCATGGATTCTTTCGCGAACCCAGTCAGCGCTTCGCGCAGTTCCCGAATGGCTTGTGCGCATTTCATGTCCATTTTGGTCAAACACGCCGTACACAGCCGCATGCGGACGTTTATGGCGGGCGCCCCGCATTGACCGCACGGCACCGGATCGGCGATCTCGGTGTTCTGCAAGCGACCCTGATGCAGCATACGCAAGACGCATGCCAGATCAACGGCGGCCGCTTCCGCAATTTGCTCCACAGTAAGTCCCGGCGTTTCCGAAAGCGCCTCGCCGATCTTCGCATAATCGGCCTCTTCATCCGCTTCACACCGATGGCAGACAGGAGCCTGAATCATCGCATAAAGCCGACCGCACCGCGGACATTTTGTGATACGTGGCGCCATAAGCCGCCTCCCCATGTCCTTTTAATCATACCATGAAATTGGCAAAAAGGGTAACACGTGAGGCTTTTGGTGCAGAAATGGATATGACGCCGCACCGATCTTGTAACCGTCATTGCGATCGGAGCGGCGCACTGCGCCGCTCCGCTGCCAGGAAAGCACCTTATGTTCTAGAAGATTGAAATCGAATCCGATAGTTTTTTCATATGCTCCCGATACAAACGGGAACCTTCCAGTTGAGCCTTTTTGTGCTGCGGCCGGAACAAGCCTCGGGGTGCTTGTAGCCGTCGCCCAAGGCCACCGCAAACACCCCACAACGGGAGTTGCTGCTGAGTACCGAATTCATTTGTCCAAGAATGCCGCGAAAGTACATCCTCTTTCTTCCGCGAATTGCCGCCGAAGGCGATGGGGGACTTGCAATCACGGGATTATGAGCAATGATTACTTCTATGGCTGGAATCTTATTAAAAAATGGTTGCATTTTAGCGGAGTGGTGTGCTGCGGGGAATGTTGTGTTCTTTCTACATCCCCCGGCGCATCTATGAATCCCCCTTTGAAGGGGGTGGCGCGAAGCGCCGGGGGATGTAAAAGGCCATATAGTGCGCCCCGACGATCTATGCCATTCCGCTAAAATGCTGCAAAAAATGTCTTCAGGCGCGGACAGTCCCAATTCAGCGGATTGTCAGCGTAGCGCGGCGGACGGGGGGGATCATGCCCGCTTTCGGGCATGTGCGATGACCTTCTTCAATGCCGTAACCACCTCGTGGATGTTCTTGTCGGACATGGCTGGATAAAGCGGCAGCGACAGAATGTCCTGGGAGATCTCCGCTGCCACCGGGTAATCCTCCGGGCGCATGCCGAGGGTCTCGCGGTAATAGGGATGCAGATGCAGGCTATAGAAATGCACCGAGGACCCGACATTTTCCCGGCGCAGATCGTAGGCGATTTCATCCCGATTGCGCGCAAGCCTGTCCAAACGCAACCGGATGATAAACAGATGCCAGGCGTGCTCCACGTCGTCCAATTCCCGGGGCAGGATGATTTCGTCCACTTCTTCCAGCACGCTCCGGTACATGGACGCAATACGTCGGCGCGCGAGCATGAACGTGTTGAATTTCTTCAACTGCTCCAGCCCCATCGCCGCGCTGACGTTACCGAGCGCATACTTGAATCCCGGCGCGACCACCTGCTGCGGCGCGGCGACGGCGCTGCGCCCGTACCTGTCCCAGGCCGCTGCAGCCATGCCGTTATTGGCCAGAAGCCGAATCTTCTCGGCGTATGCGGGGTCGCTCAGGGTGACCATCCCGCCTTCCATCGTCGTGATGTTTTTAATAGCGTAGAAACTGAAGCAGGTGAAATCGCTGCATGCGCCGATCGGCTTTAGTTTATACAGCGCGCCCAAAGCATGCGCCGCGTCCTCCACAACGGGGATGCCGTGTTTTTCAGCAATCGCATGGATAGCGTCCAAATCGCACGGGTGCCCTGCGATGTGCACCGGCATGATGGCGCGGGTGCGCTCCGTGATGGCCCCCTCCAACAACGCCGGATTCATATTGAACGTAACGGGGTCCACATCCACAAACCGGATTTTCGCCCCCATGTTCAGGATGGTGTTGCCGGTCGAAGCCCATGTCACCGGAGACGTGACCACTTCGTCGCCCGGCTCGACGCCGGCTGCAATCAGGCTCAGATGCAGCGCCGCCGTGCAGGACGATACGCCCACCGCCAGCGGCGCGGCCACGACATCGGCAAACGCATTTTCAAAGGCGCGCACCTGCGGCCCGGAGGTGAGCCACCCGCTCCGCATCGCCTCGACCACCGCCTGTTCCTCTTCCAACCCCAGCGTAGGCTTGCTCAAGGGGATGAAACGCGCCGCCACCGGTTCCCCGCCGAGATCCACCGGCGTCGCCATTAACTCTTTCATGCGCGCTAAATTGGAGAATTGCTTCTCAAAGGGGTTGACGTCGGCGTTGTCCAGCAGCCCGCGCAATTCCTGTACCCCTTCATCTATCGAGTACTGGCAGAAGAAGCCCAGGCGGGCGCGAATCTTGGCGAATTGCACCCGGTAGTTCCGGAGATCGTCGTCATCCTTGAGTACCTCCACCGTTACGCCGTCGAAATGGCGCGCCACGCGATGCGCCAAATCAAGGATGCGGGTGTTATACACATCCGACCCCGTGTTGAAAATCTCGCCGCTCACCTTCTCCGCCGGCGCTTCCAGGAGCAGCGCCATCGCCCGCGCCGCGTCGCGCACATGCACAAACGGCCGCCACTGGTTGCCACCGCCCCGCACCTCAATCCGTTGTCTGCGCATCGCCGTCGCCACCATCAGGTTGACCGCCAAATCAAAACGCATCCGCCGCGACCATCCGAACATCGTCGCCACGCGCGCCACCACCGGTTCAAAATGCGCGCCCTTCATCTGGAGAATACCGTTTTCCGCCGCCAGTTTGCTCCGCCCGAAGGTGGACACCGGGTTCGCCGGGCTTTCCTCGTCAAGCAGTTCAAAAACCCCCCGCCCATAAACCGAGCAGGAGGAAGCCAGCACAAACCGGCGCACTCCCCGCTGCACCGCCTGTCGCGCCAACTCCAGTGTGCTTTCCACATTCACATCCATCGCCATCTCCACATCCAAATCGCACGAGGGATCGTTGGACAGGCTCGCGAAGTGCGCCACTGCGTCAATCCCCTCAAGAATATCCGGCGATTCCTGGAGCCGGCGGATATCCCCCTCGACCACCTCACAGTTCGCGTTGGATGCGAAGTCCCGGACAGCGTCCCGCCCAAAACAGAACCGATCAAAAATCCGTACAAAATGTCCCCGGTCCAGCAGTTTGCATACCACCCAACTGCCGAGATAGCCCCCACCACCAGTCACCAGCACACGCATGTCCCTTACTCCAAATCCATCACCAATTCGATTCTCCGCGAAGTATATCAGGTGCGCCTTCCCTGAGGCTATATGACCGGAGGACCTGACGCCGCCTGACCGTGACCATACCGGTCTATCGAGTCCCCGAACATTCTCACTGTCGTCATGTCCGAGCAAGCGGGAATCCAGACATCATGCAGCGGTCACCCTTCGATTTTTCCGGCCTCCCGCTTTCGCGGGGCCTTTTTCCGTCCTGTCAGCCGTGTTGCGCGGAGGTTGCACCACACAGTTTGCGGAGGCAACGCCGGGAGGTCTAAAAGGCCATATACTGCGCCCGAAAACCTGTGCCATTCCGCTGAAGTGTTACTCGGATAAAAATGCCGCATTCTTTCGTTGGCGCATAAATCCTTCTTGCGCTATACTCACGCTTTGTTTTCGATCATGGGAAAAAGTGGCGCTTCTCCACCGGAGTATCGAGTTTGGGCAAGGGCTGCAAGAAAACAGCGGAAGTGGCGCTCGAAGGCATCCGGGCGCGCGCAGGCGCAATGCGCGCGCAGGCAGACGCCGTCCGGGCGGAAGATCCCGACGGTGTGCACGACATGCGGGTGGCCTCACGCCGACTGCGCGCCGCCGTGGATGAATACCGTCCCGCGCTGGATAAGAAGGCATCCAAAGCGCTGCTGAAACACGTGCGCGCGGTGACCCGAACCCTGGGCCGCCCCCGGGAATTGGATGTCATGCTGGAAACCCTCGCCAAACACCGCGACACATTCAAAGGCGAGGCCAGAACCGCCGCCAACCACGCTTTGCGGCGCATCCGCGCGCGTCGCCGCGCGGTGGCAATGTCCTGCCGCGAAGCGGCGGCCATCGCGTCCGGCGCGCAGTTCGAAGAACTGCTGGAGACCTTGCTGGCAAGCGCCGCACCCTCCAGCGAATGCCTGCTGGACCACGCCCGCCGCAGCCTGAAAAAGAAATTCGACCGCTTGTGCAATGCTTACAAATCGTGGAAAGAAACCGGAAACGAAGAACGTCTCCATGAAGTCCGCATCGCCTTCAAAAAACTGCGCTACGCCTGCGAAGTGCACGCGCGAATCTACGGCGACCGCATGACGCGCTTCTTGAAGCGACTGAAAGATGTGCAGCAACTCCTGGGCGATTGGAACGACCTCCGCGTATTGCGTCTTGAACTGACCGATATCGCTTGGGAATTACCCGACCCCATGCGCGCGGGACTTCCCACCCTTATTGCCGCCATCGGCCGCCCATGCGCCGAACTTGAAACCGCCTTCGCCGCCCATGCTGAACAATTCTTCTCCAAATCGCGCCGTCGCGGCGCCCGCCAACTCTTCCAAACCCCCGCCATCTCGTGCCCTTGCTGCTCTCCCCCCAAAAAAGAACCATGATTGCTTGCTTCTCCCGTTGTGGCCGCTCCCTTGATCACGCCCCGACAACGTCGGGTCAATTATGCGACGGGGAATAACGCGCTCCGCTGTTTTCCAGGCACACGGGAGGAGACGAGGGCGCAGAAAAGGGCAAAGACGGCGGCGGCGAAAAAGACGCGTTCATAGCCGAAACCGACCCACAGCGCACCCGCGACGGCGGGGATGCTCATGCTCGCTATATGGTTGATGGAGACGCCCATCGCCAGGGATGCGTTCAGTTCCTGGTGCGAGGCGGTCATGCGCGAGAGATACACGGACCTCGCGTTGCCGAGGGCGAAGAGCAGGTCGTCCAGCACGAAACACACGCAGGCGACAAGGCGCGCGGTGTCGGCGTCGCCGGTCAGTTGTCTGGCGTAGCCGTACCCCAGGCAGACCACGCAGAGCGCGATGCCGTCACAGACCATGACGAAACGCTCGCCCAGCCAGTCAATAACCATGCCCGCTAGCGGCTTGAAGACAATGCCGATGATCGCCGCGAGCATCAGCAACCCTGCAATGGACGAGGCGGGCAGTCCGTAGATTTTGATGAGGACCCACGGCCCGAAGGTGATGAAAATCTGCTTGCGTGTGCCGAACAGAAATTCCAGCAGATAATAAAGTCGAAACTGCCCGCGGTACACCATCCGCGATCGCGGCTGATGCAGGTGGGGAATATACATCAACATGTAGAAAAATCCGCCCAGCGCGGCAATCAGCGCGGCGATAAAGAACGCATTGGCATAGACGGGATGCGTTTTGTCGAGAAAAAGCCACACCCCGCCGGTGCCGATCACCACGCCGATGGTGCCGACTGCGCTGGCCTGTCCCATGCGGCGACCGCGATTGTTCTCGCTGCTCAACGCCAGAATGACCGACGCGCCGACCGGCTGCAGAAGGTGCAGGCCCGCACTTGCCAGGAGCATCATCGCAAGCATCGGCAGGAACTCCGTGCCGAAGAGTCCCAAGCCCGCCAGGCCGCCCGCAAGCCCCAGCGCGCCGACCATCCCGACACGCGTCACGGGCAGCATGCACAGTACCCCGGTCATCACCACGACCATTAACCCGGGGAACTCCCTCGGAAACTCCAGCCAGCCCCGGGCGTCCGCGCTCAGGCGAAACGTGTCCGCCAGGAAATTGTTGAAGATGGAATCGTTGATGCCTACCGCGACCGACATGCACACCACGGATGCCATGTACAGCGCCATCTGACGTTTCGGGGGCATTACATTCCTTTCGTTGCATGACACCGGGATGAAATGGCCCGAATAGTACACCATTCCCCAAGCCCTGATCATCAAACACCGGCTCGAAACGTTTCATCCCCGCAACGTACAATAGCGATGCATTCAACATGATGTTCATTGACTCAAACTTATGACAGGTATTCCCGTGGGCGAAGAACTGAAAAAGAGTCGCCTTGTCCCCGCTGCCGTCATTGCGCTAGTCGCGGTGACACTGTCGGCCTTCGGCGTCAGCGTGTGGCAGCGCGCGTCCCATTTTGGTCTGACCGGCGGCGACATGGCCGGCGCATTCACGGCGGGCAGCACACTCATGGCGCGGCATTGGGACCGCGAAGGCGCGTGGAGACTCCGCTTCGTCATGTATTGGGAACCTGATTCCATCGAGTATCCCACCCCCGCGTCGCGCACCCCTTACATTTCCTATCCGCCGGGATGCATTCTTCCTTTGTATGTTCTCGGGAAAATCAGTGCCCAAGGTCCATCAGTCCGCTTGACAGCGGGATACAACCTGGCCAATCAGGCCGCCATCGCCCTGTGTCTCGGCCTCATTGCGCTTATCTTGCTCTCGAAGATGGGATACCCGCTTCTATTGAGCCTGCTCTATTCGCTCCCGCCCATATTCCTGTACCTCTGGTTGCCGTCACCTTTTTACGAACATCAGATGGGCTATTTCGCCGACTCCGCGGTCATTTTGCCGTTCGTACTGTGCGTTCTCGTTGAAATCACGCGCGCCAATGTTCCTGATGACCGGGAAAGAAAACCGCTGGCACTGCTTCAGGGCCTCATCGCTTTCTGGGGCATGTTCACGGACTGGCTGTTTGCATTCGTATTGTTGTGCGTCTGGGGCGTGCGGCTGTTCTCCGGCGAAATGAGAAGCAAGCCCGGCGTTATGTTCCGAAAAACGCTGATTTTCTGGACTCCCGCCGCGACCGCCCTCTTGCTTTTCTTTCTGCAACTGTGGCACCTCGACGCGATTCAACAGTTGGCCCTGCGATTCATACACCGCACTGGCATGGACGGCGGCGGCCTGAATGCATTGCGCCCGGTTCCCCGCGAGGTATTCTTCGGCGCACTTTTCACTTTCAACCTGCGCACACGCTTCTGGGAAACCTTTATCCCCGCCGCCTACGGAATGCCGGGAAAAATCATTCTTCTCGCGGCCTGTGCCGCGCTCGCCATGAGTCTTACGGCCCTGGTCATTATCCGGCTACGCAAAAAGGCGATTCCAGATGAAATGCGCGTAACGATATGGGCGGCATTTCTTCTGCTTGTCCCATGCCTGATGCACTCCCATATCTTCAAAAACCACAGTTCATTTCTGTTCCACTTTTTTTCCGTGCTGAAACTCGCCCCGGCCATGGCGATTATCCCGTTTGTCCTCATCCCGACAACGTGTGTCGCACTGACATGCATCGTCCTTCGTTGGGATAGAGTCCTGCGCACCTGTATCGGCGTGGCGGTATTGCCGATGGTGATCATCCTGTGTGCGTGGTACCTCTACACACTGGGATGGCAGCGCGAACGGATGTACGGCGAACTCAATCTTGACATGCAGCGCGCGGCGCAATTTGTAGGCGCGCACACCGGATATCACGACGTCGTCTTTTCGCCGGAGGAAAACATTCCCCGACATTTCTACGTCTATTCCATGAAGGTAACACATCAAGGACGGAGCATTGATCAAATCCGCGAAAGATTGGCGACCGTCTCCGGCGAATATGTCGTGAACCTCTTCCTGAAAAGCGATACGGATTGCGATGGATATCCCGGACTTGAATTGCTCTGCGACCACGCCCGCGAAACCGTCCGGGAGGGAGAGTATATTCTGCACAAGATAGACAAACACGATTTTGAAAAGGCATATTCGATGTGGCAACAAGTTCCGGATCAAAGTGATGGCAATATCTCGTGACAGCACACCCAATGTTCGTTGCCACGCGATCATACCTGTGACGATCATGATAATCGGGACCGCGTTGTTCGGCCTTGGCGTCTGGCAGCGGTCGCACGCCTTCGGCGATGCCGGTCTCAGCATGGCCGGTTGGACAACCGCCGGCTCCGCAGTCACGGCCGCCAACTGGTATCGGGAAGGGGCGTGGCGGCTTCGCTTTGTGATGTACTGGGCGCCCGATTCCGTCGAATTGGATGCATTGGGACCACGAGAACCATACGTCTCCTTTCCGCCCGGCTCCATCATCCCAATCTATCTTCTCGCTAAACTGGCTCGACGCGATCCAACGCCCGCCATGGTGATGGGCTACAGCCTTTTCATTCATCTGATGACCACGCTGACCCTGGGGATGCTGGCATATTGTGCGGCGCGTCAAATGAAACTGCGCCCCGGCATCGCGGGCATTTTTGCCATCGTGCCGATGGCGCTCTATCTATGGCTTCCGTCCCCGTTTTATGAGCATCAGATGGGCTATTTCTCCGACCAGGCCGTAATGCTGCCATTTGCGGCATGCCTGCTGGTGGAGGTGCTCCTGTGGGACACCTCTGGCAAGATGCAGCGCCGATGTTTGCAGGGTTTACAGGCGGCGATACAGTTCTGGGGCGTATTCTCCGACTGGCTTTTTGTCTTTGTAGCGGCGTGTCTATGGCTTGTTCGCGCGCTGCGCGGCGACTTCGGCCCCAGGCCATTGCCTTGGCTGGGACGCGCCATCCGTTACTGGGCGCCGGCGGCGTTGGCGCTGGCGATCTACGCAGCCCAACTCTGGCACTTGGGCGCGTTCGAGGATGTTGTAAGCCGCTTTCAACTGCGCGCAGGCGTGGGGGAGGAGCGCAAGTACGCGGTGCAACGAGGTCACGACGCGTTTTCCTTCAGCGGCGCATATGGCGCGGGCACACGCTTCTGGCGACAACATATGAAGGACGGCTACGGCCGCCAAGGACGGACCTTGATCGGCGTGACGCTGGCCGCCGTCGTCGTTTCCACATGCGCGATGGCTGGCCTGCGTCTGCGCAAAAAACCGATACCTTCCCCGTTGTCCCTGTGCGCATCCCTGGGATTTCTTGCCTTGGCCCCATGTCTGTTCTACTTGCTGGTGTTCCAGCAGCATTGCTCCTATTTCCTGCATGCCTTCACAGCGCTCAAATTTGCCCTTCCCATTGCGGTAGTTCCCTTCGCGGCGCTGCCCGCCGCTGTCGCGGCGCTGGCGGCGGCACGGATTCGCACACCCAGAGTAAAAGGGACTCTGGAGTGGGGCATGGCCGGGCTGGCGCTGGCATGCACTGTAGGCTATCTGTGGACGCTGGCGCCGGCGCGCGGCGCGATCTACCGTGCACAGCCCAAGGACCACATCGCCCCGGCCCGATTCATCGGCGCGCACACCGGCTATAAGGATGTGGTCTTTTCCCCCGATCATGCCATCGCTGATCGCCCACCCCAGGTCATCGTCTATTCCTTCAAACAAGTTCATAAAATTGAAGAACTGTCAGACATCCTTAAAATCACCGACCGTATTGATAAGGATTTTACGCTGAATATCTTTCTTCGCAACGCTTCCACGCCGTTGACTGACAGACTACAGAAGATTTCGCAGCATGCGTCCGAACGCATCGAATACGAAGGGATGGTGCTGCTGAAGATGCCCCGAAATGCGTTCTACGCACTTGTATCCAACTTGGAGAACGCTCCGGACCCCGCGATAATGTCCAATGCAGGCGCAAGATAATGCGCGAGCGGACAGTTTGTGCACGAGGGATTGGAGGCACACCAGTCCTGGTGAATCTGCAAGAGTCCCTGCTGCAACTGGAAACTGGATTTCACGCCGGCCTCGTCATGGAAAAGGCGGGGCATCATGCGCTGCGTCAGATGGTTCTCCGGTTCAGGCGGCAGCGCACGAAAGAACGCCAGAATCTTTTCCTCACGGGACTGGTCACGGCGCATCCGCGCCAGCGCCAACGCCGCCGGTACGAACACGTTGCCGATGATAGATCGTATCCGGCCCGCGCCGATGGGCGCGGTGGGGCGTTCCATACGCTTGCCGGTCCACGTGCAGTGCTCCGACCAGAATCCCAGCGCCTTGGGGAAAAGCGCCTCGAATGCACGACGGCGCTGCAAAGGCGACGCGTCGCCACGCCAGACCTTTTCCAGCGACGCAACCAGACCATCGCTCGCGGTGCGCGCAATGAACAACGCGGACCCCGAAAGCCGCCGCTCCGGGTTATTGTTCGGGCGCACACCGATGCGACGCCATTCCAGGGGCAGGCTGCGCAATCCATCCAGCGCGTCGCGGCGGATCGCGCTCAGTCGCCCATAGTGCGGCGCGGTCGCCGAATCTTCAGGCAACGATTCCGGCATCAGGCCGCCAATCTGCAGCAGCGCTGTTTCAAGGATCATCGGGTCCCGCTGCGCCAATTGCCGCGCCCGATCATAGGGCAGGTGCCGCGCGATGGCCCGGAAATGATGCTTGAAATGGGAAAAACCGCATGCGTACATGAACGCCTCGTACACGGCCTGGTCCATGCCCGCATGGTCCATGCGTTCGCGCATGGCGCGCGCTTTGTTCAGCATGCGCCATTCCCCCGCGAGGCGCAGCAAGTTCAACATCACGGGCGCGCCGAACCGCAGCACCAAATCGGCGCATTGCCCTGGATTGTCCGCGGTGCCCGCGTCTCTTTCGTCATTGGCGATCATCTCTGCAATCGCGCGCAGGTCAGGGCGAAGCAGCGGCCCTATTTCCAGCGTAGCCACCCTGCGTCCCGTGGCGGTCATCGCGGGCGTGTCCGGCCCGGCAGACAACACCACATGAAGAATCACCTGCTCATAGCGGGAATCCCGGTGATGCCCGTGGCTTTTCCAGTCGCCGGAATAGAGATGTACTTCCACGTCGCCGGAATAGAGCCGGTCATTAAATTCGATCTGCGCGCCCCGGAAATCCGGTCCATCCTGGCGGTTCCACCATCCCGGCGACACCACCCGGATACGTTGCCCCTCCGTCGTACACAGCCCTTCCGGGGGCAACAACTGGTCGTACCAGATGCCTTGCAGGATTTCCTCGCGGACCGGCGCGTCTTCCTCGCGCACCCCTGTCGGCGCAGGGCGCAGCAACGCGTATCGTTCCGAGAAAACAGCCATCGCGCACTCCAGCACCTTGGGGCGCTGCTGCCAACGCCCCTTTGGCCTGTCTCTTTGCCGGCAAACTGCAACCCCCTCCGGATGGCAACCTCGCCTTCCGGAGGGGGCATTTTACACTATCGCATCTTTGCCGTTGCAGGAGATTCGGGATCCATCATGAAGCCTGGACCACGAATTCTATCGGCGTCTGCATTATCCGACCCTTGATATTTACCGTGAGCAGTCCGCGAATGATGTATTGACCCGCATTGTCCAGCGGGTCCACGAAGGTCGCTTCCGCGAAGACGATGCAGCGGCCCTTGGTCACCGCGACGCCCATACTCTCGAAAAGCGTCTGCAAGCCCTCGGCGTCCAGCGCTGCGGCGAAAGTGCCGCCTGTCTGGCCCGCCAACTGCTGCAATTCCGTGAAATCAATACCCGTCCCAAGCCCGACGGAAAACACGGGGATTTCCGCAAGTTGGGCCTTGTCTATCACGCTCTGCATCGTACAATTATAAGAGGCGGTATCCTCGCCCTCTACACTAATTTCTGGCAAGGGGCTGTCTCAATCTTCTTGTCAGAGAGAGATCTTGCCTTCTCGCACACTCATTTGCGCCCAAAGTCCCCATGCGGCGATCCTTCCTCTCATTGCCCCCTTATCGCCATGATAAGCAACCCCAAGGCTTTCAGCCATCTTTATACCATGCTTTGCTATGGGTGTCAAGAAGAATTGAATGCTGGCCCGCGAATAAGGAACGCGGTTGGATACCGCATCTGCTTTTTCCCCACAGTAGATATGCCATCTTGTCACTTCCTCATTTGGAGTGCGCCCTTGCGACAAACAACAATGACAACAAACTGCTTGCCCCCCGCCCACAGGCGTCCCCTTCAGGGCAAACAGTTCGCCACCCCCGTCCCCAAATAACAACACTCCACCCTTTCCCCCTCACCAGCAGTCTGAATATGCGTTTCCTTCAGACTGTTATCACAGTCCCATCAGGGCCCGCAAGTCAGCGAGCAATCTACGCAACAGCCACAACATTTTCATTTCTCCTTATCCGTTTAAACCGCCAGTTATCAACGCAAACGCAGCACGTTTGCCGACTTGGAAATACGGCACCATCATGTGCCGTGGGTCTTTATAACATGCCTTCATCCACCTGTCAAGAAAATGCCTCAATCAAGAATAATCGTTCCATTTGAACCGAGTGAAGTGATTATTCTCATAGCCCCGTCATTGGCAGCGAGGCGATGCCCTGCGCCGCCGAGTGAAGTAATCGGAAGCACATCGGATATCCAAGAAATGATGCCGGCGTTGTCTGCATTACGCGCATATTTGCGGTCCGCGTGGAGAATGGGTATAACAGTTTCACACGCCAATGCAAGGCTTTTGGGCTGATGTCACACCGGAAAAAAGGATGCTGCGATGGAATATGTGCGGTTCGGCAAAACAGGGTTGTTGGTTTCAGAAGTGTGTCTGGGGACGATGACTTTCGGCAACGAAGCGGACGAGACGATGTCGCAGGCCATTATGGACCGTGCCCTGGAGTTGGGCATCAATTTCTTTGATTCGGCCCACAACTATAACAAAGGCGAGACGGAGCGCATCGTGGGGCGTTGGATGGGGTCTCATCGCCATGAGATTATTCTCACCTCAAAGGTGTTTTTTCCTGCCGGCGGCGGACGCAATGACCAGGGATTATCCCGCCGGAATATTCTGATGGCGGTCGAGGAGTCGTTGCGTCGCCTGCAAACGGACTATATTGACATTCTTTATCTGCATCATTGGGACGAGCATGCGGATATCGAACAGTCCCTTTCAGCCGTGGACGACCTGGTGCGGCAGGGAAAGGTGATTTACTGCGGCGTGTCGAATTTTGCGGCCTGGCAGACAATGAAAGCCATTGCGACGGCAGACCGCCGTAACTATCCGCCCATCGTGTGCATGCAGCCGATGTACAGCCTGCTGAAACGCCAGGCCGAGGTGGAGTTGTTTCCCCTGGCGGCGCATGAGGGCCTGGCAGTGTGCCCTTACAACGCCATCGCAGCCGGCGTACTCACGGGCAAATACTTGGAAGGGGGAAAGGGCAGAATTACCGAAACGGAAATGTACCGCCAGCGCTATGCGAATCCGCAATATGTGACAATCACGCGGCGTTTCGTGCGGTATGCAAGGAAAAAAGGCCTGTCGCCGGCGGCACTTGCGGCGGCCTGGGTGATGACGCATCCGATAGTGACCTCCACCATTCTGGGAGCGCGAACGCTGGAACAGTTCAACGATACGCTGGCGTGTCTGGATATCCGGCTGACCGCCAGGCAGCGCATGGAAATCACCCGATTATCCGTGGAACCCCCGCTGGCCACCGACCGAGAACCGATGGACGCCATGAAAACGCGCGGCTGGTAGTTTACCACCGTCCCTGTGCGCGCGGCAGCGCCCCGCCGTACGCCCCGCCCTGAATCGGAGTTCCGCCATAGGCTCCGATGCGCGCCGGCTCCTCGCCTACGATCCGGTCGTCAATATTCGAGAACAGGTCGGAAATATTGCTGATCATGGTCACGTCAGGCCCGCCCATCGGCATGCCCATGCCCCCAAAACCGCCGCCCATCGGCATGCCCATGCCCCCAAAGCCGCCGCCCATCGGCATGCCCCAGCCGCCCATCTGGCCCACGCCATACATGCCATAGACGCCGCTCATGCCCGGTCCGCCCATGCCCATTCCACCGCCATAACCGCCGTATCCACCACCCCACGGCTGCTGTCCGTAGCCGCCACCGGGGCGCCCATAGCCACCGCCGATTTGTGGATTGGCCGAGACAGGGCCGCCCCGCACCACGATCTTCGGCAGGGTGTCGGGATAGGCATTATTCAATTCATATACCCGCGTCTCCAAGTCCTCAAAAGTCTCCCGGCGCAGTTTTTCCGGAGACGAGATGAAGATAAAATTGCCCTCGACACGGTAGTCCAGATTCAGCCCCCGGAGAATCGCCTTCAGCGCATCTCCCATCGCAATATCATTCAACTGGATATACGGCAGATAGCCGTCGCTCACAAAAGCGCCCCGGCCTTGGGCGGCTTGCTCCGCCCTCGCATTGCCTCGGATGCGCAGGGGACGCGGCCCCACGGCAACTGAGGGGTTGTTTGGAACCTCAGGATTGGCGATTGACTGCGACGAAACGGAGGCAGGATTGTTCGGAGTGTACACTGGGGAGGCCCGGTCTTCGGCTTCGCCTGACTTTCGCGCCGCACGCCACTGCGCGAGGAGCGCATCCCGATGGGCGGCATTTTCACTGATTCGCATCTCGTTTGGCGTCACCATGTCTTTCGACACAGCCAGCAAATCTCCGCTTTCGGGGAAATGTACATAATACATATTCCCACCTTCGCGGATATATACATCCCCATGCGTCACGCCGTCCAGCATAATGCTGTCGGCGGCAGCGCCAAAACCGGTCATCGTGCAACCGGCTATCACTATCAAGATCATCATGATTCTTTTCATGTCCGCACCTCGCTTTTTCTCGGACAGTGTCATCTCAAGAAACACCAACTCGGACACACTTCTTTCCTGTTGTCTTTTTTTTAACGCACTGCATCCTGCCAAGGTTGGCGACGCATCCCTGCGTCTGCATGATGGTCCACAAAGTATTTCAACATCGTATCGAGATACTTTGACACCGGCGGACAGGAAATACCATGCCTGGCCAAAAGTCGCATAGCGTTATTTGTGTCATATTCTACAGGTAAATAACTGTATTTGAACGAATCATAAGTCGCGCCGACGATTTTTTCAAAGTACGGAATCCTGAACATCAGGCCCACCATGCCTGATGGCAGACGCAGCAGGGGTTTGAATTTTCCCCATTTTTCACATACCGTGTCAATAAATTCCCGATAGGTCATCGGGTGAGGATCGCCCAGGCAGAAGGTCCCGCCAACGGAAGCAGGGTCTTCCGCCAGCGCGTAAAACGCATCCGCCACGTAATCTACCGGCACAATGTGGCACTTGGTGGAACCGGTGTCGTTGACAACCAGGTGCATATTGCGCCAAATCATCTGCAAGGCAAAGTACGGACCATCAATTTTCTCAAACTCACCGGTCTTCGAGTCGCCCACCACGATGGTGGGACGCAGGATCAACGTGGGGATTTTCTCGCCGCGCTCACGCACAAGTTTTTCGGCGAGAAACTTGGTTTCATCGTAATGGTTCTTGAAACCTTGGCCGAGATCGAGGTCTTCCTCCTTGAAAAGCCCTTGATAGGTGCCGGAAACGGCCACGGTGCTCATGTAGGCGAAGCGTTCCAGACCCGACGCGCCTTCCACAAAGTCCAACACATTCCGGGTGCCGTCCACATTCACCCGCATGGCGATATCCCTGGGGGTGGACAGGTCATAAATGGCGGCCAGATGAATCGCGCGGGTCATGCGCGCCTGAATATCCTTGGCGATGGCTTCATCCAGTCCAAGATTGGGCTGGGTGATGTCGCCGTCCAGGAGCCGGATGCGCTCGCGCCGGGCGGCATCACTGACATTCTTATCCAGCCATTCCTGCAAGCGGGCCAGAAACATGCCGCGCTCCAGAAGCAACAATTCGCAATCCGGCTCAGTGATATAATGTCTGAGGATGTATCTGCCGATGAAGCCGCCGGCGCCGGTGAAGAAGACCACTTTCCCGCTCATCCTGTGCCCTCCAGTCATGTCGTCTGCTTTTCGCGGTTCCCGAAACGTTGTCGGAACCAATTCCTCGCACTTCTCTTCGGCTGCATTCACGATATCAGGAAGGCGGCTGTTGGTCAAGCGGAATCAGGGTCCAGGAAATCAGTCAGAAAGCCCATTCCAGCCGGTGACCACTTTGATGGCGCCGGGGATCACCTGAACGGTGGAGGGCAGGATGCCGGGCATTTCGCCGTCGGTGTTGATCTTGACGATTTCCGGGGATTCCACGGAAACCTCTTTCCCTCTGAAATATTGAACGATTTCCGGCAAATCATTCAGGCGACCGCGATAGAGCCGATGCAGGTTGAAAAAGGCGAAGCGGAGACTCACAGGGCTGATGATGTAAATATCGAAAAGCCCGTTATCCAGTCGGGCGTACGGGGCCACATGCATCCCGCCGCCGTCATATTGCCCTTTGGCGATAATGAGTTCCTTCACCGTCTGTTCGATTTCAATGTCATCAATTCGTATTTTCATGTATTTGTCTTTGTAACTTATCAGGGCCATGATCGTATGCCAGAAATAGGACATGAACCCTCCGTAGGCTTTGGTGTTTCGATTGACACGATCCACGATTTCGCCGCCGACGCCGATATGGCAGGTGTTCAGAAAGTAACTCATCCCTTCCAAACCATTGAGGTCCGTATAGGTGATGCGGCCGACATCTGCCGCAACAGTATGGTCGCTCGCAAGATAGGGCAGCGCCTTCAAGCCCCTGGGAATGTGCAGGGTCCGGGCGAGATCCGACCCTGTCCCATAGGGCAGAATGGCCATCACCGCATCCGGGTTGATGGGGGAGGCGCCCTCAAAAAAGCCGTTGGTCACCTCGAAATGGGTGCCGTCGCCGCCTACGCTGATGATGCGTGTAAATCCCTGCCAGAGCGCCTGCTGCACCAGTTTTGTGGCATGATAACGGCGCTCGGTGTGAAAAAACGTGACATTATCCAACGTTGATTCAATAGCCCGCTGAATAACAGGCCATTTCCGCGCCGTACGGCCGTGCGCTGATCGTGGATTGACGATAACGGCTGCTCTTTCACCCGGCTGCATGTCGCCCCGCCTTGACCATTGCGCCGCGCGTCATACACGCACATCCGATTGAATATCCCTGTGGGCGGCCAGCCGCGCCAACACAGGTTCCACTTCCTGCGCCATGAACTGCGCCACCTGTTCCGGCGCCCGACCAACGAAACGCTGCACATCACAGACGCGGTCCAGGTCCTCGCGGCTCAGTCCCAGCGCCGGATCTGCGGCCAGGCGTTCCAGCAGATCATTGTCGCCACCCTCCTCCTTCACGCGGCGCGCCGCTGCGTGCGCATGCACGCGAATCACCTCGTGGAGCGCCTGACGGTCGCCGCCGCGCTTCACGCCCTCCATGATGATGTTTTCCGTCGCCATGAATGGCAATTCCGCAAGAATGTGTTTCTCGATAACCTTCGGATAGACGTTGGGATTCTCCATGATATTGAGATACAGATTCAGCACCGCATCCGCGGCAAGAAAAGCCTCCGGGATGCTCAAGCGCCGGATGGCGGAATCGTCCAGCGTGCGCTCGAACCACTGCACTGCGCTGGTAAACTGACCGTGAAGCGGCGCGGCCATGAGGAAGCGGGCAAGCGCGCAGGCGCGCTCGCACCGCATCGGATTGCGCTTGTAGGCCATGGCCGAACTTCCAACCTGCGTTTTTTCAAACGGCTCCTCGATTTCCTTCATGTTCTGGAGCAGGCGCATGTCGGTGGCGAATTTATGAACGGATTCCCCCAGTCCCGCCAGCGTCCGCAACACATGCGTGTCCACCTTGCGGGGATAGGTCTGACCGGTCACTGCATAAGCGCTCTCAAAACCCAGTTTTTCGGAAACCCGCTGTTCCAAGCGACGCACCTTCTCGTGGTCTCCGTCGAAGAGTTCCAGGAATGACGCTTGCGTACCCGTCGCACCCTTCACGCCACGGCAGCGCAGCCGGTGGATTTGCGTCTCAATGTCCTCGATATCCATCAGCAAATCCTGCGCCCACAGGCAGGCGCGCTTGCCCACGGTCACCAACTGCGCCGGTTGAAAATGGGTGAATCCGAGCGTTGCGAGGTCCTTCCATCGCAGTGCAAAATCGCGCAGGCGCGCAAGCACGGCGACGGCCTTGGACAGCGCCAGTTCCAGCCCTTCGCGCATCAGGATGAGGTCCGTGTTGTCGGTGACGAAGCAACTGGTCGCCCCCAGATGAATGATGGGGCGCGCCGCCGGCGCGACATCCGCATACGCGTGAATATGCGCCATAACATCGTGGCGCGTCTTCCGCTCGTATTCCTCCGCCTTCGCAAAATCAATGTCGTCCACATGCGCGCGCATCTGGGCCAACTGCTCATCCGTGATCGGCAGGCCGAGTTCCTGCTCCGCCTCGGCCAGCGCCACCCAGCACCGCCGCCACGTGCTGAACTTGCGCTGCGCACCCCACAGTTCAATCATCGGTTTCGTCGCGAAACGCTCGACCAGCGGGGAAACGTATCCGGTGTTCATGTGATCCGGTTCCTTGTCTGCGACGTCACACGCTCTGCCATTGCGCCACATCCATGATGGCCAGCGTGAAACCTTCGTCCGATGCTACGGCGGCCACCGCGGCCACCGGATGCTTGCGCTCCGCAAAAACACCCCCGCCAAGGATGAAACGACACGCCTCTTCCGCAGTGTTTGCCGTCCAGTGTCCGGAGAAGCGCGGCTGAATAGCGTTTTCCTCATAGGTGGCCACATACGCGAAATGACCCGGCGCCAGGGGAATGCGACGCACCTCCAGACCGTCCTCGCGCACAATCGCAAGCCAGGTCGCCCCATCCACTTTGTCCGCGACGGCGGCGATTCGCGGTGTGTTGCAGTCGTCTTTCTCATAATCCAGGGTCATCAGGGAGAGCGTGAGAGCGTCACGCGCGCCCATGCCCGCGGCCATCTTTTCCGCAATCGGGTCGGTGTGGCTGCCGTTGCTGATAACCGCTACCTCGCCGTCGCAGATTACCCGCGCGCAGTTGTAGGCGATGTAGGGGTTCTTTGCCACATCGCCTTCATGGCCTGGCTTGGGAACGATGCGCACCCTGTCTTTCTCCACAAGCGCCGTGCGATTGGGAAAGGAACGACTGGAAACCCGATACACTGCGCACAAGCGCTCGTCAGATGTCTGCGCTACGCAGACAATACGCCCTACGTACATGTGAAACTCCTTGTGTTGCATGGATTCAGGTGCGTGAGCACCCATTATACCCAATCAATAAACCCTTAGCGACATTTCCCCCTCAGCCCCGCTTGTGTTACGATAGCACCGTCACGCAATTAAAGAAGGACGACCACCGTGAGGCGCAAGACAAGGCTGTGAAACGCGAGGGGGACAAACCGGCGGTGATCGCCGGACGCTACGAGGTGGTGCGCCCGCTGGGACGCGGCGGCATGGGAAAGGTCTTTCTTGTCGAAGACAGGGAAACGGGGCGCAGGCTCGCCATGAAAATCCTGCGCGACCGCTGGCTTTACAATGACCGCGTGATCGCCCGCTTCGAACGCGAGGTCGCCGCTCTGCGCCAACTCAACCATCCCTGCATATCGAAAATCTACGATGCCCGCCGCTCCGGCGATATGCTTTTCTTCACCATGGAATATGTGGAAGGAAAAAGCGTCCACCAATGGATAAGGGACCGCGGGCGCATCGGCCTTGGGTCAACGGTGCGCGTGCTCTGCCTCGTAGCGCACGCCCTTGAACACGCCCACCGCATCACCATCCACCGCGACATCTCCCCCGACAACATCATGGTGCTCAAGGACGGCTCCGTCCGCGTGCTCGACTTCGGCCTGGCCAAACTCCGCGACGCCAACCAGGCGCTGACGATGATCGGCGTCAACATGGGAAAGGTCCAATACAGCGCCCCGGAACAGCGCGTCAATGCCGCCACTGTGGACCATCGCGCCGACATCTATTCGCTTGGCGTGATGTTTTTTGAAATGCTGACCGGGCAATTGCCGGACGGAAAAACCAAAATTGCCGACATATGCCCGGAACTGCCCCGCGAATGCGACGCATTCGCGCAAAAAGCGATGGCCGAAAAGCCGGAAGACCGCTTCGCGGATGCCGGCGAATTCCACAGGTCGCTGCTTGAATTGTATCAGCGCCACGAAGCGGAAAAGGCGCGGCAGGCGGCGCGGCAATCACGTTTTCCATGGAACATGTTCGCGCGATTTCAATCCGTCTGGAATCGCCTTCGGCGAACGCCTCCCGCTTCCAGGCAGCCGGAAAACCGCGAGTCCATGTGACGCCGTCAGGGCCGACTTCAAAGCGCTTCGGGATTGACGCAGTTGGGGGGAACTTCTCCGCGCAGGCGCGCCACGATATTGCGCGCAGCGATCTCCGCCATCCTCGATCGGGTTTCCAATGACGCGCTTCCCAGATGCGGGATCAGCACGGCATTCTGGCACGCCGGCAAATCAGGGTGAATGTTCGGCTCATCCTCGTAGACATCCAGCCCGGCGGCGAAAATCGCCCCATCCTGCAATGCGCGCGCCAGCGCCGCCTCGTCCACCACCGGTCCTCGCGACGTATTCACAAGCACGGCGGTTGGCTTCATCGCGTCGAATTCCGCCTTGCCGAATGCATGACGGGTTTCCGGCAACAATGGGCAATGAATCGAGATGAAGTCCGACTCCCGCAGCAGCGTCGGCTTGTCCACATAGGTCGCGCGCAGCGCCGCCTCCTGTTCCGGCGGCATGGGGGAGACGTCGTGATAGATAACCCGCATATCGAATCCGGCGGCACGCCGCGCCATGGCCTGGCCGATGCGTCCCATGCCGAAGATGCCCAGCGTCTTGCCGTGCACGTCCATACCCAGCAGCATCATGGGCCCCCAGCCGGCCCACTGCCCCGCGCGCAACAGGCGCTCGCCCTCGCCCAGCCGCCGCGCCGCGGCCATCATCAGCGCCCAGGCGCAGTCCGCTGTGGTTTCCGTCAGTACACCCGGCGTATTGCTCACCGCTATCCTCCGTCGGGTTGCCGCATCCACATCCACATTATTGTACCCCACCGCCATGTTGGCGACGATCTTGAGGCCCGGTCCGGCGGCATCCATGACCTCCGCGTCAATCACATCCGTAAGAATCGCCAACAGCGCATTCGCGCCGCGCACGCCCGCCAGCAAATCCGCCCGCGCAATCGCGCCATCCTGCGGCGCGACATGCACCGACCTCCGCCCAAATGCCTCATACAACACTTTAAGCGCCCGGTCCGGGATAATCCGGGTGACAAATATGCGCGAAGCGGACGGTTTCATAATCAGACGACATAGGTGGATGCGGACGTGGTGCCGCCGCGTCCGGTCCAGTTCGTGTGGAAAAACTCCCCGCGCGGTTTGTCCACGCGCTCGTAGGTATGCGCGCCAAAATAATCGCGCTGCGCCTGGAGCAGGTTTGCAGGCAGGAAAGCGCTGCGGTAGCCGTCGAAGTAGGCCAGTGCGGTGCTCAATGCAGGCACCGGCACGCCGATCCGAACCGCCGTGCTGACCACCCGCCGCCATGCCTGCTGGTTCTGCGTCACCACTTCGGCGAAGAAAGGATCGAGGAGCAGGTTGGCAAGATTCGGGTCACGGTCGAACGCTTCTTTGATCTTCCCCAGAAATACCGACCGGATGATACAGCCGCCGCGCCACATCAACGCCACACCGCCGTAATTGAGATTCCAGCCGTATTCCTGCGCGGCGCTGCGCATGAGTTGAAATCCCTGGGCATAACTGACAATCTTGGAAGCGTAAAGCGCGTGCCGAAGATCATTCACGAACGACTCCTTGTCGCCGCTGAACGCCTCAACGTCACCTTTGAGCACCTTCGACGCGGCAACGCGCTCCTCCTTCAACGCCGAGAGACACCGCGCAAATACCGCCTCGCCGATCAGCGTCAGCGGCTGTCCCTGATCCAGCGCGGCGATGGCGGTCCATTTGCCCGTGCCCTTCTGGCCGGCGGTGTCGAGGATCAAATCAAGCACATGCCGGCCTTCTTCGTCCTTGTAGCCGAGAATATCCCGCGTGATTTCGATGAGGTAGGAATCCAGTTCGCCCCGGTTCCATTCCGCGAAGACCTCGTGCATTTCCTCGTTGCTCATGCCAAGCCCCTGCTTCATCAGGTGGTAGGTCTCACAAATCATCTGCATGTCGCCATATTCGATGCCGTTGTGCACCATCTTCACGAAATGACCCGCGCCGCCTTCGCCCACCCAGTCACAGCACGGCTCGCCCTGCGGCGTCTTCGCGCAGATTGCCTGGAAAATGTCCTTCACATGCGGCCACGCCGCCGGCGACCCCCCCGGCATCATCGAGGGGCCGAGCAGTGCGCCCTCCTCGCCGCCCGACACGCCGGTTCCGATAAACAGCATTCCCTTGCTTTCAACGTACTGTGTGCGGCGGATTGTATCCGGGAAATGCGAATTGCCGCCGTCTATGATGATGTCACCGGGAGACAGATGGGGGAGAAGCAATTCAATAAAATCATCCACCGCCTTGCCCGCCTTCACCAGCAACATCACCTTGCGCGGCGAGGTCAGATTTGCGCAGAGTTCCTCGATACTGTGGCAGCCTTTGATTTTCCTCCCTTTGCCCCGTCCGTTGACGAAGTCATCCACCTTCGACACCGTCCGGTTATAAACCGCCACGCCGAATCCCTTGCTCTCCATGTTCAGCACAAGGTTCTCGCCCATCACCGCCAATCCAATCAAACCAATGTCCATCTTCTCCATAATACTTGCTCTCCACTTCACTTTTTCATGCAGATTCCTTTTTCATCTCATGGAATCTATAGCCCAATTCCGAATTTATTTTCTCAACGCCTGAAGCGCGTATGCCGGCAGTTTCTTCTCGGCGAAGACAGGCTTGAAACGGGCGAAACGCTGGCGTCCGTTGATGACAGGCACGCTGGCCCAGTCCTCGCCGATCAGCGGTTTCGCGTAACGGACGAAGTCGTCGGTGACGTCAATCATGTTCGGAGCGATCCACGCTTTGGGAAACGTGCGCTCGGAATTGGCGACCTTTTCCAGCGGCACTTTGTCGTAACGGACATTATAAATGGGACCAGGTTCGCGCAGGATGGTGGCCATCCAGCCATTCTCGCCGGATTGCGCGATCAGTACCGCCTTCTGGCCGACCCTGTAGGCTTCATCCAGGTCCACCACGGACGCATAGACACAGGTCATGCGCTGGTCGGTGCCGGAAACCTGACCGCGCGCGCTGCCCGGCACAGGCAGCCCCTTCTCGTTCAGCATGTTCACCACCTGCTGCGCCACAGTGGTCTTTGACGCGCTGTATTGGGCGTGGCCAAAACTGTCGCGAGTGAATCCCAGGTCACCCAGGTCGAATCCTTCGCTGACCACGATGATGCATCTCCCGTCGCGACGCAATTGGTCGGCGACGTTGTCGCACATTTCTTCGGCGGTGATACCGGCCTCCGCGAGGTAGATTTGAATCGGGCATTCGCGTTTGGGGTCGGCGAGCCGCGCCGCCGCCGGAATATAGCCGATCTTGCGGCCCATGGCCTGCAAGACCAGCACCGGGTCGGCGGGACAAGACCCGGCGTTCTCCTCATTCGCGTTCTGCACGACGCCCATCCAGTAACGCGCTACGCTGCCATAACCGGGGGTATGGTCAATGAGTTTGAATTCCGAATCGCCTACGTCGTTGTCAATCGTCTTGGGAATGCCGACCGCCACAAGATCCAAGCCCTGCTCATTTGCAAGGACGCTCACTTTGTGCGCGGTGTCCATCGAATCGTTGCCGCCGTTATAAAAGAAATACCCGATGCTGTGCGCCTTCATCACATCAACGACGCGCTGAAAATCTTCGTTCTGGTTCTTTTTCAACTTATACCGGCAGGTTCCGATGGAACCGGCGGCGGGTGTGTAGCGCAGAAGCGCGATTTCTTCCTCGTCCTGTGCGGAAAGGTTCAGCAATTCTTCCTTCAGGACGCCTTCAATCCCATGCCAGCCGGCATAAATCGTCCCGAAGGTTTCAGGAAACATCCTGCACGTGTCAATCACACCGCGCAAGGAACTGTTGATGACCGGACTTGGTCCGCCGGATTGGGCGACAATCACATTTCGAGGCGCCATATCATTACTCCTTGATGTTTTCGACTTCTTCCGACACGGATTCATTCTCATCACGCTCGGCCACCCACCATAGAAAATAGTCGCGATCTCCCGCAAGAATGCGTTCTTTCAAGAAGCGGGCGGGCCGGTAATTGGGATACTTGGCCAGCAATGCGTTGAACGCGCTCAACCCGCCGACCTTGCCGCTCTGAAGATAAATGGCGATGGCGCGATTCAGCGCGGTCTTCGGCGCATCAGGCGTGCGGGCGAGTTCCGCATCAAAAAAACGCACCGCATTGGCATAACTTTCCATCGCATCGGTTTCTTTGCCCATCTTTTCCAGAAAAATCCCCCGGAACAAATGCGCCATAGCAAAATTCGGCCGCACTTCAATCGCCTTATCCGCGGCCGCCAAGGCCTCCTCGTAGCGACCCAGGCGCCCCAGGATGGTGCCCTTGTTGCAATGTGCCTGTGCATAAGCGGGGTCTGCCGCCACCGCGTCTTCAATCAGTCGCAGCGCCTCCGCTTTGCGACCCGCCTGTAAAGCCTCCACAGCGTCTTTGTTCAGGCGTTCCGCATGTATCTTCGGCACATACGCATCCGTATCAGGCGCGCTTTCCTGATAACACCCGGCAGTCAGGAGCGCAAGCGTCAAAATGCCCATGTGCAGTAATTTCAACATTGCAGGTCCCACGGCGCTATTTCGCCAACCGGTACAAAATCTCTCCGGCATCCGGCACGAGAAGATAACCTTCGTCCTCGCGGTCCCGCCATTCATCGGGATTGACGGAATCCGGGTCGCGATATCCCAGGTTGATGGCGCGGCATTCCGCCTCCGGAATAGACGTAGCCAGCGTCACCTGTACGCGCGGACGCTCCACGCCGTCAATGTAAGTCCCCATGCCGCGCACGTGTGTGGAATGCGCCAGAATGCCGCCGGGGATGTCGCGGAATTTGTCCATCTGCGCCGTGAAATAGTCACGCACGTGGTATCCGATTCTTTTAATCAACGCGCCATGCGTGACGCTCACCTCGCGGATGTGTTTTCCATGAATGATCAGTTCCCCGCCGTCCGCCACCACCGGCTCCAGTTTGTACATGCACTTGCCCGCCACCCAGATTTCATCGTACATCCGCGGCGCCATGGCCAGCACGCTTCTGAACGGATGATCCTTGTAGACAATATGGATTTTCGCGGACAGGTCCGCCGCGCGGTCCCACGCCGCTTCCGGTCCGCCGAAAAAAGCCGCCTTGGTGTTTTTCCCAATGACACTGAGACAGCAGCAGTATTTTTCCACCGGGATCAGCGCCGCCGCGGCGTTCACCACCTCGCGTACGGGCGTGTGCTTCGTGCCGTTGATCACATAGTTGGTGATCAGCGCGCCAAGCCAGTGAAACAGATTGAGAATCTCCGCGCCCGCCACGCCGGGGAAAAAATACTTGTTGCCTCCGCTGAAGCCCACTACTTCATGGGGAAACACAGGGCCGACAATGCACACGAGATCATATTCCAGTACGCGGCGGTTAATCGTCACCTCCACGGACTGTTTCATCAGGCCCCCGGAGATGCGGTCAATTTGCGCCTCAGAAAGTGTTCCGATACACGCCAGAGACGCCGGATCCTGCCAAGCGTGGTTGAATATGCCTATGTTGCGATACTTTCCCACGCGTTCTTCGGGCGTAATGCCGACCAGGCGGTTGACCATCTCGTCGGTCATCGGTGGATGCGTGCCGAGCGCTATGAGATAGTCCATCCGCTTCACGCGCCCATGCAGTGCGTCAAACAAGGCACGGAACACGAGCGGCATGGGCATGCTGCGGGTATGATCGGGAATGATAAACAACACCCGCCGATTTTCTGCGGGTATCGTCGCGCAGGCTTCCTGGATAAACCCGTGGAGTTCGTCGTCGCTCAAAAAACCGTCTTCGCAGATGCGCTGCATCACCATTGAAACACCCACTCAATCCGATACGTTGAAACCAATGCCTGACAGCGTCGCCGCCACTTGCGTATTGGACCGGGTCAACCGCACACGAGTGTTGAAAAACTCTCGGCGGCGCGGATACTCCTTGCGCAACCGGTCGAAATAGGCGCCGCGTTCCGATTCCGGGACCGTGAGAATGCCCCTCATCGCGGCATCATCCCGCATTATGTCATACACCGCGCGGACCGCGCCAGAGACAGCGCGAGGGTCATCGGGATTCACCCGGATTTCCGGGCATTCGGGCGCAGGGAGCAGGGGGGAGGGGTCCCATGTCGGCGTAACGCCAAGGTGGGCGCACAGCGCCTCGTAAATCTGGCGCGTGCCGTTCACTTTGCCATCAAAGGAATAGCCCGCGATATGCGGCGTCGCAATGAAGGCGGCCTCCACCAGTGCGATCTCGGGATGGGGTTCATTCTCCCAGACGTCCAGCACCGCCGCGCGCAGATGTCCCTCCTGCAACGCCGCCGTGACCACTTGGTTATCCGCCACCGCGCCCCGCGCCGTGTTTATTAATATGCCGTCCCGTTGCATTCGGCCAAGAAACGATGCATCGGCGAGATGCCAGGTGGGATAGGGTCCGGTTTTCTCCAAAGGAGTATGAAGAGTAATGATGTCGCAATCGAGAATTTCGGCAATGGGACGGTATCGTGGATCGCCGGTCTTGTCCGCCAACGGGGGGTCGTTCAACATGCATCGCATGCCCAATGCTTCGGCAGCCTTCCACACCCGGCCGCCGACATTGCCCACTCCCACAATGCCCAGCGTCATCGCATCCAAACGAAGCCCAAAGGCATCCGCAAGCGACAATAAAGCCGCCGTCACATACTGGCAGACGCTGCCGGCGTTACAGCCGGGCGCAGCGGAAAACGCAATACCCTTTTCCTGCAAGTATGCCTTGTCCACATGATCTTCGCCGATGGTGGCCGTGGCGACAAATCGCACCGGCGTCCCTTCCAGAAGATCGCGGTCCACGCGGGTGATGGACCGCACCAGCAGCACATTCGCATCCGCGAGCGCCTCGCGCGTGATGGCGCGCCCCGGCAGGGTATGCACCGTCCCGAACGCCGAAAACGCCTCGCGGACGTAGGGAATGTTCTCGTCGGCGATGATTTTCATCATGTTCGCATCGCTTCATCCAGCACGGTCAAATAATTCTCCACCGGCATGTAATCCGTCAGGGAGTTGCCGGTACCCATCGCCCAGAACCCATCGGCGAAACATTCGTCAATGATGGCACGGGCGTAAGCGCGCAGGGGTTTTTCCTCCAGGCGGCAGATGCGGTCCACATCCAGGCCGCCCAGCGCCGTAACCCGATCACCATACTTTTTCTTGAATGCCGTCACCGGCATGATCACATCCTCAAATGAGTGCTTGGCGTCAATGCGGCAGTCGTTGATGATATCGTCGTAAACAGTCGCGAGATTCCCGCAGGAGTGTAAAATGAACGGCTTACCCGCCAAATGCGCAATCCCGACCATCCGCTTGTAAATGGGAAAAACGTATTTCCGCAGTTGCTCGGGCGAAAGAAAAGTGGAGGTTTTGAAACCCAGATCGTCGCCCTGGCGCAGGGCGCAGACGGCGTCCATGGACGCGATTTGCCGCAGGGCGCTCGTGTGAATCTCGCCGATCCGCGTAAACATTGCTTCCACGAGGTCCGGTGCGGTGCAGACTGCCAGCGCCAGGCCCTGCACGCCCATCATGTTGGATACCCATTCATACGGCCCCATGCAGACACCGCCGACAATTTTCACCCCATCAGGTAACAATTCAGCCACCTTCTCAAAATGGGCAAAATCCAGCGGGGAAGCCGGGTCCGGCCAAGGGTAGCGTTCAAAGTCTTCCCAGTTGCGTATCGTCACACTGGCTTCACTGCCATGCGAGACCCGGCCGTGGCGTTCCTCGTGGGATTCCAGCGGCAGATGGGGCGCAATCTCCATGGGAATCACGTCGAACCCCATCCCCACCCAGAAGTCCACCACGATACGCCAGGACCGGTCCATATCAAAGGGCGCGATATCGTAGTTCGTCGCTGTGCGCCGCGCAATGAATCCCGGGCTGGCGTAGTGCTCATAAAATGGCAGATGGGACGGGCGTTTTTCCCGGCGCAATACCCTCACAAACTGTTCGTAATCCGGTTTTCGGCGCACCTCAAATCGCATGCTTGTCATTTCTTCCAGGGCGGCGTTTCGGGCAGATACCGTTCGAATTCCCTGATCAGCGACGCTTCGTAATCGCCTGCATAGGTTCCGGCGAAGAAGCGGTCCAGTCCTTCCTCAAAGAGCCGCTGCCACGACGCATCCTCATCGCCCGGATCGACAGGGAAAAACAGCGCGTTGTTGGCGCGGGCCGCTTTGAGATCGCCGAAGGCGTCGCCGATCATGAGTATCTTTGTGTTCTCATAACGCCCTTCGGCGGCATAGCGGATGTGTTCGCCCTTGGTGCCCATCTCTTGCCCGCAAATGGCGAAAACGTATTTCGCCACATCCTGTTCCTCCCATTCCCGAACGAGCGCCTCCGTCGGGGTCTGCGAGCACACCATGATGTCGGCCTTGGGCATTGCCTTCTCCAGGCTCTCCCGCACAAAGGGAAAAGGCGGCAGCCCGCCTTGCACAATGTCCGCAACACTGGCATTCACCGCCTTGCTCCAGGCGAGGGTCTGGTGCATATCCGGGTGATCATGTTCCTTGCAATACGCTTCAAGCGCCGGGTTGCCCAGTTTCGTTTCCTTCTTTATCCACGCCCGAAGGTTGGACGCTTCGGGGATTTTCACGCCCCGCCGCTGCACCTTGTCCCAATCCTGGAGCAAATCAAACAGCATGACCAGCGCCGGAAAACGGTTGATTCCCCGCCACTTGGAATACAGGTTCACGAATTCCGCCGCTTCGCGGGCGTATTTCGACACCGCCTGCAGGTGGAAGTGCTTGATAATATTGGGGATAAAGCATTCCTTATGCTTGATCTCCATCGTGTCGAAGGCGCAGCCGTCGGAATCAATGGCAATCAGGAACTCATGCTTGGGTTGATGGGCTTTCAGTTTGTCCACCACGTCACTCATGCTCATGCCTACGCTCTCCACTGGTTTTCAGATTGTGCGGGCCGGTGGCCCGCGTAATGCCGCTCCGTTATCATACCCCCGAAAATGCCGAGAAACCGCCATCCACTGGCGTTACAATTCCCGTTACGAACCGTGAGGCATCGCTCGCCAGCCAAATCACTGTGCCGATCAGGTCTTCCGGCGCGCCATAGCGCCCCATAGGCGTATGGGCAATGATCGTTTTGCCGCGCGGCGTGGGTTCCCCGGTTTTCTCATCCGTCAAAAGGAACCGGTTCTGTTCCGTCAGAAAAAAACCGGGGGCAATGGCGTTGACCCGCAGTCTCGGGCTGTATTCCTGCGCCAGATGCACCGCCAGCCATTGCGTGAAATTACTCACCGCCGCTTTGGCCGCGCTGTACCCCGGAATCCGCGTCAACGGACGGAATGCATTCATGGAAGACACATTGATAATGGAACCGCCTTCCGGGTTCTTGAGCATGGCCTGGATAAAGACCTGCGACGGCACGACCGCCCCCCCTATGAGATTCAAATCAACCACCTTCTGCATCGCTTCCGCGGGAATATCGAAAAAAGATTGCTCCGGTGACGTGGTCGCCCCCTTCATATTGCCCCCGACGGCATTCACAAGAATATCAATGGAACCAAAATCGGCCAATACCGCATCGCAACACGTCTGGATGGTCTCTTTTTTGAACGCATCCATGAAATACCCCCTGGCCTTCCCGCCTGCATCACAAATTCGCTGGGCCACGGCCTTGGCAGGGTCCGGAAACAGGTCGGCAATCGCGACGGCCGCGCCTGCGGCGCCCAGCCCCTCAGCAATCGCACCCCCCAGCACACCGCCGCCACCCGTCACCACGGCCACTTTCCCGCTAAGATCAAAGAGATTCGACACTTGCATGATGCAAAGTCTCCTTACGCAAAGCCCGTAATTCAATAAATCCACGTGAACTGTCGCACCCAACGGGAATGGTAGCATATTTCAGAAAGGGAATTAAACCCGATTTTCCTTTGGCTGCACACTGGGGCTGAAACGCCGCAGGAATCTCCGCTTGCGTTCATTCAGAAAGATGTCAAGGCGGCATGTTTCCTTGTCTTGAATCACATGCCAGAGCAGTTGAACAGGTCGCCACGGGCGCACGATGAATTGCGTGAGGAAAAAGACCAGCAGGATGGCGTATTTCCATCTGGTAATCGTGGCGGCGCTCATGTGCGCGCAGAAATTGTTCTTTTCTTCCAACACGGCATCCATGGAAAAAATGGGGGCGAGCAGGGTCTCGTCGGACGGGGTGATGCGTCCAGTGGCCTCCAGTTCCCGGTAGAGTTGGGTGCCGGGAATGGGGAAGAAAATGCTGAGGGCGATGTCATGCGCCCCGGCAAGCCCCAACCGGAACGCCAGCCGCACGGACTGGCGCATGTCGGCGGCGGTGTCGTGTGGAAACCCCACGACAAAGAAATTAGAGACCGCAAGTCCATGGCGGACCGATGCGCGCACCGCGCGAATCAGGCTCGGTTCCTTCAGACGTTTGCCCACCAGTTTGCGGGTGCGCTCCGAACCGCTCTCCGGCGCGAAAGTGATGGCATGACAGCCGGTTTGCTGCAGCCACCCGGCGACCTCCTCGTTGATTACCTCACAGCGGGTGCCCACCGGCAATTGCCAGGAAATCTTGAGTTTCCGGCGATCCAGAATCTCGCAGAACCGAAGCATCCAATCCCGCCGGAGAATCGCAGTCAGGTCATGAAACGGAAAACTGACCGCTCCATATTGCCGGTGGTAATGCTCGATTTCATCGGCGACCTGCTTCGGGTCCCGTGCGCGCCAGCAACGCCGCCACATTTCCGCGTTGGAGCAAAACGTGCAGGCATAGGGACACCCCCGTGTCGCCAATATCGGCATCGCCATCCCCGCATTGACGCCCATGACATACCCGTGTTCGTAATAGGCTTTCGGATCAAACAAGTCCCACGCGGGCCAGGGGATCGCATCCACGTCGCGGATGCGCGCGCGCCGCGGCGTCTGCACATAGTCGCCGTTGCGCAAGAAGGCCAGTCCCGGTATCGCGTCCACGGCAGCGTCGCTCTCCAGCCCTCGGAACAGTTCCCGCGCCGTCTCTTCGCCTTCACCCAGCACCAGATAATCCAGCGGCGCTTCACGCAGCGAGTGTTCCGGCAAGCCGTTGAAATGTTCGCCCCCGCCCACTATCAGCACATCCGGGCGGGATTCGCGGATACAGCGGACAATCCGTCGCACCAGCGGCCATGTGAATGAAAACAGAACGCTGATGCCCACCGCCCGGACGTTGGGATCAATGGCTGCCGCGATTTCTTCCGGACGCAAACCCAGGTACTGCAATCTTCCCTCGCTGGTCGCCTGTGTCGGCGCGGCCATCGCGGCATCCAACACGAATACTTGGTGGCCATCTTCGCGCAATGCAGCGGCGATATACGCCAATCCCAGCGGCAGCGATGGGCGCGTCGCCTGCACCGCCGCAGGGTTGAAATAGATGGGGGGATGTATCAACTGAATCTGCATGATGCCTGGGTCTGTTCGGTATCCAATAACAAGACGACGGGTAACATTTCAGCCGACTGAAGTAATCGCTGCGCGCTGCTTTGTCATTGCGATCGTAGCGAAGCGCAACGCGGCAGGATGGATAAACCATGCGCCTCGGACTGCTTCGCTCAGCGGCGCAACGCGCCGCACCGCTCGCAATGACGAAAAGAAAATGTCATGAGGCATTCGCAAAACAGGTGTCAGGGACCTGATCCCCGGCTAAAAACCGGAATATTTCGTGTTCTTATGCTCGAAAACAATCCATTTCGCAAATGCCTCGTCATGTTTGTTGATTCCAAAGGTTACGCCAGTCGGCTGAAATGTTACGACAACGTCTATTTTGAAACGACGGAGGAATGATCGCACATTCCCCGATCCGTTTTCAGTCTTTCAGAAAAATATGCTATAGTTCGGCCTTCAATCCCTTTTTTTCTGGAGTACAGGCTTTAGACTGGCGGGTTCTGGAGACACTCTTTTCATGCCCCAGGGAAAGTACGATCATCAAAGCATCGAGTCAAAATGGCAGGCATATTGGCTCAAACACAAGACATTCAAATCAGACATTGACCCCGCCAAGCCGAAATACTACGTGCTGGACATGTTTCCATACCCCAGCGGCGACGGCCTGCACGTCGGTCATCCGGAAGGTTACACCGCCACGGATATCATTGCGCGATACAAGCGGATGCGCGGGTTCAACGTGCTGCACCCGATGGGCTGGGACGCTTTCGGCCTGCCGGCCGAACGCCACGCCGTACGTACGGGCGAGCACCCGGCGCTGGTGACCAACAGGAACTGCGACACCTTCCGCCGCCAGATTCAGGCGCTCGGCCTGTCCTACGACTGGGACCGTGAAATCAACACTACGGACCCCAAGTATTACAAATGGACGCAGTGGATTTTCACGGTGCTCTTCGAGCGCGGCCTTGCCTATGAGGTCGAGGCCCCGGTAAACTGGTGTCCCGCCCTCTGCACCGTCCTGGCGAATGAAGAGGTCAAGGACGGCAAATACGTCGAGACCGGAGACCCCGTGGAAAAACGCATGATGCGCCAATGGATGCTTCGGATTACGGCTTATGCCGAACGCTTGCTGGAGGACCTGGACGAACTCGACTGGCCCGAAGGCATCAAGGCGATGCAACGCGAATGGATCGGCCGCAGCGAAGGAGCCGATGTGGATTTCACCGTGGCGGGCAGCGGCGAAAAATTCACCGTGTTCACCACACGGCCGGACACACTTTTCGGCGCGACCTATTGCGTGCTGGCCCCGGAGCATCCGCTGACGCTGCGCATTGCAACCCCGGCACAGCGCGCCGCCGTCGAGGACTACGTCGCCCAGGCGACGCGGAAGAGCGCCCAGGACCGCATGAAGGAGGAACAGACCAAGACGGGTGTATTCACTGGCGCGTACGCAATAAACCCGGTCAATAATGAGGCGATTCCCATCTGGACTGCGGATTATGTGCTGGCCGAATACGGCTACGGCGCCATCATGGCCGTGCCCGCCCACGACACCCGTGACTATGAATTTGCCAAAACCTTTGGATTGCCCATCATCGAAGTCATTGCCGGCGGCAATATCGAACAGGAAGCCTTCACCGGCGACGGTGTGCTCGTGAACTCGCCGTTGCTCAACGGGCTGCGCGTACCCGAGGCCAAGGCGAAAATGAGCGCCTGGCTGGAGGAAAAGGGACTCGGCAAGGGCACGGTGAATTACAAACTCCGGGACTGGCTCTTCTCGCGCCAGCGGTATTGGGGCGAACCATTCCCCTTGATTCGCCTGGAAGACGGCACGGTCAAGGCGGTGCCCATGCGCGATCTGCCCGTGATACTTCCGGACCTGCATGACTACAGGCCCACGGCTGACGGCCAGCCGCCGCTGGCGCGCGCCGTGGACTGGGTGAACACCACCGACCCGGACACTGGCGCTCCCGCAAAACGTGAAACCAACACCATGCCGCAGTGGGCAGGGTCCTGCTGGTATTTCCTGCGCTTTGTGGACCCGCAAAATGATCAATCCGCATGGTCAAAGGAGGCCGAAGCGTACTGGATGCCGGTGGACCTGTACGTCGGCGGGGCGGAGCATGCCGTGCTCCATCTGCTCTATTCCCGCTTCTGGCACAAGGTGCTCCACGACGCCGGCCATGTCTCCACGAAGGAACCCTTTACCAGACTTTTCAATCAGGGCATGATCCTCGCCTACTCCTACCAGGACGCCCAGGGCAAATATTACTATCCGCACGAGGTGGAAAAACGCGGTGATGCCTGGGTGGTGAAGGCGACCGGTGCGCCGCTCCGTGTGCAGATCGAAAAAATGAGCAAGTCACGCTACAACGTCGTAAATCCCGATGAGGTCGTGCGCGAATACGGCGCGGATTCCATGCGCCTGTATGAAATGTTCATGGGACCGCTGGACCGCGACAAACCCTGGACTGACGAAGGCATCCAGGGCGTGCACCGCTTTCTGCGCCGCGTGTGGACGGTGTATCTGGATGAAAGCGGAGCGCTCCACCCCCGTATCGTGGCGAAAGGTGGCGATGAAGCCATGCGCCGCGAACTCCACAAAACCATCAAGGCGGTCACGAACGACATCGAAAACCTGCAATTCAACACCGCCATCGCGCGCATGATGGAATTCATCAATGCCGCGATGAAGACGGACCGTATTGACCGCGACGTGATGGAGACCTTCGTGCTGGTGCTGTCGCCGTTCGCGCCGCATCTGGCCGAAGAACTCTGGGAACGACTCGGTCATGAGAAAACCCTTGCCTATGACCCTTGGCCAACCTGCGACGAGGCGCTGCTTGTCGAAGACACCATCGAAATCCCCGTGCAGGTCAACGGCAAATTGCGCAGCAAGGTGATATTGCCCAAGGATTCAGACAAGGATGCCATTCTTGCGGCTGCGAAGACTGATCCCAAGGTGACAGGGTTCATCGCGGGCAAGACAACCGTCAAGGAAATCTACGTTCCCGGAAAAATGGTCAATCTCGTCGTCAAATAAGAAAGTTCGGGAGTACAGACTTCAGCCTGAAAAAAGAACAGGGTTCTTTCTCGCTTTCAGCAGGTTGAAGCCTGTACTGCAAAACAGTGTTGTTCAAAACAGACTATTCAAGGAGATGAAAGGCCATGCCCAAAACCCTTGGAAAATCCTGTTGAATGAAGATAATGTGGCGGGCTTGTCTTACACGCAAACCTCTTCGTGGGATTCCTGAGGCATCATTGATTCATGTACCAAGGTGTTCTGTTTTGTTCCCCCTCACCCCACCCCTCTCCCAGCGGGAGAGGGAGCAAGAGCATTCCTCGGGTTGCGCGGTAAACGCCCTCTCCCA